>NZ_JBBOPU010000002.1:0-476212 GCF_038003745.1 Staphylococcus sp. FSL W8-1207
GTACTCAAATGTTAATAATATTACATCTTTATAACAACACCCACAAAACACCTGATTTTTGATAGTATGGAACGTGAATTGAGATTAAAGAAACTATCACATATATTTAATACATATCTGCTTTTGGGATATATAGGAATTGAAGGAGGAGTTCTTTTTGAAAAAGTTAGCATTTGCAGTAACCGCTGCTTCAGGCGCTGCAGCGGTTATTTCCAATCATGAAGCCGATGCATCAACACAACACACAGTAAAATCTGGTGAGTCACTTTGGACAATTTCACAACAATACGGTGTATCAGTAGATGAAATCAAACAAAGTAATGATATCAATAACAATATCGTATTTCCGGGACAAGTTATTGAAATTGGTGGAAGTGGTTCACAAGAGCAAGGCTCAAGTTCAAACTCTTCTTCACAATCATCTGGTGGTTCAACGCATACTGTAGAATCTGGTGAGTCACTAAACATCATTGCCAATAATTATGGTGTTTCAGTAGATGAACTTATATCAGCAAACAATTTGAGTGGATACATAATCTATCCTAATCAAACGTTAACAATTCCAGGTGCAACTGGTGGTTCTGGCGGTTCTGGTGGTACAACAACACCAAATCCAAATACAGGTAGTTCATCAGCAAGTGATGCTAATCTATACGATTGGGGTCAATGTACGTGGCACGTATTCAATCGTAGAGCTGAGACTGGCAAACCAATCAGCACATATTGGTGGAACGCTGATCATTGGGCAAACAATGCAGCAGCAGATGGTTATACTGTAAATAATACACCAAGCGTTGGTTCAATTATGCAAAATTACGAAGGCCCTATTGGTCACGTGGCTTATGTAGAACAAGTTAATCCAGATGGTAGTATTTTAATTTCAGAAATGAATTATAATACAGCACCAGGGACAGTGGATTATCGTACAATCCCAGCTTCACAAGCTTCAAGCTATAATTATATTCATTAATCTATGAATATAATATTGAATAAAAAGCAGTTAGACTTCTCTTTAGAACTCTAACTGCTTTTTAATTTGAAAAATTTTAAAGAAAATTACATATAATATCATTCATAAGCTCACTCAGTCGTCTTATGAGCGTACAAATATCTTTACTACCTCTTGTTAATATAACTTATAAAATGCTCATAACAACGCCACTGATGTCAATAAATAAGGAACACCAAATTATAAAAAGTAATAATTTGGTGTTCCTATTTTTGAGAATAGACAATCACGTCCAAACTCTTTTATTATTTCAAACGCTAATCATGCTATACCATGCCTACTTACAGGAAGATATTCACAACGAAATATACAAGGGCAGCAACAATTGCAGAAATCGGCATTGTAATAACCCATGTAACAATCATACGTTGTGCAGTATTCCATTTCACACCTTTAATACGATTAGATGAACCTACACCTAGAATAGATGAAGAAACAACATGTGTCGTTGATAACGGAAAATGTAATGAAGATGCTACAAAGATTGTTAAAGCAGATGATAAATCTGCCGCAGCACCATTAGCCGGACGAATTTTCATTATATTGCCACCAACTGTTTTAATGATTTTCCAACCACCAACAGCTGTCCCTAACCCCATAGCAGTAGCACAGGCAATTTTAACCCACAATTGTGGTTCAACAGTACCACTTGGTTGTAAGTTAGCTACGATTAAAGCTAATGTAATAATACCCATTGATTTTTGAGCATCGTTGGTACCATGTGAAAATGATTGTAACGACGCTGTGAAAATTTGGAAGAATCTAAAGTTTCTATTTGTTTTTGTTAAGTTTGCATTTTTAAATACGACTTTAACAATTGAATACATAATGAAACCTACACAAAAAGCAATTACTGGTGATATAAGTAAAACAGCAATGATTTTTGTAAAACCTTCATAGTGTAATACGGCAAATGACCCCTGAGATGCGATAGCTGCACCTGCAATGGAACCAATTAACGCATGCGAAGATGAACTCGGTATACCATAAAACCAAGTAAGCAAGTTCCAAAAAATCGCTGCAATGATAGCCGACAGCACCACAACAAGCCCATTTTCTAATTTAAATGGGTCTACAATATCTTTAGTTATTGTACCTGCAACTCCAGTAAAAGCTAATGCACCAATAAAGTTCATAACTGATGCTAATATAATAGCAGTTCTAGGCGTTAATGCACGAGTTGAAACAGCAGTAGCGACAGCATTGGCTGTATCATGAAAACCATTGATAAAGTCAAAGATAAGTGAAAAAATAACAATAGCTACTGTGATGATTAAAATATATTCCATTAGTTAGGACTCCTTAGCTATTTTTCATAATTATAGTTTCAAAGTTATTCGCTACAGCTTGACATTTATCTGCAATTTCTTCCATGCTTTCATAAATTTCTTTTATTTTAATAAGCGTTATTGGATCTGTTTCACTGTTAAAAATGTGTTTGATTGATTGACGTAAAATGCCATCACAATTTGTTTCAAATTCTTTAATATTAATAGAATGAATACGCATATGAGATAATTTTTTATCAACGAGTAAACCAACAGCTAATTTCATTTCTGCAATAGCTTTTTGGATATTATCAACAAATTCAGCCATATATTCATCTGTATATTCAATTGAATACATTTCAAACATCGCTGACGTTTCTTCTATTGCATCTAAAACATCATCAATTGCATTACATAATGAAAGGATATCCTCACGTTCAATTGGTGTGATGAAGGTCTGGTTTAAATCGGAAATCACTTGATGCATTAATTCATCACCGTGTGATTCATATTTTTTAATATTGTCTGAATAAGCTTTCAGATCTAAGTGCGTATTAAAATCCATTTTCCCAAACTCAATTGCAGCTCGATCTAAGTTAAAGACCATTTCTTCAAGTTGCACCATGAACTTATCTTTTTTCTTGTTAAACATCCAAAAAATCCTCCATTTACAGCGACTGTTTCCAATCAGCTTCAATAAATTTAAAAAATCAAAACTCTTTTAAGACAAATTAAAATTGGCAAGATTTACAATTCACTCATCATTTCATTACTTAATGTGCCCTTACCTTCATGAAAATGAGTCTTTGCTTCTATACCGGTTAAAAAATCTCGCAAATGTTGATTTGTCCTTATATGAAAATAGCACAAAATTTACAATTCCACAATTAAATTTACAATCTCTTAACATTTAGAACTTGTAAGAATAAAATATTCTTTTAAAATATAATCTTGTAAAATATATTATAGTCCCCATTTCAAATTGGCGAATTCCATAATTAACGTTTTATATTCATAATAAAAAAGCATTGAAAGTTAAAAAACTTCAATGCTTCAGAACAAGGACAATTACGATTAATTGTATTCTTTTCTTTGAAAATGGAAGTGATTGGGCTCAAGTCCATCTTAGTTAATAAAGCACTAGTCGAAGACTCCCAGATGAGACTGTGCTGACGGAAAGTGTACACAAATTACTTCCAAAAGCCGTAAGACTTTATCAATGCTTTTCAGATAGTCTTGCAATAAGTTCATTTTGATTAGGAAACATAAATGTAGCCTTTGTTCCTATTTGTTCTTCGGAAGTGATATCTACTCGTATTCCTAATTTGTCTTTAACGTTACCTACTAAATATAAACCAATGCCCGATGAAGTAGTCTCATTACGGTAAGCAGTGGAAGTAAATCCTTTATCGTAAATTCTCGACAAATCTTTCTTACTAATTCCTCTACCTTCATCTATAATTTCAAGTGTTATATGTTTATTAACTATATGGGCTTTAATGTGAATTGTACTATCCTCACTATATTTGATGGCATTAGATAAAATTTGTCTTATCATCATCCGACACCATTTTGTATCTGTATAGACATCGTAGTCCGCTTCAAAATCAAGATCGTAATCAATGCCTTTAGATTGACTAATATACCTTGTGATTTGTATTTCTTCTATAATAAGACGTTTTAATGCTACATGTTCAAAGTATAAATCATTATTTTGAAACTCTAATCTCGTTAAAAATAATTGTCTGTCTAACATTCCATTAATTCTCGACCACTCATAAAGCAAGGCGTATTTTCTCTCTACATCTCGCTCTTTTTCAATAAGTAGCTTCATTGCTGTTACTGGTGTCTTAATGTCATGCACAAAATCAGTTAATGACGCTTCAGTTGTTTGAATTTGTTGTTTTTGAGTTGTAACTAACCTTTTCTGACTAGTAATTTGATTATATAAATAATTTACCATCTCTTGTTGAAAGGGAGTATCAGCAAGAGATTTATGTTTTAGTTCTTCAGGCTCGATGTTATTGTACAAGTGTTTGAAAAATTTTACTTCCTTTATATATGTATATAACAAAAAAATCACTGAGATTCCTAAATTCAAAATAATAATATAAAAAATACTACTTACACTGATATCGTAATCTAAATATGCGATAAATAGAAAAATGAAATGTAATAATATGAGCCAAAGTATCCAATTTAATCGAGAACGAAGGAAAATTAATAACCATTTAATGTTAGCCATGCGCCATATACCCTTTGCCTATTTTAGTTTCAATCGCATCATTCATATCAATATCAGCTAATTTTTTTCTTAAACGATTCACGTTTACAGTTAACGTGTTATCACTTACAAATGCTTCATCATCCCACAATGCTGTAATCAAAGTATCTCTAGTAACGATTTGATTTTGCTTTTTCACTAGCATTTCTAAAATAACCATTTCAGTCTTAGATAAATAGATTTGAGCATCACCTTTACTAATGCTGTCTTTAGATAAATCTAAAGTCGTTTCTTGCCAAGACAATACACGCTTCTCCTCAATACTGAATTGATAAACACGTCTATATATAGCTTGTAGTTTGGCAATAAGTACACTCGTATTAAATGGTTTTTGGACATAGTCATCTGCGCCTAATTCCATACTCATAACTTGATCCATTGGATTGTCGCGTGAAGATAAGAAAAGAATAGGTGTATTGGAGACCTCTCTAATTTTTCGAGTCCAATAAAAACCATCATACTTAGGCAATTTAACATCCATAATTACAATTGCAGCATTCACTGCTTCAAACTTTGACATAACATCATTAAAATCACTGATGCCATGCACTTGAAAGTCCCATTGCTCTAATTCTTCGCTCAGTTCTTTAAATAATGTCATATCATCTTCTACTAATAAAATGTCCACATGATCACCTTTTCAATTATTTAGTATATTTTATTTCTTCTCCTGACTGTATACGACCATTGAAATGCTTAATACGACAATCTATTTCAAATCCTCTCATCATCAAATCTTGAAATGGCGATTGGAACAAGTAATACGCCGGCCAAATGAGTTTAGGAATATAATCATATAAATGAACAATTACAGTTTGTGTACCTTCCAGTTTTCGAAATTCTAACTTTCCTTGTTTCGTTAAATTCGGTTTCACTATCGATCCACCTACTAAATTCAATGTAATCATATCACTTTCTGTTATCGTTTTATGAAGTACAAGTATTGGATTGCGTTTATCTTTTATATAAACAACAAAATTATCGCCCTCATTATAAGTATGTAGCATCGTTCCTTTAGTTTTATTTAACCAATCAAAATAATACTCCACCATCTGATTTAAGGTCCAGTTCATTGGCAGTTGTACATTAAGTGCACGGCGTACATCATCATACTTTGAAACTTGTAACTCCACTGCAACATGAGGTCGAGAAACTTTTACTTCTGTTTTTTCGACTGGCGTTCCATACGCTGACAATCGCTCTATCGACTCATTATCAAAGCGACTACCACTAATATAAATGATTTTTTTAATTCCTTTTTTAGCCGACGCACGCCCAAAATTATCAGCAGCAATTAAATTCATATCTCTAGCTGTTGCTTTTGTCAGCTTTGCTGAATGCTTGGTTGGATCTAAATAATAGATGGCCATATCCATACCTTCCATTGACTCAAGGACATCATTATAATTATAAATATCTTTTTTTAACCATGTTACTTCTTGAAACTCATCTTCTTTAGGATATTTCGACATCGTAAAAAGCGTTGCGTCATCTTTAATGGATTGTATTAAGTTTTTTCCTATATAGCCTGTTACACCTGCTAATAAAATATTAGGTTTCATAGTTATACTTCCTTTATATTAATTTGGCCCAATTCAAATATCTCCTAGTAAAATCATGCTAATGATGTTAAGTTATACTATAACTGAGTATCAGCAAAATAGAAATAAGGAGTGGACACTTATGGTTCATCAAATTCGTGAAATTGGTATCAATGATATAGATCCATTTGTAAAATTATTAACTACTATCTATGATGAATCTGAATATTTAATATATAATCCTGGTGAGTATGCTCCATCTAACAGTGATGCTGTTTCAAACTTGGAACATTATATAACATCACCGTCCAATGCAATATATGTTGCCGAAAATAATGGTGAACTTGTTGGGTTTTCAATCGTAACAACTGAAAAATTTGAACGTACACGTCATGAAGCCAATTTTTCCATGGGTGTTATTAGACACTATCGAGAAAAAGGACTTGGTCAATCACTTATTAATTCTATTGAAGCGTGGTGTTTAAACCATAACATTCGCCGAATCGAAGTTTCTGTAGTCCCTGAAAATGAAACAGCAGTAGCTTTATTTAAAGCTGCTGGATATCAGATTGACGGCGAACTTCGAGATAAACTTTATATCGATGGACGTTATTTCAATAAATATATAATGTCTAAGTTATTACTTTAGTCTACCTCAATGTTTATATATTAAACGTTTCACTATTATAGTTTAATTATAAATTAATAAATTGGAATAGAACAGAAATCTAATTTTTCTAATAACATTTCGTTATATGAATTAAGTCTGACAAAGAAGACTAGAACTAAAAACAGCTTATAGTATCCATTACAGGAGATCTATAAGCTGTTTTTTGAATTTATTTATATAACTTTATTACTTCGAGCTAACTTAACACATTAGTAAGGATTCAATTGAACCCCATCAGGATTTTTTGATTCAGGTTTTAATTCCCTCTCTACACCAGAAGCACTTGTGTTTCTACTTAAGAAACTCAACGTATCTTTCATATTTTGCTGTGACTCTGGTAATTGCATATGAAATTGGTATTGATGTCTTAAATTATGTGATCCATCATAAAACAGTTTATCCACTGGAACATCTTTTTCTTTTAGTTTTTTATAAAAATCAATATTTTGACTATAAAATGGATCTGCATCCCCTACTGATAAAAATGTTGGTGGATAATCTTTTGTCACTTGGTTTATCGTAGACATTTCACTGATATATTTAAATTGTTGTTCCCAATCTCTCTTACCAGTGTAACTCTCCATAAAGAGCTGTATTCTTGGAAATTCTGTTTCTTTCACGGTTTTCATATCATAAAAGCCACCAAAAAAGATTGCTGCTTTGATTTGATCTGGTTCAAATTGTTGATTAAACTCCATATCTTCTCGTAATGATTCATTTGTTTGGATAGCTGTAAATTGACTGGATAATTGGGCACCTGCTGAATCACCACCGAAAACAACTTGATCAAAATCTATAGGTAACTCATGTTTGTTCTGTTTGATAAACTGAACTGCGCGATCAATTTGTTTTAACTGTGTCGGGTATTTATAGTCAGGTGCAAGTGCATAATTAATATTCACTACAATATAACCCTGTTCAGCAAATTTTGATAATAACGGGTTTTTATATTGTTTATCTCCTGCAATAAATCCTCCACCATGTAACCAAAAAATGACAGGCAATTTATTATCTTGATCTAATTCAGTAGGTGTTAAAATATCTAAGCGGCTATTGGGTATCCCACTACTATAAGTTATATTAGTAAATGCATTTACATTTTCATTATTAATTTGTACTTTTTCTTTAAATTCTTGGGCATTTTGTCGGTCATATTGTTGCTTTAGTAATATTGCAATCACAATTGCAACGATAACAAAAACAACAATAGCGATAATTGTCCATTTATGTTTTTTCTTCATGCTCGACCTTCCCTTTCGCATGCATTGTATCATAATTAATTAGTACGTAGTAGTATTTATTTGAACGATTATATTAGACAAAACTGCTATTTTCTTTATTTTAAAACCAAATTAATAAACTACCATTAATAATTATAAAATTTTCTCTATATAAGTTAATATCATATTTTAAAACAAAAAATGGCTACTAGATATCCAATAGGATTCTAACAGCCATTTATTAAATCTAGGATTTATATCCTGATTTTATTTATATACTTTATTTCATCACAATTACGCTATGTGATCTTTATTTTGATTTTTTCTTGAATAGTATTTAATAAGTACTGCAATAACTACAACTAAGCCAATTACACCCATGATTGGATATAAGAAGTTAATTAAATCTGCGAAACCTACGAAACTTAATGCATAAGCTACGAGCACCATTGCAACTATAAACACATGATAATTTTTACTATATGGCTCTGTAAATCTTGCAGCAAACGAATACGTTAAACCAAGAATTGTATTGTACATAACTGCTAACATAATAATCGATAATACCAAACCAATCCATGGATTAATTTCATTTGCTAACGTTAGTGTTGGAATCGAAGCCTCTTTAATTGTTGGATACTCTGATTGTAATGCAAAGTTGATAAGCGCTAGTAATATTGTGTATACAACACCACCAAATAACGCACCTGCACCAGATATTTTTCGTTTAGAAGCATCGCCACCGATTGCAACAATTGTACTAAAACCAACCGCGAATGCTAATCCACCATAAATAATACCGTAAAGAATACCTTTCCAAATACTCGCCTCTGGAACTGTTTTGTTCACTTCTGCAAAGGAAATATTTCCATTAAATAAGTAAAACATTGCAATGATAACAACTAAAATAATTAAGAATGGCGTTACCATACCTAATGCACGTACAATTTTGTTAAAGTCCATTAATAATGTAATATAAATAGCAATCACCATAATTAATGCACCTAACCACGTTGGTATGCCAAAACTTTCTTCAAACGTTGATCCTGCACCTGCAATCATTGTGACTGAGATACCAAATAAGAAGAAGATAAGTAAATAATCAATAATCTTACTAAATACACCACCGAATAAATAATCTAAAGTGGATTCATGATTTTGTGCATCGAATGCAGTACCAATCTTAGCAACTTGTCGACCTGCAAACCCTAATATCAATCCTGATATAATAACTCCTAGATACGACCAAAGCCCATAAGGAGTAAAGAATTGCATTACTTCTTGTCCCGTTGAAAAGCCAGCACCTACTACGATACCAACATAAGCGAAACCAATTTTTATAGCTTCTTTATTCAAGCCCATGTGATTTATAACCTCCTCTTAAGTTAACACATTGAATTATTATAACGCACTGTCATTATTTTGCAACACGACAAATTTTAAATTAACACTATTAATTATTTTTTACACTAATCATCTAGTGAATTTACATACATTTAAAAATTCACTTTAATTTTTAAATATAAATTAAAACTCTGTATTAGCGGGTTTAAAACAGATTAAAGCTTTTGTTTTTGAATTTTTATACATTTACCATACACTTATTATCACCATTTTAAAACTCTAAATTTTTTTGATTTTTTATTGCTTTCAAGTTAACTACATGTCATAGCATTTAAATCGTCGCTGTATTTCTATAATCTCAGTGAAAATTTATTATGTATATTATAATTAATAAATTTTTATAGAAAAACAAAATTAAAAACCGAAAAACTCAATTAAAAACTGAGCTTTTCGGTTAAATATGTTTTATTGCTAAGCATGTTAATTAATGTGCATTTTTATAGCGATTTAATTCATTGAAGTCTACAACGACATTATCCATACGTTTAGCCGTTTCTTTAAGCACATTACGCGCAACACTATTAGACGGATCTAATTTAAGTATTTGTCGAGACACATCAAATGCTTTCTTATCAGAAATGACTGGTTCGGGAACTGCATGTAACAATAACATTTGTAATAAACTTTTCACTTCTTTACTGTCCGTAAGTTTTATGGATGATTCTGCATGATAATAAGCTGAATCCAATGCACCTTGTAATTCACTTAATGGATAAACTAATAATAGAAAAGCCAAATCATGCATTTCTGCAGTTTCTTCTACTTTCATCATATCTAAAATACATGTATAAAACATGACGCTTTCTACTTCATGTGCACTTGAAATGTAAGCCTCTTCAAATTCCATAAAATCTGTCTGGGACATTAAACGTTTTACTGACTCGAATTCGCCGTTTAAGACATGCTTTTGTATTAAATCTTTCATGGCAATGTCCTCCTAGGTATCCAGATTTCTATAACAGTTAGGTTCTATTCTACCACATACCATTTATATATTCATATAAAAATGAATCTTTTTGCCATATTAATTGAAGACCTTATAATATTATAATTACCTAACCTATATCAATAATCTATCGGTATGAACAAGTGAATTTTTATCCGAAATTGCGTTTCAATTCTTCGACAATTTCTTCGATAGAACCGCCTACTGATAATTTAACAGCAGCTGTAAAACTACCTTCAACAATTGGTGCATCGACTTTTACTACTTGATACTTACCTTCATACATTTCAATAGTTAAATCTAAGTTCATTTCTGCGGAGCCAATATCATAGAAACAAAGTGCATCATCGTCTAAATCATTAATCATTTCTTGAATATGATCGTAAGATGTTCCAATTTTACCTTCAACGCCACCTTGTATTAATATTGAAACATCTCCTGCCATTTGTTCCAATAATGCTTTTGTACCGTTTGCAATATCTTCGCTATGACTCACAATTACAATTTTCGTCATAATTATTCATCTCCAATCAATGCGTTTAATATATAAACACTACTCTGTGCACCTGGGTCAATGTGACCTTTCGATTCTTCTTTAAAATACGATGCTCTTCCTTTTGTAGCAACGATATCTTTTGTTTCGTCTGCGTATGTTTGTAGTACATCTGCATTTAAAGTTTCGCCTTGTTGTACCGCTTCATTTGCACGTTCTATAACGTCATACATCGTTTTTTCATTTAATTCAACTTTACCTCTTTGCTTAATCGCTTCAGAAAAAGAATTCAATACTTCTTTTAAGTTTGTGGCGTCTAACTCATCACCAACAACTTGAGACATTTTCACAAAACTAAAACCATACAATGGACCTGAAGCGCCACCAATATTAGACATCAAAGTCATACCTGTAGACTTCAATAAATTTTGCATGGAACTATCATCTATTTTCTCTGGTAATGCTTTAAATCCTCTAACCATGTTCACACCATGGTCGCCATCGCCTATTGCTCGATCTAATTCTGTTAATAATGTTTCTTTTTCTTCAAACACTTCTACTAAATTAATTAATCTTTCCTTTAATTCACTTACATTCATTTGCGTTCAACTCCTTATCGTATCTATGACTAATCAACTATTAATTAAAGTAAGGACTTGCTGTAGACTGAGTTAATGCTGTTAACACTTCTTCAGTATATGGGACTAATGTTAAGGATAAGCCCTGCATATCTAATGCAGTCATATAATCTCCCACAAACCAATGTACAACATCAATGTGCTTCTCTTGGAAATTTTCTGCTACATATTTTGCTGCTATATTAAGTTCCGATAATGGTGTAGCACCCATACCATTCACCATAACGATAAGTTTTTCTGAGCTTACTTCTTCCATTAAAGCTTTAATTAATCGTTCGACAATTTGATCTACAGTTTCTACTTTTTCTCTAGATAATCCTTTTTCTCCATGGATACCTACACCGATTTCCATTTCATCACTTTCAATATCAAATCCATATTGCCCAGTTGTCGGTACCATTGGCGCAGTTAAAGCCATTCCCAACGTCTTAACACTTGGTAAAAATTGGTCTACTTTTTCTTTAATGTTAGTTAATGACTCACCCTGGTCTGCTAAATAACCTGCATATTTATGTGCTAATACTGTACCAGCAACGCCTCTTCTTTTTTCATCATCGCTTACTGCAATATCGTCCTTAACAATGACTGTTGCCACTTGTATGTCTTCCATCTCTGCCATTTCTTGTGCCATTTCAAAATTCATAACATCACCAGCATAGTTCTTCACTATAAGTAAAACACCGTCTCCATTATCAACTGTTTTAATTGCACTTAGAATTTTATCAGGTGTAGGTGATGTGAATACTTCACCACAAACAGCGGCGTCGAGCATACCTTCTGCTACATAGCCAGCATGTGCAGGTTCGTGACCACTTCCACCACCAGAAACTAGAGCAACGCCTTGCTTTTTCTTATCTTTTCTTACAACAACAGTATCTGCAATGACTCCAATTTCATTATTCGTTAACGAAAGTCCGTCCAACATATCTGTTAAAAATTGTGTTTTATCTTTAATTAGTTTTTTCATAGAGATGACCTCCTAATTTGAATGTTCATTTATAGTATACCCTACACATGAATGCAAACGCTAATATATGAAAATTGATAATGATTTCTTTTGAAATTATTATCAAAAATATTTAAATAAAAAAGCTTGAGACATATAATTATGCCCAAGCTCCTTTTTCATTTAATTTATACTGATTTGGTTTTATACATTAAATATAAGAAATAAGGTGCACCAATGATTGCGACCACAATCCCAGCTGGGATACCTGAAGGTTGTAATATCACTTGTCCTAACGTATCTGCTAACACAAGTAAAAATGCACCTATTAATATTGAAATAGGTAGAAAGAGTTGGTGTCTTGGACCAACAATCGATTTAGCAATATGTGGTCCTAATAAGCCAATAAAGCCAATTGAACCAGCTACCGAAACAGCAGTAGAAGATAATATAACTGCAACAAGCAATAATACGATGCGTTCTCTGCCAATTTTTACACCTACACCTTGAGCTATATGTTGATGTGTATTTAATAAATTTAAAACATTAGACTTAAATAATAAAAATGGAATCAATATGAGAACCCATGGTATAAATGCAATGACAAATGCCCATTCATCTCCCCATATATTACCGGCAAGCCAAGATGCAATAAACTCTGACTGAGCTTCATCAAATGTGGACATTAAAGTCATTGAACCACCACTTAACGCAGTAGCCATACCTACCCCAACAAGTACCATACTTGCAGGTGTAATTCCTTCGCCTTTATTATAACTAAATGAGAAGATGATAAATGCTGTTAAGATGCCACCAATCATGCTTACGATTGGTAGTACGTAGACAAAATTTCCAGCATCTACATTTCCTATAACCATAAATAGCGCTATGGCGAAACCACTACCTGCATTAATTCCTAATATACCTGGCTCAGCTAATGGGTTCTTGGTAACACTTTGGATAATCGCACCACTCATAGCTAATGCTGCACCAGCTAAAATCGTAATAATCATCCGTGGCATTCTAAATTCCATTAATATCAATGTATCGGTATATGCGCCTTGACCAACTAAAGTCTTGAAAAATGTACCTATCGACATTTTATACTCACCTGAAGTCATACTCCACGCACAAGCTAGCAGTACAAGTATGATCAGAATCACCATTGTTAACCATTGTTTATGTCTCAGTTTTGGATCTATCATGAGAAGCGACCTCCTCTTTTAACTAAATACAAGAAGTAAGGTACACCTATAAAGGAAATAATAGCTCCAACTGGTGCTTCACCTAACATACGTGCAACCGTATCAGCCACAAGCATCAACAAGCCACCAACCAATGCTGTGAGTGGAATAACACGGGCGTAGTCTGTACCGACTATATATCTCACAATATGTGGCACCATCAAGCCAACAAATGCAATTTGGCCTACCATAGCAACAGCTACACCAGCCATCACCATAGATAAAATTAAAGTGATAGCACGTGTAAACGCCACATTCTGTCCTAAGCCTCTAGCCAATGTTTCACCTAAATTTAAAATCGTTAACTGTTTACTCATACTAACCATAATGATAAGCGCCACCAAAATAAAAGGTGCTGCCCACATCAACTGATTCCATGTTGTTCCAGATACGCCGCCAGCACTCCAAAACGTCAAACTTTGGTTCAATCTAAATAATAGCGCTACGCCTTGACTTAAGGCTGTTAGTAACGCACTAACTGCTGCTCCGGCTAATATAATTCTCATCGGGTTAAAGCCATCGCTTCTTGATCTTCCTATCATTAAAACGAAAAAGCCACCTATGAGTGCACCAATAAAGCCTGCTAACATCAATATGATGAATGGTGCAGATGGATAAAATGCGAAGGTAAGCGCCAACATAAATGAGGCACCAGCATTTAGACCAATTAAACTTGGATCTGCTAAACCATTTTTAGTAACACCCTGAATTACAGCGCCTGAAGTTGCTAAGGCAACCCCTACTAAGATTGCTCCGAGATCTCTTGGAATACGTATTTCACTTATAATATTATGCTGTTGGTTTTTAGGATTATAATTGAAGATTGCCTCGAATATAGTAGATATATGGATTTTTGCATCTCCATATAGAATCGACACAATTAAAGCAACTACTAGTAATATAAACACTATTATAAATGTAGTTGTAAAATTCAACTTACCCTTTTTCTTTGTGGTCATCATTAGCCTCTAAACTTCCGAATAACTTTTTCTACATAAATCGTACGTCACTAGCATAGGTTTCCCTGTTCTTGGGTCCGTGCTAATTTCAACATCTATATTGAATACTTTTTCTAAAATTTCTTTAGTTAATACGTCTTCAGTCTCACCATTAGCAATAATATCTCCATTTTTCATAGTGATTAAATGATCTGAAAATCTCACCGCTTGGTTAATATCATGTAACACCATAACAATAGTACAACCTTGTTCTTTATTTAATTGTGTAATTAACTCTAAAATTTCTAATTGATGTGAAATATCTAAAAACGTCGTGGGTTCGTCTAAAAAGATTATATCTGTACGTTGTGCCAATGCCATAGCTATCCATACTCTTTGACGCTGGCCTCCACTTAAATCATTAACAGGACGTAGTCTGAATTCATATGTGCCTGTAACTGATAACGCCCAATCGATTTCTTTTTTATCTTCTGCTGAAAGACGTCCAAATCCTTTTTGATGAGGGAAACGTCCATAGGATACTAACTCTCCCACTGTAAGACCATCCGCAACTTCAGGAGATTGTGGTAAAATCGCAATTTTTTTGGCAATATCTTTGGTTGCTTGTGCGTGTAAGTTCCCACCATCTAACTTAATTTCGCCACTTTTAATAGGTAATAATCTCGATAATGCTTTCAATAATGTCGATTTCCCACAACCATTCGGCCCTATAATTGATGTGATTTTACCGTCAGGTATATGGACATCTAAGTTTTCAACAATTACATTTTCCCCATAACCGATAGTAACTTGTTCTCCTTCTAAGCGACTCATAAATTCCCTTCTTCCTATATAAATAAGCATAATGTACTATATATGTTTTTACATTTAATTTGTCTCAATTCATCGTAAATATCATTAATTCAATTTAACAAATGATAATCATTATCACAGATGGTATTATATCATTTTTTATATATTATGACTATTAAATCTCATCCTTTTTAACGCTCTTTTTGATTAATTTAATATACATTAAAAAGAGACAATATCCCTTTTATAATCTTATATAATGTTAAATTACGGTAAAAATAACTAGTTGTTTCACCATTAGTATAATAACTTCAATATCCACCAGACAGCTATCTAGATAATCTAACAAAACCCATAAATCACAGGTTTAAGCTGTGACCGCAAAAGGCGTACTAAAAAAATTGCCATGAGGTCAGGAGACTTCATGGCAGTAAAAAAATCTTTATTTATATTTCAAGCACTTATATTTTAAAATAAGTTAATGTTCATCAATCAAGAAACCATTACCATAAACATCACGCACATCATGAATAACTAAAAAGGCTTCCTCATCTATATTTCTTATCAAACGCTTCGCCTTGGTAACTTGTGTTTTAGTAATTACAACATAAAGTATATCTTTATCTTGTTTAGTGAAATAACCTCTACCATTTAAAATAGTCAGTCCACGCCCAACTTGTTCATCAATGACTTTTGCTATTTCGTCAGGATTGCTTGAAATAATTGTCATTGCTTTCTTCGTATTTAGACCTTCTATTACATATTCCATTACTTTCGTACCAATATATAATGAAATAACTGTTACTAGCGCGCTAGAAATTGGAATTACTGTTAGTGAAATTGCTACTACAATTAAATCAAAGAATAGCAATGCATATGGTGTACTTATATCCAAATATTTATTAGCAATTCTTGCTAAAATCGTTGTTCCAGCTGTTGTACCACCAGCAAGTACAATAACACCGATACCCAAACCAACGCATAGACCACCAAATACCGCATTAACTAATATATTTCCAGTTTCAATTTGCCAACTTGCTGTTAATTCTAAAAATATCGATATTAATATTGTAGCCACAATCGTTAAATACATACTTCTTTTACTTAAAAATTTATAACCAATTGCAATAAGCACAGCATTAAATACAAAATTGGTAATACCAGGAGAAATATGAAAGGCATAGTATAGTACGATTGCTAAACCAGTCACTCCTCCTTCACCTAAATCAGCAGATATAATAAATGTATTTACCCCTGCCGAGAATGCAAATGATCCAAATAGGACTAATATTAAATCACGTACTGTTTTATTCACCTACACGACCCCCTTGTATTTGCTTCAATCAATTGAATGTTAGCAAAAAATGACCAATACCACAACATCCACCAGCATAAAAACACATGAAAATTATATTCAAAAAGCAATTATAAAGCGAATTATAAAATTAAGTTTTTTCAATTTTTAAAAATTCTGAATTTTCGGTTTACTTTAGCGCATTTCTTTGCTATAATAAAATCTATCTTCTTATTGATAGCCAATAAGAAGCCATCTCCTTTGTGTTGTTTATAGTAACAAACAAAACAATTTTTGCTCGAGTATATTAATGGTACCTAGTCCTTACTATTAGTATATAATTAATTCATTTCCCGTAAAAGCCAAGTAATGATGAATGTGTCTCCTCACTTCATTTACTTGGCTTTATTTTTATGTGAAATGTTAAACTATGAAGTATTTTCAAAAACGTAAATACTACCCACAAAGTTTTATTGACTATAATTTTAGAAAATTGATAAACCACTTGTTGTAAAAGCGTGCATAGAAAAATGCCAACAAAGTCTCCGACTTTGTTGGCATTCTGAAACTATATTTTATCTACAACTTCTTACCAAGCAAACAATCCTACAAACCCTGCAGTCATTAATGACACTAAAATACCTGCAAGTAATAACATTGGTACGTATTGAGATACGAAGTCTGATGTTTTTTTATCAACAATACCTTTTAAAGTACCTATGATCATACCGATTGTTGAGAAGTTCGCGAATGATATCAAGAATGTCGTAATAACAGCTCGTCTATGAGGAGAATAAGAATCTATTACATCTTTAATTTGCCCCATTACTACAAACTCATTCGTTACAATTTTCTTCGCCATTTGTTGTGCTACAATCCATGCTTCATCCCACGGTAAACCAAGCAGTAATGCGAATGGATACATGAATGCACCTAATATTTGATCTAAGCCAAAGCTTCCTTTAAGACCTGCCCAACCACCTATAATACCTGTTAGCAAGTTGATAAAGCGATCAATCAAATCAGAAAGTGCTACAAAACTGATAACGAATGCAACAATAATTAAAATTAATTTACCTGCATTTAAAACTGAATCTCCTAAGAATGAGAAGAATGGTTGACGCTCTATTTCATCATTGCGAATACTGTAAATAATATCTTCTTTTTCCTCTACAGATACAGGATTTAAAATCGAAGACACAATAATCGCATTAATGATATTTAATGGTATTGCCGTCAATACTAAATCTCCCGGCACCATAGACACATATGCACCTACTATAGCACCAGATACCGAACTCATCGACATCATTGCGACTGTTAGTACACGCGTTTCTTTCATTCGTTTCAATTGTTCATTTGATACTGCAAGTGCTTCAGTATTACCTAAAAACATCATTTCTATCCCAAAGAATGATTCGAATTTAGGTTGGCGCGTAATTTTAGCTAATACCCAGCCAATTGCACCAATTAATTTTGGTAATATATTGAAATACATCAAAATATCAAATAATGGAACAACTAATAATATAGGAAATAACGCACTTACTGCCATATCCATCGCGCCGGGTTCTACCCAACTCGCAAAAGCGAAGCCAGTCCCTGCATGGGCAGAATCAATTACCCAAGAAATTCCATTTGCTAAACCTTGTACAGCTGTTTTTCCCCAAGTAAAAGACATAAAGAACCAAGCTAAGAATAAATTTAAAACGACTAATATCCCAATCGATTTCCATTGGATATTTTTTTTGTTTCTAGAAAATAGTACAGCAAGCCCTAAGAAAACAAATAATCCAATTATGTTAATCACTAAAAACATAATACACCCACCATTCCTTTTTAAATCGATGATAACAATGAACTTCTAAAAGTAACTTGTTGCTATGTATCGGAATAACTAAAGCAAACACATTAAATGATTGTCAAAGCAGATAATGGCACATTTATAACAATCCTTAATGTGTTTACTTTTATATTACTTATCCCTGTTTAGTTAATTCAGTTATTTATATATTTAGTTATATACTTTTCAAGTTATCGTTTCTTAATAATGCACAATAATTATAGCATGTATGGACTTTATATAAAATAACAATTTTATAGTTCGATTATCACAGTGAGAAACATAATTTCAAACGGGAAATGTCCGCATTTTCTTATGAAAGCGAATACATCAATGTGGTTTTCAAACGTGTTTTTCGCTTTTTACTTTTTTGATAAATTTTGCGTGCGTACAAATTGTTGATATTTTTCGTGATTTTCCATTAATTCTTGATGGCTTCCTTTACCTGTAACCTCTCCACCATCAATAAAGATAATTTGTTCTGCTTTTTTAATAGTAGAAAGTCTATGTGCAATAACAACTGTCGTACGATTTTCCATTAGTTCTTCTAATGCATCCTGAATTTTACGTTCACTTTCACTATCTAAATTGGCAGTAGCCTCATCTAGTAATAAAATATCTGGATTTTTAACAAAGCTTCGTGCAATATCTATACGTTGACGCTGTCCACCAGATAATTTCAAACCACGTTCGCCCACTATCGTATCGTAGCCATCATCAAATTGTTCGATAAACTCATGACAATTGGCTAACTGTGCATAATGGATTAGCTCATCCTCTGTCACTTCACGGTTGATACCGTACAAAATATTATCTTTAATCGTACCGTTCATTAATGCGTTAGATTGCATAACGTAACCAATTTTCTCACGCCAATCTCCTAGTGAGATATCGTAAATAGATTTACCACCATATGTAATGTGACCCTCTTCAATTTCATACATACGTTCTATAATATTAAAGATTGTACTTTTACCTGACCCCGATGGCCCAACGAATGCTGTTACTTTGCTTGGTGGTATATCAAAAGAGACATTTGAAAGTATCGGTTTAACGCCATATTTAAAATCAACATTTGCAAATGTTAGGCTACCATCAATGATTTCGCTTCCTTGATTTGACTCCAGTGGTTCGGTAGGTTCTTCCATAATTTCATAAATACGGCTACTAGCACCTACTGCTCTTTTATAATCCGTCACTAAAGTAGATAAATTAACGAGTGGCGCAGAAAGTTGAATAACATAGAAAATCATTGCAATTAATGTTCCAGCCGTAATCGCACCAGTAGAAATTCTAATCGCACCAAAACCTAAAATAATAGCTATCGTAAGTAACATGATCATTCCAGTTATAGGTTGTATGATAGCTGTAATTTTTGCTTGTTTTAAACCTAAAAAATAAATTTCTTTCAAATTTTTATGCGCATTATCCAATTCAAGCTTTTCAGTACTTGATATTTTAACTAAGCGCATTTCTGTTAATACGCGGCCAAGCAAACCACTAAAGTTAGCAATTTCTGATTGCGTTTTTTTAGATATATTTTGCATAATCTTACCTAAAGGTATCATGATAAGAATAAATAATGGGATTGTGATAAAAGTTAATAATGTCATTTTCCAATCCATTATAAAAAGCATAATTAACGAACCTATAATTGTTAATAATGAAGGTAATAAATTGGGCAATTTACGCGAGATAAATTCATTTATTACTTTTGTATCATCTGTTAAACGACTCATTAATTGACCGCTTTCGTTTTGATCAAAGAATGGCATTTTCAAATGAATAATATGTCGCCATAGGACTGAGCGAATGGCATAAATAATCTTTTCACCAATCTTACTTAATAAATATAAGCCTAAACCACTCAGTAACGCATTTATGATAAATATAGCTATAAATGCGGCAATGAACATCCAGTTAATATCTTCAAAAGAAAATTCATCAACAAGTTTACCAGTGAAAAAAGGTACGGCTAGTCCTGTGATACTACCTAATGAAGAAATTGTTACAGCAATCACAATCAGCCCCACTGGCCAAGATAATTTTTTAAATAAGTAGAACAATGGATTCTCTTGCTTCATGTTTATTACCTCTTCTAAAATTATTTTGAAATTCAGTTACTATTTAATGAAAATGAGCAGTTCACCATAATAGTAATACAGATGTTACGCATACAACTCCACACAACAAGGTTTCATACAATCATTTATCTATAGCACAACAAGGCTAAAAACCATTGTTATAACATTTTATTATTAACCTAAATGTGCTAAGATATTTCTATTGCACTAAAACTGAATATATTAAGAGGGAATGTAATTATGAGAAAGTTAATTCTGACAATCATAACTGTACTCTTCGTTGGTACAATTATAACACCTTTTGCCGATGCAGAAACAGTAACACCTACTCAAGCGGCAAACCAATATGGTCAAAGTGTTTCCGAAGACTACCAACCAGAAGGTGCAGTTAATGTTGCACAAACAGGTCAAATTCTTTATCAGTATCAGATGGATAAAGATTGGTACCCTGCTTCAATGACCAAGCTGATGACAATGCACCTCACACTTGATGCAGTCAATAAAGGAAAGTTATCTTTAGATGATACTGTAAAAATTACAGAAGATCATTATCGAATGTCCACTTTACCAAAAATTAGCAACACGAAACTATATCCAGGTGAGACATACACTATCAAAGAATTACTTCAAATAACAGTCTCAAACTCTAGTAATGCTGCTGCACTTATTTTAGCAAAAGAAGTTTCTGGTAATGTTTCAGGTTTTACAGACGCAATGAATGAAAAAGCAAAATCTCTAGGCATGAAAAACACTCATTTCGTTAACCCAACAGGCGCAGAAAACACTCTGTTAAAGGATTTTACGCCAGAGAAATATAAAGATCAACAGAGTTCTACATCAACAGCGAAAGATTTTGCTATTTTATCACAACGTGCAGTTCAAGACACACCAAAAATCCTACACTTTACAAAACAACTTGCACCTACACAACACGGCGTTACTTATTACACCTTCAATCATTCACTTGAAGGTGCTGATATGAGTTTAGAAGGTACTGACGGTTTGAAAACTGGTTCAAGCGACATCGCAGATTACAACCACACCATTACAACCGAACGTGATGGTTTTAGAATTAATCAAGCTATCATGGGAGCCGGCGATTATAAGTCGCTCGGTGGAGAGAAAGAACGTAATAAGATTGGGAACGCCTTAATGAATATGTCTTTTGATCAATATAAACGTGAAAAGATATTATCTAAAGGTGAACAAGAAATTAATGGCGACACGTATTATGTAGAAAAAGACCTTTATGATGTGTTACCAAAAGAGTTTGATAAAAATGATTACAAACTCGTGGTGGAAGATGGCAAAATACATGTTGATTATGATCGAGAATTTATTTCTGATAAATATGGTCCACCAACAGTAAGTGTGAAAAAACCACTCGTTCATAAAACAACTACAGTTGTCCAATCATCATGGGATGACCATCCAATACTAACATTGCTGGGTACGGTCTTAATCATTACTGCACTTGCAATTATTGTTTATCTCATTTTAGATAAATTCAGAAAAAAATCAAAACGTAAATAATTAGTCTTGCTCGTTGAATAGCACTGCTCCTATTCAATACATTTAACTTAAAACCACTTTCATTAAATTCGATTTAAAATGAATTTATATGGAAGTGGTTTTTTCAATATAAAAACCCAAGTCATCTCAATTTTGTGTAAACACAAAAACGAGATGACTTGGGTTAGTTAACTTTAATATTCAGTTTTAAAAAGTGATGCCTTCGACAAAAAATCTATATCAAACTCACTTTATTTTTCTGCGTCACCATAAAGCTCTTTTTTAATTTTAGTTGTTGAGATACCTTCTGTACGATTTAAGTAAATGACTTCACATTTCTCTTTCAAGAAATCAAATTCACCTTCCCAATCGTGGCCCATAACGAATGTATCTATTTCATAACGGTCAACATCGATTTCTTTTTGACCCCAACCGCCTTCAGGAATGACTAAATCAACGTAACGAATTGATTCTAACATCATTTTACGTTGTTCGTAATTGTAATATGATTTTTTATTTTTTACACGATTAAACTCATCCGTTGATAATGCTACAACTAAGTAATCGCCCATTTCTCTCGCTCTTCTCAATAATTCTATATGTCCGTAATGTAATAAATCATACGTACCATAAGTAATCACACGTTTCATAAGTATATCTCCCTTTACAGAATATTAATTTAAAATTTACATTTTTAAAAATTATAGCATATTGCTCAAAAGTTTACGAATTCTGTCATTTTTTAGCGTTTTAAATAATATTTTAATTTCATCTTTCCTCTTGATTTTGCACGCTTTGGCAGCACTTCTACTTTAAAACGATAATAATTAGGTCTACCGATTCCAACACTTAATAGTGTTTCTCTCCATTGTTGATAAAGTGCTTTATTCCATTTTTTACTCCCTTGCTCAACTACTTTAATTATTCTAAACATAGCCTTACCAGAGTAATCTGTTTTTTGCATTGCGTTGATATATGTTGTTACACTATCTAATAATTTTTTAGTAATCACATTATTCTTTTCGATATACGCTTGTAGTAAATAACTTACTATTAATTCATCCATTCGATAGCTATAATACGTTCTTTCATCTTTAGATGACAACAAGTCCATTACACGTGTTCTTACTTTTAAAGCATCTAACATGTAAGATTCAAACTGTTCTGCACGTTGATTTGTAACAGATCCTTCTATTTCATTGTATCCATATACAATATTAGGTAATAATTGAATTTTTTCCGCCTTTTTATATGCTGTTATAATAAAAAAATGTTCTTCACAAAAAACAACGTCTTCATCAAATCTTAAATCAGCAAACTGTGCACTAAACATTTTCCCACCTGGACCAATTGACTGCATGATATCAGGACATTGCGCTAACTCTACCTTCTCTAGCTTTTGAATTTCTTGATGCGTATATATTGGTTGCCACTCACCATGTTTACCTTTAGCTATTTGACCTAAAACGATATCCACATCTTCCGCTTTTTGATAAAAATCTGCCATAAAATCAATTCTACTCGTTAAAAATTCATCATCAGCATCTAAAAACATAAATACGTCACCAGTCATATGCGCAAGTCCTTTATTTCTACTTGCAGCTGCACCTTTGTTCTCCTGGTTAATTAGCGTAATATTTGGGTACTCTTTTTGTAATTGCTCTAGAACTGTTCTACTCTCATCGGTAGAGCCATCATTGATACAGATAATTTCATAATTTTGTTTCGTATCTACCGATGCAATCGCTCTACGAATTGTACTTGCTGCATTATATACAGGAATTATTATTGATATTTTCATAGTTTCACCATTTCCTCTATATAGCGAATGACTTGCGTTAAACTATCTTTAGCATTGTACTCATGCCAAGTTTCAAATAGTGGAGACCATACTATACTATTTTCTTGTAGTTTACGCACTAACTCATCTTCACTATAAGCTTTATATTGGGCGGGTATGTCATAATAAAATGAATTCAAACCGCGTTCCTTTTCATATTGCTTCTCATCGTATACATAAAATAATGTAGGTTTATCTAAAATACTTGCTTCAATTGCCAATGAACTATAATCACTTATAATCACATCTGCCATAATCATCAGAGATTGCAAGTTAATCGTTGTTTGATTATCGTTTGCTATAGAGGGATGTAATTTACTCAATAAAGTATAGTTCGGCAGTGCAGTTTCAAAATTCACTTTATCAATATTACGGTTAGATTGCTTATGTTCTCTATATGTCGGCACATATACTGCTACTTTTCCTTCTATACCATATTGTTTCTTAAGCTCTTGCTGTCTTTTTTCAACATTTAATAATGTATAAGGTACTAATCTTGGCAGGCCTGTTTTTAAAAACTGTTCGTCGGCGGCTTCAAATGCATCTTTAAAACAAGTGACCATAGGTTCTCCACCAACTAAATATTTATCTGTTGCTCGGTAAACCTTTTGATACTGATGGACCATTGGTTTATTCGATAAGTCCACTTGGTGATCTTGGAGCCCAAAGTTTTTAAGTGCACCAGCAGCGTGCCACGTTTGAATCACTGTCTGATTCGTCTTTTTCTTGAAACCACCAAACATTAAATAATACGTATCAATTATTATCACCTTGGCAGTGCTTAATGCTTTAATATGTTGAAATACTTTTTTATTACCTGCAGGTAGAAATGTCACATTTTCAAATTGTTGTATATATTTTCTATTTTCTTCGTTACCTATTACTGTAATTTTATATAATTTTCTATTTAACGCTTCTACAATGGGCAATACATCTTCTGCAAATGTCATCATGACCACGATATGATTATTCTTCAGCTTTTTTTTATTATAAATTAAATTTAATAAGCTAATGATAAACATATAAAGCTTTTTGATTATCTGTCTCACAAATTCCACCGCCAATTTAAATTTCGACTCTTATTGTTTACATTATATCTGTCTTGCACTAAAAATTATAGAAAAATCCTTTAACAACTATTTCAGTCATTAAAGGATTCATGTTAGCTCAAATAATATGAGTTAGTATTTTAAATTCAGATTTACATAAAGTCTGCAAATTGATCTCTGTAACGCATATGCATAATAGAACCTATTACGAATAAGAAGATAATAATAAACATATTGTAAAGCGTTAGTTCCCAATGCGTGATAAAGTACCATTCTTTATGTAGCACTGCAGAACGATATGCTTCTGCAAGATAATATATAGGATTTAATTTCATTACATCTTTCACAATACCTTCTGGTGGCACAATCAAAATAGAAGATGCAAAGAACACCATTCTCATTAATGCTTGAATCGCTTGTTGTGTATCTTTCACGAGTACACCAAGCGTTGAAGTGAATAATGCAATTGCTGTTGTAAGAATTAGTGCGAATGGCACATATAAAAACAGCTGCAACGTATAAATCGTAGGATAGTAACCTGCTAACATACAAAGTAAAATAACTACAACAAGTAACGCAAGATGTCCATAGAATCTACTCATTACAATATACGATGGGATAATCGATAGTGGGAAATTCATTTTTGCCACTTGATTATACTTAGTCGCTATTGATTTTGTACCTTCTAATATACCTTGGTTAACAAAGAACCACATGCTAATACCTACGAGCAACCAATAAATAAATGGTACACCATCTACTGGGCCGTTATCTCTAATTCCTAAACCAAACACGAACCAATAAACCATAATTTGCATTGCTGGATTAATCAATTCCCAGGCCGTGCCTAAATAGTTGTTTGTATTAGTGATTTTCATTTGGAACTGAGCCAATCTCTGAATAAGATAGAAATTTTTAAAATGCTCTCTAAAAACTACCCACACTGCATTCATTTTAATAAACCACACTTTCAATCGATTTACCTTATCACATTCCATTTGCGATGTTACACTTAAATTTAATATACGCTTTATTATCTATCTTAACAACTTTCATTTACTATCGTAAATCAGAATAGCTAAAAAGTGCTATAAATGATATATTTTTGTATACTAAGTGATGAAACAACGTTAATGAAAAATGAGATATAAGCTATCGTAACTTTATATTTTTCATTAATTTATCTTTATAGTTGATTTTATAACGTAAGTTCAGTAAAATTTAACAACTGTATAAAACTTCACTTCGTTAAATTGTACTCACTTACTTTACAATAGGTTTATAAATTTAACAACTAATATAATATATAATACAATAAGAGTAACTGTAAATAAGGAAGGTAAAATTATGAATGTATCGGTTGACATTAAAAATGTGACTAAAGAATATCGAATTTATCGTAATAACAAAGAACGCTTAAAGGATGTCCTTCTTCCTTTTCACGAGAATAAGACTTTTTATGCCCTAAATGACTTGTCCTTAAAAGCATACGAAGGTGATGTCATAGGTCTTGTTGGTATCAACGGTTCCGGAAAATCTACACTGAGTAATATGATTGGTGGATCATTGTCACCAACGAGTGGCGGTATCAACCGTGAAGGCGATGTAAGTGTAATCGCTATTAGTGCAGGATTAAATGGCCAACTTTCAGGTGTTGAAAACATCGAATTCAAAATGTTATGCATGGGCTTTACTAGGAAAGAAATCAAAGATTTAACCCCTGAAATCATTGAATTCAGTGAACTTGGAGAATTTATTTATCAACCCGTCAAAAAATATTCTAGCGGGATGCGTGCAAAATTAGGCTTTTCTATAAATATCACTACTAACCCAGATATTCTAGTCATCGATGAAGCTTTATCGGTTGGTGATCAAACGTTCGCCCAAAAATGTTTAGATAAAATATTTGAATATAAAAAACAAGGAAAAACTATCTTCTTCGTAAGCCATAATATGAAACAAGTCCGTGATTTTTGCACTAAGATTGCTTGGATTGAAGCAGGTAAACTTAAAAAGTTCGGTGAATTAGACGACGTATTACCTGAATATGAAAAATTCTTGAATGATTTTAAAAAACGTTCTAAAGCAGATCAAAAGAAATTTAGAAGTGATCTAGATAATTCTAGATTTGTAGTTAAATAACAGTAGGCTCACAACTAGTTTTATGAAAAATATAAAAGCGTAAATTGCAGAGAATTCAAACTGCAATTTACGCTTTTATTACTTTTTACGGGTTTCTTTAATTACTTTAAAAACAAATCGAGGTATTGATTTCATTCTTCCTAAGCGTTTCCAGTCTATAATCAGACGGTAAACCCACTCTAAATTCAAGCGTCTAAATAATGCGGGCGCTCTTTTCTTCGTGCCACTAAACACTTCTATTGAGCCACCTACGCCCATCAATACTGTTTGAGTAAATTTATTCATGTGTCGTTCAATCCAGTGTTCCTGTCTAGGATATCCCATCCCCACAAAAACATAATCAGGATTAAATGAGGTGATTTGTCTTAAGACCATTTCATCTGTTAAATCGAAAAAGCCATGATGAAAGTCAAAGTGAATGTTTGGATATTTTTGTGCTAAATTTTGTTGTGCTTTGATAACAACTTCATTATTAGAACCTAGTAAAAAGACTTTTTGATAATTCGCATTAGCGATTTTTAAACATTCTTCCATTAGTTCAATGCCAGGCACACGTTCTTTCAAGGGCGTTCTAAGTAACTTAGACGCTTTTACAACGCCTGTACCGTCTGGAATAACATAATTCGCGCTATTAATTAAATTACGATATTTAATATTATCCGTAGCGTAATCCACTATTTCTGGGTTTGCAGTAACAATAAATAAATTTTCTGGACTATTGGATAAGAAAAAATGTTTAACATTCTCTCGCATGTCCCTTAAAGTAACATTATCAAAATATACCGATAAGACATTTACTTTATTTAATTTGTTGCTCTCCGTCATTGTTGGTGATCTCCTAACTCAAAATACATCAAATGTAATTTAACATTTAGTTATTATTGCAATATTAACACATGACGCGTTTTACAGATATTTTAAAACTGTTCTTACTTTTATTCTTATAATATACATCAAAGGTCTAAATGCTTTCTTGTCTAAATTACTTTATACTATAGATTATGCTATGACAACCTTACTTTTTTTATGAATATGAGGTTGTTGAAATATTAAATCGAGGTAATCATATGACAAAAATACATGAATTTTTCAGTTCAGCTATTCAGCTCAATTTATATTGGGTTATGATTATAGCTCTACTTTATATAATCATTCATAATTATCGTAATAAACCGATAAATCGAATTTTGGATATTTATTTAAATTACATCCCTGTATTAACACATGAATTTGGACACATTTTATTCAATAAATTAAGTGGTGGGAAAGCCAAAGATTTAGTTATTGTTGCATCGCCTACTGAACGTATTGCTACGTCGCAACAAGGATTCGCTGTGACTCAATCAAAAAGTCGTTTCGGTCAATCTATCACTACATTTGGTGGTTATATCATGCCACCACTCATGTTATTTTTAGGTTTCTTAGCTATTGAATTTCAATACCCTAGTTTATTTATAAGTGCATACTTAGTTATATTTATTTATTTTTTAATACTAACCTCAAGAAAGATACTGCCAATCTTCATTGTTATTTTACTTATTGCACTACTCTATTTTTTATTCCAAAGTGATAATCAATTGATGATGTTTTACATTGTGAGCCTTACATCTCACTTTATATTGGGTGTCTTATTAGGCGAAGTCTTGCAATCTTCAGTCACTATTTTTAAACTGACATTTTCACAACAACCTGTATCTTGGGATGGTAGTACTTTAAAAGAGTTAACACATGTCCCTACCTTTATTTACAGCATGATATGGATAGCGATTAATATCTTCACAATTTATCAATTATTTCATGGGTACTTTTTTACTTAAATCACTGAGCTTGAGATGATGTTTCTAACATCTACCTCAAGCTTTTTTTATTTTTTTAAACAAAAAAGTGGATGCTAAAAGCTACCCACTCCATAAAAATCATTTATATTTCAGCGTAAATATGCGCTGCATTATCATAGCTTAAAATTGTCACATTTTCGTCTTTTTGAACAATAATCACTTTATTTGTATCGTCTTTATTAATGATTTTAATTTCTTCATCAATTAATATATCTTTGCTCGATAAATATATGAGTAATTCAGTACGATCACGAACACGTTTAATTGTCACCTTATCGTCAGCCTCAAATGAAAGTAAATTCGTAGTATAAAGTTCTTTGTATTTACTATCACGTGGTATCACGCCACCGTGTGGACAAGTAATTGGATAATCCAATAGTTTATCCAAACGTTCTACAAACAAATTAGATACTTTGTGCTCTAAAACTTCTGCTTCTTGATGTACTTCTTCCCAATTATATTTCAATATTTTTATTAAAAACAATTCAATTAAACGATGACGTTTAATGATATCCAACGTGTATGTTAAACCTTTATCTGAAAGCTGCACACCTTTATATGGTTTTGTTTCAACATACCCAGTTTTTTCTAAACGGTGAACCATTTCACTGACTGAAGGTGGTTTGATGTTTAAATATTGGGATAGTGTCTTATTTGAAACAAAAAAATGATCACCATTGTGCGTTAAAATCGCCTTTAAATAGTCTTCTTTTTCTTCAGTTAGCATTATCTCACCTCTCAACTCATTCACTTCATTGTATCACGAATCGACTTGACACGCTAAATCTTCATGGTATACTATAAGATAAATTAGGTTAGCCTAAAAATATTGTTAAGGAGGTCTAATATGTTAAGAGTTAAAAACCTAAATCTAACTTTAGGGAATAAACATGTCTTAGAAGACATTAATTTAAACATTCCTATAAAAGGCGAGATTATTGGCATAATGGGGCCAAATGGTGCTGGGAAATCATCTTTACTCAAATCTTTTATTGGGGAGTTTAAATCTACTGGGACCGCCCACTTAAACGATGATTACATACATAATTCATTAAAATCTATCACCTATATTCCACAAAAAGCGCATATTGACTTAGATTTTCCAATTGATGTCGAACATGTTGTTATATCAGGCGCATACAAAGATATCGGTTGGATTAAATGGGTAACGTCAGAAACTAAAAAAAGGTTAAATCAATTGATGAAAACCTTGGAATTAGAAAGTTTACGTCATCGTCAAATTTCACAATTAAGTGGTGGTCAATTACAGCGTGTACTTGTCGCACGTGCGCTAATGACGGAAAGTACACTTTATTTGTTAGATGAGCCCTTTGTCGGTATTGATTTCCATAGTGAACAAATCATTATGACACAACTACAAAAATTGAAAAGTGAAGGTAAATTACTTTTAATTGTCCATCACGATTTATCAAAAACTGAAGAGTATTTTGATCGTGTCATACTTTTAAACAAAACAATTCGTTATTTCGGTGACAGTAGTACTGCAATGCTACCAGAGAATTTAAATAGTACATTTTTAAATTCGAACTCAAAAATTGAAGCGACTTAAAACAACAGAAAGGAGATAAATTTATTATGGAATTCGTTCAACATTTACTCGATTATAAATTTTTAAGCAATGCCTTAATTATTTCAATCGTAGTTGGAATTGTATGTGGTACAGTTGGCTGTCTCATCGTCCTTAGAGGACTTTCGCTAATGGGTGACGCAATGAGTCATGCTGTGTTACCTGGTGTCGCCCTATCTTTCTTATTCAATATCCCTATGTTTATTGGGGCATTAATCACAGGTATGATTGCCAGCATCTTCATTGGCTTTATTACGAAAAATAGTAAAACCAAACCTGACGCTGCTATCGGTATCAGTTTTACAGCATTTTTAGCGATGGGTATTATTTTAATCAGTTTGATTAACAGTACCACTGACTTATACCATATATTATTTGGTAACTTACTCGCTGTAACTCAATCAACATTTTGGTCAACAATTGTTGTTGGTGTACTGGTTATGATATTAATCATACTATTCTACAGACCGTTAATGGTCTCAACATTTGATCCAGTATTTAGCCGAATGAGTGGTCTAAACACCACTATAACTCACTATTTTGTAATGTTATTACTATCACTTGTAACTGTAGCGAGTATTCAAACTGTCGGCATTATTTTAGTTGTCGCGTTATTAATTACGCCAGCCTCAGCAGCGTTTTTAATTGCAAAAAAATTACATACAATGATGATTATATCAAGTCTTTTTAGTACAATCAGCGCGATTGTTGGCCTCTATTTCAGCTATCTTTATAATTTGCCAAGTGGCGCAACAATTGTATTATGCGCATTCTTGATTTACATCGTTATTTTTATATTAAGTAAATTACAAATTTTTAATAAGAAGGGACAAACTATATGAAAAAAATAATAGCAATTGCACTCGTTTTCATCCTTTTTTTAAGTGCATGTAGCAATGGGAGCAATGAAAAAAGCGATACAGCTTCAAATGATAAATTAAAAATTGTTACGACAAATTCAATATTATACGATATGGTCAAAAATACTGCCGGTGATAATGTTGAAATACATAGTATTGTGCCAATTGGCCAAGACCCTCACGAATATGAAGTTAAGCCTAAAGACATCAAAGCACTAACTGATGCAGATGTTATTTTTTATAACGGTTTGAACTTAGAAACAGGAAATGGCTGGTTTGAAAAAGCATTAAGTCAAGCCAATAAGTCAACTAAAGATGATTCTGTAGTAAGACCTTCTGAAAATGTAAAACCACTGTATTTAGAAGGTGGCGAAGGTGACAAATCAAAACAAGACCCTCATGCTTGGTTAAGTTTAGACAATGGTATTAAATATGTTGAAACAATCAAAGATACAATATTAAAACACGATAAAAAACATAATGACGAAATCAAAGCTCAAAGCGAAAAGTATCTTGGAGAACTAGAACAACTTAATAAAGAAAGTCATGATAAATTCAATGATATTCCTAAAGAGCAACGCGCAATGATCACAAGTGAAGGTGCCTTCAAATATTTCTCTAAACAATATGACATCAAACCTGGTTATATTTGGGAAATTAATACTGAAAAGCAAGGTACACCTGAGCAAATGAAACAAGCAGTTCAATTTGTAAAAGATAATAATTTGAAGCATTTACTTGTTGAAACAAGCGTTGATAAGAAGAGTATGCAAAGTTTAAGCGAAGAAACGAAAAAAGACATCTTTGGCGAAGTATTTACTGATTCAATCGGTGAAAAAGGGTCTAAAGGTGATTCTTATTACAATATGATGAAAGAAAATATCGAAACAGTACATGGCAGCATGGAATAAGTCGATAGGCTATTTAACCTATTATAGGTGAATAGCCCCATGTCGTTCGTTACCCTCCTTATAACGTACGGCATGGTGGTATTCAAGCCTTAAATCATCTCCTTAGCTCCATCAATGGTAGATTCCTCCCCCATTGATGGAGCTTTTTTTTAGCGAAACTTCTTCCTAAAAGGAAGTTAGTTTCGCTTATGCATAAAGACTTACTTTCCAATTCATTGCGATTAGTAAGTCTTACACATATGCTTTAGCATATGTGATCCACTACAACAGCTCAGGCGTTCCTTAATCTCCTACAAGGAAATTAGTTTCGCTTATACATTCGCCTTTAAGAATGTATTACTCAATCGTTTAACTCATTGATGTTATTCTAAATAACTTTTGAATAAGTAATATCTACATTAGTATTACAGGGTCTATTGATGATCTTCCATTATTTAATTTAAATATATTATTACTGTTTAAAAATGTCAGTAATTTGAGCCGAAGAATACAGGCTGAGTGCTGTGCCCGTGGAAAGCGTAAAAAAAGTGCCAACAAAGTCGGAGACTTTGTCGACACTCTGAGAGGCTGAGACAAAATACATGTCTCAGTCTCAATTATTATATTAGCGGTGGCTGACTGAACTGAAAATGCGGTTATATTAAGCTCTTGTATTCCATTTTCTAGTTAGCTTTGCTGGGTTGGCTCATACGACGAAATCTTGTTAGAAAAATTAGATTTCTGTCCCACTCCCTCATGCTATTTAAGAATCATTCATTAATCCGTTAAACTATCTACAATAATCATTTCATCATAATTTATTGCTTCACGTATTTTTAAAGCAGTAACTTCGCTTACCTCTTCATCTTCAACCATTTGATTCAATACACGGCGTTGTTCTTTAAGCGCCGTTAATTTAATTTTTGTTATTGAATTCTCGCTTTTTGCATTAAAGAAATTAGACGGCGTTAAGTTATCTATACGTATAAGATAACTATCACAGATCATACCTACTTCTAATTTATTATCTTCAGTTGTTTCTTTAGCTAAACGACTTACGACGCGATAATGTACTGTACGCATAACATTAGAGATTTCTCGCAAGTTGTCAATGATGGATAATGAAGTAGCTGCATTGGTCTTAACCTTACGTTTAATTCTGCGTTTTAAAATCATTGCTCTAAGTTCAACTTTTATACGTTGAAGTAACGAAGCTTGCTTATAGACTTGCGTACGTTCAGAATAACGCATATAGTTTTCTAGAACATTAGTAGTAATATCACCATTCTCTACTAAACCGTTTAATGTATTATTTTCAACCGCAAATGCAATATTTTGTAGTCTTTGAAGTTCCTTCGTATTTTCATCTTCGTTTTCCACAGTTTTTAAAAATGCTAATTTCTCATGATAATCCTTGATTACATTACCATATTGAAAACTAGATTCCACAGATGACATTTGATTTAAATTATCAATGACTTTTTCTAATATTAAAACACGTGCCTGCTTGAAACTCATTCCTTTTTGTTTCGGTTTTTCAGCATTTGGTGTAACTAATGGTAAGACAAATTGCGCAACAATCAAACTAATAATCACCATTCCAGATGCTATAAAAAGTAAATCATCTCTAAAAACAAAAGAATGATGATCTGCTAACACATACGGTAGAGTTAAGGCAATTGCTAACGAAATTGTGCCATGAACGCCGCACACCGTCATGACAAACGCATACATGCCACGTTTTGGAGGTGCTTCTGTCGGTTTCTGATTATCTTCATTATAAGAAATCATTTTTTGGAATGGACTGACTGGTAAGTAAAAGTAAGGATATAATATGAATACCCATAAAAATCTAAATAAATATATCGCAAGTGCAATTAAACAAGTAACGACAATTAAGAAAATTAAATTATGAGGTTCATTTTCTATAATTCTTCCTACTACTTCAGGTATTAAGTATCCTAAAATAGAAAATACAAAACCATTTAATGCATAACCTAATATATTCCAGGTGTGGTTATAACTCATTTGCAATCTCGTACGTGCTTGAGCAATACGGTCACGCTCAAAACCATGTACTAAACCTGCCACTACAGCAGCAATGATACCTGATGCATGAAACATTTCTGCCACAATATATGTCACAAAAGGTGTAACAAGCTGTATAAAAGTGAACATATTAATATTTTCAATACCACGTCTAGATAACGTTACTCTAAATCTTACTAAAGCTACCCCAATAAGAAGCCCAACAATAAAACCGCCTATTGAAGAAACAAGAAATTGTTCAACAGCATGCGTCACTGAAAACGCACCTGTAACAAGTGCTGCTACAGCAATTTTAAAAGATATGATACCCGCAGCATCATTTAAAAGTGACTCACCCTCTAAAATTGTCATAGATCCTTTTGGTAACACTTTCCCATTTGTAATAGCTTGAACTGCAACAGCATCTGTAGGGCATAATATCGCAGCAAGCGCAAAAGCTGCAGCCATTGGTAATTCCGGCCAAATCCAATGAACAAAAAGCCCTACTACAATTACAGTAGTAATGACTAAACCTAATGCCATCATTAGTACCGGTTTAATATAACGCCTTAAGTGGACACGCGAAACCTTAACCCCTTCTACAAAAAGTAATGGTGCAATTAATGCAACCATAAACAGTTCTGAATCGAAATGAAGTTCAACAGGTACAGGAATCACATACACCAACATACCGAGTATAATTTGAATAAAAGCTAAAGGTACTTTCGGTATAAAAATGTGTACAAGTGAGCTAACGATTACTAGTGCTAAAAAAATGAGTATCGTCTCAAATATTTGCAAGGTTTCACCTCTTTTCAACTTAATTATTTTTTCATAATTGTTGAGGTTGAAACAATAAATAATATCGTTTTTTAAATGAACATACCGTGTCTCAAACTCTTACACTTAATAACAAATAGTATAACCCCTATCACCTATTTGATTAATATTTTTAAAATTAACACAATTACAAATATATATTATTTTATCATTTTTTTACCCTTTGCTTAAACGTATTACACTTGGGGAGTTGAATTTTCTTTTATAACTCTCATATACAGTCTAATGCACAATTAAATAGTATTGCCTAATTTAATATTAAAATCACAATAGAATGCATATACAAAATAGCCCTGATGCATACGCGTTCGAGACAACTAAAAAATGATGAGGCTGCGACATATACTTATGTCCCAACCTCATCATTTTTTAGAATTTATATATTAGTAATCGTGTTCTTTTTCATATGTTTTACGTCTTCGTTCTTCACGATCTTCTGCACGTTTTTTCAACATATCAAATGTATTATTTTCTTTAGAACTCAACAATATATTTGTTTGTCTTGGCGCGTCACTTTTACGATACATGTAAGCCCCTGTACGATAAGCGGCACGTGATATTAAGTGTCCTCCGACTGGCGACGTTAAATTAATAAACACCAATGCCAAAATAAGTCGCACGCTTAAATAACCTTGTGAAGAAATAAAATAGATAATAACGCCTACAAGTGTCAGTAATACTGAAAGTGTAGAACTTTTAGTCGATGCGTGACTTCGTAAAAATACATCTTGAAATTTTATTAAACCTATTGCACTTATTAATGCGATAATACTTCCTAAAAACATCATAAATGCTGCGATTAAATTAACGATTTCGCTTGTTATTTGCATTGAAGACGTGCCCCCCTTCTATAAATCTAGAAATGGAAACGGTGCTTACAAATGAAATAATAGCGATTAATAGAATTGAATCAAGGAACGAGAATGTACCAAAGACAATACTGAGCATACCTACCATAGACATAAGTATGGCACTTGCGGTATCAAAAGCAACTACCCTATCAGCAGTTGTTGGTCCTTTAATCAATCTAAATAAAGTTAATAATAATGCAATTCCAAACAAAATCAGAGCACTTGTAATGAAAAAATCAATAAGGGATTCTATCATTCTGCCACCTCCAATATGAGTCCTTCATATTGTCTAATACTTTTTAACAATTTTTGTTTTTCTTTGTCTGACACATCAATTGCGTGTATAAAGAACTTTTGTTTTTCTTTTGAGATTCTAATTACTGTTGAACCAGGCGTTATAATAATTAAAATTGTTAAAAAGCTAACTTCCCAATCACTACTTAACGTTGTTTCATAAGTTACCAAGCCCGGATTTAAATCTTTAGTTTTAAATAATATATAATTGATTGTTGTCATACTAGACGTGACTAGTTGATATAGATAAACAGCTAAAAATTTAATCGTTACCCAAACTTTTTTCAGATAAAATTGCTGTCCAAAAAAGCGGTGTAAAATATAGATAACTAATAAGCCAATAAGATAACCTGAGGAGAACGTTGATGCTTTAAAAGATTCTTCATCTTGAAAAAGCACCCATAAAAAAGCAATGACAATATTAAGCAAGACTTGTTGCATTATTTATCCTCCTTCACTAAATGAGGGTTAACCATTTTTTCATATAGTCCATCATCCATATTTAAATGTGTCGCATTATCTGTCACTTTGAAAATCAATGGCGCTGCAAGTCCCATAGCGAGTATCACTGCTGTCAATATCCCAATGAGACCTTTACGATACGTAGGTATCTTTTTAAATTCTGTTTCTTCAGCTTTCTTCTCATTACCTAGATACATCGTAAAGAAGATTCTGAACAAGCTAAACATTGCAATTAAACTTGTAATTATCATTAAAGCTAAGCCAATATAATTACCATTTTCTATAGCACCTTTAAAAATGAATACTTTACCAGGGAAACCACTAAATGGTGGTACGCCTCCGATAGCTAAGATCATAACTACAAAAGCCACACCAAAAAATGGTTCTTGTTTGGCTAGACCATTTAAATTTCTATATTGTCTGTATCCAGTAATATAGACTAAACTACCAATAATAAAGAATAGCAATGTCTTAACGACAATGTCATTGGCTAAATAGAAAATAGCGCCATTGACACCAGCGTAGGTATTTGATCCTAATCCTAATATGATAAATCCAATTGAAAGTATAACTTGATATGCTGCAATCTTTTTAATATCACGATAAGCAAGTACGCCAAATGCTCCAATCAGCATTGTAATACAAGCTAAAAATACCAGTAGTGGATGCGTAATGCCTTCATGACCATCAAAAATCAATGTAAAGAACCGGATTAATGCGTAAGCCCCTACTTTAGTCATTAATGCTGCAAACAGTGCTGCAAGTTCTGTATTTAAAACTGCATAGGCTTTAGGTAACCACATAAAGAGCACTAATGCTGCTTTAGCACCAAAGGCAATTAAAAAGACCATAGACACAATCGTTATAGCACTTTTGTCATTCATCTCATTCAATCGCTGTGCTACAAGAGCAAAGTTTAACGTACCTGTCATTTTATAAAGCAACCCAATACCTAGAAGTAACAACCATGATCCAAGTATATTAAGTACCACATAAATAATTGCAGCACGTAATTGCTCAATTGATTGTCCTAATGTGATAAGTACGAAGGATGCCAATAACATAACTTCAAACATGACATATATATTGAATAAGTCAGCTGTTAAAAATGAACCTATAACACCTACAGTTAAGAATAAGATGAAACTTGGTAGATAATAGCGTATTGCTCTTTTCTCTGTTCTACCAAAACCATAAGCCATAATTAACGTAACAACGAAACTGGATGTAGTAACCATCAATAAACTTAATGAATCACCAACAAATTGAATACCAAAAGGTGCTTCCCATCCTCCAAAATCTAAGGCAATAGGTTTGTTATACATTACGTGAATTAATAAGAACAATGAAATAACGGTTGTAACAGCCATCGTTCCAATTGAAAAAATTCGAGACAATCTGCTGTTAGTACGGATGAAGACAAGGGCTAATGCACAAACTGCTGGGAGAAGTAACGGTAGTATTAATAAATTACTCATTAGCATCGTCGTCATCACCTCTCAATACATCAATTTCATCTTCTTTTGTTACACGATACGTTCTATATACAAGTACTAATAGAAAAGCTGTCATTGCAAAGCCAATTACAATCGCCGTTAACACAATTGCCTGTAATAAAGGATCAACAAAGTTTTTACTGCCTTCTCCTATCAAAGGTTCAACCATATTCTTGCCATACTGACCCATACTCATAATAATTAAATTGCCTGCATGTGTGTAAATAGATATACCTATAACGATTCTTATTAAATTGACTGATAATATCATATACGTTCCGATAAATATTAAAAAGCCAATAACCATTAATAATATAAGATTCATGATCGACCACCACTTATAGATAACATAACCGTTACGACAACACCTACAACAGATAATACAATACCTGCTTCAAATAACGTTACGGTCGTTAAATGGACTTCACCTAACAAAGGTAATTGTACATATGCGTCAGTTTGGTAAAGGAACGGTTTACCAAAAAACATAGGTACAACTGCAGTAGCAAAAGAAACTAATGAACCTATGATCATTAATATTCTAAAATCTAAAGGCAAAGCAACTAACACTTGTTTAACATCGAAGGCCAAGAACATTAAAATAAATGCTGAGCTAAATACAAGACCACCAATAAAGCCGCCACCTGGATTATTATGACCTGCCAAAAACAGATAAAATCCAAAAGTTAACAATATAAAAACGACAATCTTGGTTACCGTTCGTAATACAACATCATTCTCTTTCATCTTGACCCCTCCGTTCTTTAAAGTTAAGTAATGTATAAATTCCTAAACCAGCAATGATGAGCACCATACCTTCAAATAAAGTATCTAGTGCACGGAAGTCACCAAGAATGGAATTTACAATGTTTTTGCCGCCTGACAACTCATATGCATCATGGTAAAATGTCGAAATTGTAGGCATCGAGTCACTTTGTTGTGCAATAAATACAAGCATGACTACAATCACTGCCATCAATAGCGATACAATAATTTTGACCGCTTCACGTTTTTTGTGAACTTTTGTACGCGGTACGTTGGGTAGTCTTGAGAAACTAACAATAAATAATATTGTTGTAATCGTTTCGACAACTAATTGTGTTAATGCTAAATCTGGTGCTTTCATTAAAATAAAGAATATCGTTACACAATAACCGATAATTCCATTTAAAATAACCATTGTTAAACGTTGACGTATAAATGTTAAAGCAATACCTAGTACAAATACAACAATTAATGTGATCACTTCTAACGGACCAAATTCACTCACATGAATTTGTTGCACTTTTGGAAATCCTGTTTGAATAACTCCATATACCACAACCATTATAAAAATAAGTAAAGTTAATGTGATGTAATGATTTAAACGGTTATTCATTAAGCTACGGATTCCATATCCTGAATAATGTTCAAATTGTTTATATGACCCTAAATATAGATCTGTAATTGATGTTACTTTAATCTTATTAGCATATTTTTTCCAATCGATTTTAAATGCTGCTGTGAAGCCAACAATCATTACAATCAAACTTAAAATCAACGGTAAATTAAATCCGTGCCACTGCGATACATGTGGCGCTATTTTATCTACATTTTCTCCAATTGTGATACTTCGTAACGCCGGTAAAATAATATAATGTCCAAATATATTTGGAACAAAGAATATAATCGGTAACAAAATCATCATAATTGCAGAAGGTAGTGTGAACATGAATGGTTCATGCGGATTTTTTATCGGTAAATCTGCTTTCTGATAGTCTCCCCAGAAAACTTCCTTAATCAAGTAAACTGCATAAATCAAAGTAAATATACTTGCTACAACGCCTATCACCGCAATAATTACCGTAAGGAATATATTGAATTGGGGTAATTGGTGTGCGCTCACAAGTCCGTCAAAGAACATTTCCTTACTCAAGAAGCCATTTAAAAATGGAATACCTGCCATCGATAAAGCAGAAAGTAACATTATTATATGTGTAATGGGAAACACTTTTCTTAAACCTGATAAGCGACGAATATCTCTTGTACCTGTCTCATGGTCAATAATACCTACACCCATAAACAGCGCACCTTTAAACAAAGCATGATTCATTAAATGGAATAAAGCTGCGAACAGTATTAAACCATAAATTTTAGAAAGTTCACCTGTTGGATGTTGAGCAAACCCTCCACCTAGTCCTACCATTGATACAATCATACCTAGTTGACTAATTGTAGAATAAGCTAATATTGCTTTCATATCGACTTGACGTATCGCATTGATTGCGCCAAAAATCATTGTGATTAAACCAACGAATGTCACACAATAAATATAGAAATCACTTAAACCTAATACAGGTGTAAATCTAAATAGCAAGAATATACCTGCTTTAACCATTGTTGCCGAATGTAGATACGCACTTACTGGTGTTGGAGCAGCCATCGCTTTCGGTAACCAAATGTGAAATGGAAATTGAGCTGACTTTGTAAATGCCCCTATTAAAATGAGAATAATAATAGGTATAAACAAGTCACTCTGGGCAATTTTATCACTCTGTTCAATAATTGAAGTTATTGAATTTGTTCCTGTTACAGTATAAATCATAATGAAACCTGCTAATAATGCCAAACCACCAAAGACTGTAATCATAAATGATTGTATGGCCCCAAATTGACTATCACCTTTATTGTACCAATAGGCAATAAGCAAGAACGAAGATACACTTGTTAACTCCCAAAACACATACATAAGAATCGTATTGTTAGCAGTAACGATACCTAACATACTGAGCATAAAAAGTAATAAATATACATAAAAACGTGGTAAATTGTCATGTTCTTTAGATAAATATTGAGTTGCGTAGTAAAATACGGCTAAACCAATGAGTGAAATTAATAAACTGAAGAATAAACTCAATCCATCTAATCTAAAATCAATATTGATATCTAAGAGTGTCAGCCACGGTATCTTAACCGTTACAAAATGTCCTGCCATCACTTGAGGTATTTGCCATAAAAAGTAAATCGAAGAAATAATCGGTGCAATTAAAGCAATTTGACCTGCAAATCGCTGGAATTTAGGATTTATTAGTGTGCACAATACCGCTACCATGATTATAATCAAGGCACCCAGTAAATATATTAAGCTCATCATATCCCTCCTTTAATTATATTTTATAAATTTAAAGCTATTGTTGTTTTAGTAGTCTTTGCAGAAATACCTATGAATTTCATCGTTTCAAAAGTTGTTTGATGACCTAAATATTTTTGAATAATAGAAATAGATATACCAGATTGATAAGCATGATAAGCAAATGTCTTTCTTAACGTCGTCAAACCAATATGTAACATGCCTAACTCTTCAGCTGCAACATGGATAATACGATATGCTTGTTGTCTTGATAGACCTTTTAAAGTTCTATTTGATCGAAACAATAGCTCATCATTTTTCAGATCTTCTTCTGTAATAAAGATCATTAATTCATTCCTCAACGTGTCGGGTAATCTAATATGAATATTGGGAGCATGGTCCTCTAGCCAATACTGCTTAATATCATCGTGTTCGTCTTTGACGTCTGACACACAAAGATTTAGTAGTTCGGAAAGTTTAACGCCAGTATGTATTGCAAACTTGAATAATAAATAATCTCGTTTCGACTTATTACTTAATACTTCATACATAGACTTTATCTCTTTTATATCCCTTATAGGGTCCACTTGATTCATATATTCACCTCTTAACAAATTGAATGTTTCTTATTTAATGATATATGATATTTATGTCACATGGAAGTATTTAAACCGAATTTCCCAAAAAAATTTTGACCATTTTAGGATGTTTATTCGATATATATAGTGAAAGGAGGTTAAGCAAATGAATCAAATCAAACAGCTTGGAGTCACATTAACTCGCGTTTTGTATGATCAAGATGGAAAAGCTTCAAAGTTCAAGCGTCATTTCGCAAATTTAAATACCGAAGCAACGCCAGAACAAATAAAAAGCTTCAAGTCTATTATTGAGCAAATTACTGGTGAGCACTTTGACACTATCGAAGTTATTAAAACTGAAACAATTAATTAAGGAGGAGAAAGAAATGATGTCCCAAACATTAGAACTTATTTTCAATGATGCTGTGAATAAAACAATCAAATTGCAAATACCTAAGATCGAACATTCGGTAAACGAAGGTACGGTTAAGGAAGGAATGAATAAATTAATCACGCTTGATATTTTGAGACCAAAAACAGGCATCCCTACAAAAGTTCATTCTGCGCATATTATAGATAAGACAACCAATGTTCTATTTGAAAATTAGTTAATTCTATTATAAATATATTTACTTAGGTGATTAACTAAAAAAGGCTTGAAACAATTGTTTCAGGCCTTCTTTTTACACAGAATAATTGACGTTTTAAACTGCCCACCAATTAATCTCACTATTATTGATTTATACCATTAATCTCTATAGGGTCTTAATCTAACCGTATCACCAAAAAATATCTTTTTCTTACCTAACTTCTTGCATATTGCATATTTATTATACACTTCAACAATTTGAGCTAAATTTTTATAAGATCTTCTTGGATTCAACACTTCTATAAATTGATTTTTCTTAATGCCATCATTACTTCCTGCCCCAACAAAAAAAGTTTCCTCATCTGTTAGTCGAATTATGGAAAGCTGTTTCAATATAATTAGTCACTCACTTCTTCAAAAGCTTTTATTATTATAAAGTTATTATTACTTCATAGTTGTTAATCTTATTTCCCAAAAACCATTAACATACGTATTCTATTATATTTTGTGTGTTGTGTACATCATAATAAACTAAAAAGCTATTTTCTTTTAAAGAATTTAAACATAGGAAAAGCATAACCTTTCCTATATAATGTAATTATCCTAATAGAAAGCGTGATTTAATGTTTCTTTTATATATTATTGGGATTATCGCAGGTATGGTTGTTCCGTTCCAAACTTCAATTAATTCTAGACTAAGCCTTTATACAAAGTCTTCATTCTATGCGTCAACAATCTCATTTGCAACAGGTACAATCTTTTTAATCATACTCAATCTTATAACTAATCCTCATGTTTTTACAGCACAATTTTACAGTAACCAATCTTTTAGTTACATATGGTTTGTCGGCGGTATGCTTGGCGTCATTTTCCTAACTGGGAACTTACTCCTTTTACCCCGTTTAGGTGCATCTCTTACTGTAGTGCTCACTGTAGCTGGTCAAATCATTATGGGTGTGACAATCGACACATTTGGCTGGTTTGGAGCTGATAAAGAAGCCTTCACAGCATTTAAAGTACTGGGTATTATATTTTTAATTTTCGGTATCATTCTGATGAATTATGTTCGCAGAAACCCTAAAGACAAAAATAAAAATAGTTCAATTTATATTTGGTTGTTTATTGGGTTTATATTTGGCTTCTGTCCACCTATTCAAACTGCTATTAATAGCGCATTGGGTCAACAAATAAATTCCTCAGTAATGGCTTCACTGATATCATTTACAGTAGGTACAATTGTATTATTTATTTTGACTTTAATTTTCAATAGAAGTCTTAAACTTGCTACTTTCACACCTAGAGAAGGTCGTCTTAAACCTATTTACTTTATCGGTGGTATCCTTGGTGTGATTTTTGTGACTACAAACATTATTTTAATGCCTCACTTGGGCGCTGCATTGACTACAATTATTGTTATGCTAGGTCAAATGTTAATGGGTGTTATTATAGATCATTTCGGCTTGCTGGGCACTTACAAAAATAAAATTACTAAGAGAAAAGTTTTTGGTATTATTTCTATAATGATTGGCATTATTTTATTGAGATTATTTTAAAAATTGTTCACTCGAGTCATTTACTTTTAACATTTAGTAAATGACTTCTTTTTTTATAACAAATTCTTTGTTTTTCGCTGTATAATCAAATCATCAATACATCAAGAGGTGACATCATTGAAGAAAATCATTATTTTATTTACTGTGTTGATAATACTTTGTAGTATCGGCGCCCTAAGTTTTTACTATTTCAAAATTAAAATAACCACGAGTAAACCAGAGCATCATATTGACACTTTGAAAATAACCTATAACAAACCCTATACCTTTATAGGAAGGCAAGAGCCTGCTCAACGATTTCCAGTTCATTATGAGCCCCATAAAGGCTATATTAACGATTGGTTCGTTAAGTCACATGACAAAATAGAAAAAAACCAGCCTCTGTTTGAATATTATAATCCACGTATTGAACATCAAATTAGTAGCAAGCAAAAATACCTTTCACAATTAAAGCAAAACAATAAATCCTCCACTACCCCGGTACATTCAGAAATATTACGTCTACAAAATCAAATCGCACAACTCCAAGAACAACTTCGTATCACAGTTTATGCTCCAGCGTCTGGCATCGTTCATATTAATCAATCATGGTCTAATCAAACTAAATCTCCTGTTATGCAAATCTATGATCCTACTACAGTAATCAAAGCTGAAGTTGATGAAGTGATAATTGATAAGCTTCATTTAAAAGACAAAGTTTCTATTAAAGACAATAATCAGCAAACATTTGACGGTGAAGTGAATTATATTTCTAATTTCCCAATAAATATAGACATATCAACTAAAAATTCCAAATATTTAGTTGAGCTAAATTCAAATTCTGCCGCTGTTTTTGGTAAACATTTCACAGTAGAAATACCTAACCACATTATTGAAGTTCCCAAAACAGCAATATATGATAAGCAATTTGTTTTCATACAAAAAAATAAAAAATTTATAAAACGAGTTATTAAAACACAAAATTCGGGTAATAACAAAGATGTACTAATTCTTGAAGGATTAAATCAAGGAGATGTCATAGCTAGAAATGCCGATACTGTGCTGTCTAAAAATTAGACGTACACGTTATAAAAAGTTATCATTTTAAAATATGATAAGATTATTTAGCCTTTTTATCATATTATGGTAAATTGAAAAACAGAAAAATAAATTTCGATTAGTGTATTGGTATTTAAAGAATTGAATTAATAATAGAAATCATTAACGTAACGCTTAAACATGTTTTTGTTTACTTTCTATTTTTATTTAGTTATAATAAACTAAATAATAGTGGTTTTAATATATTTCACTTAAATATAATCGAGCCACAAATTATGACAAACACTTTGTATTTAACTTTGAATTAAGACAAATAATCATACAAAAAAATTATTAATATGTATATTTGATTGGGCATTTAGAATAGGGAGGAATTAGGATGGCTATCACCAAAATCAATGATTGCTTTGAATTATTAGCTATGGTCACATATGCTGACAAACTAAAAGGTATTATCAAAAAAGAATTTTCAGTAAGTTTCGAGGAGTTCGCTGTATTAACATATATTAGCGAGCACGAAAGTGAAGAATATTATTTAAAAGATATCATTAATCACTTGAATTACAAACAACCACAAGTTGTTAAAGCTGTTAAAAACTTATCTCAAGAAGATTATTTTGATAAGAAACGTAATGAGCAAGATGAAAGAACTGTATTAATCTTAGTTAACACTAAGCAACGTAAAAAAATCAATGAATTATTAACTCGCGTTAATAGTCGAATTAAAGAAGCTAACGACGAAAAAGAAGTTTAAGCTAATTTAAATTTCTATAATATATTCAACTTATTTTTTAAAGGGGAGTGGACATGTATTTATGTCCACTCCCCTTTTTTATATGTACTTACCTCATGTTATCAACACCACTTCAAGATCTTCATTTCATACAAAAAGTAAAAAATACCGCTGATAAAGTCCTAAGACATTATATCAACAGTATTTCATAAAAAAATAAAAAAATTGCAGTATCTATGCTCTATAAAATAACAACGTGTATTTTATAACGACTTTGCAAAACCCCTTTATACTAAATCATTCTTTTGATATTTCAAAGCATCAATAAAATCTAAATATGCCTCCACAAAATGATCGGGCTCTTCAATATGTGGCGCATGACCTGATTGCTTAAATTCTAAAATAGTTAAAGTTTGAAACGCATGATTATATCTATCCGTTGATTCTCCCATATTTAAGGGGTCATATCTTCCATTAACTAGTAGTGTTGGAACATTAACATGTTCAATCTCAATGTCTTTATTAAAAACTGGAAATCCCATTATTGCTCTTGTCGCAACAGCACTATCTTCGGCTGATTGTCTACTATAAATGAGCTGATTTTGAAACCACTTTTTCGCTTTTCCTTGATTTTTATACATATACGGTAACAATAGAATAAGTGCTTCAGATTTATCAAAGCCTTCTATTTCATCTTGATGTTCTATCATTAATTTATTTAACCCGTGTACACTGTCTATAAGATTAGATGTAATTAAAGTTAATGATGTCACCATTGATTCATATTTGTTAGTAAAACTTTTAGCTATTAAGCCACCCATATCATGTCCAATTAAATGTGCTTCTTCAACTTCTAATTTTTTCATTAATATTTTTAAATCTTCAACATGATCTTCTAAATTAAAGGAGTTCGGCTTAGAAGATTTACCATGCCCTCTCACATCGTAAACAATAACATCAAATTTATTTTTCAATGCATCTTTCAAGTTATATAAAGAAGCCATATTGCTATCTAGTCCATGTATTAATATAACAGGAAAACCTTGACCCTCACGGATATATGCTATCTCGTTGTTACAACTTGTTTCGATTTTTATCATTATGGGCCACCTCCCTTTTCAGAAGTAATATACCCTTATTTCGTGTTTATTACGCTACTATTTTTGTTTTTGTCAGAATATATCGTTTATAAATTTATTATTTTTCTATTCCAGCTATTAAAAAAAGCGCTTCAAGATGTTAACGAATTATTTCAGTTAACATTTTGAAGCGCGTTCTAAAAATATATTTATATAAACTATTTTAACTTTAGTTCCTAGATGAAATACGTATTGTGTAATAAATAATAACAATTAATAGCAAGAACCAAATAACGATAGATCCAATTTGAGCAATTTCAGGACTGCTAATCATCGCGTCTATTGTTTTTTGACAAAGTAGTAAACCAATACCAGTAAATTCTAATCTTCTAAAATAAAGACCAGCAATACTAAATATAATACCTACAAAAAATACAGCTTGGTGTCCGTATACAGTTACTGCTACGATACCCAAATTCATATTAAATGCGTGTGCAATAATGAGTATAAAAGATACACCTGCAACTACCAAGCCTATTATTCTTTCGAATTTATTACTATAAAGATAGTTTTTCCAATCAATACGTAAATATATAAAAATCGAAATTGGTAAAATAATTAAACAATAAAAGATAGACAATCCTGTTGCTGCTTGGAACGGCACAAATTGTTTATCATATAAATACGATAGCAATATAAAATTCAGTATAAAAAACACAATAGGATTCAATTGCAATGTAAACAAATTACGTTGTATCGTCAAAATTACTTCAGCGGGTGATTTTTTTCTATATTCAATATAATCTTCATCTTTTTCTTCAGATTTCTGAAAATCTTTTTTCAATTTCACTTTAATATCATCTATTAAATTTGGTGAAAGACCTTTATGAGTGAAGTAATCATTAATGTTTTCCACTAGTACTTTGTCGTTAACTCTCATGACAAGCTCCTTTAATAATATTTGAACTATATCTACTATAATTTAATTTATAATCTCATACTTACACTTATTTTAACAATAAAATAACCGACAAGTATATAGCTTTACACTTGCCGGTCAAATTATTCTTTTTAAATGCTATAAGCAATATTTATTCACCAATATCTATACGATATAGTTTAATGTTTTTATCACTTGGAGATGATGAGCTGAATTGATATGAAACTTCATCATCTTGCACATAGCCAAAGTTACCAGTTACATTATTATAATGCTCACGTGCGACCGCATCTTTGCTTACTTCATTTTTAACTTCATCATAAGCTGGGCCATCAGTATCATTATAACTCATAGAAACACGAGTAATTTCGCCTTCATTTTTCTTACCATCAGTAGCTACAACAAGTACACCATTGTCTTTTTTAAATTCGTAATAATGTTCACTGTTATCAGGTCGATGAGAATAGACTGGCGTATCATTATTTTTCAATACACTTTGAATAGACTCGCCTAATGTTGCGCCTTCTAATGTTGTATCTCCTTCTTGTAATGCCTTAACATTTTGGATAGAGTTACCTGAAGCCGCATCCACACTACCTGCACCAATTCCAGAAAACGCTAATCCTGAAACTAAAACTGCCGCAAACATTTTTTTCATAAGCGCTCTCTCCTTCTATTTAAAAGTTATTTTGTGCTCATCAACAGTGTACTATAAATATTACGTAATTAACAGGGATGTTACAAAAAGATTACATATTCATATCTTTTGTAATATAAATGTGCGGCTATTCTATATTTTTGTTTTTTCATTTGCTTTAATAAACTCTCCCACAACGTCGAGGAACTTTTCTTGCTGTTCTATAAATGGATATAAACCTGATTTTTCGAACACTTCAAACGAAACATCCCCGATATAGTCACCCACTTCCTTAGATTCTACAACGGTTGTTCTTTCACCGTGTTGCCCAGCGATAATTAAAGTTGGTAAATGGATTCCCCCTAAATAATGCATTATTTGATTATTATTAAATGATTCCTTTACTGCTGTTAATTCAGCTTTCGTAGCAATTGCATTGGTATCATCTACTTGTTTTAAAACCTTTTTAGCTGCGCGTTTTGAATAATATAAATGCTTATCAAAAAACTTTTGTTGCGCTTCTTGTTCCCAATTACGTACTTTATCTGAATATTTGCGATACAAACGTTCTTCAGGTGTTATTTCATTAAGTAGCGTTGGATTCACTAATGTCAGTGTCGTTGCCATCTCTGAATATTGAGCAACAAATGAGGCTGCAACTGATCCGCCTAATTCATGGCCAATTAATGAACATTCTGGAATATATAAATAATCTAATAGCGCTTTAATATCTTCTGCATATGTTTTAAATTCAATACCATTTGGTTTATCTGAGTAACCATGGCCTCTTAAATCAATAAGCACAACCTGATGTGTTTTATTAAAAGCATTTTCAAGTTCATTGTAAATAGATAAATTATCTAAGGCAGTGTGTATCATTACAATAGCATTGCCCTCACCACTTGTTCTGTAATTCAAAGCGACACCATCTTTTGTTGTAAATAAATTCATTGATTATCTTCCTTTCTTCGCTATAGATAATATTTTTAATAATTCTTCAGTACTTCTAATCGTAAAATCTATTTCTTCAGGTAATGGTTCTACTTCAACATCATCGTCTTCCTTGAACCAAACGCTAATCATTCCCATCGCTCTCGCAGGTGCAACATCATTTAACGGATCATCACCCACATACATCGTTTCTTCTGGTTTTGTCCCTAATTGGGATAACATATCTTCAAAAATCTTAGGATGTGGCTTACGATAACCTACTGTTTCAGATGTAGACAAATAGTTAATCGCATCTTCTACACCTAAAGTATGCATACGAAATTGTTTAATTTTCGACTTTCCATTTGCGATTACACCCGTGAGATAGCCATTACTTGTTAACTTTTCAAGTGTATAAAGCGTGTCGTAATAAGGAAATACATAACGATAAAAATGCATTTCAAAATCATTAAATAAGTCTTTCCACGTTAAGCGATCAACATGAAAATCTTTAATAATTGCTTTGTACAACTCTGGTTTATCATGATCTTCATCGTCATCTAATTCTATAAATTTTTTCTTAAAATCTTCAAGTTGTATACGTACTAAATAATCATGAAACCTTTCATACTGTTCTTCTATAAATTTTTCGCGTGATTTTTTTCGATCTAAAAGTGTACCTTCTAAGTCAAAGACGACCGCTTTTACTTGTGTTAAGTCCATCATCATTACCTCTTTAATTCAAACTTTTACTTTAATTCATGCTTAACTGTATATATTCATCTATTTATACTTCGTTATTCATACATGCGTGGTTGTGTAATCAAGATATAGAATAATACTGGTATACCCAGTAAAGCGAGTATAATACTTGCAGGCACTTGGAATGGTTCTAAAACAACACTTCCTAACCAATCTGAAAGCACCATAATTGTACCACCAATAATCATATTAAGTATCATTTGTTGCCCTAAATCATAATGACCACTGTGTCGCCGCACAAGTTGTGGTATAACCATACCAATAAAGCCAATAATACCAACAAAAGCAACGATTACTGCAGTTAAAATTGATGCAATCAACAACACGCTATATGTCATGCTTTGAACATTTAAACCTAATGATTTGGCTCGTAAATCGCCAAGTTGTAATAATTTAATTTTAGAAATCATGCTTAATAAAATAATAACACCAATGAGTAGCACTGTGCCAATGTATACCACTTCGTTATATTCAGCTGAAGAGAATCCACCAAACATATAATTGACAATATTATTCATTTTATTTTGATTAAATATAATGAGTATATATAGAAAGGCGTTAAATAAAGCCCCTATCATGATACCCGATAATATCAATGTTCTAATCGGATACCCCCTCGACATCGCTATCGTTAGAGCAAGGACTAAAATCAATGTAATAATACTGAATGCAACTGAAAATATTGGCAACCAAATAAATGACATTCCTAGGACGACAGCCAAGCCTGATCCAAATGTTGCCCCGCTCGCTAACCCTAATGTAAAACTATCTGCTAATGGATTATTTAATAAGGTTTGAAACATATGGCCTGCAAGTGTTAAACCAATACCTGCAAGCAATGCTTGTAGTGTTCTTGGTATTCTAACTTGAAAGAGGATAGTTTGGGTCAGTGCGTTGCCGATATCCCCAATACTCCATAATAAACTTAGCAATATGCTAGCAATGAGTACTGTTAGCCATATTATGATTGATTTATAGTACTGCATTTTTTTGCCACGCTTTCAATGAAATCTTTCAATTATTACAATATCATCTGTTAATGCTTAACACTACACCTGCCTCTATAAATGCCAGGAATTTCATAAGCTCAAGATTGTACGGTAATATGGTTATAGCGATAAATATGCTACTCTTTGTATATGGCTTCTTTTAAAGCTTTTAGTCCATCATCAATACGTGGACCGGGACGCGAAATTTCATCGCCATCCACAGCTTCAACCTGATTTTGTTGCACTGCTTTTATGTCACTAAATCCACCACGATTATTTAATATTTTTTGATATTCGGCTTTAGAAATACCCATTGTCGAAATCATAATATCTGGATTCTTCTTAATAATTGCTTCTTTACTTACTTTTTGCCAACCTTCTAAATTCGAAAAACTATTCGTTGCGTTTAATTCGCTTAACATATCATCAAAAAAAGTGTTATTACCCGCTGTAAATATTTCTGGTTCAGAAGATACTTCCATAAACACTTTTTGCGGTTTAGCATCTTTTGGTACAGATGCTTTCACTTCTTTAATATTTTGTTTTGTCTCTTTAATGAGTGCATTTGCCTCATCCTCTTTACCAGTCACCTGCCCAATTTGTTTAAATGTGCTATACATTTCAGTAATTGACTGTGCATCTTTCACGTAGACTATTTTAACGCCACTATCTTTAAGCGTATTTAATATATCACTACTTGTCGCTTTCTGGGATTCATGCGCTAAAATTAAATCTGGTTTTGCTTTTAATAAGGATTCTTTATTTAATTTCATTGCATCAAACTGCTGCTTATCTTTAACTTCTTGCGGATAATCATCAACAGTGGAGACACCCACAATATTATTTCCTAATCCTAATTCATACAATATCTCCGTATTACTAGGCATCAACGATATTATCCTATCATAAGATTGTTTGTCCGAATTCTTTGCTTTCTCTTTCGTTTGGTCTTCGTTTGTTCCACAAGCTGCTAATAAAAATACTAAAACAATAAAAAGATAAAATATTTTATGAGGTCTTTTCACGTCGTAATCTCCTAGTTCATATTTTTCTTTATCATATCAAAATTCAGCCCAATTTTAATTAACAAACCTAAATTTTTTCTATAAATACACATTTAATGGTGAAATCACTAAAAAAACACCAAACGACTGCTATCAGTCATTTGATGCCTAATTAAGCGTTTATGTCATATTTTATAAACAACTTCAATGGAAGACAAATTTAACTTAAATTATCTTCTTTATTAACAAATATACGCATTGTTTGAATTAAATAATGATGGAAATCATCGTTTCGATTTTTGTTAATATTCTTTATAAATCGCTCATCTTGTTCATACGTATGTGCCATATATTCGATAAATTGATCATCACAATTAGGCACTTGAATCGATAAAATACATTTGAGTTCTTCAATATTGTCAACTGCTTGATTAGGTGTAACACCTTTATTTTGTAGTTGATTCATTTTATTAAAAAACGCTTCAAGTTGCTGTGCTATTTTATCATAATCAGACTGTTGTTGATTTTTAGTTTTTCGAGCGTTATTTTGTTCAAATGCTTGGTAGTAATTAGAATCTTTATATTTGCTGTATGCTTCACGCTCATATTGTCCGGTTAAATCAAATCCATTGAAATCTTTAATCTCCAACGCCTCATATTGATGGTTTTCAAAATGTTCTTCTAACTTTTCTAATATACGATTGAATTGATTACGTTTGTCTAAAACAATTTCATAACGAGTACTAAGAATTTCATTCTTTTCAGTTATAGTGCTTTCAAAATATTGTTTTATTTCTTCTAACGTTAATTCTAGCGCTCTTAAAAATAAAATATGTTGTAGTTTCGTTAAATTTTCCATGTTATATGATCTGTAACCTTGCTCATATACTTGATTTGGTATTAATAGACCTATCTCATGGTAGTAACGTAATGTACGTGTACTTATACCCGTGATATTTGCAATGTCTTTCGGACTAAATTGTTGTTTCATTTATCTCGCCTCCTATAACGCAGTATGTAGTATAACGTTACGTGAAGGTCAACCTCTTTTTTAATTTTCAAAATAAGCATCTAAAAATGTATATTTTGTATTTATTTTACCGTTAAAATAATTTTTACCAAAATTATCTAACAATGCGTGGAATTCGTTAGCATCTTGATTTGAAAAATCATTTGGTAGTTTAATGTGTCGTTTTAATTGTTCATAACTGTTTGTTTGCGTATATCCTAATTTTCGATATAGCCTCCTTGAATAACTGTCTGCAATAAACTCAACGCCTCCAAAGACATATACAATGAGTACATCAGCTGTCTCACTGCCAATGCCTTTAATTGCTATCAACGCTTTTCTCAAGTCTTGTTTATAATGATCATTAATCTCCTGGTAATCAAAATCATAGTGCTCCAACCAAGTTAATAAAGAGAGAATTGTTTGCGCCTTATTTTTATAAAATCCACTCGATTTAATTAATATTTGTAACTCTTCTATCTTTAAATTCAAGATGTGTTGTGGTTCTAAATGTGTTGCTTGCTTTAAAGATTCAATTGCATATGCTGCATTTCGCCAATTCGTATTCTGAACGAGAATCGCGCCCAACATAACTTCTATTTTTGATTCTGCCGGCCACCAACCCTGTGGACCCATGTGATCATATAGTAGTTGATATAACGTTTTTGTATCCAACATAGTATCCCCCATCCCTCTTCAACTTTAAGTTTTATAATTATTTGTAAGTTAATTTATTAAAAAAGAGCGAGCAACAATTTGTTATTGGATAAGTTGCTAAACTATCTAATCCATACAAATCTATTACTCACTCTCGTTAAGTGAATCTTATCATTTTAAACTTTTACTTACATAGATTCTGGTGCATTAACACCGACTAAATCTAATGCATTATGCATTGTGATTTTGACTGCATTAATAAGCGCGATTAACGCTGTTGTCTTTTCAACATCATCTGTTAATACTTTTTCCGCATTATAGAATTTATGGAAGTGAGATGCTAACTCTTGAATATAATTTGTAATTCTATGAGGTGCTCTTTGAACTGCTGAACTTTCAATCATTGTTTCGAATTCAGCTATTTTTTTCAATAAATCAATTGCTTTTGCATTTGTGATATATGAAAAATCCGCTTCTTTTGAAGGTTTAATCCCTCTTTCTTCAGCTTGTTTCAAAATCGAACAAATACGTGCATGTGCATACTGTGCATAATACACTGGATTGTCTTGAGATTCTTGTTTCGCTAGTTCCATATCAAAGTCAAAATGTGTATCCGGACTACGCATTGTTAAGAAATAACGCGCAGCATCTACGCCAACTTCATCCATAATTTCACGTAACGTAATTGCATTACCTGTACGTTTACTCATTTTCACTTCTTGTCCATCTTGCATTAAGCGAACCATTTGCATAATTTGGATCTCAAGGCGATCTTTTTCTACACCGAATGTTTCTAACGAAGCTTTCAAACGATTGATATAACCGTGATGGTCTGCACCAAATAAGTTGATTAACACATCGTTGCCACGTTCTATTTTATCAAAATGATAAGCGATATCTGGCAAGAAGTACGTGTAGTTGCCGTCTTTCTTAATTAATACTCTATCTTTATCATCTTTGAAATCAGTCGTACGTAACCACGTTGCACCATCTTGTTCATACGTATAGCCAAGGTTTGTCATTTTATCTAAAACTTTTTTAATTTCGCCTTTTTCGTATAAAGATGTTTCACTAAACCAACTGTCAAAGTGTGTATTGAAATCAGACAAGTCTGTTCTTAATTTTTCCATCTCATAATCGACACCGAGTTGTCTAAACGTTTTTATACGTTCGTCCTCTGAAAGGTCTTTTAACTCAGGTTGTTTGTCAGCTAAATCTTTACCGATATTAATGATATCCTTACCGTGGTAACCGCCTTCTGGCATTTCAAAAGAATCATCACCAAGCGCTTCGAAATAACGTGCTTCAATTGAGCGCGCTAAATTCGTAATTTGATTACCAGCATCGTTGATATAGTATTCTCTAGTTACTTGATAGCCTGCTGCTTCTAAGATATTTGATAATGTATCTCCGACTGCTGCATTACGGGCATGTCCAATATGTAGGTCTCCTGTTGGGTTTGCAGAAACATACTCTACTAAGATACTTTTACCATTAGCTTCTTCAGTATGGCCAAATTTGTCGCCTTTATCCATTGCTTCAGAAATGATTGCAGTTAAATACGAATTGTCTAAATAAAAATTAATAAATCCAGGACCTGCGATAGCTACTTTTTCTACTTTAGCTTTTGTTGTATCTAAATTATCTACAATAGCTTGTGCGATTTCACGTGGATTGCGTTTTGCTATTTTTGTTAAGACCATTGCAATATTTGTTGAATAGTCACCATTACTTTTATCTTTAGGAATTTCTATTTTGATTTCTGGAATTTCACTCGTATCAGCAAGTTGTGCCTGTTGGATACTGTTATTAATTTCTTCAACCAATGTTTGTTTGACTTGATCAATTATGTTCATTATGGTGTCTCCTTATAAGTAATTTCATATTGATAAGATCCCATTTTCTCTTCATCTTGAATTAAATCATAATGTACTTTCAATTTGCCACCGTCAGGCGTAACAAAATGTAAAATGGAATGTGTACGTACCGTTAGTGGGATGCGTCCGCCACTAATTTCATATAAAGTAATCGTATCTTCACCTTCAACGAAATGAAGAATCATTTTAATTTCACCGTTGCGAATGATTTTGACACCTGCTTCTTCAATTTTCACTGTCACATTTACAATAACATCATTAATTTCTTCTTGATATCGGATAAATTCAGCATTGCGTTTTTGCCAAGATCCTTGTGTATTTTGCGAAAATTTCTCTTTATTATCAAATTGTTTAACAATTTGTTTCGTCTGGATATTAACATTGTTTTCCAATGTGCGTTTCACCCTAATCTTTAAAATAATACAAACAATTATAGCATACTTGAAATAAGCAATACAGTTGCGAAAACAATTTTCAAAGCGTTAATTTCACACTAACTGAAAATATAGAATTTCTTTTTATCTACCTAAGTCAGCAGCAATATAAGAATAACTGAATAGATTTTACATGCAACACTTACAATTAAGTTGAATTCACATAATAAAAACAGCCAGAATTCAAACAATTCGGCTGTCTACTTAATCTAATACCAACATGGCTTAGATGTTACTTACATTAAATTTACTGTGTGTTTAATGCGTCATGCAAAGCTTGTTCAGAATTATTCCACATCTCTATATCATGCGCTTTAAGAAAATCTTTTAAAACTTGTTTATTTTCTTCACCGATGTGTTCAATTTCTATTTGACGTTTCATAGATTTATCCATCATATTGACGTGTTCGGGCATACTTTTATATCCTCTACGAATACTTTTATTCACCATTAAATAACAGCCTGTAACACCTGCGTAGTATGGACCATTTTCGCCTCGTTCAGTCGTAACCCAGCATAGCCAATACTCTTTGGCATCTTCACCTTCAACGACTTCTTTTTCTTTAATCCATTTAACACCTTTTTCAACACTTGCGCGCGCATGCATACCACCAATATCAATAAAGGCTTCCTTATTTTGAACATCAATAAAGACAGGCGCTACGTTATCTAAACTGATTGAACCGATATTCGTACCTTTATGTCCATCTAGTGGGTCATTCTTAATGATGTTAAATTTAAAACCTTTGCTTTCAGCCACTAGCAAACACCTCCCATAAAATAAGTTTCATAATTAATTGTAATATCTACGTTCTATTTTAAAACCACAATACGTCTCATGCTTACTTAAATGGTTTTTAAAAGTTGGATTCAAAACGACAATTTAATGGCGAACACTTTTCTACCATTGGTTAATCGCTAATTCAATTCATTTAAAATGCTGATAATCGCATTTCCTATATTTTCATCTTCAATTTCAGTAATAAACTCTTTAGGATAATATAGTTTATAATCCTCCCTGTTTATACCAGTAATACTATGAATGATCAATGACTGACTACTAATTTCACGTATTTTACCATTACGGCGCAATAAATGAATAGGTTGTCTATCTGACCCAGGCCTATCATAATCGTATGGTAAATCCGAGAACGATTCACTTACAAAATAATAATTTGGATCTATACCTGCTTGTATAAACAAATCGGTTAATTCTGTAATTGTAATAATAGAACCGTCAAACGGCATGTATTTAAATAAGTCACGATTAATAAAACGACGGGATAAATCACTTAAGATTGCATCATCTTCTTTCACCCATGCTTTTAAATAATACAGTACCACGGCTTCATCTAAATCCACGTATTGTTCAATTGTCATGGACTCTTCAAAGAACGGTATGAAATCTGTAGGATGCATTTTAAATGTATAGCCTTCCTCATATAACTGCTTCGCGCGTTTCAAACAATTATTTAATAATACTTCCCCACCTCGACTTACTGGGTGGAAGTAGATTTGCCAATACATTTGGTAACGACTCATAATAAAGTTTTCTACTGCGTGCATACCACTTTCTTTAATAAGCACTTCATCTTTAGATGGGCGCATTAATCTTAAGATACGTTCCATATCAAACTGGCCATAAGATACACCTGTGAAATATGCATCACGCTGTAAATAATCCATTCTATCTGCATCAATTTGTGATGAGATCATAGAAATCACTAATTTATTCTTATGCGTTTTATTAATTACATCTGCAACTTGTTGCGGAAAATCCTCTGAGACACGCTTTAATACTTCATTTACTTCAGTTGGTCCCGTAATAATCGCTTGTGTAAATGCTTCGTGATCCGTGTTAAAAATTTTTTCGAAACTATGTGAAAATGGTCCATGCCCTAAATCATGTAATAAAGCAGCACATAAAGCTAAAGGTCTGTCATCATTATCCCATGCTTCGCGACCATCAAATGAATCATCAATCAATCTACGTACAATTTCATATACACCGAGCGAATGCCCAAATCTACTATGTTCTGCCGTATGGAATGATAAATATAATGTGCCTAACTGCTTAATACGACGCAAGCGTTGAAATTCTTTCGTCTTAATTAAATCCCAAACCACTTGATCTCTGACATGAATGTACCTATGAATCGGGTCTTTAAAAACTTTTTCTTCAGGTAACTTTTGTGTAGCATAAGTTGTAAATGTCAATGTAGTCCTCCTGTTCATACCCTATACTTTGCAGATCATTTTAATGGCTTACGTAACAACGCTAAGTCCATTGCTTCACCGTACATTACATGTGTGTATGAGCGTACTTTTTCAAAACCTTTTTGTTGGTAGAACGTCATAGCTTCTTCATTTTTATTATCTACTTCTAAATAAACTTCATTATAGTCATCTTTAAAATAATGAATACCTTCGGACAATAGATTAGAACCATAACCATGGTGTTGCCATGATGGGCTCACATAATGTGCAGACAAGAATAATTCAGTACCATAAATAAATATAGCAAAGCCAATAATATTTTCGTCTTCTTCGACTACTAAAAACAATTGATCTTCTAAACGTTTTAGTAAATGTTGTTCATTATATGAAGCAGCCAATAATTCATTTACTGTCTTAGCTGCATAAATATTTAAATACGTATTATACCAAGCTTTTGTTGCTACATCTCTGATGCTGACAACATCTTCTGCAGTTGCTTTTCTTACTTTGTGCATGTTGCTCTCCCCCTATTTAGATAGGTAATAATAGCTACATTATAACATAATTTTAGTATTCAAAATACTTTATCTATCTAGAATAAAAATAGTTTGAACAACATAAATCATTTGCTCAAACTATCTTTAATATATTTACTTTTGGCCTAATGTTTGTTGCCATTCTTGTGCACGTTTTAATGCATAAACGTCCTTTTCAATATCGCCTGGCTTTTCAGCAGTACCAATAATATAACCTGATAACGTTGCGCCAATAAATTCCAAGCTATATTTCACTTGTGTGATACATGGCTTTCCTTTAACTTTCGGGAAATCTCCACCAACGATGATTAATCTAAAATCTTTTTTCGCCATTTCTTCTTTAAAATTTTTATAATTTGGGTCCATTAATGTTTCAGACCAATGATCGAAAAATGCTTTTACTGATGCCGATAAACTGTACCAATACACCGGCGAAGCAATAATAATCGTCTCACTCGCTAATACTTTATCAATAATCTCTTTATAGTCATCATTATATGATTCTATTACCTTATTATCATGTCTTACATCTCTAACTGGATTTAATTGATATTGTGTTAAATCTATCCATTCGTAGTCGTATCCTGCTATGGCCGCTTTAGTTAAATGAGCAGTGTTTCCCTCTGGTCGACTGCCCCCGAATAAAACTGTGATCATAATAATCTCCTTCTACTACTAAATTAATAATATATCTGTTGAGCTTTATAATTATACATTTTGACTATTTAGGTAAACTTAATTAATAATCCTACACTAAATAATGGAATTATTAAACAGAAAAATGAAAATACATTAATAAATTAAATTGTTTGCTCAAAAATAGTACTTTTCCAACATACTATTTATCTATATTTTTAGGTTTAAAGTTTATAAATATAAAAAGTAGATAAACACTACATGGTTCATCTACTTTAATGTTATTATTCTATTGGAAATAACTGTTCTATTTTTTCGATTTCCTCATTTGTTAATTTAAAATCAAGGGTTATTAAATTATCCACGACTTGGTTTGGTCGTTTGGCTCCCGGAATAATAACATCTAATGATGGTTTAGTAAGATAATACGCTAATACAACATGTACTACATCTACTCTATGATTATCAGCAATCACTCTGAGTTGATCTACTTTTTCTAAATTTTCTTGATATCTTTCACCTTGAAACTCTGGATTTTCAGCACGAAGATCATCAAATTTCGTGTTCTCTGTATATTTACCAGCTAATAGACCTGATACTAATGGGAAATATGGAATAAATGTAATATTATTTTCTGAAGTATATTCTAAAATCGCCTCATTTTTACGATTCAATAAATTATATTCCATTTGAACGACATCTACGTATCCATCTTTATTCGCTTCTTTTAATTGTTCTAAGCTGAAATTCGAAACGCCAATTGCTTTTATTTTGCCTTCGTCTTTTAATTCTTTTAAAGCTGCTACGGCTTCATTTTTAGGTGTTGATTCATCTGGAAAATGAATATAATACAAATCAATATAATCTAATTGTAGACGTTTTAAACTTTGTGCCACCTGCTCTTTTAAGAATTGCGGATCATTCGAGACTTGTACATTTCCGTCTTCATCAAAATAATGTGCACCCTTCGTAGCTATCGCAAATTCTTCTCTCGTAAATTCTTTTACTGTCTCCCCGACAAGTTCTTCTGAACGTTCAGGTCCATAGATAAATGCCGTATCTAATAAATTAATATCATTTCTAATTGCTGTACGTACAGTTTCTTTCCCTTGTTCTTCATCTAAATTATTATAAAAGTTATGACCACCTACTGCGTTCGTTCCTAAAGCAATGGGTGATACTTTAACATCTGATTTACCTAATTGTACTTTTTCCGCCAAACTTCTTCAGCTCCTTATATTAAATATGAATCGCGTATTTTAAAATACGCTTTCTATATTTATGCTCGTTAGCCTCGCAATATTATTGAACAACCTTTTGCACGTCTTTATAAATCAATAGCTAAAAACCGGTGTGCAAAGAACCATTAAAATTTAATTGTTTCACTAACTTCATAATTTGTATTTACCCTTTTCAGTTCATTTTATATGTGTTTTCATAAATAAATTGTATTTTTAAACCATTTCATTACTTTTATCAACAAATGAACCAAATATAATACTGTCTTTATAGAATTTATCATGATAATTCTAATATATTAAATAAATTGCTTGGACCAGAACAACACTAATTGCTATAAAAAACACAAAAAACAGCAGTGCAACTTAAATTCATAAGTCTCACCACTGCTCATTCACTTTCAAATATTATCAATATAAACATTGCATCTATATGTTATTTCGCACTTTTTCGCTGTGCGAGTTTCTCTTTCAATTTTCTATCTTGTTCTTCTTTACGACGTTTACGCAACTCATTACGCTGTCTCAAGCGCTCTTCTTCTTCTGGATCTCTTGGTTTTTGTAACTGTTTCATTACTTTTTCCATGAGTTCTTCTTCTGTTAGTGCAGCCAGCGGACGGTTATTAACAAACGCAAATGTTTTTCGTCTGCCTGGCCCACAATAGGATTGACAGCCAATCTCTATTTCAGCTTCAGGGTCTAATTTCGTCAACTTTTTTTCTAATGATTTACAATCCACGCCCTGACAATCATCACAAATCAGAAACTTATTTTGCAACTACACCCTCACCTTTCTAGTAATATACAGAGTCAAAAATCCTATGCTAATTTAATATGTATAGGTGCACGCATTCACATTTTTTGTATTTACAACTCTAATTATTTTACTCTTTTTAGTAAAAATTTCAAGTTTTTAATTATATTGTTTGCCTATTATGACTTGATTCAAGTTGTCTTATAAATAAAAAAGTGAACTTAGTATATGCTTTTATATTCGCATACTAAGTTCACTTCATCGACTTTTAAGTCCACCATAAATCTGGTGCAGGATTTTCTATATTTACTGATTTCAAATTATTTACTGCTTTAGTAAAACCTTCTTCAATCGACATAATCGGATCTTCATGTTCGATACTTACGACATAATCATAGCCATTGATTCTCAATGCGCTAATGATTTCTCCCCATACTTGTGGGTTATGACCATAGCCTACAGTTCTAAATGTCCAAGCACGCGTTTGTACATTGCCATAAGGTTGCATATCCGTTAAACCATACATATTTACATTTTCTTGATCAATGTATGTATCTTTAGCGTGAAAATGGTGAATTGCATTTTCACGACCTAAAATTTTAATTGCAGCAACTGGATCGATACCTTGCCACCACAAATGACTAGGGTCTAAGTTAGCACCAATCGCATCATTTGTCGCTGCTCTTAATTTCAACAATGTATAAGGGGTATGTACTAAAAATCCCGCATGTAGTTCAATTGCGATTTTGACACCTTGTTCTTTTGCGTAATCTGCTGCTTTTTTCCAATATGGAATTAGTTTTTCTTCCCATTGCCATTCTAATATTTCAGAATAGGCTGTTGGCCATGGCGTTACTGGCCAATTAGGATATTTTGCTGTTTCATCCGAACCAGCCACACCTGAAAAAGTATTAACCACTGGCACATTTAATAAAGCCGCTAATTTTATTGTTTTAAACAAAGTATCATGCGCATCTTGTGCATGATCTTGATTTGGTGAAATTGGATTATTGTGACAGCTAAAAGCACTAATGCCTAAACCACGTTGTTGTATTTTTTCTAAATATTCAGCTCTTTTACTTTCATCTTCTAATAATTCATCTAAAGGGCAAAATTGATTACCTGGATTACCTCCAGTACCTAATTCAACCATATCAACACCCGCATCAGCTACATAGTCCAACATTTCTTCAAAAGTCTTATCTTGAAATAATACTGAGAACACACCAATTTTCATAAATTAAACCCTCCTCAAAATTTTAAAACATTACAATCGAATACTATGTCCTTCTGTGCTGCTTTGATATATCGCATCTATTAATATATTAATTTTTTGCGCTTGTTCAGGTTGTACGACTAACGCTTCATGCCCTAGACAACTGTTCACAAAATTAAGTGCTTGTCTCTGGGCTGCAATTTCTTCATCATGTGCTGCATCGGCTTGTTCTGTAAAAAACGTGCCAAACCGTGGTTGGTATATTTCAAAGGGATATAAACTTATGCCACCGTCCACACCTGAAATACTTATATGTTTTGTATCTTCTTTAATATTTGCTGACCAGGAACATTCAAATTGCATCGTTGAATGATTTTCAAAAGTAATGAAGCTCGTGACATGATCATCTACATCAAACGTTTCATGATCAAATTCTCCCCAGTCATTGATTTGATTCGGCGTTTTGCTTAGTCTGTTATATGTTTTACCTAGGACTTCAATGGGTTCAACATCTTTTAATAACCATAATGACAAATCTAACAAGTGACATCCGTAATCGATCAGACTACCGCCACCTTGCAATGTTTTATTCGTAAACACACCCCAACCTGGCACTTTTCTTCTACGTAAGGCTTGTACACGTGTGACAAGCGCATCACCAACCACGCCCTCATCCACAGCATTTTTTGCGGTAATCGCAGCATCCGTAAATCGATAATGATAGCCTATAGCCAATAATTTGTCAGCACGCATAGCAGCTTTAACCATCTGTTCGCATTCTAATTGATTCATCGCCATCGGTTTTTCACAAAACACATGGACACCCGCTTCTAAAGCCGCAATAGAAATTTCTGCATGGAATTTATTTGGTGTGCAAATAGCTACGGCATCAACCTTTTCAAACATAGCTTCATAACTTTCAAACACTGTACCAATTGCGAATCTATCCGCTACTGTTTTTGCCAGTGTTTGATTGACGTCTTGCACTGCCACAATTTCAGCAAGATGACTTAAATTTTGAAATGCAGGAATATGTCTGCCTTGCGCAATACCACCACAACCAATAATCCCGATTTTCAATTTTTCCACATTCTCCATAGTAATCAAACTCCCAACCCTATTTTTCTTTTATTTCTTCTAACGGTTGAGCATTGCCATATTGATGTTTCGGTGTATTGGAATTACATGCCCATTTCACACCATTTTTAATGACTTGTTGGATGTTGGCATTATAATATGTCGGATAACTTTCATGACCTGGTCTGAAATAGAATATTTTGCCATTACCCCTTTTAAAAGTTGCTCCGCTTCTAAAGACCTCTCCGCCTTCAAACCAGCTAATAAAGACTGTTTCATCAGGTGCTGGAATATCAAAATGCTCTCCGTACATTTCTTCTTTTTCTAATTCAAAATATGAATCTAAGCCTTCAGTAATCGGATGTGTCGGATCAACTACCCATAACCTCTCTTTTTCATCTGCTTCTCTCCACTTAAGGTCACAAGTGGTACCCATTAAGTTTTTGAATATTTTCGAGAAATGTCCAGAATGTAACACAACAAGCCCCATGCCATCCAATACACGTTGTTTCACTTTTTCGACAATGACATCTTCAACTTCATCATGAGCTTTATGCCCCCACCAAACTAATACATCTGTGTTTGCTAATACATCATCTGTCAGGCCATGTTCAGGTTCGTCTAGTGTCGCTGTCTTAACTTGGTGTTCAGCCTCTAGAAAAGAAGCTAATGCTTTATGAATGCCTTCTGGATAAACTTTTTTTACTTCAGCACTTTCTTGTTCATGACGAAATTCATTCCAAATTGTAATATTCAATAGTAAGCTCCCCTTTGATTAATGTTTATTTAAGTATACCGCTTTTCCTGTTTTTGCAGATTCATATATCGCTTCTAATATTTGAGTCACTACAAATGCTTCTTTCGGTTTTACGACTGGCTCAGTATCATGAATAATATTATTTATCCAAGCACGTGCTTCTTCTTCAGCTTCATCGATTTTTTCACTTTCATAAAAATCAACACCTGCATTATCTACTTCAATTTGAGATGTATATAAAGTGCCGAATGATTCACCATGGATGCGCAAACCATCTTTCATATCAGCGCCACCATGCGTACCTGACAATGCACATTTCGCTTCATCCACGTCTAATGAATTGAGTGCCCAACTAGATTCTAAGATAATCGTTGCGCCATTACGCATCTTAATAAAGCCAAACGCTGAGTCTTCAACAGTAAATTTATCTGGATCCCATGATCCCCAAGCATTTGCCGCATTGTCTTGTTTACCTAATTTATGAAAAGTAGATCCCATAACAGACTCTGGCTCGTAATTATCCATCATCCATAATGTTAAATCTAAGGCATGTGTACCAATATCAATTAATGGTCCGCCTCCTTGTTTCTCTTCATCTAGGAACACACCCCATGTAGGAACTGCACGACGTCGAATTGCTTGTGCTTTACTATAATAAATATCTCCTAAGTCTCCACGTTGCGTCACCTTCCGTAGATGTTGACTGTCTGCTCTAAATCTATTTTGATAACCAATTGTTAATTTTTTATTATTTTGCTCCGCTGCATCAATCATTTCGCGTGCTTCGTCTGAAGTTTTAGCCATTGGTTTCTCACACATTACATGTTTACCCGCATTTAATGCTGCGACTGTAATATCCTTATGTGTATTATTCGGCGTACACACATGTATGACTTCTATAGATTTATCTTCGAGTAACTGTTTGTAATCTTCATATATTGCAGCATTGTTTATACCATATGTTTCCGCTGCAGATTCAGCTTTCGCTATGTCTATATCGCAAAAAGCGACCATAGTTTCTTCTGAAATTTTTTCTAAACTTGGCAAATGCTTACCATTAGCTATGCCACCGCATCCAATTATTCCAATTTTCACATTCATAAGACTCATCCCTTTATATTAAATTTATCCAACCTTTAAAGTAACCGCTTACAAAATTTCGTATTACATTTAAGCTTTATTTCTTTTAAAAGCTTAATACATTAGTTTCATATTAAAATACAATATTAAAAATACCAATAAATTTGACGTATTTAGATTTTATATATTAACATTAGAATATATTTTTAAATTTCGGAAAATTTTCCAATGAATAGGTGGAATCTGCACATATGGTACTTGATCATCTTATAAATAAACACTTTGAAGAATTAACTGAAAATGATTTACATATCATCAATATCATACGTCAAAATATGGATGACATGTCAGCTATGAAAATTCATGATTTAAGTAAACTGACGCATACTTCCATCTCAACGATTCATAGACTCGTTAAAAAAATGGGGTTTGAAGGCTATAGCAACTTTAAGTTTTACTTAAAAATGGAAAACAACACGCAACCATCACATTTAGCAAACACTGACCCGATTGTCGAAGATGTGCAAAGAACCGTAGAACACCTTGAAATGTTCGACTATAAACTTTTAAACCGTTTATTAGAAGATGCACCTTTCGTCTATATATTCGGTACAGGCATGGCTCAGCAAAATGTGGCTCGGGAAGCCCAACGTCATATGCTTTCTATCTCTAAACGCTCTATTGTAGTTAATGATGAAAATGAATTGCGCTTAGCAATAGATCAAATGTCTCCAGAAGATTTACTTTTCATCATCTCTCTATCTGGTGAAACTAAAAATTTAAAAGAACCTATTCAACTCATTAAATCACGTGAATTGCATTACGTCTCTATCACAACACTACATGACAATTATATTGCCAAAAATGCAGCATTCAATATTTACGTCAACAGTGCGCCAATGCAATTTTTTAATAATACGGAATATTACAGTTTCACTCCATATTATGTGGTTTTTGATTTTATCGCTAGAACATATCACAACTACAAAATTTCCAAATAATGATACAAATTATATGATGTAAAGCAACGATAGTGTTGACTTTACATCATATTTAATTTTGTAGCCTTACGCATCGTGCTTAATAATTTGCTCTGCCGCTTCTCTCACTTGTGGAACCGAAAGCCCTACGATGACTTGCACGTTTTTACCACTTTTCACAAGACCATGCGCGCCACCTACTGTTTTAAAATAATCAGCTTCTTCTACTTTTTCAGGATCTTTAACAGTCACACGTAATCTCGTTGCACAATTTGTTATATCAGCAATATTTTCAGTGCCACCCAAGCCTTCTAAATAAATCGCAGCTTTTGTTTCATATTCGTTTTTATCACTATTTTTTTTATTTTTATTTTCCTTATAATCACGCTTCGTATAGAGCTTAGCATCTATATCATCATCCTTCTCTCTACCTGGCATAGGTATATCCATTTTTAGTATGATAAATCTGAATAAATAATAATAAATGAATATGAATATAATACCTATAATAAATTGAGCAACGTAAGTTCCCCAATGAGAACCAAATAGTGGAATCCAATTGGTTGCTGCAATTTCAATGAAGCCACCACCTAAATTACCTACGAGACCAAACCCATGCATAATTGTTACCATTGTTGCTCCAAGTATAGCGTGGATTAAAAATAGGAACGGTGCTATAAAGATAAACGTAAATTCTAAAGGCTCTGTAATACCTGCAAACACAGCTGTTAAAGTAGCCGCTAGTAATAATGCCCCAACTTCTTTCTTTTTATGTGCTTTTGCTGTTGAATATATCGCAAGTGCTATACCAATTGAACCGAACATTTTAATATTACCTTGTAATAAAAATCCACCACCGGGGAAAATTTCTTTTAGTGGTTTTGTTGTTTGCGAATACTCAGTTAAATGAGAAATCCAGTATGATTTTATACCACCATCGACCACTGCCGGTCCATATTCAAATGGTGTATATATGAAATGATGTAACCCTGTCGGAATTAAAATTCGTTCTAAAAAGTGGAAGAGCCATACGCCCACATAACTTGATGAAGCTAAAAATACTTGTAACGAAGCAATCCATCCTTGAACAATAGGCCATCCCCAACTTGTTAAAAAAGCTAAAGGTATCATAGCAAAAAATGCAATCATGACAACAAACGGCGAACCTTGGAATATTCCTAAAGACTCTGGCAATTTCTTATCATAATATCGATTATGTAACCAAATCGCGATGCCTGAGATGATGAGTGCACCGATAATATTTGTATCTAACGTTTTAATACCTGCAAGTTCCGTAATACCTGTGACTTCTCCAGCATCACCCTTAAAGTCCACGCCAAAAGCAGGTCCCCATGTCGTTAATATGCTATTTATAAAATAATTAAACATCATATAAGTTACTACCGAAGACATTACTGCATGACCAGCTGATTTTTTAGCTAGTGAAATAGGTAAGCCGATAACGAAAATAAGTTCTATATTTTCAAATACAGTCCATCCACCATTTTCAATTAATGACCATATTTGAAACCATAAACCATTAGGATCAGCTAGCTGACCCATAATCGCCTCGTTTTTAAACAGTGTAGCTATACCAATAATAATCCCGAAAAATGGAAATAGTAATACTGGAACAATCATTGCGCCACCAAATCTACGAATTGCATCTCCAAACTTACGTCCGAAATTCATAATAATCACCCTTCTATCACCGCACTATTGTAAGCGCTTTCTTAAGATGATCGTATGCTTTAATCTCAATGAGTTCAATAACATTTGTACATTTAGACAATTGATTTCTACAACTGAATTTATTTCCATTAAGAGGTAAATTTTCCATAGAGTGATATTAGATGTATTCTGACTAACGACTACGTATTATGAGTTGATTAGCAATGGTCGATGGGTTTGGTTTATGGGTTTGGTTTATGGGTCTGGTTGATTCGCAGTTTACTTTTATTCAATTTCAGCAAAAAAAAGACAGTAATGAGCAGGACATATATTTATGCCTCAGCTTCATACTGTTCATTTTCATTATTGACCGTGATATATATTAAACTCCAAAGGTTTTACTTCATTTTCTGACCATTCATCGTAAATGCGTTGTTTATTAATACCTTTATTGATTATCGTGATGCCACAATCTCCACCGCCTGCACCTGATGTTTTGGCAGCACCGCCATATTTTTCAGCTACAGAACACAACACTTTTAAATGCGCAGTTTCAATATCAACTGTCGCTTCTTTATCCATAGATTGAATAATTTCACGGTTGATGCGAATCATTTGTTGCACACCTTTAATATGATTCGTTTTAAAAGCATGTATCAACTTCTCAACACATAAATGAGAGCGTTCCAAGAATTTACCATAAAAGGTAGGGTCTGATTTCAAGCGTTTCACTTCACTCACTAAATGGTGTGATGAAGCTGGTGAGCCAGTCCAACCTATAAGCACTTCCATATTCTCTGGTGGCTGTAATGGTTCGATATGAAGTCCAGGCCAGTTTTTATTCAATACATCATTAACTGACGTATCTTCGATTTGCTGTGATACCCATTCATGATCAAACGTACTATAAGCTAACCAGCCAGTATAAACACTAACAGCAATATCACCACAAGAACTTAAACTCTGTAACTTCATATTTGCAATAACTGCAAGTTTGTAAATATATAAATTAGATAAATGCATACCATAAAATTCATTCAAAGCTTTAACCACTGATACCAAGACAGCTGCACTAGAACCTAAACCATATTTATGCCCATTTGTATCGTCTAAATTACTATCAATTGTTAAATTGAAATGTTTTAAAGGCATATTATTACTTCTTACAAATTGTTCAAAGATTTCAATTGCTGTGATGACATACTTCAATTGTTTAGCCGCATTTAAATCTGAAACTACAATTTTATCTTCACGTCTTTGAAATGTGACTGGTTCATGATGTAAAGTCTTAGAATGTATCGTGCCTTGAGTTGTATTTGAATCTTCAATAGAAGCAGTTACAAAGCGATCTACTGCGATTAATATTGATTTATATCCAGGTTCGACAACTGCGTATTCACCTGCAATGTATAGCTTCCCTGGTGCTTTAACTTGAATCATTTCATCTCTTCCTTACTCAATAATTTCTACGCCTGTACGTGTAATGTCGCTCGCAATGATTTGGTCTTCTTTAAACGATTTATGTAATGCATCAATAACCGCTTGTTTATTTTTCTTTTCTACTAAAATTTTAACATTAGGGCCTGCGTCCATCGTAAAGTAACAAGGATGACCCGCCTTACGACATTGGTCTACGATATCCATCACTAAGTAACTGTCATCGACCATATAAGTGAACGGCGGTTGAGCACCTAAGTTTGTTGCATGCATGCGTAAACCATTGGCTTCAATCACTTCACCTAATTGTTTAAAATCTTTTTGATTTATTGCATGTTTAACTGACGCTATGTCCTCATCCACATGGTCTAACCAATATTGATAAAAACGTGATGTATCACGTGTAAGTGACATACCGGCACGACTTGAAACTTTTTTCGATTTATTATTAATGACTACAAATATCATTGCTAAATCGTCTTCCCAATTATCTGCTTCAACAGGAACACTGTACGATGTCTCATCATCATACCCTTTTTCCCATTCTACAAAACCGCCATAGATACTTCTAGAAGCTGATCCTGACCCCCTACGTGCCAATCTAGATAACGCTTTGCCTGTTAACCCAAGATTCAAAGCTGCATCACAAGCTGCTGCTAATGCCGCATAAGCACTTGCTGAAGATGCTAATCCTGCTGCTGTAGGGACATAATTATCACTTTCAATATAGGCAAACATTGAGGTTTGACTTAAGTCGCGGAACACATCCATAAAACGGTGTATCTTAGCCGCTTCTGCGTCATTGACTGCTTGACCATTCAAAATAAGCGTATCTTTAGTATAGCTTTCATCAAATGTCACTTTAGTTTCAGTATAAAAGCGATCTAATGTAACCGACAAACTATTATTCATCGGAATAATATAAGTTTCATCAGCTTTACCCCAATATTTTATTAGCGCAATATTTGTATGTGCACGTGCTTTACCACTATTAACCAACGTCATTAACCTCCTAAATATTCAATCCATGTGTGATGTGCGCCTAAGTCTTGCGCACTTTCAACAATTTTCTCAGCCACTTCTAAGGTTGAAGCAAGTACAATCATACTACCACCGCGACCGCCGCCAGTTAATTTTCCAGCAATGGCGCCTTGTTGTTTACTTGCCTCAAGTAATGTTTCAATTTTATTATGGCTTACCGTTAATGTACGTAAGCTTTCTTGACACAAATTAAAGATAGAGGCTAATTTTTCGAAGTTATGATGCTCTATAGAGTCACTTGCTTCATATACAAGTTGACCAATATGTTTCACATGTTCTAAGTACGTACTATCTTCTTTACATAAATTATGTACATCTTCAACTGCTTGTTTCGTAGAGCCGAGTACGCCAGTATCAATAACAATCATGTAACCATGCAATTCTAATGGCTTTAATGTCGTTACTTTACCTTGCTTAAACCATACTGGCTTATTCGATACAATCGTTTGTGTATCAATGCCACTTGGTTTACCGTGTGCAATACGTTCCGCCCAATTAGCTTCTTCTATCAACAACTCATCAGATAATGGTTTGTTGAGGTAATCGAAACTTGCACGCACAAAAGCAACCGCCATTGCAGCACTTGAGCCTAGTCCTCTAGATGGTGGTAAGTTTGTATCAATCGAAACTTTTATAGGTGTTTGGATTTCATATTTTTCTACAAAACGAGTAATTACTGCCTTTAAATGTTCAGGTGCATTAATTAACTCACCTTCATATACATCACTTTTAATACATGAAGAAAGAGGTTCTTCTATAGATTCTATTTTCGCTCTCACTTTCCCGGTCGTAAATGGAATCGCTATTGCTGGCTCGCCAAATGTAACAGCATGTTCACCAATTAATATTACTTTTCCATTCGCTTCCCCATATCCTTGTTGTGTCATATTCTCAATCACCTTTAGTATTTTCTTTAGTTTTATATTTTAAGTAAGCTACACATTACAGACAACACTGATTTTAATCATTTCAGAACACCACAATGCATTCTGCTTGAAATTTCCCAGGAAATTCCGTGTTTTAAAGTCTCGTTGTTAGCCAATCTAATATGTCTTTTATCATTATTAATTTGAAAAGACTGCTCGTATTCTATAGGAAAATACTCAACCTTAACTAATTTTACACACATTATTATACATTATCTCATAAATTTTATATTATGCCATACAACTCTAGTCATAGTTACTTGGTTTATTTTTAATTAAATAACAGAAAGTGCTTTTTCAAAAGTTAATACCTGCTACTAATTATAATCAATACTTTTCCATTATAAAACTCTATAGTCTTATATTCAAAAAGTTAACATGATTTTACGGAAATTTATTTAAATTAGTTAGTTTTAAACTACACTTTTCCTATATTACTTATTTAGTTTCTATAATTCAACAATTAGAAAGATTTATGTCAATATTTTTTATATTAACTCTAAAAAAGACCAGAGCCGTTACTTTAATAAAAAAGTACCGTTTCTGGTCTTAATAATGATTTAATCCATTGCTTGATTCATCTTAGCGTTACGTTCAATCATTTTTTCAAAATAACATTCATAGCGTTGCCATTCATCATCTGTTATAGGTTCCATATTTAATCGTCCACCTAAATCTTTAAGCGCGTATAATAACTTAAACATTACGTCTTGAACAGTGATTGCTTTGCCTAATAATGACTCTAATGACGCCATGCATTGTGGATCTATATTTGGATAAGTAAATTTTGTTTCTTCATCCTTTAACGCGCGTTTATAAAAAGACTTCATCATATCGGCGCGTTCACTGCCATCACCTTCTACACAAAGATATACTTGTACAGCAATGCCGCCACGTACTCGCCTTTGTGAAATGCCTGCAAATTTTCGTCCATTAATACTTAAATCAAATTTCCCTGGACAATATGAACGTTCAATTTCGTGTGTTTCAATCTCTACGTCTTCATCTTCAAACATTTTTGAAACCAATAAATACATTACTGTAAAAGCTTCGTCTATTGTAATGTCATGTTTACCTTTAAATAGGAGAGAAATATTGAGTATACCTTGGTCTAAGACGACACCTAGGCCACCTGAATTTCTAACAATCGCATTATAGCCACGTTCTTCAGTAAGATAACGAATACCATCTTGTAAAAAAGGTAGGCGTGAATCATGGATACCTAAAATGATTGTATGTTGGTGTATCCAAGTACGTACAACATTACATGATAAATCTTTGCCAACACTTTCCGAAAATGTATCATCGAATGCAAATGATTGCATAGGCGCTAACCCAGAAGAATGGTCAATATAACGCCAATCTATACCATTAAAGTATTTGCTTGCTAAATCCATTATTGTAATGTTTGCGCAGCAGTGATGATTGATAAATTATACACGTCTTCTGTTGAACAACCACGAGATAAATCATTCACTGGAGAATTAAGTCCTTGTAGTACTGGACCTACTGCATCAAAACTGCCTAAACGTTGTGCAATTTTGTATCCAATATTACCGGCTTCTAAACTTGGGAAGATAAATACATTAGCATTACCTTGTATTTTTGCGTCTGGTGCTTTTTTCTTAGCAACTTCAGGTACGATTGCTGCGTCAAATTGGAATTCACCATCTACAACAACATCTTCAATATTGTCAGTTTCAATTTTCTCTTGCGCTAAGTTCACTGCATTTGCTACTTTTTCAACATCGTCTGATTTTGCAGAGCCTTTTGTTGAAAAACTTAACATTGCTACACGCGGTGTCATGTCAAAGCTTTTAGCAGTTTTTGCACTCTCTACTGCAATTTCAGCTAAGTCTTGTGCTTCAAGTGTTGGATTGATTGCGCAATCGCCGAAGATATATTGTTCTTCTCCTTTAATCATAAAGAAAACGCCAGATGTTTTTGAAACGCCAGGTTTCGTTTTAATAATTTGTAACGCTGGGCGAACTGTATCGCCTGTAGAATGTGCTGCACCGCTGACTAGTCCTTCAGCTTTACCAGTATAAACAAGCATTGTACCAAAGTAGTTTACATTTTTTAGCATTTCTTGTGCTTGTTCTTCAGTCGCTTTACCTTTACGGCGTTCAACGAAAGCAGTTACTAATTCTTGTTTCAATTCACTTGTTTCTGGATCGATAATCTCAATGTTAGTAATATCTAATCCTTTATCATTAGCTAAAGTCTTCACATTAGCTTCATTACCTAATACTACTGGTGTAACATATTCTGTATTTTGTAATTGTGTTGCTGCTGTTAATACGCGTTCATCTTCACCCTCAGGTAATACGATTCTCACATTTTTTCCTGAAAGTTTTTCTTGTAATACATCTAATAAAGACATAGGGGCCTCCTCGAAATTTAAATCTATTTATTTACACTATATAGTATACGTTATTTTTTTATAGAATTCCATGTCACCAATTTGTAATCATTTACTTATGTTTTAACAGTTTCTTTATGGTAGAATTTTATAGTGAAGACATAGAAATTTTCACAAAGGAGCGATTTACAATGCCACAAGTACCAGAAACGTTAGACGGTTGGTATAGTTTACATTTATTATATGCTATTGATTGGACTACTTTACGTTTAGTTCCAGAGGAAGAACGTCAATCTCTCGTGGAAGAATTACAATCGTTTTTAGATAAGCACGAAGAAGCACGCACAAATAATGCAGGAGATCATGCATTTTATAATATTAATGGTCAAAAAGCAGACCTTCTTTTATGGGTATTACGTCCAGAAATGAAAGATTTAAATGCTTTTGAAAATGAATTTAATAAATTGAAAATTACAGATTTCTTAATTCCAACATATTCTTATGTTTCTATCATAGAATTAGGTAATTATCTTGCAGGAAAATCTGATGAAGATCCATATGAAAATCCTCATATTAAACCAAGATTATTCCCAGAATTACCTCGTACTGAATACATTTGTTTCTATCCAATGGATAAACGTCGTGGTGAAACATATAACTGGTATATGTTACCACTTGAAGATAGAAAGAAACTTATGCATGATCATGGCATGATTGGTCGCCAATATGCAGGTAAAATCAAACAATTCATCACTGGATCTGTTGGTTTTGACGATCATGAATGGGGCGTAACACTTTTTGCAGAAGACCCACTTCAATTCAAAAAAATTGTTTATGAAATGAGATTTGATGAAACAACTGCACGCTACGGCGACTTTGGTAGTTTCTTCGTAGGTAATATCATCACAAAAGATGTCTTACAAGATCTATTTTCATTATAAAATACAATAAACGTTTCCGTTCATATTAATGGAATTGTTTAAGACTGTCGGCAAAGTATCTAACTTTGTCGACATTTTTTATACATTTTCATAATTCGTTACTTGTTCTTACTCGCTCTTACTCGCTCTAGATTTCAACATGTTGTTACTTAAGGTTCGGAAGCTTACGCTTGCATAACTCGCTCTAGCATTCAACTAGTCGAATGCAGAGCGAGTAAAAAAAGGCCCACTTGCTATTGAACAAGTGTGCCTGAGTCTGTGTAGTGTGTTTGGGAGAACTTTAATCACTACTTAATTTAATATTAACTGTTAAATATTGTCGCTACTCAATATTTGTCTGAAACAGCTAACTAATATTATTTTAGCCTATTTGCGAAATTTGAAACATATTTAAATTACTTAAATTGTATAAAATGTTATATTTTAAATTTTATAAAGCGTATAAGTTACTTTCTGATTCTTCTAACAATTTTTAAGAGTAAAGTGTTACAATAAAAATTATTAACTCAATAACTTATTCCTATGCTATGAATACAAAAACATAGCTTTAGTTAAATACTTCATTATTGGTGATTAAATGACAATATACAATCAAACAGTTGAAAGTTACGATGAAAGAATGGCGAAAGATGTTATTTTGCTCGCAGGACGTATCCTGTTGGAATCTGGTGCAGAAGGTTCCAGAGTTGAAGATACAATGACTCGAATTGCAACTACATTAGGCTATCCAGAAAGCAATAGTTTCGTAACAAATACAGTAATTAACTTCATGTTACATAACGAATCTTATCCTAGGATTTTCAGGATTAAAACACGAGATACAAATCTTCATCGCATATCAAGAACAAATGGCATATCTAGGCGTCTTGCTTTAGGTGACATTTCACTTGAAGATGCCTTTCAAGAACTGCAAAAAATATATCACGAACAAAGCATTAACCATGATCTAATTTTCAAATTTATAGCTGCCGCTATTATCGCAGCGAGTTTTTTATATCTTCAAGGTGGCATCTTAACAGATGTACTTACTGCTATTTTGGCTGGGTCCTTTGGCTTCATTGTTGTAGAAACGCTTCAAAGAAAACTACATGCTCAATTTATCCCAGAATTTATGGGCGCAATTGTCATCGGCCTCATAACCGTTTCAGGGCATCATTTAATACCCGGTGGTTCGATATCTACTATCATAATAGCTTCAGTGATGCCTATCGTGCCTGGTGTATTAATCACGAATGCCATTCAAGATTTATTCGCCGGTCATATGTTACTATTTACCACTAAATCACTAGAAGCCCTAGTGACTGCTTTTGGTATAGGCGCCGGTGTTGGTACTATACTCATTATTTTTTAGGAGCAATGTCTATGTTTTGGATTTTAAATTTAATATTTAGTTATACTGCTTCCCTTTTCTTTGGTGTGATATTTGATGTACCAAAACGCCTATACAACACAGTTGGTATTGTAGGTGCGTGTGGGTGGATGTTTTATATTTTATTTTATGAAGGTTTTCAATTCCATACTATATATTCTAGTTTCTTTGGAAGTATTGCGTTAGGTATGCTGAGTCACATCATGGCTCGTTATAAAAAGGAACCCGTAATTATATTTATGGTTCCAGGTATTATTCCACTCGTTCCTGGTGGCCTTGCATTCGATGCAACAAAAAACTTAATCTTATTAGAATTTAGTAAAGCCATTAATACAATGCTAGAAGTGACTTTAATTGCTGGTGCTATCGCTTTAGGATTACTTTTTGCTGATCAAATATCAAAGCTTATTGTATCTGGTACGAAAATACGTAAAAAAAGAATTTAAAATGCATGATACTAAATCAAAAACCTGAGAAAAATCATTTGTAATAATGATTTTTCTCAGGTTTTTTGTTACTCGCCATTTCTATAATCAAACCTCTAATAATAAAAGCCCTCCAATATAAACACTTTTAATGTGTCTGTATTGAAGGGCGTATATGAAATTATATAATCCAAGTTTAAATGTTAGAATTACATAATTTTACATGCAAAAAACATGATTATTATTCACAAAAATAACTAGGTGTTCGCTTTATCTGATTTATTTTTATTAATTAAATCTACTATTTCATCTTCTGATTGATTTAAAATAAGTTTACTTAATCTGTCATTATCCATATTTTTCAGTTTTGGATAGCGTACAACAAAGAAAATCAAACCAATGATTAACCAACCGCCTAATGCGATATAAGATGGTGTTGAAAGTGCCGCTGGTGACCCAGGAACTAATAATAATAGTAAGAATACAAATGAAACGATTGAACCTAATATCGCAAATACTTTGTATACAGGTCCGTATGTGTTACTTGATTTATCAAAACTAAAGAGTCTTGCTGCTGATAAACATGTAATAAAATAAGCAATTGATACACCTGTTGAAGACATATCAACAATCCATGTTAATGCAGTACGACCTAGCCACGGTGCAATTAATGTAACAGACACTAAAAAGAAAATTGCAATATAAGGTGTCTTATATTTTTTATGCAATTTACTAAATACAGAAGGCATAATGCCTGAGCGTCCCATTGAGAATAATAAACGGCTTGAACTCATCAAGAATCCATTTAAACCAGTGAATATCCCCATCATAATTGCGATTGCTAGCACTGCTAAACCAATGTAACCAAATGCCTCTTGTGTCACAGCACCTGTTAACCATAAATTACCGTTTAAACTTGTAGATGAGCTACTTAACCAACTTGTGTATAAAATCATTAATACATAAGTAAATGCTGCGGCAAGTAAACTATAAACGATTAATTTAAATGTTTTATTCGGCGCAAAATCAAATTCTTCTGCTGTTTGTGGAATATTATCAAATCCAACATATGCCCATGGCGCTACTGCCACAATCATAATAATGGATGTAAACCAACCTTCTTTTTCATTCGTTAACGGTTGTAAATTTTCAAAAGAGAAGTTATTCCCGAAGAATGAACCGAAAAATAGTAATACGATTGTTATAACCATTGCTACACAGAAATAAAATTGTAGAGATCCTGATACACTTGCACCTTTAATTGCTATAAACATAAAGACAATTAATAATAACGATGCGATAAGAATCTCAGTTATATAAACATCCCATCCTGCAATAGTATATAACTTACCAGTTTCTAATATATCTGGTAGTAAGAACTTAATTAATAAACTAAATGCTGTTGCGTTTAAAGCTACAACACATATATATCCAAAAGTTAAAAACCAGGATGAGAAGAAACTAACGTACCTTCCAAATCCTAAAAAACTAAATGCAAATGCTCCACCTGAAACTGGAAAACGTTCAACTAAAGCACCATAACTTACTGCAATCAGTATCATTAATAATGCACCAATTACAATACCTATCGCTGCAGATATAGGGCCTGATTGACCAATCCAGTCACCAGGTAGGATAAATGCACCCCAACCTATACATGAACCATAGGCTATAGCCCATACAAATTTCTCAGATAAGTTTTGTTTTAAATCTCCTCTATCTATTTGCTTATCATTTTGACTCATAAATAAAATTCACCTCATGGACTGTATTATACCCACAAGATGAATTCTATAACAATTAAAAATTTATAATTTAAATGTTCCGATAATAAGCATTAACCAACCTACTATGAATAAAACCCCACCGATTGGCGTAATTGCGCCAAGGATACGAATTTGAGTTAATGCCAAAATGTATAATGAGCCACTGAAAAAGACAATACCGAAGAACATGAGCCAACCTGCCCAATTCACGTTAATTGAAGTTGTACCACTAATGATACCAAGCGCAAGTATGCCTAAACCATGATACATTTGGTAAGTCGTTGCTTTTTCCCATACTGATAAATATTTTGCTGATAGTTTATTTTCTAAGCCATGTGCACCAAATGCGCCAGTTCCTACTGCCATCATTGTGTTCAATGCACCTAATATAATAAATACTTTCATCATGCTATTTACTTCCCTTCTTAATTAAAAATCAAATATTGAATCTCCATTACCTATTTCATCATCTGTAACCAACTTGTTAGCTGTAAGTGATGTGTCAGAAACGCTATTTTGTGGCGCTGGTTGTGATGTTTTACCGCCCATCGCTCGAATCTCTTCCTCAGATACAGCTGGTTTTTTAGAAGCTGATTGGGTTTTTGAAGTACCATTACTTACTATAGTAGATGTTTGAAATGACGAAGAAACATCATACGTATTATCTTTATAACTTTTATGCTGACTTGTCGACCCTGTAACAAGTGAAGTCAACGTATGAATAGCATAAATATGCTTTTCAAATTCAGCATTATTATTTGCTTCGTCCGCTGCTACTAATTCTTGCTCAATTAACTGTATAACCTTATCTTTTTCCATGTTTATGCCTCACCTTCACACCAATTCACTGGTGCTTTACCATTTTCTTGTAAATACATATTTGTTTGAGAATATGGTTTTGAACCAAAGAAACCACGATAAGCAGATAAAGGACTTGGATGTGGAGACTTAATAATATGATGTTTTGATGTATCTATCAATTTGACTTTTTGTTGTGCGGGTTTTCCCCATAAAATAAACACAACATTTTCTAATTGTTCAGATACTGTTTTAATCACTTCATCTGTGAAAAGTTCCCAGCCAATTTCTTTATGTGAATGTGCTTCACCTTGGCGAACAGTCAGAACTGTATTCAATAACAAAACACCTTCGCGCGCCCAATCTTGTAAATGTGGCGTTGTTCTTTCACAACCTATGTCCTCTTTAAGTTCTTTATACATATTACGCAACGAAGGTGGAAACTTAGCATCTGGTTGTACTGAGAAAGCTAAGCCATGTGCTTGATTCGGTCCGTGATATGGATCTTGACCTAATATGACAACTTTCACTTGTTCAAATGGTGTTAAATCAAATGCTTGATAAACATTCTCTCTATCTGGGTATACAATTTCTGTTGTATATTCTTTTTCTAAAAATTCGTGCATCGCACTAAAGTCATGTCGTGTAGTAATTTCATGAAAAACATCTGACCATTCCATATTCCCTCTCACCTCAGTTTGTATTTTAACATATAAAGTGGTTCTTCTTGTATTCACAAGAATAGAACCACTTATGCATGAACTTCAGCTCAGGTAATCCTTTTAAAATCCACGTGCAAGAAATTATGCGCGTGAAGAAGTAGTTCTTGCGTTAGCAAGTTTAGCGCTACTTATGCAAGTGCCTTAGCACTTGTAAACCTTTAAACCAGCGCAGGCGAACCATTATTTCTACTTTGTATTCACAAGAATAGAACCACTTATGCATGAACTTCAGCTCAGGTAATCCTTTTAAAATCCACGTGCAAGAAATTATGCACGTGAATAAGTAGATCTTATGCATGTAAAGTAGTACTTCTTGCGTTAGCAAGTTTAGCGCTACTTATGCAAGTGCCTTAGCACTTGTAAACCTTTAAACCAGCTCAGGCGAACCATTAATTCTACTTTGTATTCACAAGAATAGAACCACTTATGCAAGTGCATCAGCACTTGTATAACTTTAAACCAGCTCAGGTAACCCTATTTCTCTTCATCAAAAATAAAATTAATCTACCTTATACAAAGTAGTTAAATATTGCTCGCTATTTAAAAGGTCATTATTTAGAATACTCGACAAACGTGGTATGATATGTACAAAAGAAATTTAGGAGTGAAGATTCATGGCATTGAAAAAAACATTAACGATTGCAGGTTCAGACACAAGTGCAGGGGCAGGTATGCAAGCAGATTTAAAAACATTTCAAGAGTTAGAGACATACGGCATTGTTGCTCTGACATCAATCGTTACAATGGATAAAGCGACATGGTCTCATGACGTAACGCCAATTCCATTTGATGTATTTGAGAAACAATTAGAGACAGCAATCTCAATCCACCCAGATGCTGTGAAAACAGGTATGCTCGGTACACAAGAAATAATCAAACGTGCTGGTGAAGCATATGTAGAATCTGGCGCCGACTACTTTGTCGTTGATCCAGTAATGGTCTGTAAAGGCGAAAACGAAGTATTAAATCCTGGCAACACTGACGCAATGATTGAACATTTATTACCTAAAGCAACTGTCGTAACACCAAATTTATTTGAAGCAGGACAACTTGCAAACCTAGGTACTTTAAAATCAATAGATGATATGAAAAAAGCTGCTAAAATCATTCATAAACAAGGCGCACAGCATGTCATTATTAAAGGTGGAAAAGCTTTAGATCAAGATAAATCTTATGACCTTTACTATGATGGTGAACACTTCTACCAATTAACTACTGATATGTTCCAACAAAGCTATAATCATGGTGCAGGCTGTACTTTTGCTGCAGCAACTACTGCGTATTTAGCCAACGGCAAAACACCAAGAGAAGCAGTTATTGCTGCCAAAGCTTTTGTTGCTTCTGCAATTAAAAATGGTTGGAAGATGAATGACTTTGTAGGTCCGGTTGACCACGGTGCATATAACCGTGTTGAACATATTGATGTTGACGTTACAGAAGTTTAAAAACAACGCTATCAATAAAATAAACCAAGTAGAAATTAAATATATTTCTACTTGGTTTTTGTATATTAAATATGCTTTATGATACTGTCACACTCGTTACATAACCATCACTCATATGAAATACGATATAACCTTCGCCTACTTTATACCCATACAAACCATCGGAGCTATTTACTTTGTCCCCATGAAGCGGTGGTTGATATTCAAAGTTTTGTCCAAATTGCACTCTCATATCTTGTAAACTTACTGCATCTTCCGCTATCTCAAATTCTACTGAATTAGCTTTATTACCATTTACTTTTTCAAATTTTTGATCATAAATTACTTTGCTCTCAGAACCTGAATCATATTTACTATTCACTTTAATATCGTTAAAAGTAACATTACCTGCTTTCAATCCATTATAAAATGCTTGATCTAATAAAAAATCTCCACCTTGAGCTGTGTAGCCTTGATACTCATAATAAGGTTGCGTCGTTTCTGCTTGTGCTTCACTTTGTGATATGTCTTCGTTAGCAATGCTTAGGCCTACTGTAGTTCCAAACACAATACTACATGCTACAAAAGTCTTTGCAATTTTTTTCATACATTATCACTCCAAGCTTGAATTTTAAAACACGATACATCTCAGTTACAATTTACACTATGATTCAACAAAGTTCAATTCTAACCCTTTTGCTTCACTCACCATTTTCACATACTTTTTACTTTTTAAATCATATACGACATAAGACCGATACGAAGTTGATACTGAAGACTCATGTATTTTCCAAGTAAATCTATTAGTATATTAAGTGTAGAGAGAAAAAGGAGGGAATCACAGCATGATTATCTACAAACAGGCTTTTGAAAATGGTAACCCAATATATGAAATTAACACTAAAACTTTCAAAACAATTTCTGTTAAATTTGATGAAAATTTCAGCATGAATGAATTATATAAGTTACTCTCTCTACTTGAAAGTGATGTTGATAATATGAAACTAACCTATTAATAACATTTACTTTACACCTAAGACTTTTCAAAATTTAGCTTTAAACAGATTACAGAAGAACATATATGCAATAAACTCCCCTTTAGAAATTAGAAGTTTAAAAAGAATAAAGGCAACATAAGTTGTCCCCTTATGTTGCCTTGACTAACACAACCCTATAAACACTCACCCTATGAGCGGTACACAGTTAGACAAAGATTGTCCCCTTTGTTGTGCTTGGAGAGAATACTCGAAGCAGTTCTAACTTATGTACCGCTCGTTTTTTATACATACAATAACTTAAATTCTTCACACACCATGATTTCTGATTCATCAAAAGGAATACCTAATTCAGCATAATATGATTCGAAAAATTCGATATGTGCTTGGCGCCAATATGCCAATGACTTATCTCCTTCACCTTCAAGATATGCATGATGTTCAGTAACATCATTAAATGGCGTTTGATAAACACGTGTAGTTTCAATGATACATTGCGGGTTTCCTTTTTCATTTAATACAACACTGATATCACCGACTTGTGGTAACGCTTCTTCCTCTACTTTATAAGACGATAATCCACTTGTCGTCGCAGTTTTCATGCCCTTTTTCACTAAATCAGCTAATTCATCTTCGTCAACACCAAAAGACCAAGCATCAAATTGCACACCTTTATATTCAGGAAATGCTTCGATAAAAGATCTCCAATATGTTTCTACTGTCATAGTTATCCTCCTAGTATACTTGTTACTTCACTTATTATTGTATCGTACTCTTTTAAATTAACACAAAAAAGTACTCGCCAATGCATTATATACTCATCATTTGTATACACCTTGAACACCATAACTAATTCAACATTTATATTTTCACAATAAAAATTTTTACATCACCGCTTTGATTAGAAATAACCATTTTTTCGTTTGTTACAAGTTCAGAATTTAAAGATTCATTTATTTCAACCGATGCCATGTATTTCACTTTGTATGCTACCCATGCTAATTTTTTGTTTGTAAGTGCTAGCTGCACAATCAATTGACCAGGCACTATATGTTGATGCACTGGGTTTTGATCATTAATTAAGCCTAAATATTCATTCACTTGTTCTGTTGTTATTTGTATCATACTATAGCTGCTCCAAAAATATTTGTTTAATAGTGATATAGTTTTCACTATTTTTATGTACATCTAATTTAAAAGTATATTTCATAAATGATTTTATTTTCTTCTTCTCTATCATACACATATGCGCTAGATATGTTTCATTCGTTTCAAGCGATTTTGTATGGTCTATTTCTGTTTCTTTCAGCAAAATATTGCGATTAGCATATTGCTGAAACAACTGAAATTCTGGCCATAACTTAGCACAATATAGTGGCGGTACTTTATTTAATGGATATTGATTAAAATATTGATTATAAGCTATGACATCATCTTCATTAAATATGATTTCTTGCTCTTCATGTCCATCTTTCAAACAATAATGCATTGCCCATGCCGCCTCCTATTCCCATAGTAGCAATTGTTCTTTGATATTCATCCATGTAAAACAAGCGCGTCACTAAAGCTGCACCACTTGCACCGTAGGGGTGCCCTGTAGCGATTGCGCCGCCATAAATATTTAATTTCGCATCAGTTAATCCCAACATTTCTTGACTTGCTAACACTTGTGATGCAAAGGCCTCATTCAATTCGACCGCATCAATTTCATCAATAGTATAGTGATTTTTTTCTAGTAGTCTTGTCACTGCTGGTGCAGGACCTATGCCTAAAACATTCGGGTCTACGCCTACAGTTAAGCCATCAGTAAATGCTAACCCGCTATTAAAACCACATGCTTTGGCAGTTTCTTTTTCCATAACCATTAATAACACTGCACCATCATTTTTCATACAACAATTTCCAGCAGTAACTGTGCCTTCAGGTAAGAGTGGTTTCAAACGATTCAGCGTCCGTTCTGTTAACTTTGGTTTAATACTTTCATCTCGCTGAAATGTTTCACCCTTAACTTGCAATGGCATTATTTCTCGGGAAATGATTTGATGTTCATATGCAGCCATTGTTTTTTGATGGCTCATCCATGCATAATAATCTTGTGCCGTTCTTGAAATGTTGTAAGTTTGAGCTACATTTTCAGCCGCTTCAATCATTGAAGGGTCCTGTCTTTCTGGAGCAAATGATGCACGTTCAAAAAACTCTGGTAATTGGGTATCATAAACAGATTGCGGTCGCTTTATTTTCCAAGGTGAACGGCTCGTACTTTCTACACCGCCTGCCATATAAATTGTACCTGCGCCTGCTTGTATCATTCGGCAAGCTTGTAATATCGCTTCTAACCCTGAACCACACTGTCTATCGATAGTTACGCCCGGGATGTGGTGATCTAGTTCTGCTTCAAGTAAGGACTTTCTCGCCAAATTACCTCCATTACCTACGACATTACCTAGAATAACGTCATCAATATTTGACATCACATGGGGGAATGTTTCTTTGAAATGTGTAAATAATGGCTTTATGAGGTGTTCTGGCTCTATATGTTTAAGCTTTCCTCCATATTTGCCAAATGCTGTACGTTTTGCCGCAACAATCACTGCTTCTTTCATTATTTAAGCTCTCCTCCTAAGTAACGTTCCTTCATTTGTCTACGCGCTATTTTCCCACTTTGTGTATAGTACATTTCATCTATTTTAATCAATTTAGATGGTATTTGATATCTTGCCAAATATGATGACAAAAAACTTTTCAAAGATTGATAAGACACATATCGTGTACCTGTATAAAGTAGTACTGCAATCTCTCCGAACTTCGAATGTGGTTCACTCACTATGCACACTTCGTTAAAATATTCATATTCTTGGGCTACACGCTCAATTTCAGTTGGATAAACATTTCGACCACCAATAATCATGCGGTCACTCTGACGTCCGTGCAAATAGAGATATCCGTTATGATCAAGTGATGCAAAATCACCAATTTCCAGCCATTTATCTCGTGAAATATCTTGATTTGCATAACCACTAAACACCATATTACTTTGAATATGTAACACGCCTACACCCTGTTCATCCTGATGTGCCAAGTGTATTTTCACATTTGGAAAAGGTAAACCCACAGAATGATACGGTGCTTCATTATTGTAGTTATAACTTATAAAGCTTGCTTCAGATGTTCCGAAGAACTCTATTAATATAGTTTGCGGCATATATTGTTGAACTTTATTTCTTATTTCCAAAGGTAACTTATCACCTGTAGAAAAAATATAACGCACTGACTCCATTTTAATATTTTCAGCCAAACACGATGTTAACATCGTCGGCACTAAAAACATGGCAACTGTTTCAGATACTTTTTCAATCGTTTGTAATAGCAATGGCGCATCAAATTGACGTTGTCCTATAAACGTTCTGCCACTATACAGCGCATAGATACAAGTATATAAAGACAACGAATGAGATAAAGGTCCAGGTGCAACGAGTATACTAATCGGCGTTCCTAAAAGCTTTTCGTTTTCTTTGTATGAATATAGCCATGATTTTTCATTGCGATAATAAGCTTTTGGTAAGCCTGTCGTTCCTGAAGTAAAACCAACATGTAATAAATCATCATGCCACTTCAATTGATTATTTTTAATATGCTTACTTATTATTTCTTGTTCCTCATTGATTACATAAGAAATCCCATAATGGTTTAGTAATGTGTCTATCTGCGCTTGTGACCATTGAAAATCTAGTATGCATGGAATACAATTTTTCTTTAACAATGCACAATAATAGATGATTGTTTCCATAGGGTCTTTCATTATGACTGCTACAAATTGATGACTAGGAATACGCGCTATATCTTCAAGCACTAATTCGATATTTATTTTTAATTGTTTATAATTGCACTTTAAATCATCAAATTGCAACGCAAGGCTTTGTGGCAGTTCTTGAGCGTGTTGATCAATCTTTTCTAATATTTCCACTTTCATGTCACCCTTTGAATTGTAAACTTTAATATAATATATATTAACATTAATTATAGTTGTTTACCTTTACACAATCACTGATAAATTTTAATCGTGGAGGCTTAGGTCATCTTCTTTCCAATTTCATTGAAAATTAAATGAAACTTTCAATCCAAATCCCATTAGCAGATTAAATTTTCCAGAAATGAAATATCCAAACCCAATTTTTGAAAAATCTGCGTACCAAAAATCCCTCACTGCATTTTGTAGTGAGGGACCTTATTTTTAATAGAACAACTTATTTATAGTTGTTAAAGAAATCTATAGTTAGTGATTTTACTTTTGGTGAAAGTATAAGGACAGCAATAACGTTAGGTATAAGCACAATTGCAAGTGCTAAATCTAACAAATTCCATAGTTGTGTTGCTGCACCCAAAGCACCTACGACTAATGATAATACGTAGACGACTTTCATAATCCAACCACCTGTTAATCCAAATAAGAATTCTGCCATTCTAGAGCCGTAAAAAATCACGACGATGACCGTTGAAAATACGAAAAATACCATCGAAATCGATACAATCATACTTCCAAATTGTCCAAAAGCATCTTCAAACGCTCTGGCTGTGAGCGCTGCAGATTGTGATTTTGCGTCTTCTGCTGTCCAGACACCAGAAACAAGTACAACGAAAGCAGTCGTACTACATACGACAAACGTATCGACTACAATTTCACTGACACTCCAAAAAGCCTGACGTACAGGATGATCCGTTTTAGCAGCTGCATGAGCAATAGGTGATGTACCAAGACCTGCCTCATTAGAATATATGCCTCGCGCGAATCCCCAACGGATGGTAGTTGCGAGCGCTGCACCGAATGTTCCGCCTAATGCTGCACTAGGATTAAACGCTTGTTCAACAACAAGTGCAATAATATTAGGCACTTGAGTGATATTCATTACGACAATAGCAAATCCTAACAAACAATATAAACCTACCATGATTGGCACAATCTTCTCAGTAAATGATGCGATACGTTGAATACCACCAAATACGACTAATGCTGCAAGAATAGCTAGAACGACACCAGTTACACCCATATGTATATTAAATGTATCATGAACAGTCCTTGCAGCCGAATGACCTTGTACCATAATACTTGGAATAAGCTCAAGCATCAGCGCAAAAGCAAAGACGATAGAAAAAATAGCGCCTAACTTTTTATTTTTAAAACCTTTCTTCATATAATATGTAGGTCCACCAACAAATTCGCCCTTTTTATTTTTTCACGATAATGTACACCGAGTACGTTTTCACTGAATTTTAAAGCCATGCCTAGGAATGCAATTACTATCATCCAAAAGACTGCACCTGGTCCACCCATCATAATAGCCGTAGGTACACCAACAATATTCGCAGCGCCTATCGTAGATGATAACGCAGAGGTCAATGCTTGCCTCGGTGTGATTGTACCCTCACCCTTAGGCGTTTTATTGACACTTCCAAAGGTCTGTTTCATCATATAAAAGAAATGTCTAAACTGAATAAATTTCAAGTTTATTGTTAAATATAAACTTGCAACTAATAATAATGTAACTAAAGGAAATCCCCAAAGCCAATCTGAAAAAGCAACGATTTTTTCCATTATATCTCCCCTTTAATAATGTATTAAAATCAAATTGTCATAGATCTACGTGAAAATAGTCTAAAGGTAACTAAACTATTTTTTTATAGTATCCCCTATTTGTTTTATTATTAATCATTAGTTGCCATTTTAAAATTCGTTTTTAGATTCTAATTAACTTTCTTCTATAGTTTTTAAATTTATTATTTTTAATATTAAAATAAATTGTAGTATCAAAGTCTCAATACTCTATACTTTGTTATCAATCAACTGTTTAGCATAGCTATAACACTTACGCTTTAGCTGAGTTTGATTAACAAGTAAACATCAGGGAAAAGGTAACATACAATAAATTTTTATCACGTCTATTTATTGTGCCTTTTTCAAAATAATAACTAGTTTAAAACGACCTTAATGTATTGTAATTCATATAAAAACTTAAACAGTTAGGATGATTAAAATGAAGAAGATTTTAACTATTAACATCATCGTTTCACTTGCAATAATCGCTTTTATAACATGTAAACAATGTATAGATATGACACAAGAAAATAGTATGGAAGATCATAATAGAGTTCATTTAGATTAATTTTAATATACAGAAATAAAAAGAGAGAGGAAACTTAAATTTAGTTTCCTCTCTCTTTTTACTTTTATTAACACTTATATTTGGTTATTCCAAATTTGCGTGGTTTTGTTGCATTGCTTCTTCATCAACTTTTAACTTAGTCATTAAGTCTAAAACAATACTATCTAAAAACACTTGTGATGCTTGTTCAAATAGGCTACCTAGGGGTTGTGCTGAACCTTCAGCATCATATTTCGTCCCTGCCGGTAATTCAATAACTGCATTTGCAAGTTCACCTATCGCTGAAGCCGGGTTTGTCGATAATAATACAACTTCTGCACCAACAGCTTTAGCTTTATCTGCTAATAATCTTAAATGCTCTGTCGAACCTGACCCAGAGATAATAACAAACAAATCATTTTCAGTAATAGACGGCGTCGTAGACTCACCCACAACATGCGCGTATTTGCCTAATTGATTTAAACGCATTGCAAAACTATTTGCTACAAAGCCAGAGCGACCTTTTCCTGCAACAAATATTTGATTCGCTTCAACCACTTGTGTTAAAAACGTTTTTGCTTCACTATCTTTAACGTGTGATAGTGTATGGTCTAATTCATCTAATATTAAACGATAATTTGTAATTTCAGTCATATTATCTGCCTTCAATCGCATCTCTACATTGTTTAGCAGCTTCAACTGGATCGTCAGCGTTAGCAATACCGCCACCAACTACAACCAAGTCTGGTTCTTCTGCTACAACTTCTTTAATTGTATCTGGTTTAATACCACCAATAACAGCTACTTTAGAATTAGAAATAACTGATTTAACTTTACGTAAACTTTCTAAAGGAGATTGACCTTCAGCTTGTAAGTCATAACCAGTATGCACAGCGATATAGTCTGCGCCTAAATCGTCTAATTCTTTAGCACGTTTTTCTAAATCTTGTACTGCAATCATATCTACTAACAATTCTTTACCACTTTTATGTGCTTCTTCAACTGCTGCTTTAATTGATGCATCTTCAGCAACACCTAAAATTGTTATTACGTCTGCACCAAATTTAACTGCTTGGCTTACTTCATAGTCTGCAGCATCCATAATTTTTAAGTCTGCAAGTACTTTTACGCCTTCTATATTATCATTTAAATGTTGAACCGCTGGTAAACCTTCATTAATAACGATTGGTGTACCAATTTCTACGATATCTACATAATCTTTAACTTTATTCGCAAGTTTTGCCGCTTCCTCTTTATTCAATAAATCAATTGCTAATTGTAATTCCAAAATGATCATCCCTTCTTGAATTAAATTATAGAGCCATCGTTGTGACTTAACTTACTATATAATGTTGCACTTAAGCTATTTACCCTTAGTTTTATATATTAAACGAGTAAAATAACACGATAAACACTTGTATATCCTCTACCTAAAATGAATATACCCGTTACCACCTATGTTAATACTATGTTTTATTGTTAAAACTACAGTCATAATAAATTGATTGTTATGCAAATTATATATAAATTTTATTACACTTATGCATTATACTTCTTTTATATCTTTTTAACAGGAATTGGATTCCACCTCTATTTAACTATTAAATTGAGACTTTTTAATATAAATTGAGCAGAGTGATACATTTCTGCTGTGCTTTTTAGTAGAATGAAGAGATAATCAAAATATAAAATACAATTCTTAAATATAAAATACAATTCTTAGATATAAAATTCACTTTTCTGGTAGAAAATGTATACGAGTCGGTTTACACTAAAGTATAGACTTATATCATAGAAATCTATTGTGTTAAGTAAATATAAATAATTGAATTTTGTAATGTTGGGTTTGGAAGCAAGGAGGCAAAATTTTGGAACAAATAAACAATGAGGAAGTACAAGCATTACTTTCTTCATATGAGCATAAACCTGTATACTTACATGTTGAAACAACAAATGGTGCATATGCTGCTCACTTTGACCAACGTGTATTTAATGCGGGAACTTTTTTGAGAAATATTCAAGTGACTTACGAACACGCTCAACTTAAAGGTGGCAACAAAGATCCTTTCCGTGTCGGTCTTAAATTGAAAGATAGCGGTTGGGTCTATGTCCAAGGATTAACACATTATGAAGTGAATGAGAATGGTGAGTTTCTGCTAGCAGGGTTTAACTATGAAGGTCAATTAGCTGCTGCTTTAGAAATTAGTACTCAACCGTTCAAAGCATAAGGAGGGCGTATCATGGCAGAGGAAAGCCAAGTATTAGTAATTTTTCCACATCCAGATGATGAATCATTCTCATCTGCAGGCACATTAGCACGCTATATCGATAATGGAGTTCCAGTCACGTACGCATGTTTGACACTCGGACAAATGGGACGCAATTTAGGCAATCCACCTTTTGCTACGCGTGAGACATTACCAGATATTCGTGAAAAAGAATTAGAAAAAGCAATGGAAGCAATAGGCATAACTGATTTACGTAAAATGGGTTTACGAGATAAAACTGTAGAGTTCGAACCACATGATGAAATGGATGCAATGGTTAAATCCCTCATTGATGAATTACAACCATCTGTCATCATTTCTTTCTATCCGCAGTTTGCTGTTCATCCTGACCATGAAGCTACTGCAGAAGCAGTCGTGAGAACGGTTGGTCGTATGCCAGCATCTGAAAGACCACGTTTACAGCTTGTAGCATTTAGTAATGACGCACATGAAAAATTAGGTGCACCAGACATTCTAAATGAGATCAGTGATTATAAAGAGGTTAAACTACGTACATTCGAAGCACATGCATCTCAAACAGGTCCATTCCTGGAGTCACTTGCAACACCTGACGTACCTGGAGAAGCACACAGTTTCTTAGAAGTAGAACCTTATTGGACTTATAACTTTGAATCTTAAGTGGAGGCAATAGCATGACAGAATTTGACTTATCTACTAGAGAAGGAAGATGGAAGCACTTTGGTTCTGTTGATCCTATCGAAGGTACGAAACCAACTGAAAAAGAAAATATGAAAGACTTACAAAGTACACATAAAGATTTCTTGTTTGAAATCGAAGAGGTAGGTATTAAAAACTTAGTTTACCCAGTACTTGTAGATCGTTTCCAAACTGCTGGAAACTTTAGTTTTTCAACCAGTTTAAATCAAGACGAAAAAGGCATTAATATGAGCCGTATATTAGAAAGTGTCGAAAAGCACTATAATAATGGCATTGAATTAAATTTTGACGCACTTTATCAATTATTACGTAGTTTACAAGTTAGCATGGAACAAAACTCTGCTGGTTTAGATGTCTCAGCTAAATGGTTCTTCGACCGTTATAGCCCAGTCACTCAAATCAAAGCTGTTGGTCATGCCGATGTAACTTATGGTTTAGCGATTGATAAAGATGATGTAACCCGTAAAGAGATTACAATCCAAGCTGCGGTGACTACACTTTGCCCTTGTTCAAAAGAAATTAGCGAGTACTCAGCACACAACCAACGTGGTATTATCACTGTAAAAGCTTTTCTAAATAAAGATGTTGATTTAATAGGTGATTATAAAGAAGTCATTTTAGATGCAATGGAAGCTAATGCAAGCTCTATTTTATATCCTATTCTAAAACGTCCTGATGAGAAAAGTGTTACAGAACACGCTTATGAAAATCCAAGATTTGTAGAAGACCTTATCCGTCTTATCGCTGCAGATTTGGTAGGTTTTGAGTGGCTTGATGGTTTTGAAATAGAATGTCGCAATGAAGAATCTATTCACCAACACGATGCTTTTGCTAAATTAAAATACCATAAATAGTTAAATACAATTTAACTCATACGCTTTATTTATTATAGGAGTACTAATATATATTTATTAGTACTCTTTTTTTGTTCAAAATTTGAATATCTCTAGTAAATGTAATTTCAATTTTTCTAGATTATCTATTTGACGTTATGTTTTTAATTATTAAAAAGTAAAATTTTAAGCGTTACTATTAAATTATTTACTCTAAAATCTAAACTCGCATATTAATTTTAAAATAATGTGTATCAAGAGTTAAATTTTGTTAATGTCCGATATACACTTTTCGTATTAAAATTATTATAGAAGAGATGCTTCTTAGTATATTGGCGTGGTGAAATAAATAATGGATTATGATTTAAAGATATATAATAATAAAACATCCAATTTTAAATGTTTACGTACTAACCATTTTTTAAATATCTATTTCATTTTTGATGGAGCAATTACAATACTAAAAAATAACGACTTTCAACATTATCGTACAGGAGATATATTTTATATTCATGACTATGAATGTATTAATGATATCAACTTTGAAGGCACGTTATTATGTCTATCTATAAAATAATTACTATTATTATAAAATTTTGAATAAGTATGCTCAAAATGAACATAATATAATAGATGAAGATAGTCCCGATTTAAAAACACTTTATAACGACGTCATTTTATCAATGTTAAATCAATCAAACACTAAAGATATAGAACGAAAATTATTATATTTAATTAAAGCGACTTATCTTAATACCATAAATACAACTCCTCGCTCTAAATCTGAACGGAATTTTAAACATATATTGATTAGAGACGTTATTCAATATATTAATAACAACTGTGAAAGAAAATTAATTTGCCAAGATATTGCGCATCAATTTTTTGTAAATAACAGCTTTTTATCGCGTGAATTTTCAGCACTTATGTGTTGTACCTTATCAAACTACATTATTGCTTCAAAAATTCACTTTTCAACATGTGCTTTATTAAATGGTGATACTTTAGATTTTGTATGGAGACAGTATCACTTCCATTCACTTAAAGATTATATATATCATTTCCAAGCAATCAAAGGTGTAAGCCCTTAAGGATTTAATAATAAACAACCTATTATAGAAGGTATTAAAAATTTCAAAATAATACAACAAAGAACAAATAACTTAATGTGGTGATAACATGAATATAATAACTTACGAAGAAAAGAGAAAATTAATTAAAAAAGTAGTAAAACAAAATTTGAACCTTACATTTGCTGAAATAATTATATTGGATAAATTACTTTATATTAACAAAGAAAGTATTGAAGCGGTAGAACTCAAAAGGTTGTTGTATAGTCACAACACACCCATTTCAATACAAATCAACAATCTCATTGAGTTGGGGCTATTAAAAAAATCTAGAGATGCATATGATGAGCGTTGCATTCATTTACATAATATAGACCTACCTAAAATAAAGTCGATTTTAGATCAATATCATACAATCGTAACTTCTATTTTAAAGCCATCAAGCTCAAAATAACATACATAAAAATAACTGTTAGGCCCTATTTAGAAACCTAACAGTTATTTTAGTATAATTTAATCATTTAACTTATTTTAAATGTTCATAAGGACTATTTTTAACAAAAGAAATGATTTGATCTACAAATAATCTAGCACGTAATTGGAATTCTTCATTATCTAAATATAATGTACCATCGTCTAATTTTTTATAATCTGTATCATGCGTAGCAATTTGTGTTGGTACTGCAATACCTAATAATGTACGTACAATTAAACGTAAATGTGATAGCGGTTCTGAACTTACGATGCCTCCACTATTACCAATAAGGCCTACAGGTTTCATTTTGAAATCATCCATAGTTAAATGATCTAAAGCATTTTTTAAAATACCAGAGTATGAACCGTGATAATTCGGAGATCCTAAGACGAAAAAGTCCGCTTCTCTTGCTTTAGCTTGTAATGTACTTAAATTATTTTTATATGTTTCACTTGGACTAGAAGCACCTGAAACATCAAGTTGGTGAATTGGATGTTCTGCAAGATCAAAAATTTCAACTTCAAAATCATGTTCTTCAAAATGCCCTTTTAAATATTGGGATAGCGCTGTTGTATGTGAACCTAATTTCGCACTCCCTACAATGATTAAACCTTTCATAATACACTTCTCCTCATACTAAATTTCATTATTTTCTTTGAGCAATTTCATAATCGCTTTTCCGACGCCACTTTGCTCATTTGTGTCTGTAGCATACTTAGACACTGCTTTTACTTCAGGCGTTGCGTTATCCATCGCTACAGAGTAACCAGCACGCTCTAGCATAGAAATATCATTCATGTTATCACCTATTGCCATAACATTTTCCATATCTATATTAAGACGCTCTGCAATCGTTTCTAACGCGATGCCTTTTTGTGCATCTGAGTGTGTAATTTCAATATTGCCTCTTGAAGAAGAAGAAATTGCAAGACTTTCTGATTGTGCTAGTTTCTCACTTGCACGGTCAATTTTTTCTAAATCACTGTCAAAAGCAAGGATTTTCATAACAATTTCTCCAGGGGTATCTTCAATCTTGTCATAATTATCTACAACTTTTAAAGTACCATTATCAATTCGTTTTTGAATACCAGCTTTAATTTTTTCTACGTCTGCTTTTTGACCAGCTCGTTCTGCAATATCTATATATATTTCTAAATCGCGTTGAGGGTTTTCAGTGTAGATACCTAAGTTTGTATAAACTTGATAATAAATATCTTCCTTATCCATCTCAGTTGTAATTCTATTAATTAACTCACGATTCAATTTAGATGTACTCATGATATTAAAAGATTCATCTCTCACTTCTGCACCATTTAAACAGATGTAAGGCACTTTCAAATCTGTTTGATTTACAGGTGAATTGGCTTCATAAAAAGCACGTCCCGTAGCAATAACTACTGTTATGCCTTGCGATTGTGCATATTGAATCGCCTTAATATTCTCTTCTGATATCTCATGTGCCGCATTTAATAATGTACCATCCATATCTGTTGCAATTAATTTTATCATTAATTTACCTCGTTTCCTTCTATGATCGATAACACAATCTTAATTACACACCATTCTCATTTGCCACAAATTTGTAACACACTCATATTCTACCAAATCTTTAGTGATTTGTATTATCGGCTGTTTGTATGATTTTTTTATTTTTTCTTAAATTTTTAAAAAATGTTTTTAATAATTGGCTACATGCTTCTTCTAATACACCTGTTTGAACCGTTGCACGATGATTAAATCTTGGTTCTTGTAACAGGTCCATGAGACTACCTGCACAGCCACCTTTGGGATCTTTGGCTCCATAAATTACATACGGAATACGGCTCATTACAATCGTTCCAGCACACATCACGCATGGTTCTAGCGTGACATAAAGTCGGCAGTTTTCTAAGCGCCAACTACCGACGACAGCAGCAGCTTTCTGAATTGCAAGATGCTCAGCGTGTGCAGTTGGGTCTTGTGATGATTCTCGCAAATTGTGTGCTCTTGCAATCACTTCATTATCTCGAACAATGACAGCACCAATAGGCACTTCACCAATATCCCCTGCTTTTTTTGCTTCTTCAATCGCAATTTTCATAAAATCTTGGTCAGTTGTCATGTGTCTTACACCTCACATATGGTACAATATTTATTGTCTATTTTAACATTGGAGCGGTAAATATGAAAAAACAATTTATTGCTGTTGAAGGCCCGATTGGTGTCGGAAAGTCTTCTTTAGCGCACAAACTTAGTCAAACTTACAATTACTATGAAGAAAAAGAAATTGTAAATGAAAATCCTTTTTTATCAGATTTCTATGAAGATATTTCTAAATGGAGTTTCCAAACAGAAATGTTCTTTTTATGTAATCGTTACAAACAATTCCAAGATCTTGTTTCAAATGAAAGTGGTATCGTTAGTGATTATCACATTTATAAAAATAAAATTTTCGCACATAATACCTTAACGAGTGCCGAATACAGTAAATTCTCAAGAATTTATGATATTTTAACTGAAGATCTGGAAATGCCCAATATTATCATCTTTTTAGATGCAGAATTAGAAACTTTAAAGGACCGTATAGCACTACGTAACCGCAGTTTTGAACATCAAATTGAGGATGACTACCTACTTAATTTAAAGCGTGATTATAATGCCTATTATAATTCGTTAAAAGCTGACGGAGAACGCGTCATTCGCATCGACACGACACGCCTTGATTTTGTTAAACACAATGATGACTATAATTATATTTTAGAATTAGTGAAGCCACTGATTGGAGGACAAATGCATGAATAAATACGGTATCCCTCAAGATGCTGTGATTACTATCGCTGGTACTGTAGGCGTAGGAAAATCAACATTAACAAAAGCTTTAGCCGAACGCCTGAATTTTAGAACTTCATTTGAAAACGTGGACCATAACCCTTACCTCGATAAGTTTTACAACGACTTTGAGCGTTGGAGTTTCCACTTACAAATTTATTTCTTAGCTGAACGTTTTAAAGAACAAAAACGCATGTTTGAATATGGCGGTGGTTTCATCCAAGACCGTTCGATTTACGAAGATGTCGACATTTTCGCTAAAATGCATGAAGAACAAGGTACAATGAGCCCAGAAGACTTTGAAACATATTCAGAATTATTTAACGCCATGGTCATGACGCCTTATTTCCCTAAACCAGATGTATTGATTTATTTAGAATGTGATTACGATGAAGTCATTGATCGCATTAAACAGCGTGGTCGCCAGATGGAAATGGAAACTGACCCAGAATATTGGCAAAAACTATTCAAACGTTACGACGACTGGATAAGCGAATTTAACGCATGTCCTGTTGTACGTGTGAATATTAATGAATATGATTTACATGAAGATCCAGACTCATTAAACCCAGTCATTGATAAGATTCGTCATATTATTGAGACACATCGTAAAGTAGATCAACGCTAATACAAATAAAGTGTCAACAAAGCATCTGACTTTGTTGGCATTTTTTTGTGCATATTTTTCTTAAATTCCGTTCCGGCTTTTCTATTTATTTCATACTCACTTGCCTAGGACACGGTCTCAGTCTGTAGTCTTTTACTATCGTTTTATTAACTCACCAGGAGTTGGCCAAATCACTGCCATCATTTAAACAAAAATTATCAAGAAGAAAAAACAGCTATAAAAAACAATGGAGTGGGACAATTATTATGTCTCACTCCTTTTTCATTGCTATAACAATGTACTACTCAATATGTCGGCGGTAGATTATTTTTTCAATTTCGTCTTCTGTCACATACTTACTATAATAATGTTCATCTGTTTGATCTAATCCAAATGAACTCGCTTTGTCTTGATCTTCTGTCCCAATATAAAGTTGTTGTTCTGTATCTTGGTATAAATCAAAAACGGCACCTTCATATCTCGCTTCTTGAAATAACGCATAAAGCTCATCAACATCATCTCTCGGGATACGTTTGAAATATAATGTATGCGCTGATTGATTTGCTGTTTGTGCTTCAAAACCATGTTCCAATGCCTTTTCGTCTTCTGTTGCTAGCACCAATTCATTACCAACAATTTCAACTACTTTATAAGTTTCGCCTTTATAATCTGCGTATTTTCCATCAATCATACAATCACCTCTATGTTTATATTAAAGAAAAAAGTCATAATATACGATACGTATATTATGACACAATTTGTGAACTACGCATATTGATTTAATATTCCTAGAACGTCATTCGCGTTATCTACAATATGGTCAGCTTTATTAAGTTCTTGTTCTAATCCTACGCCCGTTAGTACAGCAATCTTAAGGCCTAACTTAGCATTTACACCTGTTTGTATATCATTGGCGGTATCACCCACGATGATTACATCTTGTGGTGATACGTCGTAGTTGTTAAACAAGGGATTAAGCACTTCTGGATTAGGCTTTTCAACTGCATTAGCCTCCGTAGATATGACTACATCAAAGAAATGATCAAATTGAGTTACTTCTAAAAATTGTTCTACGCCTTTTTTAGAATCACTTGTTACTATACCCATTTTATAACCTTGGTTTTGTAGCGTCTCCAACGTTTCATAAATACCTTCTACCAGAACATTTTCTGGCACTCTATTATCAACAAGTGTTTGGCTCCTTTTTTGTGCCCACTTCGAAACGTCCTGACCAGCAATATCACATAACGCTTTGACCATTTCTTCTAAAGCGCCTGAAGCCATTATTGTTCCAGGTTGAATTTCTCCATCTACGATACCTAAATGCTTATATGCTGCATCTATATCATGTATATCGTCCTTGTATGCTTCCATAAAATCGTCGACGAGTTGTAAGCCAATCTTCATCCAACTACCGTCAAAATATATTAACGTGCCATCTTTATCAAATAAAATCCATTTCATCGCTTGAACAGCTCCTATGTAATAACTTCATACTAAATTATATCGCACTTTATTTTAATATAAAGATATAGCGCTAAACAAATAATGAAACTGAGAGAATAATATTATTAAATTCAATGTTTTAGAGAACGTTGAAAAAACATCTCTTTATGTTAATATTATTTCAAAGTTAAGTTAATTTTTTCTTGATATTTAATTTTTATAAAAAGGAAGATGATATATGATATATCTATTCGTAATCATTGTAGTCGCAACGTTAATTGGCATGTTTTTTTTAAAGAGACAAAAGCCTACGTCTCCCAAAAGTTGGCTTAAGGGCATTGGATTAATTATTCTTTCTATCATCATTGTAAATGGCTTTTATCATATAGATGAAATTTTAAACGGTGCTAAGAAAGAGCAAGAAGATATTCAAAATAGACAAAACCCAAAATAAAAAGTATCACTGCAATAATTACAGTGATACCTAAGCTTTCTAAAAGCTCATATTTTTAAATAATTTTCATACATTGATTATAAGACAAGTTTATGGATTTAAATAATCAAGAAAACCTTCTTTGTCACTTTAAGAAGCTTTGTGTCAAAATCGAAGGTTTTAGTAAAAACATAATTATTATTGTGTTTCCTAATTTAAAATTCCTACAATTAAATTATTATGTTAAAATATATAGTATAAAAATTATGTTAAAAGCTTACCAATTTTATTTGGAAATGAAACTAAAGTATAAATTTTTTGAAAAAGGGATGAGAATTATGTTTTGTTCAAACTGTGGAACTAAAGTTGATAATATGTCTAAATTTTGTCCTAACTGCGGTAATGAATTGATTTTAAATAATTCAAATAAAAATTCAAGACAACAATATGAAAATGAATTTAACCGTTATCCAAATTCTAATATTTACACAGGAAATCACCAAAGAAACCCTTGGGAATTATATATAGATGGTTGGAAAAATATTTTTAATTATCAAGGATTGACTTCACGTAGAGGGTTTTGGTGGTTTTATTTATTCTATTTAATATCAATAGTTATTTTAGAATTCTTCTTAGTAGCTGTATATGCTCAAGAGACTTTCTTAGACCAATTATTATTAGCTGTTTTATACTTACCTTTAATTTCAATAAGTGCAAGAAGAATGAGAGATGTTAGCAAATCTATATATTGGGGAGTTATCCCTTTATCTATTCAGTGGTTTGCCCAACCATATATGGTTGGTGATAATGTTAGTACATCGATTCAAGCTTTACTACTTCCTTTTGCTATTGTATTTATAGTATTTGCATGTCAAGATACAAAGACAACTGAAAATAGAATTAGAACTAGCTAAAATATACAAATTAAATAAAGACCAGTAATTTTCTGGTCTTTATTTATAATAAGGTTTTGTTGCATAGTCTGAAAATAAATAATTAATCCATCATTTTAAATTAGTCTTTACTTAACTGAGTAACATGAAATTAATTTCATGGCAAGGCGAAAAGCTGTAGACTTGAAGAGACCTACAGTTCTTTTTATATAAGTCATAAACACACTCAATACCTTTAATTGTGTTTTTAGCGGTATTCAAACTTTTATATCTGTTTTTTCACTTTAATATGACAATGATTTTGTTCAATTAAGTTATTAAGATATTTAGAAGTACAATGGCAATCTTTATTAAGTTTAAAATTTTTAGTCAATTTAAATATAGCTACCTTCATTGAAGGTGCGTGATCGGTAACAATAGTTTGAGGTCTAGCAAATTGTTTGATAAGACGCTTAATAAACGTATAAACTCATTTGTAATCACATTTTTACGAAGCCAACGATAAATAGTTGAATGATGAACGTTAATATCATGCTCTCTCAATATTCCAGATATATCACGATAACTGAGGGCTATCTTAAGTAGTAGTTAACGGCTATAGTAATTACGTCTTAATCGAATTGTTTATATCTGAAATGATTCATATAGTCCCCTTCTTTTTGTTAAAATTATAATATAATTCCAAATTTGCAACAAAACCCATAAAAATATAAAGATCGAGTGGCAATAAAACGATGCAAGCGTAATTTATCATATTTATAAATTGGTGATTGGATATAAAATTATTTGAAATAAGCTCTAATTTTTGTATTTGTATCTAAAAGCACCTCGCACATTAATATGCGAAGTGCTTTTTATATATATTCTAAACTATTATTTGACTTTAATAAGTCTATTCATTTGGGTCAGTTTCAGTGATTTTTCCGTTTTCTTGGTCGATGTATACTGCATCATGTGCGTGACTTGCATTACCTTCACCGTAGTTAACTCTATAAACTCCATTATATTCATCGACTGAATGAATCCAATAATCTTCATAATTCTTGGTAAGATAGGCATCAGCAAGATTTTCAGCTTGATATTTACTATCAACCTCATCATTATCTGAAGTGTCTGAGTCATTTCTCGCAATTTGATCTACATTTTCTATACCAATTACTTTTCCACTTTCATTAACATATACTTTAATAGTGTAACTGTTATGTGCATTATCATCATAAATAACTCCACCTTCGTCAGCCTTCATGGTAGGATCACCGTGGTAATCTTCAAATTGATATATACTAAGATCATCAGGGATTATAAAATATCTAGAAACTGTATTTTTATTATACTGTATTGCTATATTCCCATATTTTTTTGCTGAAATACCTGCTATATTGACGTTACCTTCAGAATTTCCAAATTTATTATCTATTTCAGATTTACTCATTCCTAAATTAACATAACCAAATCCATTTCTACGATCTTGATTCATAAAATTGGTACTAAATGTCTCTGACAAAACGTTAATCGATGGATAATCTTCATCTTCGCTATTATTGGATTCATCGTAACTATTATTGTTAGAATTACTAGAGATAGAATCATCATTGTCTAAAAATAATTTATAAGCCCCGAATAATAAACCGCCTAATAATAATAAAGTTATTAAAATTAATACTATTATCATCACTATTTTTCCAGAATTATTATTTTTTGGAACTTGTGAGTTATAATTTGCACTAGTATAAGTGTGCTCATTAATATTATTTTTTTTAATATCTACATTCTGGCCACATTTATCGCAAAACTTTTGTTCATTCTGTAATCTGTTTCCACAATTATTACAATATTTCAAATATACATCTCCTTTTTATATAGTTATTAATATCTCTTCTTTAATTAAAAACATTATATAGATGTCTCACTACCTAATTTTTGCTAACAATTAAATTTCATTAATTTATATTTTCATTTAAGGATTGTGCTTCTTCTTGTAATATATTTACTTGTTTTAAACCAGCTTTCATTAGTATAAAAACTAACAACCAAATTATTATTGTTAATACTATATATTTAAATGAAAAACTACCAAATAATGAAAAAGAAGTGTCCCAAATACCATGTAATACTACTGATGAAAAGAAAAAAAATAAAAAACGTTTATCTGTAATATTGTTGTATTCAAAATTTTTATTTTCCTTTGTTATAACGATTGCTGCACCAATAATTGCAGACCAGACTAAATGAGTACCAATAGCAGTCCATGCCCTTGTGAATACTACACTAATTATTCCATCACCAAACATTTCAGCATAACTCAATATGTATCCAGCAGATTCAAACATTGCAAAACCGGCCCCAATGGCTCCACCAATTAATAATCCATTCAAAATTTTATTTGTTTTATATTTATTCGTAAAGTAGACAATTATTATAGCTTTTCCAGTTTCTTCCACTAGTCCAACTATCCCTGCATCAAGTATAGTCATAGAACCAAATAAATAATATTCATCACTAAATGTAACAAAGTTATATAAAATCATTGTACTGATTAAAGATAAAACGCCACCTAGAAAAAACATTTTTAAAACTTCAAATAAGCTAATATTTTTAAAAGCATTAGATTCAAAGAAAAAGAACAAACCTGTTAATGGAACTATTAAAGCACCTATAAATATTAAACCAGGTATTGCTAAAGTATTTTCGAATATATCACTTAATACCCATAACGCAGCAAAAGTAACTGCAAACGCTAAAAATACTCTTGAAAACACCCAAGGCTTCCCCCATTCTTCTGATACTTCATCTAAAAGTGGGGTTGTACTACTAGTCCCAGCTATAAATATTTCATCTGATTCATCTTTAGAATGTGACTTGAATACTTCAGAAAACATATCTTTTAAATTTAATTTTAATTTTTCATCACTACCAGCTAATCTGCCTATAGTTTTAGTTGTATTTTCAAACAAATTTTTAGCTTCATATTTAAGATCAATAGTATCCTTTGCTTGTTTTTCTGAGATTTTCTTACTTTGATTAATATTTTTTTTATCATTTTTTAATACTTTCAAACTATGACCACAGTACATACAAAATTTATCTTCACTATCTATTTTTGTTTTACAAATAGGACATTTTTCATTATGTATCTTTGTTTCATTTTTTATATTATTACTTTCTAATCTATGACCGCAATGCATGCAAAACTTATCATTTTTTTGAACATGTCTTTCACAGTTTGTACATATCATAAAATCCCCCCTCTCATATCATTATTAAGTCTATATTATAATAATATATTGCAAAAGAAAATTATATTTTTAATTTAAAACTAAAAATGATTTGTATTAGTTGTGTTTTCAAATTATTCAGAGATTTTTCTAGTCAATATAATATTTCTTTTATAAGCATTTTATACATTGACGATTTAATACACCCTAACCATACAAAAGGAATCAGCATTTTATAAGGACGTTCTATTATTTAATTAGGGTAGGCTCTAAATATACGAAAACACATCTTCTTATGTTATTAAGAAGATGTGTTTTTAAATCAATTAAATTATAAAAATTCATTAAATGTTTCTATAATTAGATGTATATTCAATATACTTAATATGATTGTTAAAACCCAAGCAATAATATTAATCCATGTTTTATTTGTAAATTCTTTTCCCATTATCTTAGGGTTATTTGTTGCTAACGTTAAAGGAATAATACTAAAGGGTAATGCAAGACTTAAAAACACTTGTGTGAAAATTAATAGATCTTCAATTTTAGAAGTACTTGAACCATATAACCATAAACATATGAATACAGGAATCACAGCGATTAATCTAGTAACTAATCTTCTTGCCCATTGAGGAATTTTTATATTCAAAAACCCTTCCATGACAATTTGTCCTGATAATGTGCCAGTAATGGTTGAATTTTGCCCTGAAGCTAGCAAAGCTATGGCAAATAATGTACTCATAACAGCACCACCTATAGCTCCTGCAAAATCTGATTCTTGTAAGGCATTATATAAATCATAAAATCGTCCTAAGTCTTCACCATTACCAAAGAATAGAGCTGCACCTAATATTAAAATTAAACAATTAATAATAAATGCAATTGAAAGTTGTATATGTGAATCAATAATAGCATATTTAATAGCCTCTTTTTTCTTGGCTTTACTTTTACGTATATAGTTACGTGATTGGACAATTGAAGAATGTAAATACAAATTGTGAGGCATGATTGTTGCACCAATGATACCTAAAGCTATGTATAACACACCATTGTTGGTAGCTATTTCTGTACTTGGAATAAAGCCACCTAAAACAGCACTCCATTCTGGAGAAGCAAAGTAAACTTCAAATATAAAGATAAAAAGTACTGTAAAAATTAATACACCTACGATAGCTTCAATCTTTCTAAAACCGAATTTAATAATTACTAGTAAAAGTAAAACATCTAATACAGTAATAGTTACTCCCACTACTAAAGGTATATCAAAAAGTAGATTTAATGCTATCGCACTACCAATGATCTCTGCAATATCTGTAGCCATAATTGCTAATTCTGTAACAATCCAGGATGCTATCGACAACGGCTTATTACTCATGTGTTTAGTTACTTGAGCTAAGTCCATACCACTCGCAATACCTAAACGAGCGCACATACTTTGAAGTAACATGGCTGATAAGCTAGATAATAATATTATAAATAATAATGTATATCCAAATTGTGCTCCTCCTGCCATTGAAGTAATCCAATTACCTGGATCCATATAGCCTACAGCAACAAGAAGTCCAGGGCCTAAATACATTATTAGTTTCTTGATACCATTTGCTTCGCTATCAAAAGAAACTTTTCCATTTATTTCTTCTAAACTTTTCTTCACTTTAAAAATCTCCTCATTGAACATTAAATTTATCAATGAATATTATAGCATAAATTAGGTCAACCTAAAAATTATTTTGCTTATACTTAAACTTTTAGTTGTTTAATTTCTGATGATTTTAATTAATCTTTGCCCATTATTTTAAACGACCTTTTATATTAGACTTCTTATTACCTTTCAGAAAATAAGTTGCTATTGAACCCGTTATTATTCCAACTAAACCAATACCAAAAAACATCAGATAAACACTTGCTTGATATCGCGGTCTAAGGTTTATGATTGAAATATATTCAAAGGAGGTTATATAATATGGGTAAATTTAATAGTTTACAAGACAAAGTTGTAGTTATTGCTGGTGGTGCTAAGAACCTTGGCGGCTTATTAAGTACTACTTACGCTAAAGATGGGGCTAAATTAGTAATCCATTATCATAATGAAAAGTCTTTAGATGATGCTAAAGATACACTTTCAAAAGTTGAAGAACTAGGTGGACAAGGCACATTATTTTCTGGTGATTTAACTAAGGTTAGTAATGTCCAAGCTTTATTCCAACATGCTGAAGAGACGTTTGGAAAAGTTGATATCGCAATAAATACAGTAGGAAAAGTACTTAAAAAACCTATTTCAGAAACGACTGAAGAAGAGTTCGATAGTATGGCAGACATCAATGCAAAGTCAGCTTATTTCTTTATTAAATATGCTGAAAAATCTATGAATGATAATGGTAAAATTATCACTCTAGCGACTGCATTGCTTGCTGCTTATACAGGATTTTATTCAACTTACGCTGGAGGAAAAGCGCCCGTCGAGCATTATACACGCGCAGCATCATCAGAGTTTATGGATAGAGGCATTTCAGTTAACGCGGTGGCTCCTGGACCAATGGATACACCTTTCTTCTACCCTCAAGAAGGCGAAGATGCTGTGGCATTCCATAAATCTCAAGCACTTCATAATCAGCTTACAAATATTGAAGACATCGCACCGATTATCACTTTCTTAACTTTAGATGGTTGGTGGATAAATGGACAAACATTATTTGCAAATGGCGGTTATACGACACGCTAGTTAACTTTAAAGAATAAGGAGGTCATTTTGATATGTATTACTTTTTAGCAATATTTAAAGAAAATGAAACAGATATTAAGATTATTACGGAAGAAAAGGTCATAGATGATAAGAACGTATCTTTGCCAAGTAATAATTACGTTAAATCTTTAGCTGAAGAAATAATTGAGCTATCTCATCAAAATAATTTATTCCATAATGACATTAAACGAATTGGTTTAAAAATAGATGATCCTGAACTCATTGGTTATAACACTGTGGAGTCATTAAAGAGTGATATGGTATCAACATTTGGGTTTGAAGCTATTATCCATAATGACTATGAAGATTTACTAGTTCAACTTATTAAATAGACCAAAAAGGTGACTTTATAAAGTCACCTTTTTTAGGAGGTAAATTATGCAAGTAAAGCAAGTAGCCGATAATTTAGGCATCAGTGAACATACTATTCGATACTATGACAAAGCAGGGCTTTTTCCATTTGTTACCAGAAATAAGAATGGCTATAGAGATTTTTCAGTAGAGGATCTATATTGGATTGAGTTTATAAAATGTATGCGTCAGACACATATGCCTGTATCAAAGTTAAAAGAAATTGCTGAATTGTATCATCAAGGAAGTTCTACCAAAATGAAACGAAAAGATATATTTTTAGAACATCAAAAAAATTTAATAGAACAAAAAAATATTATAGATAAAGGGCTTCAAACATTAGAAGATAAATTTAAATTGCTGGAAAGCGAATAAGTAAAAGTACAGTATTAGAGGGAGGAGAAATGGAGAAAATATAAATTGCTCCTTACACTTTTTATAGTTCTTTAACTTCATATAAAAAATTGCGATTTAGTAGAGAAAATTTATGCCATAGAAAATGAAAATTTCAATATTAATCTTTTACTTTCAAGTATTATTGTACCGACCTTTAGTAATTACATTAATTAATAGATATAAGTATAGCAAAAACACATACATAATATGTATGTGTTTTAATCGTTTCAAAATCAGAATGTGTCTCAATAATGAAGTGTTTTTGAACTAATATTACTAGCTTTATCTAATAATATTAGTTTGATATAGTCAGAGATTAGGTCTTTTGTTAAAGAGAACTTTTAGTTCCCTTCCCTTCCAATAACTCCTGTGCCTTTTTAGGGACGTTATCAGCATCTACCTCTTCATAGGTAATCACTTCATCTTTCTTGTAATAAACTTTTAAATAAGACTCTTTTTCAACTTGGTTTTCAGCTGTAAAAGAGAGTCTTTTTAACTCTCCATTTTCATCAAAACCCGTCATATTATATTTATATCTGGAATAACCTGATTCTTTATATTTCTCACCATCATCAACAATTTTTACATAATATTTAGTTGAACCAATTGTTTGCAATGTCTGTGGCGAACATGCAGTTAATAAGCATATGGCAAATCCTACACTTACAATAAGTAATTTTTTCATAAAAACAATCCTCTCTAATTAACTATAATTCAATTATAATAAAGAAAATAAAAAAGCAACATCGATTTTCCTTACAAAAACCTTTCAAAATTGACACTTTATTAGATAATGATCTTAAGGAGTCCCTTACGAACAACACTAAATTCTTAAAGTGGTAATTTAATAAAAACTCTATTTTCTAATGAATTGACCTGTTCGTATTATAAGATTAACCAGTCATTTCTGCTTAGTCTATTTTTAATAGGTTTTATGGATAAGGTAGCCAAGGTTGGACGGCTTGGCCTATGAGACATCAATATCGTCGGCAATCTTCTCCAACTCCTAATTATAGAAACTCTTTTGAAGGGGGGTGGTAATTAGATATCGTACAACGCTACTTTATTAGTATTTCATACTATTAGTCTTTTTAAGTTGAAAGAGAGAAGGAAGCTTTATGCTATTTCAATTATTAATAGATTTTAAGATTGAAAATATATCTATATATATTCATAAAATAGACCTTTTTGAAAAAAGTCAATTAATCATTTCAAAATCAAATTCTTTCTTAATAATGATTGTTATACTATTTAATTCTTTAACTAAAGTTCTTAAAATCATCTTTAAAATATAAGAGTCTTAAACTATTTATAATTACAAGAATTGTGCTGCCTTCATGTCCTATAACACCAAGAGGTAAATTAATTAATTGAAGAATATTGGTGAAAATCAATATTACTATAATGCTTAATGAAAAAATAATATTTTCTTTAACAATTTTTTTTAACTTTAATGATAGGCTTATTGAAAAAGGGATTTGAATTAAATCATTTTGCATAAGAATTGCGTCTGAAGTTTCCATTGAAATATCTGTACCATTTCCCATTGAAAATCCGACATCAGCAATTGCAAGAGCTGGCGCATCATTAATCCCATCTCCAACCACAGCTATAGTTTCATATTCATTTTTAATTTTTTTTGCAATTTCCGCTTTTTCTTGAGGAAGTTTATTTGCATAAACTTCTTTAATTCCAATAGTTCTTGCAACTTCATTTGCTGTTTGAAAATTATCCCCTGTAACCATAATTGTGTGTATATTCATTTTATTCAACTTAGAAATAGCATCTATAGTATCATCTTTAATTTGATCTGATAGTGAAAAATAAGCTTCTAACTTATTATCTTTAGAGACATAGACTTGTGTTGAAACTGGGGGAATGCTATTTATTTTTTGTTGTATATCTAAATCCAATACCCTGTTTGTGACAAATTCCAATTTACCAATGCGCCATTCATGATTATTATAATAAACTTGTAATCCTTTTCCTGTGATATTATTTACATAATCAAGAGGTATTATGTCAACGTCATTTAAATGTTTTACAAGTGCTTGAGCTATAGGGTGTGTTGCTTCGTTTTCTGCTGATTTTAATATTTTTTTTAATTCTTTTTGTTCGACATTAGACATATAAAATGATTCCTGAACAGTAGGCTGTCCTATTGTTAGTGTTCCTGTTTTATCAAATATTATTGCTTTAACTTGATTGAGTACATCTATTGCATTTCCGCTTTTAAATAGCATATTTCGTCTTGTAGCACGACTGATTGCAGATAATGTTGCGGGAGTAGCGCTTGCAATAAGTGCACATGGCGATGCAACAGTCAATAAAACCATGCCCCTATAAAAAGCTTGTTCCCAACTCCAATTCAATATAGATGGAGTCAATAAGATAAATAATGGCACACCAAGAAGTATTATTTTGACATAAATACTTTCTATATTTTCTATAAAACTTGCAGTATGTGAAGGAGAAGACTGAGCTTCATCGACAAGTCGAATTATTTTTGAAAACAATGTATTATCGATATTTTTTGTAACTTGCATCTCAAAAGTTTCACCTTCGTTGAGCGTCCCTCCGGTTAAATTTTCCTTGTTCTTTTTTTCAATAGGAATAGATTCTCCAGTTATAGCCGATTCATTAATGACAGCATATTCAGAAGTTAATTCACCATCTATAGGAATAGTTTCTCCCTTTGGCACTTGAACAAACATACCTACTTCCAACTCTTGTGTGGAAATAATATCAATTGTCCCATCTGTACTTATACGTCTAGCGAGATCTGGTGTGATTTTTAAAAGTTCAGTCATTGTATTTTTTGTTTTTTCTTCAGCCATCTTTTCCATTGTTTCAGCTAAGGAGAATATAAATATCAACAAAGCTGCTTCCATCCAATAACCAATTACTGACGCACCAATTGCAGCTAAAATCATTAATAAATCAACATTGAAATGTTTGTCTTTAATTAATTCATTCAACCCTTCTTTTGCACTTAAGAATCCTCCAATGATAAAAGCTAATAAATAAATTTTGATAGAATAAGTAAATAAATCTAATGAGTTTAAAATAATTCCTACTAAAATTAAAAATGCACATATTATAGTATTGATTAGTGCAGCATGTTGTTTATACTTTCTAAACATATAAAGCCTCCCCAACAAATTATAATAAATCTAAATTACAATATAATATAGATTATAATTATTATAATCTATATTACCATATAAATCCCTTTTAATCTAATTTAAATACCGTTATCAAAGGATATTCATTCTCATTTGAGGATTGAAAATATTAGTAACATTATACTATTTCGTAAAATTTAAAATATATTTTTTTATAAATGATAAAAAGCAGAACTATTGTCTATAAAGACATAGCTCTGCTTTTTTAAAATTTTTACTTTTCTAAACCATTGGTTAAAACATCTAAATTATACTCTAAATATTTAAGATAAGTATCAGCTACACCACCTTTTTTACTAATTTCATGGTTCTGTTGCAAAGTTGAATTTATAGTATAATTTTAACAAAAAGGAGTCTTCTGTATGAACTATTTCAGATATAAACAATTTAACAAGGATGTTATCACTGTAGCCGTTGGCTACTATCTAAGATATGCATTGAGTTATCGTGATATATCTGAAATATTAAGGGAACGTGGTGTAAACGTTCATCATTCAACGGTCTACCGTTGGGTTCAAGAATATGCCCCAATTTTGTATCAAATTTGGAAAAAAAGCATAAAAAAGCTTATTACAAATGGCGTATTGATGAGACGTACATCAAAATAAAAGGAAAATGGAGCTATTTATATCGTGCCATTGATGCAGAGGGACATACATTAGATATTTGGTTGCGTAAGCAACGAGATAATCATTCAGCATATGCGTTTATCAAACGTCTCATTAAACAATTTGGTAAACCTCAAAAGGTAATTACAGATCAGGCACCTTCAACGAAGGCAGCAATGGCTAAAGTAATTAAAGCTTTTAAACTTAAACCTGACTGTCATTGTACATCGAAATATCTGAATAACCTCATTGAGCAAGATCACCGTCATATTAAAGTAAGAAAGACAAGGTATCAAAGTATCAATACAGCAAAGAATACTTTAAAAGGTATTGAATGTATTTACGCTCTATATAAAAAGAACCGCAGGTCTCTTCAGATCTACGGATTTTCGCCATGCCACGAAATTAGCATCATGCTAGCAAGTTAAGCGAACACTGACATGATAAATTAGTGGTTAGCTATACTTTTTTACTTTGCAACAGAACCATTTTTTATATAGGTTAAATATATATCAATTAGACGCAGTGTACAATTACTATAAATTGAAAAAATAAACCCTTTTAATCGTGTTCATTAAAATTATGTAATAGACGTATTATCTTAAAATGTTGGTTGTAATTTTATCAATAATGTCTGTTAAGTCGTTTGGAGTTTCTTGTTTACATTTATCAATCTTTTCTTGAAGTACGTCTAAAACAGCGTTACTAAAAATACCAAAAGTAATAGTAACTTGTAACAAATAACATGTTACTATTACAATAATAAAGAGTTTAATAGATGTCAGTTGTAACTATTCGTATTAGTTATTGGACTTTTTGATGTACCAACTATAAATTATTATCCAATTTTTTCAAGATACTAATTCATGTTATTTAGGGTGTGTGAGAAAGGGCGCTTAAAATGATAGTCGGATATGCAAGATTTTCGATCATATATCAGAATTTAGATAGACAAATCGAAAACCTACAATCTTTTGGTGCTGAAAGAATATTCACAGAAAACAATCGAGCAAATCGATTGAAAATAGACCTGTTTTTTTAAAAGTATTAAGTTTTATACTCATGGGAGATTGTTTAGTTGTAGAATCCATCGACTGATTAGGTAGGAATTATGATGAGTTTATTCAAACGGTTAACTATTTAAAGGAAAAAGAAGTTCAATTCATGATTACAAGCTTGCCCATGATGAATGAAGCAATTGGGAACCCATCATTAGATAAGTTCATGAAGGATTTAATTATTCAAATTTTAGCAATGATTTCTGAACAAGAAAGAAATGAAAGCAAGCGTCGACAAGCACAAGGAATTAAAGTAGCAAAAGAAAAAGGAGTATATAAAGGCAGACCTGTACTTTATTCTCCCAATGCTAAAGATCCCCAAAAGCGTTTAGTCTATCACCGCGTTATAGAAATGCTGGAACGAGGAATTTCTATTAGTGAGGCGAAATAATCTAACTAGGCGGTTGTATTTAAAAAAGTTTTAATAAATCACTTGCTTGATATCGCGGTCTAAGGTTTATGATTGAAATATATTCAAAGGAGGTTATATAATATGGGTAAATTTGATCATTTATGAATATTAAAATATTATTACAAATACGGTTCTAATTCTTTTGTTATCTCATTATACATATTAAATATTTTTTTAGACAAATCATCAAAATCGTTTTCAATTTTCAGCATATCTTCTTCTGAAATATCTATCCATTCACCTCTGTGTCCATATTTATTTCCATAAGACCTAAATTTAAAATGTACTTCATCTTTTAGAAAAATTTTATGATCTTCAACAATACGTATATATTCTGATAAACTTTGTAACATATTATCTACATTATGCTGAACAGATTTATTTAAATATTTCTTTAAAGGGTCTTGTTCACCATAATATTCACAAAATTTATTAAGATCTAAAATTGAAAAAATGGATATATAAGAATTGTTTTCATAGTTTTTTTAATTATATTTTTTACTTTTACTAAATCTTCTCTTTGTTTTTTGTATAATTCAATATCTCTGTTACTTTTTTCTATTAAAAAATCCACTTTAGAATGGGTATTTTTTACCCAACCACCACTCCAATTTTTTTATTATCAATAAGTGTTTTATATACCACATTTTTTAAATTATCTAGATTATTAATGTCCATTTTAGCGTATTGTTTTAGAATTTTATCTTTAAATAATTTATACTTATCTTTATTGTTTTTTTCAAAAATATCTAACCCTGAATACTCGCCTTGTTTTTTATATAAATAAGCATCAGATAAAACAAAAATGTATGTTGGTATTCCTTTTATTTGTGCATAATTATATTCTTTTTCAATGTAACTAATATTTTCATCACTTGCTAAAGTACCATATCTACCACCTAATAAAAGAACAAACACATCTGATTCATCTATCCAATGTTTTATAATGTTCCATTGTTCAACATTTTCTCCGGTAAACAATTCCATACCAGCAGGTATATTACTACTTTCTATAACACTTTCTACAACTTTTTGTCTTTCATCAATTAAATCAATATATGTTGAAGATATAAAGATTTGATGTTTTATTTCGGACATACTTTGTCTCCTAACTAGTTTACATAATCGATGATTATCAGAAGTACAAAATAGACTCCTTTATGCATAAGGAGTCTATTAATCGTTTCAAAATGAAATGTTGTTTTAATAAAGAACGATATTGATTCTACAAAAAAGTCACTATTGTTTAGTATATTTGAAAAGTTTTAAATCATCAGTTATCCTAGCCTCTCCATATTTTCTGAAACCTAAAGATTCGTAAAAATAGTGGTTTTTAAAGTTTTTATGAGGTGTATATACAGTCCAATATTTTTCTTTCGATAATATATTAAACATTTTTCTTACTATATTTTTGCCTATTCCCTTACCTTGTTGTTTCTCATGTACAAATAATTTATATAGATGATATCTATCCCTTGCTTCTTTTACTTCAATTACTCCAATAATTTTATTTTGAGCTACAATTGTAAAATGATGATTTTGTATAATCCCCAATTTTATATCGTCTATATTCTCGCAATATGGACTCGTTTCATCGTCTTGATAAAACATATAATCATCTTTAAAACATTGTTTTTGTAATTTTAGAATTACTTCAGCATCATTTAAACTTGAATCTTTTAAAGTAACATCCATTTTTAATATATCTCCTTTATAAATTATGATTCAATTTCTACTTTAATAGTATTTGTTATTTCTTTATAGCTCATAATGAAAAACACAACACTAATAAGTGAAATAATAGATAAAATGCTAAATAGTTCTATACTATTATTAATTTTATCTAATAACACTCCACCAATAAGTGGCGCTAAAAGTGCGCCTATTTTTTGTAGACCTGCTAGTGAATAATAACTACCTTTATAATCTTTTTCAGATATTTGGTCAATTCTTATATCAATCATCGTAAATACTAACATCTCGCCCAAGGTAAATAAGATCATAGCGGTAGCTTGAAATACAAAATTGCTTAATGTTCCCATAAAAAACAAACCTATTGGCATTAAAGTACTACCGGCTATGATAGCTGTTTTAATTGAGGTTATTTGACTAAATTTAAAAACAAAATATTGGCAAGTTAAAACTGTAATACCATTAACAGATAATAGAAGCGCAAATAATTTAGAAGCCTCTACTTGTGAGTTATCTATAGCAAAAAATTGCGGCAGTATACTAGTCATTACATTGTAGCCGAATACAAATAATATTTGGCCAATGATTAACAATAAAAAAGCCCTATTCTTTAGAGCAATTAAAATTAAAACTATAAAAGTACTTTTTTGCGTCATAGTTGAGGTTTTAAAATTGTTTCTTTCTTTTAAAAAAGCATAAGTAAATATAGCGGTATTTATAAAGTAAGCAATAACGATAATATTGCATATTACACCTACACCTAAATGTTGTATCTGCGTAGATAATAATGGCGCTAAAACTGCAGATATATTGATAATAAAGTATCTTATATTGAATACTAAATGCTTATGAGTTTGATCAACAAGCTTAGCAATCATCATTTTGTATGTAGGGGATAATAAACTATTTCCTATACTATTTATAATAGAGAATAATATAAATCCTGGAAAATGATTAATTAAAGGGAACACTGCAAAACTTAAGGTTGCTAAAAATAAGCCTATGTAGATAATCATACTTTTATTTGTCTTATCGATAAATGGAGCTGCGAAAAAACTCATAAATAAAGCTGTAATAGCAAACATAGAAATAATGATTCCGATTTGAAACCCACTAAAATGAAAATTCTTAGATAAGTATATCGATAGAAATGGAATGATTAGAAAAAAGCTAAATCTTTCTAAAAAAGTAGCAATTAATAGTGTGTAAATAATATTGGGTAACTTCACCTTATCCTCCTTATAAATAATGTAGTGATTATCGTACTATTTTTTATAAGTTAAGAATAGTATTTTTTCTGAATTTTCAAATATATTTTAGGGTTTTTCCGATTGAGTATATAGCTCTTCTTGATAGATGTGACACATTAACCTTCCCTTTTATTAAAATATTATGAAAGCGCGATAAGTGTCAGGTTCTTGTCATAATGCTGTCGTTCAACTGTCGTGGTCATTTTTTGAATAAGACGGTATACTAATTTTATGAATAAATCATTAGTAGCAAAAATCAGAAAAAGTAAGTCTTTAACACAAGAAGGTTTAGCAGAAAAAGCGCACGTAACAGTTAGAACAATTCAAAGAATAGAGGCAGGTGAAGATGTGAGTAGTGAAACTTTAAGAAGTGTGTCTAACGCTTTAGATGTAACTGTAAGTGAATTGTTCGAATCTGTAGAATCTCATGAAAAGGAGATTGAGTTAATGGAATATTCTCAAGAACAACAAAGACAACTCAACCAAAGAAAATATGAAATGAACGCTATAAGACTGGTGGCTTGGGGTTTTGCGTTTATGATTTTAGCGATATCATTTCTATATGTTGATAATGATGATGTAGTAACTAAATCTATTCGTTTATTTGTATGGATATTTCTCTTATGTTTACTCATAGGTGGACTGAATTACTTTATCAATGTATTTATATCTAAAAAATTAGATACTAAATATCCGATGACAATTGGGTTACATAACAAAAGAAATAAACAAAATGAACCCATTCAAAATGTATGGCAATTACTTGCTAAAAGATGGTGGATTATATTTCCTATTGGCGGGTTCTTAAGTTGGCTTATCCCTCATTTAATGGGTAAGTAGCGTTTACATTTTTAAAGGATCTTCGACAACTGATCTTTTATGAATACTTAGGATTTATAAAAGATGGAGAACTTAAATTATTTAAATATGTTAGTTAATCTAATATTAAGTAATCAGGGTCCAGTAAAATATAATCGATGATTACCATATCTTATATTAAAAGCCTCCTTATTCAATAAGGAGGCTTTTAATCGTTACTTTTCTTTATATCTATAAATTAATAAAAATTCTCTTAATAATATATCATTTAAATTCACAATGATTTATTATTGAATTGTCATAATTTTCTATAAAATGAAAATGTATAGATATGATACAACGAACGCAGTATAGATAATGTACCTAAAGCATATAGAGACTAACTATGATTATGAATTTATCAAATATTCCCTTGTAATAATAGGATAGAGTTACAAGGAAATTCACAAATTTATTAGGAGGTATTATATGAATTACGAATATCATTGTGATACAAAAATAATAATGGGCCCTGGTAAATCAAAGGATTTACCAGAAATCATCTCGGAGTATATAAATATAGGTGAGACTGTAATGGTGGTGACGGATTCTGGTATTAAAGATGCAGGATTAGTTGACCCAATAGAAATGAATTTGAAAAATTCAGGTTATAAAGTGATATCTTATAATGAAATATCTCCCAATCCAAGAGATACAGAGTGTTTAAAAGGTGCATCACTTTATCAATCAACAAACGCATCAGCTGTTATTGCAGTAGGAGGCGGTAGCCCAATGGATACAGCCAAAGCTATTGCCTTACTTGGTCCAAATGGAGGTTCACCTGAAGAATATAATAATGGTGAGAGAAAATATGCCAATATATCCCCTGTTATTTGTGTTCCAACAACTGCTGGGACAGGTTCTGAAGTAACACGGTCTTCAGTAATTACATTAGAAGAATCACATACGAAAATTACACTTAAAAGCCCTTTACTTAGACCAACAATTGCTGTTCTGGATCCCGAACTTACCTTAAGTGTGCCAAAATCTATAACTGCAGCAACTGGAGTAGATGCATTAGTTCATGCAATTGAAGGCTATACATGCACTGTGACAAACCCAATCTCACAAGCAATGGGAAAAAGTGCGATGTCTATTATCGTTGACTACCTACCGAAAGTATATCAAGATGGAAAAAATCTAGATGCCCGGTATAAAATGCAAGAAGGCAGTCTCTTAGCAGGCCTATGCTTTGGATCTGCTGATGTTGCAAGCGTCCATTGCTTATCAGAAGCATTAAGTAGCTTATATGACACACCGCATGGCGTTGCGAACGCAATATTTTTACCCCATGTAGTAAAATTTAATGCTGTTGAAAATAAGCCACTTCATGCTGAAATTAGCAAAATCATGCAGTTTGCAAAGCAGAATGACACTGATGAAATAGCAATTGAAAAGTTGATTAAAGGGTTATATACATTAACAAACGACTTAGGAATCCCATCGTTGAAAGAGTTAGGATACGTTAAAACAGAACATTTTGAACAAATGGCTAATCTAGCTAAACAAAATAATTCAACACCAAGTAATGTCAGACCAATAACTGAAAAAGATTATTTAGTTATTTTAAAAGAAGCCTATTAAAAAAGAAGTTCCTTAATCGCTTTAAATATTACTCAGCTTGATATAAATAATTGGAGTTTAATTGTCCTTAATTTTTATAACTATCAAAAACTGTGGATTAAAAAGCAAAATAAAAATCACCCTATGCTGAGTAACGCCAGGGATACATTGTACTTCCTTATCTTCTTTACATAATAAATGAATTATCAGAAGTAAAAAATAGACTCCTTATTCATAAAGGAGTCTATTTATTGTTTCATAATCAAATTTTGTAATAATAACAATGATTATAGGAACTAGAATTGTATATGTTTTAAAGATTCTTATTACACCGAATTTTTAAGACATATTTACTTATTTATTTTTTATTGTTATCTTATAATAGAGTTTTAAAATATAAATATAGGAATTTTAAATATGTATAAAAAATAATTGTTATGTCACTTTATTTTTTGGTTGTACTTACAACCATTTTTAATTCTAATGGTAGTGCTGAGACATCAGATAATCAGCTCTCTCAAGATGACTTAGAAAAAATTAATCTGAATGACGTCACTAATCTTGATTCAACATTATCAAATTTGGGGTTAAGTAAAGATACTTTATTAGATAACAATAATAGAGTGAAAGGTGAAAAATCTGGTTTTATAAATGCAAAAGATAAGAATGGTGTGTATTATAACTTTTATCTAAACGAAAACACTATAGAATATTATAGTATTCAAACAAAAAAAGATAATGGAAATGCCACATTTGAACTCTATGATTTAAATAAGAATAGACTTTTAAATTCAGAAGTAAAGAAAAATGGAGAATTAATAAAAGAACAAACAGAAGATCAAAGTACAAATGGTGTTACTAGAGAAGCTGGCATAAATAAAGCTGCTTTTAAATGGGCTTGTATCTTTTCTAGTTACGTAGCTTGTGTAGGTGTTGCTGGCGCTGCTGGAGCAGGTGGTGCATTAGTTAGTGGACCATTTGGTGCTGCTGCAGGATTTGCTGGTGGAGCTGCTTGTAGATATATATTCCAAACAGCTGTTGATAAATATGGAAGTAAAGAAAAAGCATGTAGTGTGCTTGGATAAGTGAGAGTGATATGATGAGTAATTTGAAAGAGTCATTAAATGGTATGGGTTGGTTGGACTTAATATTTTTAGTACCAATGTTTTTATTATTTTCATACTTACCTGCACCTAACCTTGTAAGCATATTATTAAATATAATCATTGTAATTTTCTTTTCTTTTGGATTAGCATTTTCAACACATTTGATATGGAATTACATAAAAAAAGATCGAGATTAATAATCTCGATCTTTTTTTTGTAATTTTAGTTCACTTTCATATTCCACATACAAAGGATTACTTTTTAATTTTAAAGAGGGAGCAAACTTTTAAAGTTACATTAATTCCAATGCGTATTTTTGGAGTCAGTACATTAGTTTCAAACCATTTATTACATATAATCGGCAAATCTATCTCTAAAACGCATATGTAGGATTGATCCTAAACTAAAGATTAGAAGACAAAGGAAGATATTATACAATGCTAGTTCCCAATGCGTAATAAAATACCATTCGTGATGCAATATGGCTGCCCTATATCCTCCAGCTAAGAAGTATATTGGATTATATTGCATGACTGTCCCAACTATTTGGTTATTTGGTAAATAGAGTATAGAAGAGACGAAAAATATCATTCTCATTAAAGCTTGTAGAATTAAATGTATGTCTCTAATTAACATACTTAATGTTGATGCTAATAATGCTATAGCGTTGGTTAAAACTAACGCATAAAACAAATATATAAATAATTGTAAAGTATATATAGATGGCTTATATCCTCCAATGAAACAAACACTCATAACAATTACTAGTAGGAAAATATGACCATAGAATTTACTAAAAACGACATAACTAGGAATAATAGAAAGTGGGAAATTCATTTTAGCTACTTGATTAAATTTTGAAGTAATGGACTTACTACCCTCTAGCACACCTTCATTTACGAAAAACCACATACTAATACCAACAATCAGCCAATATATAAATGGGACGCCCTCCATTATCTTATTGCTTCTTAGAGCTAAACCAAAAATAAACCAAAAAACCGCAATTTGCATGGTGGGGTTAATTAATTCCCACGCCATTCCTAAATAATTCTTTTTGTTAGAAATTCTTAATTGAAATTCGGCTAATCTTCTTATTAAATATAAATTTTTCAATTGTTCTTTTAATACAAACCATATTGAATTCATTTAAACATATCACTCTTTCTAAATATAACGTCGATTTTACAAACAAATTAAATATTGATATATTTAATTTTAAATATAATTTTATGAAAAATATTTGTTGTTTATAATAATTATTTTATTAATTTTAAATTCTCTAATCATGTTTTTTAGCATTACTAAACTTTACAATAACTTAATAAAAGACACAACTATTTAAATATATAAAATAAATAATAGGTAGGTAAAAAAATGAGTATCGCTGTTAATATTCAAAATGTAAGTAAAGAATATCGAATTTATCGTAATAATAAAGAACTTTTTTTAAACTTTTCTATTTTAATATTGTGTTATTTAAAACATCTCTCAATGCTTCTACCATCTCATATTTTTTCTCTGTTGTGAATGAAACGTGGTTCCCTGGTACAGTAACATAAGGTTTATCTAGCTTTTCAGCAAGTACCCGAGCTGTTCTCGCATAATAAGCATCTTTACTGTCTGCGCCAGCCATAAATACGAGGGGCAAATTGTCTTTTTTTATTTTTTCTAAATCTGGTGTTTCACTCGAAATATGGGCATATTCATGTGCAAAAAAATATTCAAGCGAGTTTGCAATCATCCCATCTTTATCATCAATTACATCGTTTTCGCTTCCTGCAGGATTAAAACCAACAAGTGAGTTACTGAATTCTTTCATTGCAGCAAAAGGTCCCTTTTCTTTATAAGTGTTATAAACGAAATCAACATATTCATCCCACTTCTCAGCATCTGGTAAAACTTTCATAATCGCTGGTTCATGTAAAAACCCACCAGCAATAACCTCCGGATAATCTTCAATGAGTTTCAAACCAATAGCGGCCCCACCACTGTTCGCAAATAACAATACTTTTTCAATTTTCATATCACGAACGATAGCAAGGGCATCTCTAGCCTCTTGTGACACATCAAGATCTGCATTAAAATCTCCAGTACTTCTAGAATTGCATCTTCTATCGTAACGTACGACAGTATATTCGTCAGACAAAATAGAAGATAAATCGGAGTAAGTATCTGCATCACCACCAAATCCTACTATAGTTAATAGAATAGGACCTTTCCCTTTTACATCATAAAATATTTCTGCGCCTTCGGTAACTACACTTTTTGTATATGACATTTTAACCAGCTCCTGTTCAAATTTAACTCAAATTTATTTTAGCCTTTATATATACTCCTAAACAATATGCATTGTATCTACAATTGTTTAAAAATATACACTAAACCTATAAATGTTTAGTAACGTACAATTTCATCTAAAAATCCACAAAAATAAATAGCACCCTAAAACAATGTTTGGGTGCTCTACTTTAAGTGATTCATTCAATATTTGTTCTACTTAGTGGGAATAAAGCAAAGACACTTTGGTTGAATAAATCACAGAATATTAATTTAATGCATTTCATATGTTTTAACTTTTTATTTTTGCTAAAATTTAGTCAATAGCGTTAAGGAGGAATGAAATACATGTTCATAGCACAAGCCAATTTTACAGCTTCTTTAGAAGATAGAGCGATTTTGGATAACAAAATAAGCCATGCTAAAGATGATTTTTCAGGATATGATGGTTTAATAGACGTAGAAATTTGGAAAAACGAAACAAAATCTAAAATTTCATACTCTATCGTATCGAAATGGAATGAAAAAAAGGATTTCCAAGCATGGGTGTCACGTCCAGCACATGTTGAAGAACATAAAAATATGCGCAAGGAAGAAAAAGAAAATACTAAACCTACAAGTATTGAAAAACAAATAAAACAATTTGAGTTACTAGATATATAAAATATAATCGATAATTATCACGATAATTATCATAAGAGACACTTCTTTTAAAAAGAAGTGTCTCAGAGTGCCGACACAGTTTCTGACTGTGTCGGCATTTTTTGCACGTTTTCTTAGGACCAGATTCTGTAGTATTAGTATAGTGCTTTATTAACTGTTCAGAAATAAATATGAAGTGCTTTCTATATCCGTATTAATTTCTAGTAATCACTTACTACGTATAGTAGAAACTATCTTATATTTAATTTTCATTATTTAAAAAGTATATTTATCCCCATCGTTTGGTACTTTAAGTTGTGAAGAAAATTGTTTTTCTTTTGCGAATTGCTTTAAATACTCTCTTGAAAGGTTCCAATGATTTACAGCTTCCATATGAACAACGATGATCTCAGATGATGGCATTAATTTAGCAACTTCATAAATATCATTTTCATCCATAACCAACGAACCGCCTTCATTAAATTGGTTATCTCCACCATTAACAACTATGATTTCAGGGTTATAAGTTTTTAAAGTTTTTTCAACTTCTTCATACCAAACTGTATCGCCAGCAATGTATAATGATTTTTCATTATCCTGTTGAAATATCAAACCACACACTTTACCTGCAATTTTCACTATATCACCACGACCGTGTTGACCTGGTGTTTTAATCACTTGGATATCTCCGATTTGATTTGTATCTTCTAAAGCTTCAACATCTGTGAACCCAACATTTTTTACTTCTTCAGCATCTTCACTGTTCTGTGTGTAAATTTTAATATCTATTCTGTAAGTTATACAAATATTTAAGTTTTATTTTTTTATTCTCAATAATTATAAGTAGACATGTTAAGAAGAGACTGCTTTTTTCTGTTATGTTCCCTTCAAAGTAGACACTTAAAAAGTGAAATCTTTGGAGGGTCTTTTTTATGTCTCGTAAACTTTAAGTTGAAAAACATTAGCAAGAAGTAAGCTCGATTTTAAAAAGGTAGCTCTTAATCATTTAATATATCATTAAGCTTTTCAGAGAATATTGGTGTATACAAATATCGGTAACCCTTTTGTGTTGGATGGGCATCATCTGCCATCATCGTTTTATCATCTTTAGCTAGTTTATTTATTATCTTGTCTCCCCATACATCAATAATATGGATATCCCATTTATTTTTTATTTCTAATAGTTTCTTAATCAAAAATTCCTAATAAGGGTCTTTATCACGTATACAAGTATAAAATACAATAGGACAACCCCAATTTTCTTTAATATATGAAATAATAAATTCGATGGCACCTATGATTGTTTCCGTATCAAAATCATTAATACTATAAGATTCACTGATTGATCCTATAGGCTTGTTGAATCTTGCGTCATTTGTAGATAACTGACATACAAAGGCATTTAATTTGTTATCTGTAGAAACATTGCTTTTTAATCTTTCTACATAACTTGATTTTTGTTTACCAGCTAGTGTTGTACCTGATTGAGCTTCTTTAATTGTATCCACACCATATTCTTTATTTAAAAATGCTACAAATGAATTACCTTTAGCTGCAGCACCATAAGTAATTGAAGAACCTAAAAACAATATTCTTTTATTATTCAAATTACTGTTTTTATCTAAATAACTTTCATTTGGTCCAAATTCATCTTTGTTACCTTTAATTATATTCGGTGTATTTTTGATTAAAGAGATTAATGTGCTTGTCGTCTGCATAATTGTTCTGAGTTTGTTCATCTATATGCCTCCTATTTATCCTGCTATTGTTCTTGAATTTCCTTTTCTATTACTTTGTCGTTAATTTCTACTGAATGCACTAGCTACTTTCTTCGTAGAAAAAACACCTCCGCATAAATTCATTTTAAGATGAATTCAGCGAAAGTGTCTTTGTTTTACTGCCACTCATTGGAGTCCGTTCACATCACCAAATAATATACACATATACCGGTCTCGGTAGTCAGTAATTTCCGACCCTGTTTCTGCACCAATAACTCATACTTTTTATTTTGTACAAAAATAATAAATCCATTCGCTATATTAAGCACATATGTAAATCCTACACAAGTAGCGTTAATATCAAGCACTCCTGCATTTTTTATCTAGTTTAGCTAATACATATGAACCCTGTGCAGTTATTTTGGCAATTTACTTTATTAATAAGTACCCATGATAGCATCTTTGACTTTTTCTTTGTAAAAGTTTTTAATTTTTAAATTTTCGTCCTCTGTGAAAGATTTAGTATCTAATGCCTCTAAATTTTGTTTCACTTGTGTCACATTTCTAAACCCTGGATTAATACAAGATATTTCTTTAGCATCTAAAATCCATCTTAATGCTGTACTTGCCATGGAAGAACGACCTTCTTTAATCCATGTTAGTTGATCGGATAATTCGACCCCTTTTTGAAAACCTAGTCCAGAAAATGTTTCACCTACATTAAAAGCTTCGCCATTTTCATTAAATTTACGATGATCATCTTCAGCAAATTGAGTTTTCGTTGTAAATTTTCCTGTCAACAATCCACTTGCAAGTGGCACTCTCGTAATGATGCCTACACCTTGTTGGTAAGCTTTAGGAATTAATTCCTCTAATGGTTTTTGGCGGAACATATTAAAAATAACCTGCAAGCTTGCTACATTAGGATATTCTAAACATATTAAACCTTCTTCAACTGACTCAACACTCACCCCATAATGTCTTATGAGACCTTCTTCTTTTAATTGGTCTAATACGTCAAAGACACTACCCTCTTTTAAAATTTCAGTAGCAGGGCAATGGATTTGAAACAAATCAATTGTATCTCTGTTTAATCGACGAAGACTATCTTCACAGTATGACTTTACCGTTTCATAACTATAATTTTGTGGGTCAGCAATATCCCCTTGTCGACAGAATTTTGTTGCAATATAAATTTCATCTTCTTTGCCAGCAGTCGCCTTAGCTAATAATTCTTCACTATGACCATCTCCATAAACATCAGCTGTATCAAAGAAATTCACGCCTTGATCAATTGCATATTCTAAAGCACTTAATGCATCTTCATCATTTGTTTCACCCCATGCACCACCTATTGCCCATGTACCAAAACTAACTTCACTGATCATCATACCTGTATTACCTAACTCGCGATATTTCATAAAATTTTCCTCCCCTTAAAATAAAAAAATAGTTCACCATCTCTATTTATATGCTTAATTTCATTTTTGTATAATTCTATGTTTTACACATGTTCTTTACCCTTTATTAGTAAAAGTAATAAGCATTAACTATTATTTTATATCTTTGTATAAATTAAAGTTATATTGTATTTTTTAAAGTATGATACATTAAATTTTGAAAAACAGACAATATAATTTGAATTACTAGATATATAAAATACAAAAGGCGCTTCTTTTAAAAGAAGCGCCTTTTGTATTTTATTAATATCTTGGTACAACGACTCTCCAACCTTGTGGGTCTTCAAGTTTACCACTTTGGATACCAGTGTAGTTGTTATATAAATCTTGCGTGATTTTACCAGTTTCATTGTTATTAATTACAATTTCAGTTTCGCCATATTTCAATTGTCCTACTGGAGAAATGACTGCTGCTGTACCTGTACCGAATACTTCAGTTAACTCACCTTTATTATGTGATTCAATCAATTCATCAATTGATACACGACGTTCTTCTACTTCATAGCCTAAATTGCCAGCTAATTCAATGACTGTTTTACGTGTAATACCAGGTAAAATACTACCGTTTAATTCTGGCGTTACAAGTTTGCCATTCTCTACGAAGAAGATGTTCATACTACCTACTTCTTCTACATATTTTTGCTCTACACCATCTAACCAAAGCACTTGGTCATAACCTTGTGCAGAAGCATTTGTTTGTGCTAATAAACTTGCCGCATAGTTTCCTGCGACTTTAGCGTGACCTACGCCACCACGAACGGCACGTACATATTCATCTTCTACATAAATCTTAGTTGGGCTTAATGACTCGCCACCATAATAAGAGCCTGATGGTGATAAAATGATAAGTAATTTATAAGAGTATGAAGGACGTACGCCTAATATACCTTCAGTCGCGAAAACGTATGGTCGTATGTAAAGTGATTGACCTTCACCCTCTGGTACCCAGTCACGTTCGATATCTACTAATTGTTTTAGACCTTCTAATACAACTTCTTCATCAACTTTCGGCATATCTAAACGAGATAAAGAGTCATTAATACGTTTAAAGTTCTCAGATGGACGGAACAAATCAACTTCGCCATCATGTTTATATGCTTTTAAGCCTTCAAATACAGCTTGCCCATAATGAAGTGCTTGAGCTGCTGGAGAAAGTTCAATTGGACCATAAGGCACAATCTTTAAATCATGCCATCCTTGATCAATATCGTAGTCGAAACTTAACATATAATCTGTGAAGTATTTTCCAAAACCTAAACCACTTGGATCCGGTTTTTCTTTAAGTGTTTCTCGTTGTACAAATTCAATTTTTTCTGACATGATTTTTCCTCCTAATGTTATTTCCTTGAGTATTACTTTAAATTATACCAATCCACAGGGCACTGTTCAATAATTTTCAAATAATTTAAAATATACTAAAAATGCACACTACTTACTTTCAAAAGTATTTTGTGATTAATAATATCCCAATATGTCTATAAAGCACTCGTATATCAACAATACCTATGCAAATATTGATGAATAATTTTTGTTTTAAAAAATGGCAGAGATTTGGGTCTACTCTTGCGTAAAAGCACTAAGCGAAGACTACAAGCTTAAAGCCCCCACTACTGTATGAGTGAGGGCTTTAAATTAGATTATCTTACTGTTTCTTTATCTTCTATAGCCTTTAACATCGTTTGAGTCATTTTAGTTAAATCATATTGTGGATTGAATCCCCATTCTGCACGTGCACAGCTAACATCTATACTGTTTGGCCAACTATTCGCGATAGACTGTCTTATTGGGTCTACATCATATTCTAATTGAAACTCAGGATAAAATTCTTGAATTGCTTCTTTCACCATTTCTGGTTCAATACTCATTGCACTTAAGTTATATGCATTACGATTAATTAATTTAACGCCGTCCGCTTCCATAAGTTGAATAATGGCATCTATGGCATCTTCCATATACATCATATCCATATATGTGTCTTTTTCGATAAAGCTAGTATAACGACCTTCTCTCACAGCTTTGAAATAAATATCTACCGCATAGTCTGTCGTACCGCCACCTGGTTCTTTTATGTGAGAAACTAAACCTGGGAATCTCACACTACGTATATCGACACCAAATTTATCGAAATAGTACTGACATAATAACTCTCCAGCAACTTTATTCACTCCATACATAGACGTTGGTCGTTGAATCGTCACTTGTGGTGTATTCACTTTAGGTGTTGAAGGTCCAAATGCGCCAATTGAACTTGGTGTAAAGAATTGCAAGTTGTGTTCACGTGCTGTTTCTAAAGCGTTCATTAAACCACCCATATTTAAATCCCAAGCAAATAATGGATTTTTTTCAGCAACGCCTGACAATAATGCTGCCATATGCATCATTGTGTCTGGCTTAAATGTCTCAACTAACTCAAACATACACGCTCTATCAGTAACATCTAATATTTCAAACGGCCCATCTACAATCGCTGAATCTGCTTCTGGTTGTTTAATATCTGTAGCTAAAACATTATCATTTCCATATAACATTCTACATTTCACTACGAGTTCGGTTCCAATTTGTCCTAAAGCACCTGTAATCATAATTTTTTTCATATTTCTATCTCCCCTTGTGCATTACAGAAACTGTAATGTTTTTCTCGTGCGTACACAATCCTTATTTTCAACTAAATTATACAATAAAAGCGCTTTATCGTATACATTGAGTGTACATTTTTTAAATGTTTTAGTATTTTAAATTTAAAACACACTCATTCAAACGTAAAAAACCCCCTTGCTACCATTAATAGCTAGGGGGTTAATGCACCAACATACTAAACTTTTGCCAATTTAGTTTTAACACCTTAGACTATATTATTGGATTGAACACACAGTATAATTGAGTTCCGTTCATTAGCTATGCAAACATAATGTTTAATACCCTGTTAATATAGATATTTTGATCATCTATACCACTTTCACAAAATTCATCTCAATAACAAGTACTTTAATGTATATTTTGAACAATAACTGATATTATTAATAAATAAATATGCAGTGAGAGGGATGACATAATGACTTATTTAATCATTATTTTATTCGCTGTTTTAATCATGTCATTAGTTTTAAGTTATTTTTGTTTTAAAGAAAGTAAAGCTGAAATTGACCAAAGTAAACAAGCGAAGCGTAGCGAAAACGAAAGAATAGGCGTAAAGCAACAGTCACATAAAGTACTAACCCTAGCCATCGTGTTACTTGTTTTCAGTGTACTCGTTTTAATAGGTATTATTTGGATTCTAATAGCAATGTAGATTCATTTATAAAAATTTAAAATGATTTAAATTTACAAATATATTTAAAAAGACGACCTTTTAGTTATAAGATCGTCTTTTTTGTATGCGATAAGCAGCTTTTTTACTTGTCATTTTCTAGTTTTATTTGCGCTTCGATAACTTCATTTTTACTATCAAAATCATAATTTTGAGAATTGAGCGGTTTCCCCGTTTCTACAATACTTTTTATACTTTCCATATGGAATTGCCAACCTGCAAAATCTATGATGATGTGTGGAAATTCAAATGGTAAATATTCAATAAATGTTAGTTCCGTTTGTTGAACTTTGTTATTTAATTCAAACTTCACATTCCCAATATCCCATGTAAAGCCAATCGTCTTATTTTCTTCAAGATGTGTGATTGTCATTTCTAAATCGTCTTCTTCCTCTAAATGGAAGTACATTTTTCCATTCACTTCTCTTTTTTCAAATGACAATTGTGGAAACCATTGCTGTATTCCTTCAGTAGTACTCAAATAATTAAATATCGTTTCCTTATCTCCATCTATATCTATTTGCAATGTTTGATAAACGCCTTGTCCATCTTTTGAATATTGTGTTTCCATATTTAAAGTTCTCCTCTCAATTCAAATATTATCTAGGAAAAATTTAAATTCTTAATTCTTCATGCTAATTTACCTAGACTCATTTAATACGTTTTACCCTTTTTCGTTATAAACTATTACTAATTCACATATATTTATTATGTGTCTCAACCAAATTTAATATGAGTAAAAAACTGAAATGACGCTATCCATGACCATTTAATTAGCTGCAATAGAGAATTAAATTTACCTATATTTTTCTCTTCACTCCCTTCTTTAATGCATCTTTTGCGTTTTCAAATTTCTCATTATTTTAAATTTTTCAATTTTTTTGTATAAATGTTTGTAAATTTCTATTTATTTATATACACTTAGTGAAATACTGGTGAGAGTATGTACTCTATTTTCAACTTATTCAGTAAAAGAAAGTTAGGTGTATATGGAAAAAGATAAGAAAAAGATGTTGAACAAAATGGTAAAACCTTTCGCAAAAACTAACTACACAAAAAGTACAATACAAATTATAAATACATTACTTCCTCTTATTGCAATTTTAGTAGTAAGCGGACTTTTATATAATGTGCATTGGTCATTAGCAATTATTAGTAGTATATTCGCGTCTATATTTTTAATTAGAACATTCATCATTTTTCACGATGCTTGTCACGGATCATATTTAAAAAAACAAAAGCACAATGATTTACTCGGAAACGCAACTGGTTTCCTTACGCTGTTTCCTTACAGAAAATGGCGTAGAGAACATTTAATTCACCATGCTGGTAGCGGTAATTTAGAAAAACGTGGTATCGGTGATATCTGGGTTATGACAGTAGAAGAATATACAGAAGCATCTAAATTCCAACGTTTAACGTATAGAATTTATCGTAACCCACTTGTGATGTTTGTATTAGGACCGTTCTTCTTAGTATTTATTTCTAATCGCTTTAATTCTAAAGACGCTAAAAAGAAAGAACGTATCAATACTTGGATGAACAACATTTTATTATTAGTCGTATACGGTGGTCTAATTTATCTATTAGGCGTAGGTCATTTCTTTGCAGTATTTGCACCAATGATCTTCATTGCTGGCATGTTAGGTATTTGGTTATTTTACATCCAACATACATTTGAAGATTCTTATTTCGAAGAAGCTTCTGAATGGGACTATGTAAAAGCAGCAATTGATGGTAGTTCGTACTATAAATTACCAAAAGTACTACATTGGGTTACAGGAAACATAGGTTATCATCATGTACATCATTTGAATCCTAGAATTCCTAACTACTCTTTAGAGGAAACACATGAAACTGTTACACCTCTACATCATGCAACATCTATTACGCTTAGAGAAAGTCTGACATCATTAAAATTCAAATTATATGATAAAAGTCATAAACGCTTTATCACTTTTAAAGAATTTTCACTTAGAAATAAACAACCATCATAAACACTTAATATTCAAACAAACAACAAAGGAGAAGTGCTTGTTAACCCAAGCACTTCTCCTTTTTCTATTTTGAAACTTCAATTTTAGTTAACTCATGCTATGTTTAATCTTTTTAATGTCCTCTGGTGTTGTTTGACAACATCCCCCTATAATTTGAACACCTTCCATTAACCACTTCGGAACTTGTTCAATAATTTCATCACTGTTAGCATCATTTTCCCATTTTTTGCTATCCGCATTATAATGAGAACCTCCATTAGGATACAACGCAATTGTCTGACTCAAACTAGCTAATCCTTTGTCTAATGATCGATTGATTCCTTTAACTGAAGAACAGTTAATACCAAAAATCGGAATAATAGTGCCCTTCTGTTTAATATAATCAATTAGTTTCTCGAATTCTGTTCCATCTGATAAATTTCCTGTGTCATCGACAGTTACAGAGATCCAAAATGTTTGTTCTTCGGTATAACTCGGTATAATATTTTCTATAATTGCTTGAATCTCTTCAAAATTAGGAACAGTTTCAAACACAAAATCATTTATCCCCCTTGAAATCAAAGCGTTTATGCGTTGTTCATGAAATTTAAAATAGGCTTCTCGACTTATTACATAATTCCCTGTATATTCTGAGCCGTCGCTTAAATATGCGCCATATGGACCCAAACTACCTACAACCACTTGATTATTATTTGTTGCATCCATAACTTGCTCTACCGCTATTGTAAAAAGGTCATCAATTTCCTCATTCTGCATTCCTATATCTGTAAATGTTTGATAACTTGCTTGATATGTACTTGTTAAAATAATGTCGGCACCTGCATTTGTAAAATCTTGATGGGCTTGCTTTATTTTAATTGGTTGATGTCTAAGTACTTCACTAGACCATAACGAAGAATTCAAATCACAACCAGCTTGTTCTAATGTAGTTGCTAGTCCGCCATCTAAGACAATTAGAGATTGTGTTTTCACTTTTTCTAACAGTCTCATCTATACTCCTCTTTTCTTATTAAATTTAACAAAATAATAAATTAACGCAATCGCTGCAAATGGTAGCCCGAAATAAAGTGCAGGTGCTTGATTAGGATCAAAAAGCATTCCAACACAAGAAATTAAGCATAATATAAACCCAATAATTGGAATCGATTGGTGTACTTTTAAGCTTCGGTCAATTTTTTTAGCATTAAAATATGCAATACAGATACTCATCCACACGATAACAACTGCTAAACCAGCAATTGAAACTAGAATTACATATAATGTATCTGCTACATACACGCTAGAAAATAAAGCCAATAAGCCACCAATCATGCTAAATAATGTTGCATTCACTGGCATATGATGTTTATTTAGCTTTCCAAACCATTTAGGAAACACACCTTCATTCGACAAACTCCAAATCATTCTGCTCGCAGCATATAACCCTGAATTAGCTGCAGATAACAAAGCTGTTATAATCACTAAATTCATAATGTCACCCGCATAAGGGATTCCCATTTTTTGAAAAATAACAACAAATGGACTTTCTAATGACTTACCTTGATAACTTGGTATTAAAATAGAAATAATAACCATTGTACCTATAAAAAAGACAATAAGACGCCATAACGTTGCTCTAATCGCTTTGGGTATTACTTTTTCAGGATTCTCTGTTTCACCAGCAGCAATGCCGATTAATTCAGTGCCACTAAATGCATAATTCACAGCTAGCATTGTTAAAAACACAGAACCTATACCATTAGGAAAAGTAGGATTCGTATATCTATCAGCAATTGTGTTTAAACCTTCATAACCATCGTAGTGAATAAATCCGATAATTACCAAAAGACCTAAAATAATAAATACGATAATCGCAATAACTTTTACTAAAGAAAAATAAAATTCAACTTCTGCATAAAACCGTGTCGATATAATATTAAATAATAAAATTAATATAATTGCAATCGTAGCAAAAATATAAACGGGGGTTTCAGGCATCCATTTCTGCATCAAAATACCCACTGCTGTAAATTCAGAACCTAATGCTACGGTCCAAGTTAACCAATAAAACCATGCTACGATATATCCAACAGATGGATGAATGTAAAGACTTGCATATGTATGAAATCCACCTGTAACAGGATGTTTGATCGCTAATTGCCCTAGACATAACATAACGAGATAAACTAAAATTGAGCCAATTAAATAAGATAGTACCGTTCCAAATGGACCTGCTTGTTGCAAAGTATATCCAGAACTTAAAAATAATCCTGTTCCAATAACACCACCAAAGCTAAGTAACATAAGATGACGTTGTTTCATTGCACGTTTAAATGATGGTTGTTCCATTAATGTTCTCCTTATCTTCAAGTTCTACACTTTTTAAATATAATTATTCATTCTATTAATTTCTGAAAATTTAGTCAATGTATTTTTTTCTCAATTCACTTCCCGCTCATATATTGTCTTTAATGATTCTTTCGTTTTCAAAGAAAATTTCATCTATTTATTCACTGAATTTTCAAACTTTTATAAAAATTCAATCTCTAGTATTGATTTTCAGTCGTAAAGTCTATAACATTTATAGATAAGTAAGTACAAATATTATAAGTAATAGATAGAGGGGAAAATATAATGACAGAACATAATGACTTAGTGAAATCTACCCAAGAAATTACAAAAGAAGCATTACATAAATTAGGCTTTGACGATGGCATGTATGATTTAATCAAAGAACCTTTAAGAATACTAGAAGTCCGTATACCCGTCCGCATGGATGATGGTACTGTTAAAACTTTTACCGGTTACCGTGCGCAACATAATCATTCTGTTGGTCCTACTAAAGGTGGCGTACGTTTCCATCCTGATGTAAATAAAGAAGAAGTTAAGGCACTTGCAATGTGGATGACGATGAAATGTGGTATTACTAACTTACCATTTGGTGGCGGTAAAGGCGGCGTCATCTGTGACCCACGTCAAATGAGTAATCAAGAGCTTGAAAATCTATCTCGTGGTTTTGTTAGAGCTATATCACAATTCGTAGGTCCTGCGAGTGATATCCCAGCACCAGATGTTTATACTAATCCACAAATCATGTCTTGGATGATGGATGAATACAGTAAAATTAATCGTTCAAATGCTTTTGCCTTCATCACTGGCAAACCACTCTCTTTAGGTGGTTCAGAAGGTCGTAACCGTGCCACTGCGCTTGGTGCTGTAATTACTATTGAAGAAGCAACAAAACGTAGAAACATTGATATCAAGGGGTCTCGTGTTGCGATTCAAGGATTTGGTAACGCTGGTAGTTTTATTGCCAAAATCTTACATGATATGGGAGCAAAAATTGTAGCTATTTCTGAAAGTTATGGCGCTTTACATGATCCAGATGGTTTAGATGTTGACGAGCTTGTAGAGCTTAAAGAAAAACATGGCCATGTTACACACTTATTTGAGGGCGTCATCCCTAATAAAGAATTATTTGAAGTCGACTGTGATATTCTTATCCCAGCTGCATTATCAAATCAAATTACTGAAGAAAACGCACATGACATTAAAGCAAGCATCGTTGCAGAAGCAGCGAATGGTCCTACGACAAAAGAAGCGACACGTATATTAACAGAACGTGGTGTGTTACTTATACCTGATGTACTTGCGAGTGCTGGTGGTGTAACTGTTTCTTACTTCGAATGGGTTCAAAATAATCAAGGCTATTATTGGTCTGAAGAAGAAATAAACAGTCTACTCCGTGAAAAAATGGTAGAAGCATTCAATAAAATCTATGACTTAGCTGAAAGTAGAAAATTGGATATGCGTTTAGCTTCCTATGTTGTAGGTATCAAACGTACAGCTGAAGCTACACGTTTCCGTGGTTGGGCATAAATTATCACAATATATCAATGTAATAAACATTGTCTTTTCAAAAGCTACACCTTCATTGGTGTGGCTTTTTATTATTATATTTATCTATACAGCTTTCAACAAACCTTCCTAATCCTTTTCATCCACCCTTTCATCTTCATAATCTAATAAAAATTTATAAATAATCCTCTAATTTATATATATTTCGAATTATTAAATCAGCGAATTTTCTGATTTATTTGAAAAATAAAAAAATACTCTATATAATTATCTACAATAAAGGGGAGGATATAAATTATGAAAAATAACATTTATGGGAATACACCATGTTTTTTAAATAGTAAAAATTTAAATCAATCAAATACTTTAGATACAGATGTAATTGTATATGGAGTACCTTTTGAAGGCGAAAGCACTTGGGGAGATTATACAGGTGTAGAACTTGGTCCAAAGCAAATTAGACTGTCCTCTGCACGTTACAGTCAATATCTACCAGAACTAAACCACATTGATATTAGTGAACACTTATCTATGGGGGACGTCGGTGATGTGCCATTTGTCGCTCATGACAATAAAGAAAGCTATGACAACATTACAGATTTCACTAAAAAACTATGGGAAAGCGAAAAATTCTTAGTTGGCTTTGGCGGCGAACACGGTGTCACTTATCCTATTCTTAAATCATTAACAGAAACTGGTAAAAAAGTCGGCATCATTCATTTAGATGCACATTATGATAATATGCCAGATTATGAGGGTGAAGCTTATGCCCGTAATACACCTTTCATGAGACTTTATGAAACAGACGGTGTACGTAACGAAAGCATTATTCACACTGGTATTCACGGTCCTAGAAATCATCCATCAACAGGACGTTACGCTGAAGAAGCTGGTGCCGTAACGATAACAATCAATGATATCCGTGAATCAAATAATATAAAACAGTTTGCCCGTGACATCTACGCTCAAGCAAGTGCCGATGTAGATGTCGTATATTTAACAATATGTAGTGACGTATTGGATTTTGCTTATAATCCAGGTGGTCCTGTCGATGGTAATGGTCTAACGTCCTATGAATTATTAACGATGATTCACGAATTTGGTGCGCTCGGCCTATGTGGTATGGATTATGTAGAAGTTTATCCTATGAAAGATGCCAATCAGAATTCTGCCCATTTCGTTTCTACAGCAGTATTATATGTACTTGCTGGCCACGTCGCTTATTTAAATAAATTAAAATAATCTGAGGAGTGGTTAAATGTTTAAACACGCGGGTAAGATTTTACGATCGCTTGGCCCTGGTATGATTATCACTGCTTCATTCATTGGCCCTGGTACAGTAACAACCATGACTCAAGGTGGCGCAGGATTTGGCTATAGTTTACTATGGGCAGTTGTCTTTTCAATCATCGCCACGATCGTGTTACAAGAAATGATTATTCGTTTATCTCTCGTTACACGTGAAGGCTTAGGTGAAGCAATTCAAGATTTATTTTCTAATAAAATTGGTAAGCTAATCATCGTGTGGTTCACACTCATTGCTGTAACCATTGGGTGTGCTGCCTATATTAGTGGTGACTTGATTGGTACCTCACTTGGGGCATCTTACTTACTTAATTTACCTGAGAATTGGGTTGCTCCAGTTATCGGCGTTATTATATTACTCATTGGATTATTTGGTAACTATAAATTTTTAGAAAAAGTTATGCTTGTACTTATGGTTATCATGGGCGCAATATTTATCACTACGATGATTGTTATAAAACCAGATGTTATGGGCATTTTAAAAGGTGCCTTCATTCCAACAATACCAGATGGTTCTATTCTTACTGTTATCGCTCTAATCGGTACAACCGTTGTGCCATATAACTTTTTTATCCACTCAACAGCTGTACACGAACGTTTTAATGGTGTTAAGGAGTTGAAATTTGCACGTTGGGATACAATTATTTCAATTACTGTCGGTGGTGTGATTTCTGCTGCAATATTAATTTCAGCAGCCACTTTAATTAAAGGTGAAGAAGTATCAAGTGTCATTCAACTTGCTGGACCGTTAGAACCTGTTCTTGGCGATGCTGCACCTATAGTGATTAGTGTTGGGTTATTCGCTGCAGGTCTGTCATCAGCCATTGCTTCTCCAACGGGTGCCGCTGCAACAATTAGTAGTCTACTCGGTTGGAAAGGCGGCATGCAAAGCAAGAAATACAAACTTGTCTTTGTTGTGATTATCATTATTGGAATTATTACTTCAGCACTTGGTTTTGAACCGCTTCAAGTCTTACTTATTGCGCAAGCGTTAAATGGTATGATTTTACCTATTATTGCAATACTTATCTTTATTATTATTAATAAGAAAAATCTAATGGGCCGCTTTGTAAATACACTTTGGCTCAATATTATCGGAGGACTCGTTGTTTTAACCGTTTCCTTCTTAGGTATCTATAGTTTTATCGATGCTATAACAAGTTTCATTTCAGGCTAAATTTATTTATAACAATAACCCAGATGTAACGTATCATCACTGATATATTACTTCTGGGTTATTTTAATTAAACATTTAATTCTCTTACATCAATTTTGCAACATCACGCATAATGCTCGCTTTTTTATAGCCATGTAAGTCATGCAGTGATTGATATGCGTTAAATAACTTTTTATAGATTTCCACTTTATCCGGTTGAGGTTCAACAGTATATAATACGGGTTCTTTCATTGCTTCGACCGCCTCACTAAAGTCCGTATGCGCCCCACCACATATTGCGCCTAAAATAGCTGCGCCAATTGCTGGTGCATATTCGCTATCAATAACCGTCACTCGTTTGTTCAGCACGTTCGCATAGATATCCATGAGTAATGTATTCTTTTTAGGAATACCACCACAAGCAAATACATGATCCACTTCCATATGCCATCCTTCATACTGTTGCATAATCATTTTAGTACCAAATGCGGTTGCCTCCATGTACGCACGATAAATTTCTTCATGTTTCGTATGTAATCCCATGCCAAATAAGCAACCTTTCAAATTACTATCACTAAGTACACTTCTATTGCCGTTGTGCCAATCTAATGCGATAAGTCCACTTTCGCCAGGGTATAGTTTAGCGGCCTTTTCATTTAATAATTCAAAAATTGAAATATCGCGTAACTTCGCCTCTTTGACATCATCATACGGCGTTTGTTTCGCCACGTACTCAAATAAGTCACCTACAGCAGTTTGTCCTGCCTCGTATGCATAAAGTTCTGGAATAATGGCACCTTTAACTGAACCAGAAATACCAGGCACCTTATGTTGTTCTTTATTAAGCATTAAATGACATGGACTTGTGCCCATAACCATAGTCATTTCTTTATCTCTTTCTGAACCTATCCCTAATAAGCTTGCATGTGCATCTATAATAAATGGACTAACTTGCGTTTCTGGTGAAAGTCCCAGTTTATCTGCCATTGTCTGACTAACCTTACCTACAGTTTCACCTATATTAACGACCGGTGCTTCCACTTTCTCTCTTACAATAGTAGATAAATCATTATCTACTTTATCAAACAAATCATAATGGAATCCTGTGTCCGCTTCCCAAAACGATTTAAACCCTAAGCCACAATTTGATCTGACGTTTTGATCAGTGAGTCGATTGACAATCCAGTCCCCCGCCTCCATGATATACGCACTCTCAGCTATCACTTCAGGCGCCTTATTGTTTACTTCCATAATCTTAGGTATCATCCACTCACTACTCACATTAAAGCCATAAAAGCCTAACCAACGATTCTTCTCTTCAAGTGCAGTCTTAAATAATACATCTGCCTCGTCTTGCGCACCATGATGCTTCCATAATTTAACGTAAGCGTGTGGATTATCTTTAAATCCTTCCTTATTATGAATAGGCTCCATATTTCCATCCACAAATACCACAGTTGACGATGTAAAATCTATACCGATACCGACAATTTCGTTTGGCGCAATTTGTGTTTTTGCTAAAATAGCTGGAATGCCTTCTTCAATGACTTCCATATAATCATTCGCATTTTGTAATGCATAACTTTGAGGTAGTTTTTGACCATCAAGTTCTCCTTCTATCGTGCCATGTGTATATGTTTTAATAAATTGCTCTACAATTTCACCATTCTCTGTATTTATAAGAAAGGCTCTACCTGAACCTGTTCCAAAATCTATCCCTATACTGTAAGCCATACTTTAACCCTCCAGATCTTCCCATACGAAAGAAAGCGCTTTCTTAAATCATAATTAAGATTCTCTAAAAATACAAGGGAGCGGGATAGAAATCATAATTTGATTTCGTTTGCCCGCCCCCATAATACTCACTATTATAATCACATTAAAACATTTTAAAACGTTTCAACTTCATTAAACTGTGATAAATAAAGTTGTTTATAGTGTCCATTTTGTTGCATTAATACTTCGTGACTACCTTCTTCTAAGATTTCGCCATCTTTGATAAAGATAATACGGTCTACGTCTTTAATTGTTGATAAACGATGCGCAATAATGAGCGATGTTCTATTTTCAGACAGCTTTTTAAATGCCAATTGAATTTTATTTTCTGTTTCTATATCTAACGCACTTGTAGCTTCATCTAAAATAATAATAGACGGGTCTTTTAAAAACATTCTAGCGATGGAAATACGCTGTTTCTGTCCACCAGATAATTTCGTACCTCTTTCACCTACGAGTGTATCCAAACCAAAGGGTAAGTCTTCGATAAATGTTTCTAATTGCGCATTTCTAACTGCGTCCCATATTGCAGTTTCGTTAGCTTCTAAATGGCCATATACAATATTATCTCTTAAAGTACCAGAGAAGAGGAATACATCTTGCTGTACGACACCAATTTCTGCACGTAGTGATGCTAACTGAATCGATTTGATGCTTTGGCCATTAATTAAGATATCACCGTCATCTACTTCATAAAATCTCGGCAATAAAGAACTGATTGTCGTTTTACCACTACCACTCGGTCCAACCAATGCAATCTTCTCACCATGCTGAATATCTAAATTTAGTTTTTTTAGAATTGGTGTTTCGCCATATCCAAATGTTACATCTTTATATTGAATCGTCTTAGGATCACTCGGCATTTGAATCGCATCTGGTGCATCCTGTATTTCTGGAGTAATGCTTAATATTTCGCTAAAGTTTTTAAATCCTGCAATTGCTTTTGGAAATAGCTCTATAATCATATTAATTTGTTGTAATGGTTTAAAGAGTACATTCGTAATCATGATAAATGCAACGATACCACCATAAGATAAATCACCATTCAACACAAAATAACTTCCTACTACTAACACAATAATTAATGTCAGATTTTGGGCAATATGACTAATTGTAATATTCCAAGACATATAATTATATGCTTTTAATTTTGTAGCTCTAAAATTATCGTTTATATTTCTAAATTTCGTTTGCTCATGTTTTTCATTTGTAAAGGCCTGTACAAGTCTTATGCCCCCCACATTATCTGCGATTAATTCATTAAAACGTGACACATTTGTAAATAGGTTCTTAAATGCACGAGACATTTTTTGACTGAAAAAAATAGCCAAGATAAAAACAATAGGCACCACACAAAACGTAATGAGTGCTAATTTCACATCAATCGTTAACATGATGACAAATGCACCAATCAGCGTCATGATAGATAAAAATACATCTTCGGGACCATGATGGGCAGCCTCACCAATATCCATCAAATCATTCGTCAGTCGACCAATGAGCTTTCCAGATTTTTGGTTATCAAAATACTTAAAATTCAATTTCTGAATATGACTATATAAATCATTACGCATATCATGTATATGCCTAAATCACCATTAATGAATGTATAAAAGCCTATTAAATCAACGTTTTATATTCTCACACGTGCCATTATTTTTAGTTTTTCCATTCCATTATGTCACAATTATGTCATGACAAAACTTATAAGGAATCACTTTAATCAATGTTTATTTTGTGTAAAAAACCTCTGTCTTTTAATTTTTGTTGAGCGTTACCAACGTCTACAAATCTTCCATCTTCAAATTTAATGTATCCTTCTGCAATTAAACCATCTACTACTAATGTCATATCTTCATCGGTATATTTAGATCCCATTAACGAATAGTTTAAGCTATCAAAAGTACGATTATTAGAAAGAAATAATGAACCACATATATTTTCAACAGAACCTTTTTCTAATTCATTTAACCAACCCATTAATAATTCCCCCTTATCTTTAATACCCCAATTATACACTAAATTATAAAATATTACTCATAACTAAAAGCTATCAAAAATACCAATATCTATAGTTATATGTTATAATAAACTTGTCTTTGAATTTCAATTGGCATATTTCCTATAATAATGTGATTTGTGAGATTTCATTTATTTGTGGAGAATGACCTTTGATTAGTTCCCACCACTAGGCTTATCACCTAGTGGTTTTTTGTGTATCAATATCCACTTTATCATTTCTCGATGCAATACAGACGCTCTCACAGAACGGAAAAATACCCCTACCCTGAATTAAGGTAGAGGTTGGCGAAAGATTGAAAATCTCTATTTTGATTTTACCACTTTTACTATACTAAGAAAATGCTTTAGCAAATATAGTTAGCGTTTGATTTCTTCCATCATCATTAGTTACTGAATGAATATTATAATCTTTATTTCCCCACTTGATACGTTGTGTAGTGTCTATGCCTTCACGGTAACGAATAATAAAGCGTGTAGGTTGCTCACTAGCAGTCACACCTTCGTAATTGTATTCAGAACCTTTTAACGTCTTAATGTCTGCCCACGGACGACCTATAATTTCTTCTCCATTTGCACCGGGAAGTGGTCCACTGCTTACTTCTTTATATACTTTAATCCTGTTATTAAAATGATATGCCATTTGTTTCACCTCACTTATATATTTTCGACGTCGAAAGATTTGAAATTCGTGTACGTACATGAATTTGTTTTGTCGACAAAACATTTGCGACGACGTCGTCGTATTTTACTCGCATGCGAGTAATTTGAAATTCTGATACGTACCATAATTTTACATACGGACTTTTTTGTCCGTTTGCCGTTACTTTTTTGAGCAATAGTACGCGCCCTTTTTTGACCGTGTACTTTTACATATTGGTTAAACTTTTTTGTCCGACCAAAACTAATAATTGAGCCGTGTGATTCCTTAACTTTAAGGACTCTGAATATCGAAGCGCTTCTACATTTTAACCGAGCCAAATACGGACTCGTTAATTCAGACAATCCAAATGTAGATTCTCTATCAAAGCCCAAATTTGGACTCTGAAGTCGTGTTTCGCTACATCGCCCTCAAGAATTGCTCGTAACTATCAAACAATCCTACATAAGCATCTAACATGGACGCTGTGCCATCTATTCTACGTTTTGGTGATTGATTCTTAATAGGTACGATGTTTCCGTTCCTATCTGTTTCTACACCTGTATTAGTCAAGCACCACTTCAATATTGGATTATTATTATAATTGATTTTATGCTTCTCTAAATCTGCGCCCATATTCTGCATTGGTAAACTTAATGTTTTAGCCCCTTGTGGTGTACGAACCAATTTAAAACCGTATGCTTCCATTTCATCTACCCAATACCTAGCCGAATAGTTATCGTAATATATCCACAGTGGCGTAATATCAAAGTCATTTAACATTTCTAGGAACCAGTCTGTGATGTCGCTGTAGTCGATTGTATTGCCACTACATAGCCTTAATAATCCCTGTTCATGCCATTTGTCATACGGTATCTTATCCTCGTCTACACGCTTTCTGAGGTTGTCCTCAGGCAACCAATACATTTGATGAACGTATCTTATTTCAGTTTCAGGGTCTATAAATAATAATGTGGCACAACTTAAATCTGTAGTGATTGAAAGGTCTGCTCCTCCAATCGCATAAGTACCTGCAAAGTCTTTAATATCAAATGTACTTTCGTTATTGATAGCTTCAAACGTAAGCCATGCACTATTGGTTACTTCACGTATATTGAAATCTTTTGTTAAGATACCCGTTAAGTCATTAGGATTATTCTTGGCACGTGCCACCTTGCGCTCTAAGTCATCAACTTTTTTAGATACACCTAATGCAGGATTGGACTTTTGCCATCTATCAGGCATTTTATATTCTGCCTTATGATCTAACTCATACATAATAGGCAAGAAATTATCATCTTCAAAATTACCATCTACCACATTACAAGCGTACTCGTACAAGTCATCAAATATTGTGCCACGATGTGTGCCTGCTGTTGTAATCATGATTAGTAAAGGCTGTGTACGTGCTGACTGTGACTGTTTCATTACTTCGTATAAATTTCTATCTTGGATTGAGTGCAATTCGTCAATAACCACAAGATGAGCATTAAGCCCATCAAGTGAGTTAGAATTTTTACCTAACGATTGCATCTTACTGAAATTGTGAGCGAAATATAAATCACTCTTACGCTTACGAATATTTTTATTTAAATCAGGGCTTTGCTTAATCATTTCATGTGCTTGGTCGAATAGTATATTTGCTTGGTCACGCTTAGATGCCACAGAATACACTTCTGCGCCACTTTCACCGTCTGCAATCATCATGTACAATGCAATTGCGCTCAACATAGTTGTCTTACCATTCTTACGACCGACAAAGAAAAATGATTCAGTGTAACGCCTGTAGCCTGTTTCTTTATCCACAAATCCAAAGAGAGCCGAAATGTAGGCTTTCTGGAATAAGTCTAATATCAAAGGCTTACCAGCTAACTCACCTTTTGAGTGCCTACAAAACATTTCTATAAATTGTATTGCTCGATTCGATTTAGCTTCATCAAATTTGTATTTCGGGTGGTCTTTCATATCCTGAACGAGTTTCTGATATTGTTTCTTAACTCTATTTGAAACAGTAATATTACCACTTTCTATTTCTTGGTAATACTGTTCAATGTAGTTGTTTGATCCGTTTAGTTCAGCTGAATCAAACGGTGTATTTTCATTAGGCATTGCTTACAAAGTCCATAAATTTATCGGATTCATCAGACTGTTCAGGTAGTAAGGATAAGAGTTGTTTTAGTGTTGCGTTGTACTTCGTCACAGTGGCATTGTAAGACTTCATAGCAGGGTTTTCTTTGAGATACTCTTGTTCTCCCTGTTTGAATATATACGTGGCACCATGAAGCTGTACGGTAGCTTTAAGCTCGTCCATTGTTTCTTTCATGAATGTTAATTCTTCCAGTAGATCATATGCCACTGGTTTATTGATGTTTTCTTCTTGGTCAATTTGTGCTTTAAAATCTTCTAAGTTAATTGATTTATATAATTTTTTCATATAATTCTCCTTTTAGTATACTTTTTATACCTTTAAATATTCTAAATATCGTGTGGAGGAGAAATTAACTCCCCACCTCGTTCCCCGAGCTACCTTTTTCAAAAATTAAAAGTGGGGGGACTAAATATTTTCATAAAATTAATTTTTATTTTTATAAATTATTTCTTTGTTAAGTTTCCATTACTATCAAACTTTAAATCTTCACGAGTTGCTGACACTTGGAAATGCTCTCTGTTATGGCAGTCTTGACATAATGCTTCGAGATTATCCCAATTCAAAGTTACCATTGGATCATTCGCATTGGATTGATTCAACCAAACTTTATGATGGCAAATTGTCGCAAGTCCTCCACATCGTTCGCATATAAAATGCTGTGACGACATATAACCGTATCTGCACTTCTCCCACTTACTGGACTTGTAAAAGGATTCGTTTATACTCCTAGCCATCGTATGAGCGTCCTAATGCTGTTAATGATACCAATAAGCCATCTATTGTACGTTTAAGCCTCATACTGTCCTGTGTCTGTGGGTCGAACCATAACTGCAATATAAACTTAGCTGTTGTTTGTGCTAATGGATTCGATAGTTCTCCATCGTCCCAATCTTTACCAGTCGTTAAGTATAAGTAGTCTGGTATCGATTCTATCAATGGCGTTATAATATCATCATTGTAATCACCATCTATACGCAAAGCATTGCGCCCTTCTTCTATTGTTATAATCATGTACTCACTCCTTATAAGAAAGGACACCAGCTTTAACTGATGCCCTAACTGTTATATATTAGACTTCTGGTGTAGCTGCTGCTAACTTAACAAATGCTTCATCTACTAATGGCTTACAATCTGCAATAGCCATTGCTCTAAAGTCAATCAAGCCACTACGGAATGATGATTCAGTTGATTTCTCTAATGCAATGCCTTGTGGTAAGTTAAAGCCTGCATATTGGAAGTTACCTAATAGAATCGTGCCATCTTCGATATGGTCATCTAGGATTACCTCTTTGCCGAAGATATAGCCAACACTTTCATTTTGAGCATCTTGGATAAATATTGGGCGTTGGTTTGCGTCCATCACACCGTATACAGTGTTATATAAAGTTGCGTTACTCATAGCAAATTTAGCACCTGCATTATATCCACGTTGCATTAACGCTAATGCTTTTGTGAAGTCTGTATATGCACCTGTAAGCTCTACAGTGTTTGATGTGTCCCATGTGATACCAGTTAAGATGCCTTGACCTTGTTCTGTACCTGTACCGTTCACAAGTGCATAGTCGATTGTTTCCACGACTGCTTGCGTTAATTCTTGAACAAGATATTGTTCAAATGCTGAAATACTCATTGTTTGAGCTTTCACACTGATTGAGAATACTTTTACAATCTCATTGCCTTCAAATTGAATATTCACAGTATCAGGGCGTTCTGCTTGTACTTCTTGCCCCTCAACGTGCCAGTTAGCCATTGATGACGGTGTACCAATTGGGATACGAATCTTAGTCGGAATATTAAAGTTGCGTACATGTGAAATTAATCCACCTTGTTTACGTGCTTTAGAAATTACTTCATTTAACGTTTGTTCTGGTAAAACTGCGCTTGAATTACTTGAAGATGCAAAACCTTCGGCACGTGTTTCAACCTCTTGTGCTGTATTAAATGCACGTTGTTCGATATTTGATAAGTCTTGTCCTAACATTGTTTTAAAGAATGCTGAACGATATTCGTTAGATTCAAAAATAGTATCCTTATTGATTTCTTGCTGTCCTCTGATTTGTCCACCTGTAATTGGGTTGTATGAACGATTTTCCACGTTGCCATCTCCTTTACCTTCATTATTTCCTTTATCTTGAATATTTGCTTTAGCTTGGTTTAAGCCTTCGATTTCTACATTTAATTTTGTAACATCTGCATCAGGGTCATTCTCGATTGTGCCTTTAATTTCCCCTGCACGTGATTCGATTTCTTCTAAACTTGAGTTTCTATAATGGTTAAATGCTTCTTGTACTGTATTAAAAGTCATATTATTTAATCTCCTTTGTAAATAACTTATTTAAGTTAATTTTTGCTTGGTTAATTTGTTGCTGTCTGATTTCTGCATCTTGTATTTGATTTCGAGCTTCTACAGATGTTTCTGAATAAGCAGGAAAGTTTACTACAGAAAACTCTAATACTTTATCAATTTTAGTTATCGTGCGTGTTCGTCTTTCAACATCGTATTGACTGCCGTCTGATACAGTGAATCCGAATGACACGCCACCTAAATCACCACGTTTGATAGATTCATATACGGAACGTGCTTCACTAGTGTTTGCCAACCTAGCCCTAAAATGCATACCTGCATCATCTTTCCATATATCCATCGTTTTCGGTGATTTAGCTAATGGTAGACGATTAACATCATGTGACACTAAAAGACGTGTGTCATTGAATTTCAATCCGTCCAGCGCATTACGTTTCACAACTTCGGTATAACTGCCATTTGGTGTATTAATAAGTGCAGGTTTATCAAATACAATTGCTGTACCTTCAAGAATCATTTCATCATCTGAATTGGTTTCTGCTTGTATTTCTGCTGATCTAATTTCCTTCATCGGTGTTATCCCCCTTATCTCCCATTTGGTAATTCTTAGCTAGCGTCTTTTCAATATAATTAAGTGACTGTATACGTTCGTCCCCATCTTCTACATTAGGTAAGTTGAGTAAATCCAACGCTTGGTTAATCGTGAGTACGCCCAACGGTAACAATTCTTTAATAACATTCGTTTTCGATTTATTACTTGCATACTGTAATTTAGATGATTCAAATACAATACGATTCGCAAACGCCTTTTCACGTTCACTAAATATCTTTTCAGTTAATTCTGATGATATTTGTATCGCAAAAGGTTCGACGATAGACTCGAAAAATGCTTGCCATTGGTCTTCGTTATAGTTACCAGTCACAATTGATTCATTAATACCGAGATAGTCGTATATCTTTTGTTTAACTGCATCTACCTGTGACGTGTCTATTTGCACATCTGATACATTTAACGGTTGGTAATCCATTGACTGATCTATTGGCACCACGCCGCCATTATTAGCCATTGAAAAATAATTATTCATAAATTCTTCTTTAGCTTCTTTTAACTTACTTGGACTTAATGCTTGGTTGTATTTCACAATGCCACGTATTTGAGCCGAGTTTTTAATTGCTTCTTGCAGACCTTGATTTTGCGTATGTGCCAATTCTAAGGCTCCCATAATCGCATCGTTACTATCGCCTAGTAGCTCGTTACTGTTAAAGTGTCGGCGTAATATTGCCACCTCTGATATATGGAAGTGAACAATCTTACCTTCTTTGAACAGACATTTGATATATACTTCGCCTGCACCATCTACCACAAACTCAACACTATTCGGTGTAAGTGGGTATAGCCCCGATAAGTTACCTCGATTATCCTTTTGTACTAATATAAAAGCGTTATTGTATAAAAAGTATTGTGTTGTAATCTTGTACAAGAAATCGTAACCACTCATATATGGATTCGGTCTATCTTGTAATAATCTATTTAATTTAGAATTTTTCGTTTCATTTTTAGAATTATCAATCACATGCTTACCACTTAACTTAGCAACGTGTCGTGCGATTGCATCTACTGCTGAACGGTATATATCATTGTCATATGCTTGTCCTGTAAACGATGATAGTGATTGAAAACCACCACTCAACATTTCAAAATTCTTCGTCTGTTGTTCCTTATATTGTTCTAGTCCTAGCATTTTATCTATCCATTTCGGCACTTGCTCACCTACTTTTATTAATTTTTATACTTGATATACTTTTTATACTTATATTCATCTATATTATACCACATCAGGGTATACAATTCCATGTTTGTCAAGGGTTTATACCCTATTTAGATATAAAATGTCTTGAATATCTTTAAATGTCGAAGCGCTTCTACATTTGAGATTAAATTTAGTGTTATTTATTTAAATGGTACTCTTTTTCTAATCAATAATTCTTCATTTCTTTCCCCTCTTTTTCCGTAAGTTTTGAAAGTGTACTTTTTAAAATATCGTGTATTTTTTTGAGTTTCAGTCCATAAACAAACTGGAACGTTTATTGTGTCAGCAATTTTTATCACACTGTTCATTAGTTGCTTACCATGACCTTTTTTGTTTGAATGTAAAGCATCTACTTCTATCATTAGTGGAACATTAAAACATTCAGCGTGATTCTCGTTAGGTCTACGCAAATTAAACGCTATAGTCCCTTTAAAATCTTTTGTAAATAGTTGTATGGTTTTACCAAGCGGCAAAATATAGAAATCATTATCTGCTAATTTTAACAGTTCTAAAATAAAATTAGAGTCGATTTTTTTGGAACTATTCACTAATATTTTTAATAAACCAGATTTAAATGTTTCTTGGTTAACCTCCACATTGTTTTTAAAATTATTATTTTTAACCATACGTTCAAAGATATTATGTTCAATTTCAGTTATAGTCATATTAAAATCTCCCTTTTTATATCTTGTAGCATTTTAACGCTACAAAGCTACAATCACGCTACATCTCTAAGCCCTTTCACATCAACGTTTACAGCGTTTTTCGTAGCGAAACTACAAATTTCTATACTCGCTCAATATATTTATATATATTTTGTTACTATAAATATATTCATTTGATAAAAAACTACGCTACAGCTACAATAATCCTTTAACCTGTTGGTGTGACTGACTTCAAGCGTGTAGCGCATGTGTAGTTTTTGTAGAATTACCTTCATTTTTCGCTACATTTTATTATTTTTTCTTAAATCCAGCTCTAACAACTTCTTTACCACTAATGATATATCGAACTGATTTTTTCCAAACAACGCCTAACTCATTCTCGATTAATGTTCTGAAATCAGATTTATCTATTGGGTTTCTTACATAATTACTACTACACCATGCTTTATAGTCTGTGTATGTGTCTGTGTCTGGTGTGTTTAAAAAGTAGTTTAAATCTCGATTTTCTAGGTACTCGCTCAACGGATTGTTATTATCTTTAAACGTTTCCATAGTTCTATCTGAACGCTCATTTTTAGTGATACGTGATCCAGAACGTTGTAACATTTCGGCTAGTGTGTCGATAGCTAATTTCAATACGTACTCTTTAGCACTTTCACTATAAATTTTATTAGTACTTTCAGAAACAGATAATCTTTCTTCATCTTTAAAACTGTGTTCAAATGGTATAATGTGCAAACGTTTATTTATTTGTTGGCCACTTTCTTTAAATTTAGGATAGTGATTACTCGCAATTATAAAAGGTGTTTGCATTCGGACAGAACGGCTACCTTTACCCTTTTCTTCTATTTCGAGATATCCTCCAGTAACGGCAGCTTTGATATTTCCACTGTCCTCAATTTCAATATTTGGTAAATCATCAACAATATTTGCCATTTTTCCGTATACACTTGAACCTGCAAAATTATTATTTGCTAAACGTTGTGGGCTAACTGATGATATTTGACCTCCAGAATCAAAAGTCGCACTTATCATATGTTGTACAGTTGATTTCCCGTTATCTGCCACAGTACCCAATAGATACAGTATTTGGTCGATAAGCAATTCTGGATATAATACCTGCGCAAACATTTCGTGAATGTTTTTGATGGTTTCTTCATGCTCACACGACACTTTATTTATAGTTTGATCTATAAATTCATCGTAAGCATCTGGATTATATGCTGTCGGTAGTTTGTCGATAATAAAAATGTCTGGTGTAAATTCTTTAAATGCTTTCGTTTTATAGTGAATTAGTCCATTTTTAGCAGCTACATAATTAGAATTAACTTCAGTTTGAATTTTGCAAGTATCAATAATATAGTTACGTACTTCCTTCACTGCGTTATCTTTTAATATTTCTAAACTTCTGATAATCTCACGTGTTTTACGCCCAGTTTTATCTATTTCATAAATACCACTTTGAGGATTATAGATATAAATTTCACCGTCAGCGTCTGGATATCTTACAAATTTATATTCTTGTAACACGTATTCAGCCATAACTGTATGAGCGAACGTTGGTTTTCTGTTTGTGTCACCTTCTGGATAAATCCACCATGATTTCTTTTTGATTACTCGTGATTTAACTAAATTTATTTTGAAATCATCTGTTAATTTTTTATACACTTCATTTTGATTACTAATAGCTTTATCCAGTTCTAATTTCCCCCACGTTGTACTACCACGCTTACTATCCCATTTATCAGTTAAGTTATTATAGTCTGTGAATATACGTTCCATCTGTACCTTATCTTTACCAGTATAGAAAGCCAAATAGTGTAGTAAACTTTGTACTGCTTCGCTAGAGCTATCAAAATGTTTTTCAAAATGCCCCTTTAACAAATCACTAATTTTATCTTTAGATTTAGATTTCAACATGATATTTAACACTTCTTCATCAGATAAATTACTTTTATGATTAGGGTCATATGTGATTGTATTTTGCGATTCTTCCATTTTAAAATATCTTTCAACAATATTATTAATAGTTTCTTGCTCATCACAAATTTCGCTTTGTCCGATGGTATGACCTGTAACTGTCATAAATCTACTTGAATCATATAATTCAATATCTAAATCTTTACGTTTCTTTTTGCGTTTATCTGGCAATACACCTTTAAAGAAACAATGTAGCCCTGTTCCACTAGGCGACAACTCACAATAGGTTAATTCAGTCATTTCTATTGCTAGATCAGTTTGTAATTGACCTGTATCAGGATTGACTGCATCATCTATATCCAAACAAATGTAATTATCATCATCACTTAATACAAAACCTATGCCATTATATTGTTCGTCACTATCACAAAGTGAAATGACATCTTGAAATTCGAGCCATGTATTAGCATTTGTAGAGCTTGCTTTATGACCTTCTGTGCTATATGGGACTTTACTATATACTTGTTGTTTTTCTATCCATTCAGCTCGCCACAGTACCCATTTATCAAGTTGTTTCAATTCTTCTGGTATTTCTTCTTCGTTTACTTCTATAATTTTATCTAATGTTGTTATAGCCACATAAAGCCCCCTTTTTTTCTAAATTTGTAGATACATAACGTAATTTTTGCTATAATTGAAATACATAAAGTTTCTTTAACATTCATTTCTTACGCGTTATCTGATTCAGTCGCCAAACTTTCATCAGTAGCGCTTTTTTCTTGCTTAATATTAATTTGAATATCATCGTGCATGTTCTCAATATCTCTTCTAATAGCTAGTAACGTGCTTTCAATTACATAATTTTGCTTAATGTTGTTATTAATAGCTTGGTGATATATAGGCTCGTTATTTCTGACTGCATACTCTCTTTCATCTTCCAATTCTGATGATTCCATTCCGATATAGTCGAGAACGCTCTGAACCTTATTTCTCAAATCTGCGAACCCAACACTTTCTTGTACTTTTTCTGAATAATTCATCTTATTTTTCCTCCAATAATTGTTTTCTAATTTTTCTATCGTTAAACCATTCTGTTATAGCCCATGATGTAAACGCTAGTGGTGTGTATAAAGCCAAACTATTAAATATATCCTCCGTCACATAACCTACTGCAAATGATGTCAATGAGCTTGCTATAATTAAGCTATTAAATAATTTCATTTTGTATTCACCTTCTTTAAACTTTTTAAATCGTTGTTAGTAATATCCATCTGCGAAGTAATGTGATCCATGAAATCATCTACATCAGACTTCTTAAAACGGTATGTGCTACCTACACGAAAATATTTCATTCCGTTTTTGATTAGCAAATCATCAATAGTTGGTTTTGATAAATTAAGATATTTGGATAATTCGTTATAGGTCATAAAGTATTTCTCTTTTGCCAATTCTTCTACACGTTCATCAATTGCTTGCTGTAGCAACTCACGTGCTTCATCTTCATCAATGCCGATATTAAACATGTGTTACGCCTCCTTTTGTTCAAATTCGAATAGTTCTTTTATTTCGACATCTAATACATTTGAAATCTTTTTCGCTAATTTTGCGCTCGGATTACGTTTACCATTCATTATTAAACTCATGTATGAAAGGCTCACATCAGTTTCGATTGCTAATTGCGAAAGATTATAACCTTTTAAAAACATGACTTTCTTTAAATAATGGTATTTAATATAGATACTCATTTTTTATACCTCCAATCTAACTGAATTGCATTCATTCAAAAAATTGAATATTTGAAGGATTGCTTTACAAATATAATTAAACCACATAAATAAAATAAGTGCAAGTTTTTTTCAATATTTGTGGATTTTTGTAAAGAAAACATTCATAATGATGTAAGAGGTGAGGAAATGATTATATGTACTTTAAACAAATTAATGGAAGAAAATAATAAAACTCAAAGCGAGGTAGCTTCTAAAACTGGTATCACTCGACCTACATTACTGTCTTTAATAAGAAATGATAACCAAAGCATACGATATGAAACTATTAACCAATTATGTAATTTCTTTGATATTGATATGAGTGAATTGCTAGTGTATTCGCCTGTAGAAGTTAAATTTAAAAATGTTTTATTACAAAAAATACCAGTGACAACTAACCATAAAATTACAAGTGAAAATTCGAGTGTTATAGTTTCATTAATATATGAAATAGGCGGTTTAGAATTTGAATTTGATACCAATCTTAGTGTTACTAAAACAAGTAATTCTCTTCAAAATTCTGGGAAATTCTTTTTTAACATTTTGATATTTGAAGATGAATATAACTCTTTGGTATCTAAGGGATTTAATAAAGATTTTGTGAAAACTTATAACGATTCCATTGGTTTAGAAAATTTAATAAAAGAAAAATTAAGTAAAGCAAATCTTGATACTGATTTTAAAATCAAACATTATGAAGTTGAGATGAACACTTTAAAACGTAAAGAAAAAGAATTTGACGATTTGTTCGAAGAATTAAAATCTCTAGTTGATACAATTCCATTTGAAGATAAAGATAAAGAAGAAATGTTAAAAAAAATAAACGATATAAAACATACGAATACTAATTCTAAAGGTGATTAAATGGCAAGCTATGACCAACTCAATAATAAATTATGGCGTTACCGTATATCATTAGGTAAAAGCCCTGTAACTGGTAAATATGAATATATATCTAAGACTGGATTTAAACGCAAATCAGATGCAAAGAATGCTGCTGAATTAGTTGAGAGACAAATAAGAAACGGTGAGTATATCGCACCGTCCACTCATACGTTCAACTATGTAGCTGATGAATGGATTAAACACTATAGTAGAGATGCAAAAGTAAGTAGTGTGAGGGTACGTGAGAAGGCTATACACCACGCTAAAAAGCTATTTGGTAACAGAAGTATACAAACGATAACTAAGCGTGACTATCAAGCGTTTGTGGACGATATAAGCGCTCGATTTAGTAAAAATTATGTAGCTAGTATTGTAAGCTCAACTAACCTTATATTTAAGTATGCGTTGGATATGAAGATAATTGCTAAGTCGCCTATTGAGGGAATTAAGAGGGCTAAATTTAAGCCTACTGTTGAGGATTTAGAACAGAATAGCTTACAACAAAAGTTTCTTGAAAAAGATGAATTATTTAAATTTCTAAGCGTTGCTAAGCACCACCACAAGCCACTGAATAGCTTTGAAGTGTTCGTAAGTCTTGCATATCTCGGATTACGTGCTGGTGAATTACTGGCGCTTAAATGGTCTGATATTGATTATGAAGAAAGTACAGTGAGTATCACAAAGACTTATTACAATCCAAACAATAATAAGAAAAAATATCAGATACTTACACCAAAAACAGAATCATCAATCGGTAAAATTTCAATAGATCCTAACGTTATTAAGTTGCTTCAAGATTATAAATTGAATGTGCAAGACAAATGGAAAAATGAGCTGTACGTGGATAATGACTTCATATTCACAGACAATAACGGCTATCCTCTTGTTTTTAAGAAGTTGTCACAGTGGATTCAGGCGATTATGTCACAGACTAATATTAATAAGAATATTACGACTCACTCGTTCAGATATAGCCATTGTAGCCTTTTAATTGAAGCAGGTGTACATATCAAAGAGATTCAGGAACGGTTGCGTCATAAGGATATACAAACAACTATGAACATCTATGCAAGTATCACAAAATCATACAAAAAAGACGCTTCCCAAAGATTTAGTAACCTCATGGAAAACGTCTCGAAAGAATTATTTTAAAATTTTTATGTCAAAATTATGTCATTAAAAAATACTAAGTGCCTTCAAATCAACGTTTGAGGGCTGTTTTACATCATTACGCATATCACGCTCTATATTCGTACCTAACTTATGTCCCCAATATGTCACGATAAATTTAAGTACCGCTACAATTCCAAAGACAAACAGCAATGCAATTCCAAAAATCACTATGAGATTCCATTGATTAGTAGGTAATAAACGGTCAATATATATACTTGTAATAAGCGGGAAAATTAATTCCAACAAACCTACAACAATTGCCGAACCAAAATCTAAGAAAAACAAACCTTTATATGGTTTGTAATAGCTAAAAAATGCTTTCACAACACCCCACCTATTCTATAATTCAATATTTTATTTATTCTTTACATATACTTTATATTATGGAGTAATTGATATGGATTATCAATAACATTCAAATCATATTTTTGACATTTTAAAAAGTGAATTTATAACACTTAAATAAATTTTCATTTCATTCCTTTTCATCTTTACCATATAAAATAGCAACAAAAAATAAACTCCTTAACCAATGTTGAATTAAGGAGTTTATTTTAAAATTTATATCTATTCTATACGCCAGAATAAGACGAGAAGCCGCCATCTACAGGAACGACAATACCTGTAACGAAGCCACTTAATTCTTTATCCATCAACCAATAAAGTGTGCCTAGAATATCTTCTGGTACACCGAAACGATTCATTGGTGTTTGTGAGAGAATTTTTGAAGCACGTTCTGAATAAGAACCATCTTCATTTCTAAGTAAAGCTTTATTTTGAGCTGTTTCAAAGAATCCAGGTGCAATTGCATTCACTCGAATGTGACCGGCAAAGTACGTACTCAACCATTGCGTAAAGTTACTTACAGATGCTTTTGCACCACTGTATGCTGGAATCTTAGTCAGTGGTGTAAATGCGTTCATTGATGAAATATTAATAATTGTACCTGCCTCAGATGAAACGACATCTTTACCAAATACTTGAGACGGTAAAAATGTACCTGTGTAATTTAATTTAAATTCTTTATCAATACCATCTTCTGTTAAATCAAAGAACGTTTTATCACCCTGTTCATCATACATTTCATCATTTGTTGTGGCATTCGGGTTATTACCACCTGCGCCATTAATCAGAATTGTAACTGCACCAAATGTATCGTTATATTTAAGTTTCGCTTGTGTTAAAGCATCTTTATCTAACACATTTGCCACTAATGCGACTGTTTGTTGTCTTTCTTTATCAATTTCATCTTGTAACTCAACAATTTTATCTTCAGAACGTCCTAAAATACCAACGTTGGCACCTTTTTCTACAAGTCCTTTGACGAACGTTGATCCAATAACACCTGTTGCACCAGTGATTACTACATTGACTCCTTCAAATTGTCTTGACATCATTTGCTCACTCCTTCAATTAAACCATTAATATAAGTTGCGCCTAATGCTCTATCGAACAATCCATAACCCGCTTTACCTGTTTCGCCCCAAATCATACGTCCGTGATCTGGTCTGATTGTGCCCTTGAAGTTAATATCTTGCAGTGCTTCTACAACAGCTTTCATATCAACGGAGCCGTTTTTAGATAAATGACCTGTTTCCAAGAATGAATGTGAATCTAGTCGTTTCACGTTACGCATATGCACGAAATGGATATGCGCGCCAAACGTTCTAATCATGCTTGGTAAATCATTTTCTGCTAATGAACCTAAAGATCCAGTACAGAAACAAATACCATTATTTTTACTATCATTTATAGAAAGTAAACGTTCATAGCTATCTTTATTTTTAATGATACGTGGAATACCAAATATAGGCCATGGTGGATCATCCGGATGTATCGCCAGATCAATGTCATGTTCGATTGCAGTTGGTAATACACCATCTAAGAAGTACTTCAAGTTCTCCCACAATTGCTCATCCGATATTTCACGATAAGATGTAATTAAATGATTCATTTCTTCTCTCGAATAACTTTCGTCCCAACCTGGTAAGTTTAAATCGGTCGTTAATGGATCAATATCTTTTAACTGATCATGTTTATAAATCAACGTATTAGAACCATCAGATAATTCATAGTCTAATTGTGAACGTGTCCAATCAAAGACAGGCATAAAGTTATATGTCACTGTCTTAACACCATTTTCAGCTAAATTCACTAATGATGTCTTATAATTTTCAATCAGTTCATCACGTTTATCTGTACCTAATTTAATTTCTTCACTTACAGGTAAACTTTCAACGACTTCAAATTTCAATCCTGCCGCTTCGATTGTTTGTTTTAATTTTGCGATTCTTTCTGTTGTCCAAACCTCACCTACAGGTACATCATAAATTGCAGAAACGATATGCTTCATGTCTGGAATTTGTTTAATGTTCTCTAATGTAACTGGATCATCTTCACCGTACCAACGAAATGATAATTCCATCGTTATACCTCCTTAACGCCTTCTATTTTGAATAAATTCACTGCATTGTTATAGCAAATATCTTTTAACATTTGTTCAATTGTTGCATCTGATAAGGCAATCTCACCTTTTTCAATCTTGTCTCCTAAGAAATTACATAAAATTCTTCTGAAATACTCATGGCGTGTATAAGAAATCATGCTACGTGAATCTGTCAGCATACCTACAAATTTAGCTAATAAGCCGACGTTCGCATAATCTACTAAGTGCTGTTCCATGCCTTCTTTCGTGTCATTAAACCACCATGCAGCACCTAATTGCACTTTATGCTCGCTGTTAGTAAAGTTACCTGCAGTAGCTTGAACCATAAGATGATCATTACCATTATTAGGATAAATAATCGTATCTGATAGGGCATTGTGTTGTTCAAGGTGATCTAGCATCGCGTTCAATGTTTTAGCGCTTAGTTGTTCACCTACACTATCGAACCCACTGTCAGTACCTGCGACTTCTAACATTTTCGAATTATTATTTCTAGTTGGTCCTAAATGGAATTGTACGACCCAATTTAATTCGTTATATACTTTACTAATTTCAGTTAGAATGTAACCCGCTAATTCGTATTGTTGCGTTTCAGAAACTGCTTCACCCTTCAACATGGATTCATAGATTGCCGTAGCTTCTTCTGTTCTCGCATACATTAATGGTGCTTTTTCAAAACTTTGGTCAGAACTTCTTGCACCTTGTCTATTAAAATAATGAACACGTGTTTTAAGTGCTTCGATATAACTGCTTAAAACTTTAATTTCACCGTCAATCGTTTGATCAAGCTGCTTAATCTTGTCTTTAACCGTTGTTTCACTTAAGAATACGTAACTATCTGGTCTGAACGTAGGAATCACTTTAAATGTTACTTTTTTATCTTGATTTAATAATTTGTGATATTCCAAATCGTCACATGGGTCATCCGTTGTACAAACTACAGCTACGTTACTTTGTTTAATTAAGTTTTGAGGTGTATGTGATGATTTCGCTAATTTACGATTTAAAGATTTATATAGCTTTTTAACATTCACTTTATCTAAATCAGCTTCTTCGTTAAAATAGCGTTTTAATTCAAGTGAACACCAGTGATACATTGGGTTAACGATTGAATAAGGCAACATGTTCATAAATGCTTCAAATTTATCGAAATCATCTGCATCACCAGTAATTAATCCTTCTTCTATACCGTATGCTCTCATTAAGCGCCATTTGTAATGATCTCCGGCTAACCACAATTGCGTAATGTTTTCATAGTTCTTATTTTCATAAATTTCTTTTGGGTCTAAGTGACAGTGAAAATCATAAATTGGTAGATCTTTAACCTTTTGATATAACTTTACTGCTGTTTTATTATTTAATAAAAAATTGTCATTAATTAATGCCATGTTATTGCCCCTTTTCTATAATCCTAATAATTTAGGAAGGAATAATGAAATTTGCGGAATGAACGTTACGATTAACAATAAAATAATGAGTGCGATAAAGTAAGGCACTAAATATTTGAATACTGATTCCACACGAACACCGCCGACACTCGCACCAACAAATAATGCACTACCAACTGGTGGCGTGATATTACCTATACATAAATTAAATGCAATTAAGATACCAAAGTGAATTGGATCTAAACCTAAAACTTCTGAAATAGGTAAGAAGATCGGTGTGAAAATCAATACTGCTGGTGTTATATCCATAAATGTTCCGATGACTAATAAAATTACGTTCATCATCAGTAGTAAAATGATTGGATTATCTGTCATTGATAGAATGCCATTTGAAATGGCTTCAGGTAGTCCTGTATAACTCATTACGAGTGAAAATAGTGCAGAAGCTGTAATCAAGAACAGAATCATACCACTAATTTCTGCCGTTTCTTTGATGACGTTAGGTATTTGTTTGAGTGTCAGACTTTTATATATTAGTGATAACACTGTAGCGTATAACACTGCTACTGCTGCACCTTCTGTTGCTGTGAATATACCTGACACAATCCCGCCAATGACTACGATAATTAAAAATAGACTTGGCAAAGCATCTAATGTTAAAAATAATTTATCTTTCCAACTAATGCGTTCAGATACTCTGTAACCTTGTTTCTTCGCCATAACATAAGCCACGATCATACAAGCAACGCCCCATAAGATACCTGGTATATAGCCTGCGATAAATAGTGCTGCTATTGAGGTGCCACCACTCACAAGTGAATACACAATCAATAGTGAACTTGGTGGAATCAATAAACCAGATGGCGCAGATGCTATATTTGCCGCTGCAGAGTATTCTTTTTTATAGCCTTGTTTTTCTTCCATTGGTCCCATGATGCGTCCCATTGCGGCCGCCGCAGCGACACTAGAACCAGAAATAGAACCAAATAGCATATTACCTACAATATTCGTATGTGCCAGTGAGCCAGGTAATCTACCTACTAACACTTTGGCAAAGTTCACTAATCTAAAGGCGATACCACCGTTATTCATAATAATACCTGCCAAGACGAATAACGGAATGGCAAGCATTGTAAAATCATCAATGCCCGTAACCATACGCTGTGCTGCCGTTATAATCGTTACATCGAATGGTAATATCATTAATAACGTTATGATAGAACTCAAAATAATAGCCAATGCGATAGGCAAGCCGAATATCAAGAAAGCGAAGAATGTGATGAACAATACTAAACCTGCTGCAAGTGTCATACACGCTCACCCCCGTCTTCTTGATTGGCTTCTTTAACTGCTTCAAGTTCTCCTTTATCTAACAAGTTATATATTGCGTAGAAAATGATAAAGATGCCCGAAACAGGTAATGCGCCGTACATCGCTGCCATAGATAAGCCAGTAGATGGTGCAATTTGTGACCATGTTAAATTCACAACTTCATAGCCACCCCAAATCATGAGTACGAGTGCTACGATAATGATTATGACGTCTGAAGCCTTTTCCATAATAAGTTGTATTTTTTCAGGAAATCTTTCTCGAATAAATAAAATGGCTATATGTTGTTTTACACCAAATACATAACTGGCACTGAGCAAACCAAACCAAATCAATAAGAATCTAACGATTTCTTCACTCATTGTACTTGGACTATTCAAGATAAAGCGTGTAGCAACTTGATAAACGGATAATATAACCATTACAAAAAGTGCAATACCGGCTAACGTGAGGAGGAGTTTATCAATGATCTTTTTTGCTTTCTTCATAAAGCTGCTCCTCCTTCTCGATTAGTTTATAATCATCTTTTGTATCTGGGTTCTCTTTAAATTCATCTTGTAGAGGCTGAGAAGCTTTTTTGAAAGAAGATTTATCTACGTTATGGAATTTCACACCCATGTCTTCTTTGGCTTTCTTTTTAGCCTCTTTCACTTCTTTATCCCAAATTACTTCATGTTTTTCAGTAGAATAAGCTGCTGCATCTTTCAACCATTTCTGCTGTTGTTTCGTTAAGTCATCATACGAGTCTTTGTTCATAATCAAGATATCTGGAACAATTGCGTGTTCCGTATAATGATAATTTTTAGCAACTTCACCGTGGTTGTTTGTTGTGAGTGAAGTTTCATTATTCTCAGCTGCATCAATCACACCCGATTGTATCACTGTATATACTTCACCGTAATCCATTGGTGTCGGTGTGCCGCCTAATAACTTAATTAAATCAACACTCGTTTTACTTGGTTGAACTCTTATTTTCATACCTTCTAAGTCACTATTATCTTCAATTTTTTTATCTTTCGTGTATATATTACGCACGCCAGCGTCATAGTATGTGACCCCTAGAAACCCCTTATCTCCAGTGGATTTGAAAAACGCATCTTGTACTTCTTTTTTTTTCATAACATGACGATAATTCTCTTCTGATTCAAATAGATATGGCATGTTAAACAATGAATATGTTGGAGAAAAGCTTTCCAATGCAGCCGATGACACTTTAGTCATTTGTATTGCATTGGTCTGCGTCATTTCAATTGCTTCACGTTCACTACCTAATTGACCATTGGGATAAATGTTAACTTTAAGTTGACCATGAGATGTTTCTTCTAATCTTTATTTAAAAATATCAAGTGATTTATGAACCGGATGGCTCGTCGGTTGATTATGCGCTAACATAATTTCTTTTTGCTTCCCTTCCGCATTAACATAACTATGAGGAAGTGATAAAGCTAACATTCCCGCTATAAAGAATGCGCTTACAAATAGTGTTAAAAATTTTTTCATATATCTCTTATGCCCCTTTGTTTAAGGTTCTATCGACTAAGCCCACCGAAATGAGAGGATAAATTATGCACATCGCTTTCTTCTACACTTAATGCATCCTCGTTTGTCGTATGTTGTAAGACTGAACATTTCGTCGCAAAATCTATAGTCTCGTCTAATTGCCAATTACGAATCATTCCATGTAAGACACCAGCCATAAATGCATCACCGGCTCCAATGCGATTCAATACCGTATATTGATAAGCTTGGCCTTCAATATAGCTTTGTTGCGATAATATAATACCTTGTAATGTACTTTGCTCAATATCTCTATTACTGGAAGCCATTACTGGTATCTCATATTGTGATTGAATCGTTTCAGCACATGTCTTCATATCATCTTCTTCAGAATTTGTCTCAAGTAAATGCGTCGCATCCTTTTTACCAAAGAAGAGTACGTCAACAAGTGGCAGTATCGACTTGATTACTGGTACGGCTTCTTCTTTAGACCACAAGTTACTTCTGAAATTAATATCAAATATGATTTTAACGCCTTGTTGCTTTAATTTAGATAGTGCATCAACGATATGTTGTCGTACTGCTGTATTAACTGCCAATGTAATACCAGTCAATACAAAGTAATCACCACTTTGTATTGGCAAGTCATCGATGACGCTTGACCCATATTCTGCGAAAGTTGAATGTTCGCGATCATAGATGACTTTACCACTTCGGAAGTCAAAGCTCTCTTCCATATAATATGTGCCTATTCTACCGTCTTGTTGTTTCAAAAATGTTGTACCTACTTGTGTCTGATACAGCTTTTTCATAGCTAAATTGCCTAATGCATGTTGTGGTAATACCGTTAACATTTCAGTAGCGTGCCCAAATTGAGATAAGGTCACGAGCGCATTTAATTCTGCACCTCCAACATTAACACCAAAGGTATTGGCATCTTTCAGTTGTTTGTAATCAGGTGGAGTATAGCGTAGTAATACTTCTCCAAATCCAAATACCGTCATAGTTATACCTCTCTTTTTAGTTCAGAAATATATTGCACTAAAGCTTCTTGTCCTTGTTGTTGATAAATTTTTGTAATTTCACTGCCAATGCCTACTGCAAAACTACCTGCGTCTAACCATTCTTTTTGATTATCTTTACCCACGCCACCAGTTGGAACAACCTCAATTTGTGGTAATGGACCTTTGAAATCTTTGATAGATTTAGGTGAAAATTGTGTTGCTGGGAATAGTTTCAATACTTTACAACCATAGCGTAACGATTCAACCATTTCTTTAACCGTCATGCATCCTGGAATATAAGGAACGTCATACAAGTTAGCGATTTTAGCTGTTTCCTTATCAAAAGATGGACTTACAATAAATTTAGCACCGTTTAAAATCGCTGTACGTGCCGATACACTATCAAGTACAGTACCTGCACCAATGAGCGCATCTTCTCTCTTAGATAATTCAGCAATAATTTCTATCGCATTTGGTGTCGTTAACGTTACTTCGATAATATTAAGCCCTTGTTCTATAATTAGATTCGAAATATCTAAAAACGTCTCTGGGTTGTCTGTACGCATTACTGCAATGTGTTGACCTTCTTGAATATACTTCATCGTATCTCTTGAATTCATCTTTACATCTCCTTATAAATTTCATCTTTTGTGTTTGACCTCTGAAAAATAACAACGTTGTTATTAAGATTCAAAAAAATATTCTAACGCTTATCTCTATGGTATAATTAATTCTAACTTAAATCAATCTATTTCAAGGAGAACTTTTATGGCTGTAACTTTAAAAGACGTTGCCGAAGCCTGTGGTGTCAGTTATTCCACGGTCAGTAAAGCATTAAAAAATTCCCAACTCGTTAAACCAAAAACAAAACAAATGATTCAACAAAAAGCGCTTGAAATGAATTACATACCTAATCATTCGGCCCGAGCACTCGTTTCTAAAAGAAGTGGCACGATTGGATTAATTTGGCCTTCTGTAGATCGTGTTGCTGTGACCCATCTCATTTCAGAAATTAATAGAGCCATTAAATCACTCGGTTATGTCATGTTTGTTTCAATCGATGACGTTGCGGCCGCTTCAAAGAAATTTGTTGAATTTGGCTGTGATGGTATCGTTATCTTTGATGAAGGTGACAATTCAAACTTACCGCCTGAAATTTATAATAACGTTCCGGTGGTCGCATATGGTGTAGACAGAGACATTCCCTACCCGATTATCAATGTCAATCATGCAGAAGCGATGATTATGGCCATCAATGCCTTATTAGAACAAGGTATCCAAACGATTGATTACATAGGCGATATTAATACAAACGACGCCCGTCAAATCGCTAAAAAAGATGCAATTACTAATTATTGCAATGCACAAAACATCACCTATCGTATTATCGATTCTAATGGATTGAACGCGATAGAAGCAGAAGCATCCGTGAAGCAACATTTGAAAACTGACACGCTTTCTCCTGGCGTGATTTGCGGAAGTTACGATATTACTGTAGGGACGATTAATGCCATTGGACCTGAGAATCAACCAATGATTTACTCTTACGATAATATTCCACAAATTAAAAAATTAGATTATCCTGTCAATGCTATCGGTGTTCCTACATCTGAAATCGCTCAACAAATCGTGACTACATTAGATAAAGTTATTAAAAATGAACCAACCGATGCAGCATATCATTTACATCCATCATTACAGAATAATATTTAATACATGCAAATTTCATTAAATTAACAAAGCGACCCTAGCTACATTGGACAGTGTAGTCAGGGTCGCTCTTGTTTGAGAGATATTTATCTAGAGGGTTATTACTTTTAATATTACTTCAACTGAAGCATAAGCTTTCTTAAATATATGAAGGCATCTAGCAAGTGATTTTTATAATCTAGGAATGCCATTACCAAATTGCATTGTGCCTGTCTTGTTGTCTGTTATACAACATCGCGTACACCTATCACTTTATAATGTAATGACATGCTACTTGCTAAAATGCCGTTAATATAACGCGCGCTTTATATATTGCTTGCAAGTCACGTGTTACAACACATCTTGTTTGTACAGAAAAAAGTTAACCAATATTTAGAGAGATAGGGGTTGTTTTCAGTTTTTTAATGGGAGAACTGATGAATTTTATTGGTTTTAACTATAATTCTAAAACACGCAACTGTGCAAGCATTGGTTAACATACGATACATTTGTATCTATATTACAAATGTATCACGTATCTAATCCTACTTTCATCTCTGATTAGTAAGTTATGATTACCATCTTTATAAAATTTGAGGACTCCCTTAGTTATCTTCTGCCGTTATGAGTCCTGAGTTGAATTATCATTTATTATAAAAGCTATCATATATTGATTGTACGTGGATATTCATACATATTGAAAACTCAACTTATAACCATTTCGCAATGATCAGTTAATCAGTACTCATAACCCTCTACAACTTCTATTATATTACGCCTTTATCTATGATTAAAATACATAGTTGGAATATTTGACATTCCTTAGTGGAATACTTCAACTTTGATGACACTTTTTTATTTCAAATCCTTTAAAAAATTAATCCATTCATGCGTAACGTGATTCATATAACTTTCTTTCTTCCATATAACACCTAAATTCCACGCTACATCAGCACCACTTATTTCAATGCCGACAACACCATCATTTAAGATATTGACGATACTTTCAGGTAATATACTCACGCCAATACCATCACGAATCATATTTTCTATAAAAGTAATTTGAGACATTTTAGCTACTGTTTTAGGATGAAATCCTACTTTTCTACAGCTTTCTATAATTTGATCTTTCAGGTAATAGTCATCATGAAACATAATAAAGCTCTCATCTTTCAAATCACCTAAATAGATAGATGATTGTTGGGCTAACTCAGAATTTTTATCAACGATAAGTAATAACTTCTCCTTATATAGAGGTACCGCATGATAGATATCCTCATCCACTGGTAAAGTTGTAATACCGACGTCAATTTCATCGTTGTTCAAATAAAATTCGACCGCTTTCCCGCCGCCTTCAATGACTTCATATGTCACATTAGGATACTGGGAATGAAACTGGTTTAAACTTTCCGTAAACAACCTGACATTCATAATTGCCGATATGCCGATGCGGATATGACCTCTTTCTAAATTCGTGACGTCGCCCATTTCTAATGATAAATCATCTAAGACTGCTAATGCTTCAACACACTTATCATAAAAAATCTGTCCTATATCCGTTAGAATAATATGTTTTTTTCTTCTATCAAACAAAGTAATATCAAATTCGTTTTCAATGCTTTTAATATTTTTACTAATTGTAGACTGTGCGATATATAAATGTTCTGAAGCTTGTGTCATTCCACCATTTCTCACAACTTCTACAAAATATTTCATTTGTTTTATTTCCATATTCTGCTCCTCTGAATAGCCCTATCATCATTTTATTAACTTAGCGTAATTGCGCAATTGCTTCTTCAGCAGCATCTGCAATCACTTTATCATCTGGCTGACCATCTTTGTCATCTTGTTTTGTATAAATTGCAAGAATGATTGGCTTTTTATGTTTATCTGGATAGATAAATGCTAAATCATTACGCGTAGCATATGTTAAGCCCTGACCACTTTTATCTCCAACGATATAGTTGTCTGGTACACCTGCTTTAATTAAACTATCGCCTGTTTCATTTTCAATCATAACTTGTTTCAGTAAATCTAAATTCCCGTCACTTATTTGGTCACTTGTTAAAATTGTATTTAATGTCTGTGCTGCAGCTCTAGGTGTTGTAGTATCGGCTGTACTATTTGGATCATAAAGATTTAACTCCGGTTCTAAGCGTTGTGGATTAGAAATATTGTCACCCAATTGCTTCAACTCATGTTTAAAGCCTTTAACGCCACCAAGTTCTTCCATTATTTTATTATTAGCCGTATTATCACTTTGTAACATAGATGCTTTAATTAAATCTTTAAGCGTCATCTGTTTGCCTATGTAATTTTCAGTTACCGGTGAATATTCTACAATATCTGCTTCATTAATTGTTATTTTTTTATTTAAATCTTTATCTGAATAATTATTTAATAACACACCGCTCGCGATGGCTTTAAAAGTAGAAGCAAATGCAAACCGTTCATTCGCATTGTGTTGAACTTTTTTACCATTCTCAGTATTAATACCATATACCCCAACTGTTGTATTATTATCTTTTTCTATTTTATCAAATTCATTCGCTGATACCGTACCATTGCTCATCATGAAAAATAATGCACTAAACACTAAACCCCAAAAAACTTTTTTCATAACTATCCATCTCCCCTTAATTTAAATATACCCTTATGCTTATGCTAACTATAATTATTATATTACAAAAATACAATTATTTATAAATCCCTAAATTTTTGCTTCTACAATAAAAACCCCTCATTGTCATAATCACTAACAATGAGGAGTGAACGAGTCATACTTTATAATAACTGTAACTCATTATTCTGTATGGCTATTGGCTTATAGTCATTTCCATTAAATTATCTTTTGTATCAAAGAACGCTGTGTAGCTGCCTTCATTTGTTTTATATTTTACAAACGTGCCATCCTCGTTACCAAGTTTTCCTTCTTCAGTTATTTCATTAGAACTGTGTGCATCTTTAAACGTATCCTTTGAAACTGAATCTGGTTTAGTGAAGAAAGTTGTTTGAACAACTTCATCATCTTTATTAAATGATGCTGTTGTATCATAAGTTGTTTCGTTATATTCAACTTTAGAGTCTGCTTTTGGATCTACTTTATAGCCATCGATTGAGACATTATCATATTTTAACGCTCTTACAAAGTTGTAATCTTGTGTAAATGAAGCATCATATGTTGTATAACCTTCGTAGTTATACCATGGTGTTTCAGCTTTTAATTCTACACCACTCGCACTACTTTCAGTGTTGGCACCGCTAGCGCCACCTTCACCGTGCCCCCATTTCTGTACTTGCTCTGACTGCGCTTTGACTTCTTGATTATTACTCGTTATATACGCTGCGGAAGAACCTACGACAAGTGTTGATACTATGACTGTTGAAGATAGTAACTTTACTACTTTATTCATAATAAATCACTCCTATTTTGTAGTTTCCTTTTTGGCAAGTGTAATTATTCACCTTCATCATACTCCAAATCATGTTAATTGCAAGGATTTTCTCTTTTATATATTAAAATTATTATCAGAATTAAATTAGATTTTTTAACTTAAGCAGTTGAAATTTTACCAGTATATGATTTAAACATGTATAGTGAATATATGATTATGAAATTAGAAAGGATGATTTTTTATGGTACATATCTTACAAGTCGATTTTCCTTTAGATGGTCCGTTTGGAGATGAAATGGCACGACAATTCGAGGATTTAGCAAAATCGATTAATGATGAACCAGAATTTTTATGGAAAATTTGGACCGAGAACGAAACAGCAAAAGAAGCAGGTGGTATTTACGCCTTCGACAGTAAAGCGCATGCTGAAAGTTACTTAAATATGCATAGCGAACGACTCAACACTATGGGAGTTACGGAAATCAACGCCAAAATATTCACTATAAATGAAGGATTAACACAGATTACAAACGGTCGTGTTGAGTAGATTTTTGACAATAGCGTATTAAAAATACCCCAGCAATAGCATCACCTAAAAAGTGTGCGTATTGTTGGGGGATTTTGTGTAAACTTTAAAATTTCCTGGGTAATCACTTTAATACATCTTTGCCATTTCTTCTGTAAATGTTTGGTAAGTTATCTCATTCTTAGATAATCGTGCTACTAACATATACATTTGTTCATTCTTTGTATATTCTTTTTTATATAATAAATGATCCGCTTTCTTTTCATCTGGTAACGGGTCTTTAATGTTGTCACCTTGTGAAAATGCTGCATAATATCGCATACCGAATAAGCGCTGTGACTGGGCATCGATATGAATCTCATCAGGATTGGCTGTTAAACCTTGTGCCGTTACATAGAAACAGTTATCTTTTGCTTCTGCTACAGTTGTAATCACTTCATTAATTTGAGTGTATTCTGATGCACTTTGACCAAATGCTGCTTTGCCTAAGAAGTCTCCTAGCAAGCCCATTACGAATGGCAGTTGAGGTGCATTAAGCGCTTGTCTAAAATGATCCACAACTTGATTTAACTTAATTTCGTAGTCAAGATGCTTACCCTCTAAACTATCACTTTCACCTTGATGCCATAATATACCGATAAGTTCACTGCTTTCCATCGCAAATTCAGCTTCAGAAATCGCATGTCGTGTTAACACTTGATCCTCTGACCAATCATCAATCGTTGTACCACCATCTGCACACGGGATTAAGCCAATTGTTTCATCTGGATGATCATCTAACCACAATTTAGCAAACGATGCTGCGGGGCCAATACCTGCAACAGAACGATCACTATGTATCGGCTCGTCCATCATTTGCCATCTACCATTTTTCAACACTTGAATGCGCTCATCTACGATTGGCTTCACGCTATCGATAAAGCCACGCCCGGCCATATTAGACTGCCCTATAAGTAAAATTGATTTCATATAAATTTCCCTTTCCGATTTTGGAATGTATGTACTATTAGTCATAAATATCATACCTTAAGTGTGAGTATTTATAAATTAATTTAATGATTCAATGATTTTATAAACTCATCTTTACTAATAGACCCAGCTTGTTGCAACTGTAATTGCAGTCGATCCTCTAAGTTTGATTTGTCTTCTATTACCTGTTTTAATGTATTACTTAAAGTTTCAGGGATTGCTTCATCAAATAGGTTGGCATCTGAAGTAACATCTTTATTATGGGCAGTTGTATTGTATCCTAATATTAATAAATTATAGTCAAATGCTGCACGAACTGCGTCTAGTATTTCAGAACCTTTATTTATATCTAAATAAATATCACATTGTTTATATAGAGAAATAAATTTTTCCCTTTTAGCATTTGGATATAAATTTACATTTGAATATTTATTCAAATGTAACAATTTCATAGACATTTCAGTTTTTGCCGCAACATGAAAGAATATATTGGGGTAATCTTGCACCATTTTTTCTAAATGCGGTAATTGATCAGAATTTGTTAATGTTAAAACCTTATTAGTATAATTATTGGATTTAACGAATTTATAAACATAACCAGATTGGAAGATTCGATTATGATATTTTTCATCAATTAAGTCTATTACATTTTGGTAAGCAGACTGACTTGGTATAATAATTTTATAAGATTTCTTCCCCTTTTCAAGCACATTTTCCATATGTTTAATAATATCATTTGTAATATCGCCTTGCCAAAAAATACTGTCGTTTCCTGAATTAGGCAATCCATTAAGGACTGCTGCAGGAACTAAAAATGAATTAATCAAAAAATCTTCAGTTTCAACTTGTGTAACATTAAGATAAAATTTAACAAACTGAATTTTAGAGTGGAAAAAGTATTCTTTATCATTCCAAAATAACATAATGTCATTTGTCACAAAATTCTCTACCATGAATTCTTCATTAGCATGGTTGAAATATCTTTTTAAAATTCTTCTTTGTGAATTCGCATCTAAAATTACTTGTGCATACTTCTTTCCTTGTTTATTGTAATAATCTATATATTGTGTATGTCCACGTTTATTCAACCATTCGACACGTTCAACAATTCTCTGTTTATAATTCTTTTTATAAATAATTCTTGCCTTAATTTCATCTGAGTTTTTGATGAATGCACCATTATTATTACCTTCTATCTTCCAAAATCTCGGTATTTTCACTTCATTAAAAAATAATGGGCGTGAGATTGTTTCATGGCTACCGGCGAAAAAGTTATACGGTGTTAGTACATCATCTGGTAAAAACCCATTCTCTTCTATAACAATTGTTTTTCTCTGTATACCAGCATGTTTGAACGATTTAAACAGCACAATTGCTTTTTTATCAAAAACTCCAAATAAATTAATCATACAACACCTCGTTAATTAAGTTATTCCATTTTTGTATTACAACAGTTTGCGTGAATTTATCTGCGATTTTATAGGACACTTCGTGAAATTGGCTAATATCACTTTCAAAAAATCGAACAATATTATTAGCTATATGATTTATAATATCGTCTTCAGCTTGTTCATTTAAATCAATAGGTATTAAATAACCATTTTTTGATTTCTGATAAATGTCGGGTTCCCATAATTAACATCAAATCCGATTATACCTAAACCTGAGCCTATCGCTTCCATTAAAGTTAAACCAAAGCCTTCACTCGTAGATCCTGATAGAAACAGCTCATAGTCTTTATACACTTGATTTAAATTCACATGTCCTTTTAATTTGATATAGTCCCATGCATTATTCGTTTTAATCAAATCTGTTAATATTTGTTTTTGACCGCCTTCTCCATATATATCAAATGTAATTTGAGGAACTGATTTTTTAGCCTTCAACACAGCTTTTACTAACCAATCAACATGCTTTTCATGAGCTAATCTTGAAGCTGTAATAATTGAATAAGATTTTCTTTGATTAGGTTTAATTAAAGTATTCAAGCTACCAACAGGAATAGTATATATCTTGGGAACTTTATGATAATATTTTTTAAATTGCTCAGTTAACAGCCTATTTTGAATATCAGTCGCTGTAATAAAGAAGTCAATTTCATTTTCATTCATAAAAACATATTCATAATGATTATTCCATAGAATATAAGTTGAATTTGTTGATGACTGATTATAATGCTCAGCATGGATGACTATGCCTAAGTGCGCTTCACCTTTGTTTTGAATAATTGTTTGTCCGACATTTTTAGAACGGTCAACTATTATTATATCTTTACTAGTTAACTCTAGACTCTCTAAGAAATACGCTATAAATTCTTGCTTTGTATATAAGACTTTATTTTCAAAAACAAACATACTTTCATCATCGTTCACATATTCATTATATGCTATCGAGCCGTCCTCATTATAAAACGATCTCATATAGAGTTTCGCAACATTATCCTCTGGAGCGAAGTGTTCTGACAGTACACGAACATATGTGAAATAATCTCTTTTAAGCAGCTTTCCATTTGAATAGTACTCCACTCTGTCGACAACTTCGTTATCTTCATATTTCAAATAACAGACTGCATAATTTTTGTTGTTATTATAATATAATCGTCTCGTTTTGCCACTATTTTCGATCTTTGTTACTTCAGAATGCAATTGTTCTATTATTTCATCTATTGTGACACTTGTAGATGCTATTTTCACATTTGTAAAATATTGATATAACCACACTATTTCCTCATCATAAAAACCAATATTTTCAGTTAAAGTTTGAATATTCTCTTTATCAGTAAAATCTAAAAAAACAAACTTAACTTTTTGGCTACAACTTCTTAATAACTGAGCTCTGTAAAATTGTGCATATTCAACACCACTACTCGCCCACCCAATTCCTAAATTAATATTATAAATAGTCACCTTCGCACCTCATTATAATTTACCTTTATATTAAATAAATACTTTCATTAAATTTATTATTATTAAAAGAACTAAAATAAATGTGGAAATAAACTGAAGTGTTAAAAATTGCTTTTTCTCTTTTTTTGGTTCTTTTTCAACATCGTAATCACTTAATTCTTGTTCGATTTCTTGATTCATTCTATCTAAAACATTATTTCCTATTTCATTGTTACTCATATTGATACCTTCTTACTTTTTTATGATTAGTTAATTTATTTTCATTTTTTCAATTAGCTTGGAGTTTCACATTTTCTGACTAATTCAGTTGTGTTTATAACTTATATCGTTGTATTATTTTCAATCTTCAACATACGTTATTACGTAAATTTACTTTTTACCAATAACTGACTTTTGGTCAGTTACTAATAAAAATTGTAACTCTTAATAATTTCGATTCTATTGCCATTGAACATTCCATCATAGAATATATCTTGCATACTTTTTGAAGATGTAATATAAAACAAGGTTAATATAATAATTTTATCTTATTTTTTAATCTTTTAATTATTCTTGGAAATGCTGATTTGAAATTCCGTTAATACCGTCTGTTATCATTGTTATATAAGACGCTAACACCTTGCCATTGCTGCTACAATCATTTTCTAAAATGTCTTCTTTTATATAAAAATCAATAATACCTAAAATCATTTTTGCTTTAAAAACTGATACTTCTGATTCATCATTAAATAATTTCATAGCAATTATCTTTCTGAAAGGTTTATAACCTGTACGCACACCATTCATTACTGCACTTTCACTAGATGCTTCTATCAATCGATTTATCAACACGCTTTTTCCGACTGTAAAATTAATAAAAACATTAAATAAATCTCGAATGATTTCCTCTGTCTCCTTTTTATCATCCAAGTAGTTTATTTCGTATTCCATTGCATTTATCATTCTCATTCCAATAATATCTATTAATTGACCTTTATGTTCAAAATGGTAATAAAAAGTCCCTTTACCTAGTCCAGCCTCTTTACAAATATCAGCAATTTTTAATGAATAATATCCTTTTTCAATCAATAATTTCTGGCCTGTTTCTATAATTAAATCTCTTGTTTCCAATTTTTTAATTTCCTTTCTATACAGATTTTATATAATAATATAATTTATTCAATAGTTTTATTTATAAGCAAAACATCAAAATTCTTTCTCTACGCAAAACAGTTATAAAACCAGAATTTATAGAGTATTTATATACTATACAACATAAAGTACAATTATAGAAATTTAAAAAAAACGATAATTATAACTATTAATCAAAAATTAAGGGATTAGAAACTCTTTTACCAACCATATTTATTTTCCATAATTTTGACATATTCAAAATAAATACTGCTATCCAAAATACTATTTTAAAAGCAAATATAAACTGCATTTTAACTTTACGCAATAAAAAGCCAATCTCATTTTCAAATTATGAGATCAGCTCATTATTAACCGAAACTGATCTAGCTACTTGGTATTTTATGATTAAATAAATTATTAGCTAATTAATTGGTTTCAGTATTTTTTCTTCTTCGTTTTCTTAACAGAGCCATTCCTAAGAGAGCAGTTACAACAGCAATCAAACCATTATTTTTATTATTGCTCCCAGTATCTGGTAATTCTTTGTCTTCCGTTTTTTTGTCATCTATCTCTTCATATGTTTTATTCTTATGTCTTTCATCATTTGATTCACTTTCACTTAATGACTCACTTTCACTAATTGACTCGCTCTCACTCAATGATTCACTTTCGCTTAATGACTCACTCTCACTTAACGATTCACTTTCGCTCAATGACTCACTTTCGCTGATTGATTCGCTCTCACTTAACGACTCACTTTCACTTAATGACTCACTTTCACTCAATGATTCGCTTTCGCTTATCGACTCGCTCTCGCTTAATGATTCACTCTCACTTAATGATTCACTCTCACTTAATGACTCACTTTCGCTAATTGATTCGCTCTCGCTTAATGACTCGCTCTCACTCAATGACTCACTCTCGCTTAATGACTCGCTTTCGCTTAATGACTCGCTTTCGCTTAATGACTCACTTTCACTTATTGATTCGCTCTCACTTAACGACTCACTTTCACTTAATGACTCACTTTCACTTAATGACTCACTTTCACTTATTGATTCACTTTCGCTTAATGACTCACTCTCACTCAATGACTCTGAATCACTTATTGACGTACTTTCACTCAATGATTCGCTTTCGCTGATCGACTCGCTCTCGCTTAATGACTCACTTTAGCTAATTGATTCACTCTCGCTCACTGACTCCGAGTCACTTATTGATTCACTTTCGCTGATTGATTCGCTCTCACTTAACGACTCACTTTCACTTATTGATTGGCTCTCACTTAACGACTCACTTTCACTTATTGACTCACTTTCACTTATTGATTCGCTCTCGCTTAATGACTCGCTTTCGCTTAACGACTCACTTTCACTTATTGATTGGCTCTCACTTAACGACTCACTTTCACTTATTGATTCGCTCTCGCTTAATGACTCACTTTCACTTATTGATTCACTCTCGCTCACTGACTCTGAGTCACTTATTGACGTACTTTCACTCAATGATTCGCTTTCGCTGATTGACTCGCTCTCACTTAATGACTCACTTTCGCTAATTGATTCGCTCTCACTTAACGATTCGCTCTCACTCAATGATTCACTCTCACTTAACGACTCACTTTCACTTATTGATTCACTCTCGCTCACTGACTCTGAGTCACTTATTGACGTACTTTCACTCAATGATTCGCTTTCGCTGATCGACTCGCTCTCGCTTAATGACTCACTTTCGCTAATTGATTCACTCTCGCTTAATGACTCGCTTTCGCTTACTGACTCAGAGTCACTTATTGACGTACTTTCACTCAATGATTCACTTTCACTAATTGATTCTGATTCTTCTTCACCTTCGCCTTCTGCCGAATTGTCTGTTAATTTGATAAAATTATAGTAATTTACATAATTATAAACACCATATTGACTTGTAGAATACATATCTACTGACTGTATTAAATCTTTTTTAAGTGATTCATTTTCCATAGATACTACTTTAATTACATAAGAATGTCCAAATAAATTACCAAAATCAATTCCAACTGCATTAAGATATTCTGTGAATTTAAATTGATTAGTTACATCTATAAGATTTGCTTCATCATTGTAGTAACTGTCATTTAAAGTAACTCCATTTCTTACTTTATAAATTTTAATCTGCGTATTTCTATTTATTTGAGCTGAACTATCACCTAATTTATCTTTGTAACCTTTAATAAGAACTTTTGAATTATACGCTGTTTTTTTCTTAGGATTAATATAAATAGTTTGTTCATATTTTTTTGTTTCACTATTATAATGTGTAAATGCTGAGCCAATATTCGATGATGCTTGCTCTTCATAGCCACTATCATAGATAACACTTATATTTTGTGAAACAATTTTGTCACCAAATGTATAAGTAATTCTTTCATTTGAACTATTACGAACCGTATCTCTATCAATATACTGTGAAAGTTTTATATTACAGCTGATATTCTTTTTGTTGTCTGCAAAATCAGTAAAAGTATATGTATACTCTTTTGTTTTTGGATTATACACACCTAAGGCAATGATATTACCATCCTTATCTTTAATTGTTGGTGCGCTTGTATTGCCATGATTTAAATCATCACTGATGGTATTATAAGAACCTTTAAATTTAAAATAATCACCTGATTTAATTGCTGTTTTAGTTTTAAAAGAAATGGTTAATTTAAAACTTTCAGCATCAATAGGTCTAATTTTATTATTTTTTACGCTTATTGTTGTATTTGTAAAATCCACTTGATTGGTTACATCATTACCAGTGATTTTAGAATTCAAAATTTTTCTTGGTTTTGTATTTGAATCAGCTCTTTCAGTAGATCTTGCCGTTGCGATTGGTTTAGTTTTCTCTTAGAATATTATATCTCAACGCAAGCGCTAAAATTTGTTTTTTCACTTCTTCTGATGATAAATCATAGATATTTTCTGGTAAATATTTATTAAGCTTCTTTTGATCATTTTTTTCAATGTTATTCTCTATATAAAAATCATTTACTATTTTTTCATTTCTTTTAGTATTTTGAGGAATTGTTGCTTTCTTTGGTTTTAGTTGCTCTACATTAAATTGTTTGTTTTTAAGCTCTTTAGTTAATCTATTTTCCTCATTTTCATTATTTCTTGTATTGGACTGTTTTTTCAAATTCGTTTCTTCGTTCTTCTCTGATATAATTTTATCATTATATTCTGGTTGTTCTTTTGGTACTTCATTCGGAATTTCATTTGCTGAGCGTTTATCTCTTACATCATTTTTTTCTACTGGTGCTTCTTCTTTTACTTCATTTTTTTCTACTGGTGCTCCTTCTCTTACTTCACTGTTTTCTGCTGGTACTTCTTCTTTTACTTCACTGTTTTCTGTTGGTACTTCTTCTTTTACTTCACTGTTTTCTGTTGGTACTTCTTCTTTTACTTCACTGTTTTCTGTTGGTACTTCTTCTTTTACTTCACTGTTTTCTGTTGGTACTTCTTCTTTTACTTCACTGTTTTCTGTTGGTACTTCTTCTTTTACTTCACTGTTTTCTGTTGGTACTTCTTCTTTTACTTCACTGTTTTCTGTTGGTACTTCTTCTTTTACTTCACTGTTTTCTGTTGGTACTTCTTCTTTTACTTCACTGTTTTCTGTTGGTACTTCTTCTTTTACTTCGCTGTTTTCTACTTTTAATTCATTACTCATCATTTTTCGAGAAACATTAGCTACTTCACTTTCTCCACCATGCTTTAATTGAAGATTAGATTTACCTGTTTCACTAGTTTTATTAGCATTGTTGAATGATATTTCATTAGTAGTATTATTTTCCTCTGCGTCTGCTTCATGATTAACTATCCCAAAAATCAAAGTTGCTCCCAATAATATTGAAGTAGTACCCACACTCATTCTTCTTATTGAATATTTATTTTGCCTATTCGGTAAAAAATCGAACTTTTTCTTCATAAAATCCCACCTTAATATTTTATAAAATGATATTACCATAATACAAGACATTAATAAATATTTTTCATTATTTTTAGGTTATTTCATTGAACACCATATAGTTGCAATATTCTAATTAAACAGAATATTATTAGTATATATTATTCAATGTTTTATTTTACTAATCGAAATGATCATTTTGTCTTAATAATACAAAAAACCAAATGAGAAATCTTCTCTCATTTGGCTACAACTTATATTTAATTGATCATATAATAATGACCTACATAATCCTCTAATTAGAAAGTTTAAATTGTTCACATTATGGCTACATCCAAAGGTATAATTGATTGCTTATTATCTTAAGTCCACCACTTAATTGTACATTTGTTATAGTTACTTTATATATTTGATACAAAATAATACAAAAAGAATTTACTACTATTTTAAAAATAGAGTCATGTAAAGTATGTTTCGAAATAAAAAGTCGTTTAAAAATCATTAAAACATCAACCTTATATTGATAACTTACCAGAATCACATAGTATAGCTAACAGATCAATAGATAGGAGAGATCCAAATAACAGATGATAGACCTCATACTATCAACAAAGACCTAAATAACTTTAAACTGCCCTATTAGAATTATCATTTAATCATAATATCAAAGTTTTAGCCCTTTAATATACTCTTCAATTTCTGCTTTCATTCCACTGTCTTTCAAGGCAAATTCAATTGTTGTTTTAACAAATCCTATTTTTTCCCCTACATCATAACGTTCTCCTTCAAAATCATAAGAGTATACTTTATCATCTTTGTTTAAACGTTCAATAGCATCTGTAAGTTGAACTTCTCCGCCGCTACCAATTGTTTGGTTCTCTAGATAATCAAAAATACGTGGAGATAACACATACCTCCCCATAATCGCAAGATTAGATGGGGCACTACCCTGTTTCGGTTTTTCAACGAATTTTTCAACTTCATATAATGAATTTTCTTTTGATTTAGGGGAAATTATTCCATACCTATGAGTTTCACTGTCTTTAACAGTTTGCACACCTATAACAGACTTTTCCTTTTCTTCATAAATATCCATTAACTGTCGTATTGCTGGAGTTTCTGACTCGACAATATCATCACCTAATAATACTGCGAATGGTTCATTTCCTATGAATTGTTTAGCCGTATAAATTGCATGACCTAATCCTTTTTGTTCTTTTTGTCTCACATAAAAAATATTTGCTAAATCTGTTGAATATTTAACTTTATCTAGTAACTCCAATTTATTTTTTTCAAACAAATTATCTTCTAATTCTTTTTGTATATCAAAATGATCCTCAATAGCACGTTTGTGTTTCCCTGTTACGATTATTATATCTTCTATTCCAGCCTTTGCTGCTTCTTCAACAATATATTGAATTGTTGGTTTATCGAGTATTGGTAGCATTTCTTTTGGCATCGCTTTAGTAGCTGGTAAAAACCTAGTTCCTAAACCAGCTGCTGGTATTATAGCTTTTTTCACCTTGTTCATTTTATTTCTCCTTTTTATAGTTTTTGTATTTTAATTAACATTAATATTGAAATCTTTATAAAATATATTTCCATTTCTAAAAAGTATAGGTACAATTTTCAAATAATTACCGTCCAAGATAATAGTTTCATATTCAATATCCATCCATTCATCAAGTTGGTATTCTTTTAGTTGCATATACATATATTGATTTGCATCATTTTGTTTATATTTACTCTTTTGATCAAAAGATCGAACAGCAAGAATTCTTTTATCATCTAATTTTATTTTTGAGTCTATATATAATTTGAATTTTATTTTTATCGTTGTAAAAGGTGAAATATCAACAGGAATACTTGCGCATTGTTGATACTGATTATTCAAATTCCCTTCACTTTTAATATTTAAAATTCCTTTATCAAGTATTTGAACCTTATTAATAATTTGCCAATCTTTTATCCCTAAATTTTTAGATACTTCTTTTTCATTATTTTTTCTTTCATCATAGTCGTTAAGTTCACTTTTTATGATAATTTCATCTAATTTGTTTTTAAAATCAATATAGTATTGTTTTTCAAAGTGTACATAATGACTTCCCCATATATGATCTGGATCTAATTTATAATTATTTCTTTGGTCAATAAATAATACTTTATAATTATTAATAATATACTTATTCATATGATCCCATATTTCATTAAGAAAATTCACATCTTTATCTATTCCAATTTCATCTTTTATAAAATTAGTTACATTCCCTATTTTAAAACTATCAACGAATTCAGATTGATGTAGTATCAAATTAGTGTTTGGTAAATTAGTTTTAATGAAATCAAAAAAGCTATCAATTGATTCTTTCCATATTTTATAATAACTCTTTAAATTATTCTCAAATGATAAGGTTTGTCCCTTCTCTATATTATTGTTGAAAATATTTGTTCTTGAAAAAAGCCATCTTTTATTAGTTAAATAACCACCATTTATATCTTTAACGATACCAAAAAATAAATCTCCATAAAAATCGATTAATATATATTCTGGTTGATTTTCAATCAACTCATTTAATATACTTTTATTCATTTCTGTTTGAATTTGGTTAATTGAAAAATCATCCATATTTTTATATTCTGCATGCTTTTTATCATACTCAATCGGCCTACTCATTAAAGATGGAAAGGTTATTTGAGATTGATAAGATAAAACCTCGTAATTGCTTTTCCAATTTGTTACATGTTTGCTATTAAAAACATCTCTTGTTATACAACTTCCAATAATACTTAACGTTATCATCTAAATTCTCCTTATAGATTATTTAATAATAACATTATTAAAATAATCTATAATGTCATTATTATATGCATTAAAATCAAAATTTTTAAAGGGTATTTGAGCATGAATAAACTTATACATACCTATGTATATGTCATCAATATTAGTATTAATAAGCAGCCCATTTTCATTGCTAATTATTGATTTGATTCCCGTAACATCAGTAGCAATTATCGGCTTACGTAAGACTCTTGCTTCTAATAGAACCATACACTGACCTTCATAAATTGAAGGCATTATAACACAATTAGCGTCATTCATAAGTTTGAATGGATCATCTATAAAACCTAATAATAATACTTTGTACTCTAACTTCAAATCTTTGATACAGCTAATCAATTCTTCAAGTAGTGGTCCTTCGCCAATTATATATAATTTTACATTTTTATCTGATTGAATTAATTTATTAAAAGCTACGATTAACGCTTTTTGATTTTTTTCAGGTGACAACCTTCCTAAATTAATAAATGTAGTTACTTTTTTCTCTATGCTAACATTACTTTTAGTTACAAAATCATAATATACTTTCTCATGCCCTTGTGAAGCCTTTTCTAAAACATTATCTCCATCAATTATATTACTCAAAGTAAACATTTTTTTATAATCGTCAATATATGTTGGATATAAAAACTTTTTATTAACACTAGTTGCACTTTCAGAAACTGATATAATTTTATGAAATTTATTTAGGACTTCAAATGATATTTTCAAATTTGATTGGTGCTTATACTTGTTATCAATTATTTCGCCGATTGTAAAATTAAGCTAGACACATAAGAAAAGCCACTCGTGATACACTCAAAATGAATTTCCAACCAAAGAAATCATAGGAGTGATCACGAATGACCTACACCCATCTTAGCACGGATGAATTGATAATAATAGAAGCCTATTTCCATCAAAATAGCTCTGTCACAAAGATTTCAAGACAGATGGGCCGGGCCCGTCAAACAGTGCACAATGTGGTGACTTTTCTGAAAGACGGGCACACGGCACTGGATTATTACAAGCGCTATAAGCAGAACAAGAAACGCTGTGGTAGAAAACAGACTGTACTACCCGCCGATCAACATCTCTATGTTGAAGAAAAAGTCGCTCAGGGCTGGACCCCCGATGTGATTACTGGTCGCGAGGAACACCCAATTAATTGTTCGGGACGGACACTGTACCGGCTATTCAAACGTCAGCAGTTTGATATTTCTACACTGCCGATGAAAGGCAAGCGAAAACCAAACGGTCATAAGGAACGCCGGGGCAGACAGACATTCAAACGGAACATTTCTGAAAGAGAGACGGATTATCCGGCATTCAACGAAGAATTTGGTCATCTTGAAGGCGACACGATTGTCGGTGTCCACCATAAAAGTGCCATCATTACATTGGTTGAACGCCTGTCAAAAGCCATCATCACGCTAAAACCCGAAGGCAGAACAGCGAAGGATATCGAAACCACGCTCAACACATGGTGTCATCAGGTGCCCAGAAACCTGTTCAAATCCATTACATTCGATTGTGGCAAAGAATTCTCGAATTGGCGGTCAATCAGTAATCAGAATGATCTTTCCATCTATTTCGCTGATCCGGGCACCCCTTCCCAGCGCGGGTTGAATGAACATTCCAATGGGTTATTGCGGACAGATGGATTGCCTAAGGGGATGGATTTCAATCAGGTGGACCAGCGGTTTGTTTCCTCCGTCTCTACCAGAAGGAACCATATCCCCAGAAAGTCATTGAATTATCAAACCCCGTTGGAAGTATTTATGAGTTACATGGATGTAGGTAAACTGTCTAGCTTATTTTGACAAACGAAGTTTTATAAAATTCTCTCTCCATATCATTATGAAGAAATACAATTTTATTATTAACATCGGAGAATCCAATTAAACTAGTATAAAATGAGTTGTATGCCGAATAATCAATTATAGTATCTACTTCTATTTCGCCAAAAGTTCGTTTGAATTCTCTATTAAAATTCTTTTTAATTTTAACTTTATCGACAATTTTACTTCTATAACCTCTACTGAAATACATTTTTTCATTAAACATATCAAGGGCACTACTATAGGGTTTTGAAAAATTATAAAATATTTTCACATTAGAATTAAGTTTACCAATATTAGTAACTTTATCTTTAAATAAACGTTCGTTCTCTAAAATTATTACTTCATATAAATTATAATCAATATTATTACTGAGATTTAATAGAGATTTAGTAATGCCATTATTGTAAAAACCTCCACCATAAATAACTATAGTTTTTTTATTATTTTTATATAGCTTATTTTCGTTTTTTTCACCCAATATAAAATCTATTGCTCTCTCAGTCGCTCTTCCATCATCTAAATAACAATAAAGTTGCAAGAAATTAATTCTTTGCTTAATATATGTATTTTTATATTGAGTTTCCTCGATTAATATTGTATTAATTAAATCTGAAAAATCAAACGACGCATGGCCAGGTAATTTTTTAATATCAATATATATACCTCGTTTTTCAATATATTGGTTATGATTAGGTAAATAAAAATACACTGGTCTGTTAAGTGGTAAATAGTCGAACATAATACTAGAATAATCTGTGATTAACATATCGACACAAACAAGTAATTCATTTGTTTCAAACCAACTTGGTATAAGTATTTCATTATTCACATACTTTCTAATATTTTCATATAAAAAATAATGAGTTTTAAGATAAACTTTATAATCTTCCCCTAAAGTTTCTTGTATTTTTGAAACCTCTTCACTAAGCTTTAATGCATATTCTTTACCGTCCTCCAAGTTTTCTTCCCAAGTAGGGGCATAAAGCACAATTTTCTTATCTTCTTCTAATTTATATTTCTTTTGTAGATTATTTCTATCTCTATTAATCGTTAAATCCATTCTTGCGTTTCCATAGATACCAATATCTGCATTTAATATACCATTTAAATCTAAGCTATTAACAAAAGTGTCGCTCGTGAATTTATTAGGAAATATTAATTTATCAGCAGCAGCGATATTTCGTTGAATATTTTTATGGTTGTTTAAAAAATTAGATTCAATATCCTTTCCAAGTTTCTTTATTGGGGTCCCATGCCAAGTATTTACATATATTTGACTGTCCCTCTTTATAAAATAAGACATAAACGAAGTATCATTTATAAGATATTTAGATTTTGACAAAAGTTTAAAATATTTATAGCTTTCATATTTTACAAATTCCACATTTCTTTTATGTTCTTTTTCTATTTTTCTTCTTATAGGGTTATTTAAATCTTTTAGTACTATAAAATATTTGAAATCTAGATCTTTCTTCACCATGCTATTAAAAATAGAATAAATATTTCCTGTGAAATTTGATCCGTGATACGATTCAAATAAAATATATTTATCCCTAACCCTTATTTTTTCTCTCTTATTAATATAAAAAGCAATATTCCTCACTTTTTCATTTGTTAAATATAATCTAAAAATTTTATAAAAATATCTAACTATATATTTTACATTTATCAATAATATCACCTACATACATTTTATCATGTATAAAAAATATTTTATAGAATCATCTTACATTTAATTCAATATTTTAGTATAATGTTATAAGTCATAATATCATATTTATTATGTGGGTTTCATCAAAATATTATATGATTATTTTATTTAACATATTACAGTTAGTTTATGGGAGGATTTATGTTTAAATTCAGAAAGTTATTTAGGGAAAAAGTTTCATTAGAAAAAAGGGAGAAATTAAAAAAAGTCTTAAAATATAAAGGTTCTGTTCACTATTCTAAACCATATCTAAAAGGATTTTTAGAAGGTCAAAATGAGAAGATAAATAATAATGCTATATTGTTAGAAAGTCTACATGGAAAGAGTATCGATGGTCATATCTTTGCTATTGCTAAAGAACTAAATAATAGGAAAATCGATACTTATGTAGTAACAAAACATCCAGAAAAACTGAAAGTTCTTTTGCATAGTTATGGAATTAATAAGGTCAATATTATCGAACATCTATCTTACGATTATGGTTATTTACTTGCTACTTCCAAAGTACTAATTAATGACAACACTTTTTATCCATTCTTTTCAAAAAGAAACGATCAGAAATATTACAATTTTTGGCATGGTACACCGTTAAAAACTTTAGGAAAGCATATTGAAGGAGAATATATTCAATTTGGTAATATTTCACGTAACTTCATGATGGCAGATTCGTTATTTTTATCTAATGAATATACAATCGATAAACTTTTAAAAAGCTTAGATTTAGATAACGTTCTAAAATCCGATGTTTATTTGTCACCGTCTCCAAGAAATTCAAGTTTATTTAATAAAGACAGAGGCAATGAAATCAAACAGGGTTTAAACTTAGAGAATAAGAAAGTTTTTATTTATATGCCTACATGGAGAGGTAGTAAAAATGATAAAGATATCGATTTTAATGAATCTAACGTCTTAACAACTTTAGAACAAAATTTACCTGATAATATAATTGTATTTTATAAATTACATTCCATGGTTTCTAATAAATTTAAATTTTCAGGTCAAAAAATAAAACCTTTTCCAGAAGAATATGAATTATATGATTTTTTAAGTATGGTTGATGGCTTAATTACAGACTATTCTTCTATAATGTATGATTTTGCGACTCAAAATAAAAAGACTATTTTATTCACCTATGATATTGAGGAATACAGTAAATCCAGGGGTTTATATGAAGATCCAAGAAACTATCCATTTGAAATTGTTACGAATATCAACTCCTTAATGGAGTCAATAGTAGATAATACAGATGTTGATTATACTAATTTCATTAAGAAGTATGCACCATTAGATTCAATGGATGGTACTAAAAAAGTAGTAGACTTTTTGCTAAATGAAAATGAAAATGAGAGCATAATTAGATACCCTGTCTATAATAATAAGCCTAATGTCTATATGTTTGCAGGCCCGCTATGGGATACTGGTATAACAGCTGCTTTGAAAAATTTATTGCAAAATGTAAATCTAGAAAACAGAAATTATATAATATTATTTGAAAAAAACGCCTTAAATAGTAATAGTGTGGAAAATTTAAAATTATTACCTTCTAATGTGAAAATTTATCCTATCGAAGGAATTAGAATCTTATCTTCAGATGAAAAAGCATTGCACACTCAATATTCAATTGAAGGGAATTCTGCTGGATTCTCTGATAAGTTAAAAGATATCCAATACAGAGAAATCTCTAGAATTTTTGGTAATAACTTGCCTGAGTATTATATACATTATACTGGATTTGAAGCAAAATATTCAGAGTTAGTCGTATTTTTAAAAGATCTAGGGACTAATACTATGATTTATGTTCATACTGATATGTTTGAGGATTATAAAAACAAAAAGAATTATAATAAATTTTTAGTTTCAGATGCTTGGCAAAACGCCAATAATTTAGTTTTAGTTAACGATAATTTAAAAAAAGGGTTTTACAACCATTTTTCATACAATCTCAAAAATATTGTCGTGGCAAACAACTTCCTCGGATTAACAAGAATTAATGATTTAATGAATGAAAATTTTATGGATACTTTATTAAATGTTAGATTTCATTTTAGAACATTTGACACAACTCAATCTAACTTAGTACAATCATTGCCATTATTCTTTATAAATCAAGAGAGTATTAAAGATTCAGTGGTCCAGGATACTATAAATCAATTCAATAAATTACCTTTAGTTAAGTATGCTAATACAAAAGAAAAAAGACAGGTTTTAATTGAAAACGAAAATATTTTATATTTACTTTATGATCTGTATATAAAAAATGTATATACTTCTCATATCGAAGATGATTTTATAGATACTGTTCCTGATAAAATTGATAGAAGTAAATTGATTTTAAAATTATTAACAGAAGATATTAATAATGATTATTTATTAAGGAATACTGATATAGTTAGAGATTATATTAATTTTTATTCTTATGATTCTCAAACTGTTAATACTAATGATAATAGCAATAATTTAGATTTATTAAATTTACAACATTTCAAAAATACATTTGGTTTACGAAAATTACAGATCTTAAAAGAACTTGAGGATCCTAACATAAAAGTTTTCTTTAATATTGGACGCTTTGATCAACAAAAAGGACATGATCGACTAATTAAAGCATTTGAGAAAGTATATTCTGAAGATGAGAATACACGTTTATATATTTTATCTTCTTATGGTCCTATCAAAGATAAAACTCTTTCACAAATACACAACAGTAAAGCCAAAAATGCGATTACAGTTTTAGATCGGATGACTAATCCTTATTTGTTACTCAATAAAGTTGATGCTTTTGTATTATCTTCTTATTACGAAGGACTAGGTTTGGTAGTTTATGAAAGCATGTTTGTCGGAACTCCAGTCATATCAGTAGATTTAGATACAACAACTCAATTTTTAAATGATACAGATTTTATTAAAGTTGAAAATAGTGAAAATGGGATATTTATAGGTATGAAAAACTTTTTATCAGGAGAACGACCAACAACTAGATTTAATTTAGAAAAATATGAATACGATAGAATTAAAGAATTTGAAAATCTTTTTTAATTAAAATTTTATCCTCACATCAATTTTGATTAAACGTAAATATTTTTAAATTTGCCTTATTATCAAGTTTATTACAAAGAATATAAAAAGATGACTCTCATAGTTAAAGAGAGTCATCTTTTTATTTTTCATAACCTAAAATATAATCATTATATTCCAAAAATATTTTTATCAAATTGGTCTAATAACATATTTAAAATCATTAATTGCTCAGGCACACTATTTCTTGAAACATCTGGATGAATTTTAATATTATCATCTTTTAAATTTATAATACTAATATTTTCACCTGTAATCCTATTAGTTTGAGCAAAATATAGTGGCACATTCTCACTACAAATTATCACTTTTTTGCGCTTAGAACTATTTTCTAAGTTCTCATTAATACAAGGAACTAAATCATCTTTTCGAAGGTTTTTAAGAAAGCGCCTATCGTTATTTTCCAAATCCCCACCTATGTTTACAATTGGATCCACTGCCAGAGTTTTAAAGTCTAAAGCACTGCCGTGATAAATCGAACCAGCTCCTCCTTTTGAAACTCCATAAAAAACAATATTATCTTTTTTTATATTTAATTGTTGACTTAATTCAATTATAGCATCTCTAATATCTATTTCATAATTAGGATAATTAATAGTTTTAATATAATGAGATCCATGAGAAACGTTTAAGTCCATGATTCTCATTATATATACATTTTTCAGCAAATTTCTTTGTATACCATCAAAAAATTTGGGGAACATTCTATGCTGGACTAAAGAACTATCATAATGTTCCTTATCTGGCATACTAGTAAAAATAACAATTAATTTTTTGGACGTTTTAGGATTTACTTTGCGTCCTTCTGGTTTTTCCAGAGTATAAAAAACACCATTTTTTCTATATAAATCTTTCCTCAAAAATATATCTTTGAAACTTTCTCTTTTATAAAATTTAGAAATATTATCTTTATGTTGATAAAGTATATAATCATTTGATAATAATTCTTTATATTTTAGATAAGCAGTTCTTTCTTTTCTAGCTTTTTTTATCAAATTCTCACTACTGCCGGTATTTATCCAAATCTTTACCTGACACTCAAATTTTATATCATCATATAGCCCATAAATCATAATTAACTTCGTCCCCAATAATAAAATATTTTTATTTTCCATATAAGAATATCATATTTTCAATACTGTTATACTTAATTTTTAAAATGAATCTAATTAATTTAATTTTTATCGACTATTTCATTTATTCGTTTTGTTGTTTCAATAGTTTTTGATAAAAGTAATTGGCTACTACGATATCAACGATGGCTACGCCTACGGATTTGAAAATTGTAATTTCATCTTCTGATAGTCTGCCTTCTAATTTTGCAGAAACAATGTTCCCGAGTTCTCCGTATAAACCATCTGCTTTAAATACACCTTCTGCTACCGGGTTGATTAAGTCTCCTGTTTCTTCCATGGCCGCTTCTACGGCTTCTACAACAACCTTGTCTGCATCTGCAATGGTTTGAGATGGTAATTCTTGCATATCTGGTTTAAAGGAACCGACAGCATTTAAGTGAACGCCTGGCGCTAAACGCTTATGAAATACTGGTTCTGATGCATTGGTAGCAGTTACGATGACATCCGCGTCTTCTAAGGCTTCGTCGACATTATCAAACACTGCTAAATCTAGATTTGGATATTCACTTTCTACTTCTTCAGCAAAGGTCACAGCTTTTTCATACTTGCGATTGTAAAACTGTATACGATCAATTTGCCTTACAGCAAGGACTGCTTTAATAAGACCTTCCGCTTGATCTCCTGTGCCTATGACACATAATGTTTTAGCGTCTTCACGTGCAAGGTATTTCGTAGCAACACCTGATATCGCACCTGTACGTATCTTCGTTAAATAAGAGCCTTCGAGTACTGCTAGTGTTTCACCCGTTTCATAATCAGATAAAATAACAGATCCCACGATGGTTTTCTTACCGACTTTAGTATTATTTGGTGCCACGGTCACTGTCTTCAGTCCGACAATCTTCAATTCATCTGACAATGCCGGCATCACGAGATAACGGTTATCCTCGTTAAAAGGTAACGAATAGCGCAAAGGTGTATCAGTCTTGCCCTCTGAATATGCACGTAAAGATTCCGCTACTGCTTCAACAATTTCTGACATATCTAATAATTGTGCTTGTTCTTCTGCGCTTATAAAAAGCATAAAACACCTCTATTTCATATCATTTGTTTCAAGAATGTCGGTTTTCTTTTCAAATTTATTCTCAAATAGTATTAAGAGTCCAAATAAAATAACGATTATCAATAATATAAGCCACGCCAAACTATTTTTTATAAATAAAAAGTCAAAAAAGATTGCTGCCATCAGTACATAACCAATCATATCTTTAACGTATAAAATCCAATAGTCAGCTTTCACACTAATAAATGTGTTTATATTGTCATCTTGTGTTTGTATATCATATAAAGTCACTTTCAATCTACGAATTACAATAAAAATCAATATTAAAATCATAACTGCAGTAAGCATTTTATTATACAAACTATTTTCTAGTATTTCTGACATTGCAAGACAAGCAATGGTAAAAATAATAGATACCCAACTTGTATCATTTGCGTCTGGACCTTTCATCAGTAATTCACCCTCAAGTCATCAATATATTAAGTTATCTATAACGTAACATATTTTTATTGAAAATTATCACTGAATTAAGATTAAATATTATTTATATTTTTTTAATTATTGAACAGTATAACCACCATCTATTAAAATCGCTTGTCCGGTGACACTTTTAGCGCTGTCGCTACACAAGAATAATGCATAATCTGCGATATCTTTAATATCTAATAAACGTTTTTGTGGAATCAACGGATATAATACATCTTCTAACACTTGCTCTACCTCGACGCCTCTATCTTTAGCTAAATCTACCATTTGATTACGTACGAGTGGCGTATCTATGTAACCAGGACAAATCGCATTGACTGTAATGCCTTCCGACGCCGTTTCCAAAGCTGAGACTTTTGTTAAACCGATAATGCCATGTTTAGCGCTGTTATACGCTGCTTTTCCAGCAAAACCAATCACGCCATTAATTGAAGCCATATTTAAAATACGACCAAATTGTTGTTCTTTCATAATCGGCAATGCATATTTTGTACCAATAAAACTGCCAGTTAGCATGATATCAATCATTTGTCTGAACTTGTCAGTTGGGAATGATTCGATACTTTCAACATGTTGTAAGCCTGCGTTATTAAATAAAATGTCTAAACGACCATACTTTGCTACCGTTACATCTATCATATTCTTAACTGCTGCTTCGTCAGTGACATCTACTTGAACTGGCATGCAATCGTAACCTTGGTCTTTCAAATCATGTGTTTCCTGAGCTAATTTTTCATTGTTTAAATCAGCTAACACGACTTTAGCTCCATTTTCTAAAAATACTCTCGCAATCCCTAAACCGATGCCACTTGCTGCACCTGTAATAATGACTACTTTATCTTTGACCATTCTACACACCTACTTCAAATTATTTTCAAATTGTGCTTCTGTATTGGCTTCAACTTCTTCCAAAGTAACATCATCTTGTAATTCAACAAGCTTCATCACTCCGTTTTCAAATTGAAATACTGCTAAATCTGTAATTAATGTATTGACGACGCCAGCACCAGTGAGTGGTAATTCACATTGTGCTTTAATCTTAGATTCACCATGTTTATTCATGTGATCCATAATTACGACGACCTTTTGTGCGCCGACGACTAAATCCATCGCGCCACCCATACCTTTGACTAATTTACCTGGAATCATGTAATTGGCTAAATCTCCTGTTTGTGAGACTTCCATGCCACCAAGGATTGCTAAGTCGATATGTCCACCACGAATCATAGCGAAGGATTCCGCATTATCAAAATACGACGCACCTTTCGCAGCAGTTACTGTTTCTTTACCTGCATTGATTAAATCAGGATCCACTTCGGCGTCTGTTGGATAAGGTCCGATACCTAGCAATCCATTTTCAGATTGGAAAAAGACATTCTCTACATGGTCATTGATTTCATTCGCCACAAGCGTAGGCATACCGATACCTAAATTAATTACCATATCGCTTTTAATTTCTTGTGCGGCACGTTGAATAATCTTCTTACGTTGTAATTGTTTATCCATGATTAGCCTCCTTTACAGTGCGTTTCTCAATGCGTTTTTCAAAATGCTTTCCTAAATAAATATAGTCGATGTAAACGCCTGACATATGTACTTCATCCGGATCAATTTCGCCAACTTCAACTAATTCTTCAACTTCAACGACAGTCGTTGTGGCAGCCATTGCACATAATGGATTGAAATTACGCGCAGTTTTTTCAAAAACTAAGTTACCAAAGGTATCTGCTTTCTGTGCTTTTACAATACCTAAATCACCCTTAATCGCACGTTCCATGACATACGTTTCACCATCAAATTCACGCGTTTCTTTACCTTCAGCGATTAACGTACCGACACCTGTTTTCGTATAAAAAGCAGGTATACCTGCGCCACCTGAACGTAATTTCTCAGCTAATGTACCCTGTGGTGTTAATTCTACATCTAATTCACCATTAATTAATTGTTGTTCAAATATTTTATTTTCACCCACGTAGGAACTAATCATTTTATCAATTTGTTTTTTCTCTAATAAACGGCCTAAACCAAAATCATCTACACCACAGTTATTACTTACTACTGTTAAAGCTTTCGTACCCTTCGTACGGATTGCTTCGATAGCATGTTCTGGTATGCCACATAACCCAAAGCCACCAGCAAGTACAGTCATGCCATCCTCTAATCCATCGAATGCTGTATGTATATCATTAATTACTTTCGACATAAATAAACCTCATTTCTATCTATTGTTTTAATACCTAGTACTAAAAACGATTATACTTGAAACTGCTAGTGAAGTCTTTTATTTATGTTTGCGGTTACATTAATTGTTAATTTAAAGCTTATAGTATTATAAATCAAAAAAAGTTGTCAGCACGTCGGCTGACAACTTTAAATCCCACATTTTTATTATTATGCTATCTCAATTTGGAAACGGCGTATTACTGTACCATCATCTAACGTGGATGGTTCGATTTCTTCGCCACCGTTGTGCTTAATTACTGCTACGGAAACTTCATTATCTTGATCACAAGTAATTAAAGCTTCTTGAACACCAATTCTTGATAAGTAGTCTAAAGATTTCTTCAACAACTTGTTGCCAAAACCTTTGCCACGGTATTTTTTGCGAATGCCGTAGCCAACATGGCCACCGACTTTTTTCAGTCTATCGTTTAAGTTATGACGAATATTGGCAGCACCGATGATTTCATCATCATCTATTAAAAACAATGTCGTATTATCTACAGTTTGATCGTGTGATTTGTTATCTGCTAATTCGTGAACTATTTCTTCAAAATTACTATATTTTGTAATATTTGTAATCTCGGGTACTACCTTTTCATCATGATCAATCCATTCTCTCATATAATCACAATATAATGCTTCGTCACCCATTGTTAATTCTCTAAATTCAACCATGTTGACACTCCTTCCTTTTAAGTTATTACTCATCTATGATTTCGTTGTGTGTATTTAAATAGTACACATAATGATCTGTCCATTCGCCATTCTCAAATATGAAACCTTTGCGCACACATTCAAATTGAAAGCCCACTTTTTCAATCAAACCAATTGAGGGCACATTATCTATATTGATATGTGCTTCAAGTCTGTGAAAATGCAGTGTATCTCGTGCTTGCTTAACTAATTCTGTCACTGCTTCATAAGCAAAGCCTTGATTCCAATACTGATTGTGAATAAAATAACCAATTTCAGCCCACTGAAAATTGTCGCGGCTCAAGTTCTTAATATCAAGCATGCCTAAATGATTCATCTCTTTATCAAAAATCCCAAAGATATATAAATCATCTGCTTCAATAGCTTGTTGTTGCCTTACTATAAGCGCTGCAAACCACGGTTCAGTCGATTCTGACATGTCTACTTGACCTTTATCATATTTAAATTGAGACGGCTTGCGGTTTACAAAACCACGCAACCATGTTTCGTAATCATTTTCTTCCAACGGTCTAATGATAAGGCGTTGTGTAGTAAAATGCAACCCTAAATTTTTCGTCATCTAAAATCCCCTTCATACCGCCATCTGTTATCTAAACTATAACATTTTTCACCATGAAAGCGTATCTTTCACTACGCTTTATACCTTAGTGATTGTTCTGATATTAGCTTTATAGTTCGTTGTCTATTATTTTGATCATGATATTTGAAAAACATCGCACTTCTTCTTAAGTAAAACTTGCTCATTTTGAAGTTATTTTTTCTAACTTTAACAACTTCTTTTACTAATGAAGTTACATCATAAGTTACAGGACCAAACCCATTTTGTACATAGTTGAAATAGCCTGGAGTATACACTGAATATGTATAAATTTCATCAATATCAAATTGATAATAAATGATTGGTTTTCTTAAATAAGCAATATCAAATGCGATAGACGATACATCTGTTATTAATAAGTTAGTATTGCTAATGATATCTTTATAACTAAAGTGATTAGGGATGTTGATATATGTAATATGCTTAAAAAATTTCGAAAATCGGTCTTGCATTCTCGGATGTAAGCATAAATTAATTTTATTGTTTTTATGTTTGGCTATTTGTTGAATCTTAGGATGAGTTAAAAATGCATAAATGGATTTATAAAAATGACTTGCTACGAATTGTTTATCACTTACTTCAAGTAGATGAGGTCTCCAAGTAGACATGACGGTGATCACTTGCTCAGTACTTTTATTATTGTGACTTAATAAATCGAACCTAGATAATCCTGAAAGTATCACTTCTTGCTCGCTAAAACCGTATTTTTCTATAATTTCTCTTTTCTCTGCTTCAGCACTTGTAATAAAATAATCTATTGGTTTGTTCCGTTTATGTAATAACGTAGATAAGTCATTTTGAATGACACCATGTTGTAAAAATATGAATTCAAAGTCTAAAAGCTCTCTGATAAATTTCCCATTGATGCCACCAAACGGATTAAACAGATATGCTTCTGAGTGTGATGTAAAAAGTTTATTTGTTTTAAACATGAGTATATGCTGTCTTTTACTATTAAATGCAACAATCTTATCTCCATATTTTTCACGTAACTTTACAAAGTCTGGGCTAGAAGGATAAATAAGAAAATATGCTTTAACGTCAGGTTTGTTTTTTACCACAAAATCAAATAATGCTTCTGCGTTATCGCCTGCCTTATCTAATCTATCAACGAATAACCATACTTTGTCATTGCTTCTTTTTTTATTAATAATGCCTATAATTTTATATATAGCTGACTTTCTCGTTTTTTTATTTTTAAGTAATCCAAGTATATTTTTCCATATAATAAACCGCTTCTTTTTGATATTGAGAATCTTCTTATTATCTTCAATTCTTAACGTTCTATTAGCATATTGTTTAAATGGAATCCTCGTATTACTAAAATTCGTATGCCTTGTTTTACTGACTTGGTTAATCTTTTCTAAGCTGCTATGATTCACAAGATATTTCAATTCTATCTGCTTAATATCGTCATTTAAACTTATATCAAATCTGTAAAATTTATTATAACTGATGTTTTTATTCAAAAATTTTTGTGATGTTATTATCGATTCTTGAACAGGTCGAACAATTTCTTCTTTATTAATTATTGCTACTGGTATAACATCAATATTCATATTAATATTTGGTAGGCTATATCCGCACTTTAATAGTTTATTTTTTTCATAAAGATATTCTGTCTTTAAATACATATCACTCACATTTTTAATGAAAATCTGGTTTGAATATATTTTATATTCTCCGTTTTCATGCTTTATGTTTAAATTTGTCCCTTCATATTTCACTGATAAAATAGCGATTTGATACACAGCATTAATTTGTTTTAGATGCGCATTAGAGATTACGTCATCATCCATTCGTTTAAGTAACTGAATGATTTGGTTTGTATATTTTTCTAGTTGTTTACTGTTCAGGGTTGAAAGCGTAATATTTTGATAACTTAATCTATATTGTAAATCATATAAAATCATCATTTGTACGTACCTAGGAATATTATTGTCACGGTTGTCATTGATTAAGTAATTATGAAATTTTTCGATGGTTGGACTATAAAACGTTGGGTTAGATAATGCTTTATCTATAGCTGATGATTCGTCTCTTCTTTTCCTATACCAATAACAACCTTGCGTGTAACTCATTAAACCAATTTTAAAAGTTTGTTTGATGACATTGTAAACAAATTTAGCATCTTCACCATATTTTAATGAAGTATCAAAAGTTACACCTTTAATAGCTGACGTTCTAAAAAATACAGAAGCAACATTCATTTGAATATGATCATAATCTTGTTTTAAATCTACGACTTTATTTACTTTATTTTCATATTTGAAATTTAAGGGATGTTCTCCAACAATATTGTCAAAAAACCTTAACCTTGTAGAAATAACGTTAAGCGTAGGATTCATCTCAAAATAATTATATACATGCTTTAAAGTTGTAAGTCCCCATTTGTCATCCGAATCAAGAAAGTTTACATATTTACCTCTTACAAACTTTAAACCTGTATTTCTAGCGATAGAAACCCCTTCATTTTGTTTATTTATATAATAAATATTATTAGGATACCTATTTCTATATTTGGTTAATATAGCCTCTGAATTATCTGTCGATCCATCATTTACAAGAATAATCTGTATATCCTCTAAATTCATATTTTGTTTAATAATACTTTCTAATGTTTCTTCAATGTATTGCTCTGTATTATATACAGGTATTACAATACTCATTTTAAAATCATATCTTTCATATAAAAGTTCATTTAAGCTTATAATTTGAAAATCTTCAGTTTCAAATATAGCCAAGTCACTTAAATTTTTATATTTTAGTACGAGGTCAATACCATGACTGTTTTCAATATCAGCTTGTATCATAGATTTTATATGATAAGCTATAATAATTTTTTTATATTCATCTCTACAATGTGTTACGATTTCATCAACTTCATTCATTGATGAAAAACTGCCATAAACCACTAATTTCTTCATATTTTAGCCGCTCCTGAAAATTCGACAATTGCTCCAATATTTGATAATAGCACTTTAACAAATCATCATTAAGTAGAGCGCAGTCTAATACAATATATTACAATTATATTAAGAAAAATATGTGTGGAGGTAAATATAAATTCATTAATATTTTTGTCTAAAAATCGACTCATTAATGCTAAAAGTATAGTTTTATTAATTATATTGAGAGTGATTCTTAAAAATTAATATTTAAAAAGTACTTTTCTGTTATTAGAAAGACCATTAATCTATGGTGTAAAAATACTATTTTATGGGTATATGAGTAAGTGAAAGCATTGGATGAATTATATTGTGCTTAGCCATTTAGAATTACCTCTAGTAAAAAACACATCTCTTAACTATAAGATGACATGGGTTTGGTATCTTAAGGAGGTTGTTACTATGACTCATAATAGATCTAAAAAATTATTTCTGTTGTTTGGTGTACTGTCATGGTTATCAGTAATGATTTTATTCATTCTGCCAATCTTAGCGCCCTATCAAAATTTTATTGAATCTGATACTGGTTTGGCGCTCGGTTGGATTATTGTACTACTTGCCTTTATCACTCTATTTTATGTGGCTATTGTCATACTAGATATATATAGCCCTATCGCAACACAAGTATTACAATTTGTACTGTTAACTGTAGTGATTATTTGTGCAGTACCGTCTATCACTGCGTTTATCTTGGCATCATTCGTTATAGATATTAGTATAGTTGAAATATTTATTCCAATTGTACTTGTTATATTAGCAAGTATGCTTCATATCTTATGGTTCACAATTCCATTTATCCAAAATAAACAAACACGTAAACGTTTAAAGTCTAAAGCAGGACTTTAAACAACAGTGAAAACCCTGCTCATTTTAACATAATTATGTTTAATAGCCATGTTACTAAAAAGTAGCATGGCTATTTTAATTATTTTCTATTTCTTCCCTTTCTGGTCATAAAAAATAGGAGTGGAAAAGAAATCAAATTTTGATTTCATCTTCCAACTCCCATAATGATTGAGTCTGAGACAAGTATTGATGCGTCAGACTCAAGTTTAAATCCTTACTATTTAATTGTTCCTAGTTCTTTGCCTACTTTTTCATAAGCAGCTAGTGCTTGGTCTAACATTTCTTTCGTATGCGCAGCTGTTGGCATGTTACGCACACGTCCTGTGCCTTTAGGAACTGTTGGGAAGACAATTGACTTCACATAGATGCCTTCATCTTTCAAACGGCTACTGAACGCTTGTGTTTCCTTCTCATCGCCAATAATAACAGGCGTGATTGGTGTTGCTGAGTTACCAATATTAAATCCTAGTTCTTTCAATCCAGCTTTTAAATAATTACCATTATCCCAAAGTTTATCGTGTAACTCTGTAGATGCCATTAATTTTTTCACTGATTCAGTGATTGCTTTCGTATCTCCAGGCGCTAGTGATGTTGAGAATAAGAATGGTCTTGATTGTACTTTTAACCAATCAATTAATGATTGTGTACCAGCTACATAACCACCTACAACACCTATCGCTTTTGATAACGTACCCATTTGGAAATCAATCTTGTCTTGTAAGCCAAAATGTTTTACTGTGCCTGCACCTTTACCCATAACGCCTGAACCATGTGCGTCATCAACATAAGTAATTAAGCCAAATTCTTCAGCGATTTCAACGATTTCTGGCAGTTTTGCAACATCACCGTCCATACTGAATACACCATCAGTAATGTACATAACTTTATTATATTGACCTGACTCCACTGCTTCTTTTGCTTTTGCGCGTAAGTCTTCCATATCTGAGTGGTTTACACGAATAATTTTCGCTTTAGATAAACGACAGCCATCTATAATAGATGCGTGATTTAATTCATCTGAAAGTATCGCATCATGTTTATTCATAACAGCAGAAATTGCTGCCATATTACAGTTGAAACCTGATTGATACGCTACTGCTGCTTCTGTCCCTTTAAATTCAGCTAATTTTGCTTCTAATTCATCATGTAAATCTAATGTCCCATTAATCGAACGTACTGCACCCGCACCAACACCATGTGTGTCAATTGCATCTTTCGCAGCTTGCTTTAAATCTTCATCTGTTGCTAGTCCTAAATAATTGTTCGAAGATAAGTTAACGTAATTCTTTCCCTTGATATTAATTTCAGGCCCATTCGCACCTTCAATTGTATCGATTTCATTGTATAAACCGTTATCCTTTAAATACTGAATATTTTCATCTAAAAAGCCATGTAGTGATTGTACCACTGCAAGTCCCCCTTTGGATTGTCTTTGTGTTTAAGTTAATCATAACCTATTTTTAAAATACATGGAAGTAGAATAATAATTAAAAAGAAAGCGTTTTCTACAATTGAATTTGTCCGTTAATAATTGGTGGTACAGTTAAGTTATTTTAAATGGTATACTGGATAAAAATGACTAAGGAAGAAGGGTTGAAGTTGTTTGATTGGTTTCAACTAGCGCAAGAAAAAGAAAGTAAAATGATACAAGTACGTCGTTACTTACATCAATATCCTGAATTATCGTTCGAAGAGTATCATACTCATGATTATATCCAAAATCAATTGAGTCAATTGTCATGTGAAATACGTACACCCGTAGGTCGCAATGGTATCGTGGCGACTTTTAAAGGTCGTGGCGACGGACCCACTGTAGCATTACGTGCAGACTTCGATGCACTACCTATAGATGAACTTACAGAAGTCGATTACAAATCTAAAAATCCTGGTGCCATGCACGCATGTGGTCATGATGGTCACACCGCAACTTTATTAGGCGTGGCGGAAATTATAGAGCATCATCTACAATTTTTAAATGGTAACGTGGTGCTCATCTTCCAATATGGCGAAGAAGTAATGCCAGGTGGCTCTCAAGAAATGATAGACGATGGTTGTTTACAAGACGTAGACAAAATATACGCTAACCATTTATGGAGCGGTTATCCTACAGGTACGATTTATTCCCGTGCTGGTGCAATGATGGCTTCACCGGATGAATTCAACATTACAATTCAAGGTAAAGGCGGACATGGTGCCAAACCACACGAAACCATTGATCCCGTAGTAATCATGGCTGAATTTATTATGAGTGCACAAAAAATCGTTTCAAGAACGATTGATCCTGTCAAACAGGCAGTGATAAGTTTTGGTATGGTCCAAGCAGGATCTGCAGATAATATCATCCCTGACACTGCATTTTGTAAAGGCACTGTACGTACATTCGATACAGAAGTTCAAACTCATGTTATGACTAAAATGGATAAACTCTTACAAGGTCTTGCTGTGGCAAACGACATCACATATACAATGGATTACATTAAGGGCTATCTACCTGTCCACAACAATCCAAATAGCTATGAAGTTGTTAAAAAAGCAGCAAACGATATTAACTTAAGATTCAACGAGTCAGAATTAATGATGATTGGTGAAGACTTCTCTCATTACTTAAAAGTCCGTCCAGGTGCTTTATTCCTAACAGGATGCGGTAATCCAGAAAAAGATACAACACACCCACATCACAGTCCAAACTTCAATATTGATGAAAAAGCAATGAAATACACCGTTAGCCAATTCCTCAAAATTCTAGAACTCGAAAATGTGATTGTTAGCGCCACTTAGGGATGAAATGAGTTAGTGGCGCTTATGCATGCGTGTCAACGCAGGCGTTCCTCTCCCACTTCGTAATTTTATTACGTTAGTGGTTTTTATGCATGAGCTTTAGCTCAGGTAATCCTTTACCACTTAGGAATGAAATGAGTTAGTGGCGCTTATGCATGAGCTTTAGCTCAGGCGAACCCTAGACTAGTAACTCTGTTACTTTAGTGGCGCTTATGCATGCGTGTCAACGCAGGCGTTCCTCTTCCACTTCGTAATTTTATTACGTTAGTGGTTTTTATGCATAAAGACTTACTTTCCAATTCATTTGGATTAGTAAGTCTTACGCATATGCTTCAGCATATGTGATCTACTACAACAGCTCAGACGTCCTATTATTACTTATATGAAATATTGACTATGTAATAACTTTTCTATCTACCTATATAAACAAGCACAATGTCATTTTGGCATTGTGCTTGTTTGTTTTCATTATTATTTTTATTTTCATTAATTCAATTATACTATTTGCTTAAAACTGCAGTTATTTGCTCCCACACCTGCGGGAAGACTACAAGATGAAGACTACAAGCTAGAGCGATGTCCGCGTATATAATGATAAAAAGTGCTAAAGACAATTATATTAAGAAGCCCTAATCCATTTCAGGTTTCTGTAGTTTACAATAGCTTTGCTATTGCATTAAGAAGCCCTAATCACTTGTTGTGATAAGGGCTTCTATATAAAAAAAGAGCCTCCATAAAGGAGACTCCTAAAATATCTATCAAAGATAGAAATTATTTATTATTTAATAATTGAAGTTACAACGCCTGATCCAACAGTACGTCCACCTTCACGGATAGAGAAACGAGTACCATCTTCGATAGCGATTGGTGAAATCAATTCAACTTGCATTTCAACGTTATCGCCAGGCATAACCATTTCAGTACCTTCTGGTAAAGTAACAACGCCTGTTACGTCAGTAGTACGGAAATAGAATTGCGGACGGTAGTTAGTGAAGAATGGAGTATGACGTCCACCTTCTTCTTTTGATAAAACATAAACGTCTGCTTTGAAGTTAGTATGCGGTGTAATAGTACCAGGCGCAGCTAAAACTTGTCCACGAGAAATGTCATCACGTGATACACCACGTAATAAAGCACCAATGTTGTCGCCAGCTTCAGCGTAGTCTAGTAATTTACGGAACATTTCAACACCTGTAACAGTTGTCTTAGTTGATTCCTCTTGCATACCGATGATTTCAATTTCAGCACCGACTTTGATTTGACCACGTTCAACACGGCCTGTAGCAACAGTACCACGACCAGTGATTGAGAATACGTCCTCAACTGGCATCATGAATGGTTTGTCAGAATCACGTTCTGGTGTTGGGATAAATTCATCAACAGCGTCCATTAATTCTAAGATTTTGTTTTCATATTCTTCAACGCCTTCAAGCGCTTTTAATGCTGAACCAGCGATTACAGGAACGTCGTCGCCAGGGAAGTCATATTCGCTTAATAAGTCACGAACTTCCATTTCAACTAATTCTAATAATTCTTCATCGTCAACCATGTCAACTTTGTTTAAGAATACAACTAATGCTGGAACACCAACGTTACGTGATAACAAGATATGTTCACGAGTTTGAGGCATTGGACCATCAGCAGCAGATACTACTAAGATACCGCCGTCCATTTGAGCAGCACCAGTGATCATGTTTTTCACATAGTCAGCGTGACCTGGGCAGTCAACGTGAGCATAGTGACGAGAATTAGTTTGGTACTCGATATGAGAAGTATTAATTGTAATACCACGTTCTTTTTCTTCTGGAGCGTTATCAATCATGTCATATGATTGAGCTACAGTGTCACCATTTTTTGCCATTACAGTTGCAATTGCAGCTGTTAAAGTAGTTTTACCATGGTCAACGTGTCCGATAGTACCAATATTGGCATGGGTTTTTGAGCGGTCAAATTTTTCTTTAGCCATTATAAAATCTCTCCTATTCGTTAGAAAATTAATTTTTAAAATTTATCTCTCATGACAGTTACTCACTGTCACGAGAAGAATATTTGTTACTTGTAATAAAGGACTATATAGTACCTTTATAATGCATTTCAGCTAAAAAATCAATTGATAAAACTGTAAGCTACATAATTAAGCATTACATGTAATTAACAGATAGACTGTTATCTTACAAAATAAATTTAATTACTCAGCTGAATTACCACTGTTTTTCTTGATAATTGCTTCAGCAACTGATTTTGGAACTTCTGCATAGTGGTCAAAGTACATAGTATACGTACCGCGACCTTGAGTGTTAGAACGTAATGATGTTGCATAACCGAACATTTCTGAAAGTGGTACAAAAGCGTTAACAACTTGTGCATTACCACGAGGTTCCATACCATCAACACGTCCACGACGAGATGTTACGTCACCCATGATGTCACCCATGTACTCTTCAGGCATTTCGATTGTTACTTTCATCATTGGTTCTAAGATAACTGGATCACATTTTTTAGCAGCTTCTTTAAGCGCTAATGATGCAGCAATTTTGAAGGCCATTTCTGATGAATCGACATCATGGTATGAACCGTCATATAATTTAGCTTTAACATCAATTAAAGGATAACCAGCTAATACACCGTTTTCCATTGAATCTTTAAGTCCTGCTTCAACTGATGGAATGTATTCACGAGGAACTACACCACCAACGATAGCGTTTTCGAATTCAAAACCGCCACCAGTTTCGTTAGGCGCGAATTCAATCTTAACGTCACCATATTGACCACGACCACCAGATTGACGAGCGAATTTACCTTGAACTTGAGCTGATTGCTTAAATGTTTCACGGTATGAAACCATTGGAGCACCAACGTTACATTCAACGTTAAATTCTTTCTTCATACGGTCTACTAAGATATCTAAGTGAAGTTCACCCATACCACCAATGATAACTTGTCCAGTTTCATCGTCTGTGTGTGCATGGAATGTTGGATCTTCTTCTTGTAACTTAACTAAAGCTGTAGTCATCTTGTCTTGGTCAGCTTTAGATTTTGGTTCAACAGATAAGTGAATAACAGGTTCTGGGAAATCCATAGATTCCAAGATAATGTCATTCTTCTCACCACATAAAGTATCACCAGTAGCAGTATCTTTAAGACCTACCGCAGCAGCGATATCTCCTGAGTATACTGTGTTAAGCTCTTGACGAGAGTTAGCGTGCATTTGTAGTAAACGACCTACACGTTCACGTTTGCTCTTTGTAGAATTCTTAACGTATGAACCAGATGAAAGCGTTCCTGAATAAACACGGAAGAATGTTAACTTACCAACATAAGGGTCAGTCATTACTTTGAACGCTAAAGCAGCGAACTCAGCATCGTCATCAGCTTTTGCGATAACTTCTTCTTCTGGGTCATCAGCACGATGTCCAACAATTGGTTTAACGTCTAATGGTGATGGTAGGTAATCAATTACTGCGTCAAGCAATAACTGAACACCTTTGTTTTTGAACGCTGTACCAACAAGAACTGGATAAAATTCAATATCATTTGTTGCTTGACGGATAGCGTCTTTTAATTCAGCGACAGTGATTGCTTCGTCAGCTAAATATTTTTCCATTAATTCATCATTACTTTCAGCAACTGCTTCAATTAATGCTGAACGAGCTTCGTCAGCTCTTTCTTTATGATCCTCAGGAATTTCAATTTCTTCAATATCAGTTCCTTCATTATTGTTATATTTGAAACATTTCATTTCAACTAAGTCAATGATTGCTTCAAATTGATCTTCAGCACCAATTGGTAATTGAATTGGTTGTGCATTAGCTTGTAAACGGTCATGAATAGTGCTAACTGCATATTCAAAGTTAGCGCCCATTTTGTCCATTTTGTTTACGAAGACAATACGAGGTACACTGTAATTTGTTGCTTGACGCCAAACTGTTTCAGTTTGAGGCTCAACACCTGATTGTGCATCAAGTACTGTTACTGCGCCATCAAGCACACGTAAAGAACGTTCAACTTCAACAGTGAAGTCTACGTGTCCTGGTGTATCGATGATATTTACACGGTGGTCATCCCATTGTGCTGTTGTTGCAGCAGATGTGATTGTGATACCACGATCTTGCTCCTGTTCCATCCAGTCCATTTGTGAAGCTCCTTCATGAGTTTCACCAATTTTGTGGATACGTCCAGTATAGTAAAGAATACGTTCTGTCGTAGTTGTTTTACCAGCATCGATGTGGGCCATGATACCGATATTACGAGTTCTGTCTAAACTAAAATCTCTAGCCATGTATTTTTCTCCTTCCAGTATAACTGCGAATAAATACTATAAATATGGCGATGCCCTAAGCATGCGCCTTCGATAGTAAACTATCAATGTGGAACATGCTCAGGGATAAAGCTACTATCCTACCAACGATAGTGAGCGAAGGCTTTGTTAGCTTCAGCCATTTTGTGAGTGTCTTCACGTTTCTTAACTGCGCCACCTGTATTGTTGGCTGCATCTAAGATTTCGTTAGCTAAACGCTCTTCCATAGTTTTTTCACCACGGTGACGCGAATAATTAACTAACCAACGAAGTCCTAAAGTCGTACGACGTTCTGGACGAACTTCAACTGGTACTTGATAGTTAGAACCACCTACACGGCGAGCTTTAACTTCTAATACTGGCATGATATTGTCGATAGCTTCATCGAATACTTCAACAGCTTCACGACCACTACGTTCTTGAACTAAGTCGAAAGCAGAATAAAGAATTCTTTGAGCTGTCCCACGTTTACCATCTAACATGATTTTGTTGATCAATTTTGTAACTAATTTAGAGTTGTGGATTGGATCCGGTAATACGTCTCTTTTTGGTACTGATCCTTTACGAGGCATAATGTAAATCCTCCCTTCCTATTATAGTATATTTTTAAAATTTATTGCGAAAATTTACGGAATCTTAAACTTATTTTTTAGGTTTTTTAGCTCCGTATTTTGAACGGCTCTTTCTACGTCCATCTACGCCTGAAGTATCAAGCGCACCACGTACAACGTGATAACGTACACCCGGTAAATCTTTTACACGTCCACCACGTACAAGTACAACACTGTGTTCTTGTAAGTTATGTCCGATACCAGGGATATACGCATTAATTTCGATACTGTTTGACAAACGTACACGGGCATATTTACGTAACGCGGAGTTAGGTTTTTTAGGAGCCATAGTACCTACACGAGTACAAACACCACGTTTTTGTGGAGAGTTTAAACTAGTGTATTTTTTCTTTTTGCTGTTAAAGTTTCTGTTCAAAGCTGGTGAACCGTATGTTTTCGATTTGCTTTGTCTAGGTTTACGTACCAATTGATTAATAGTTGGCATTGAATGTTTCCTCCTCTCATCATTTATAATCCCACACATCCAGGTGGTTCATTTCAAGGGCAAATAAAATTTAGTAAGAATAATTCTTACTAATCTCATTTTAATAACGCAACAATTGTTGCATTAACGTTAATACCTACATATTCTCCTAAAGCTTGCTTGCTTTTGAAAAATGAAACAGGTATTTGTTTATGATTGATTTGACTTAACACGCGAGTCAGTAAATGAACTTCAACGTCTTCAGCAATAATCAATGATGTAACTTGGTTCTTATCCAAAGCCTTAAGCGTTTGTTTAAGCCCAATAACATGATGTTGTTTGTTAAAGCGTGCAACTTTTTCATTAGACATTAAAATATCCTCCAAAGTTCTGCTTGCATCAACCTTAATAATAATAACATCTTAGCTACTGTTGAGTCAACTTTAAATACGATAAATTCTTCAAAAAACATAAAAAACAAGTGATCGAAATATAATATCTCGATCACCTTGTTTATTCAGTAAAAAGAATTATATCTTAGTTGTCTCTGATTCTTCTGAAACTGTTGCATTTGGTGCAACTGTGTCGTATTTAACGTCTCTGTAACGTCTCATACCAGTACCAGCTGGAATTAATTTACCGATGATAACATTCTCTTTAAGACCAAGTAAGTTATCGCGTTTACCTTTAATTGCAGCATCTGTAAGTACACGTGTTGTTTCTTGGAACGAAGCTGCTGATAAGAAGCTTTCTGTTTCAAGAGACGCTTTCGTAATACCTAGTAAGACTGGTTTAGCTGTTGCTGGACGTTTACGTTCTTTAAATGCGTCACGGTTTGCATCAGTAAAGCTGTGAATATCTACTAATGAACCTGGAAGTAACTTAGTATCTCCAGCTTCGATAATGCGTACTTTACGTAGCATTTGTCTAACCATAACTTCAACGTGTTTATCATCAATTTCTACACCTTGCATACGGTAAACTTTTTGAACTTCTTTTAATAGATAGCTTTCTGTTGCATTTAAACCTGATACAGATAAATAGTTCTTAGGCTCGATTGAACCTTCAGTTAGAACTTCACCACGTTCAACGCTTTGACCAACCTCAACTTTCAATCTTGAAGTACCTGAAGCTAAATATGATTTAGATTCGTTCGCACCTTTAATAACGATTTCTTGTTGACGGTCTTTCGCAATCTTGATGTCATCAACGACACCTTCGATTTCTGTAATCACGGCTTGACCTTTAGGATTACGTGCTTCGAAGATCTCTTGAATACGTGGAAGACCTTGCGTGATATCACTACCTGCTACACCACCTGTATGGAATGTACGCATTGTAAGCTGTGTACCTGGTTCACCAATTGATTGTGCAGCAATTGTACCAACTGCTTCACCAACTTCAACTTTTTCACCAGTAGCAAGGTTTTTACCGTAACATTTTTCACAAACACCGTGACGTGTATTACATGTAAATGCTGAACGTATATACATTGATTCAATACCAGCGTCTGTAATTTGTTTAGCAATGTCTGCAGTTACTAATTGATCTGGTTTTACAATTACTTCATCAGTCTCTGGATGACGGACAGTTTCTTTAGAATAACGTCCTTCGATACGTTCGATGAATGGTTCGATCATTTCTGTACCTTCTTTGATATCAGAAACAAGTAGACCACGGTCAGTGCCACAATCTTCATCACGAACAATAACATCTTGAGCAACGTCAACAAGACGACGAGTAAGGTAACCTGAATCGGCTGTTTTAAGTGCTGTATCGGCAAGACCTTTACGCGCACCATGGGTAGAGATAAAGTACTCTAACACTGTTAAACCTTCACGGAATGAAGAAGTGATTGGTAATTCAATAATCTTACCTGATGGTGCAGCCATAAGTCCACGCATACCTGCTAACTGTGTAAAGTTAGATGCGTTACCACGGGCACCAGAGTCACTCATCATAAAGATTGGGTTTGTTTTATCAAGTGAGCCCATTAATTTTTGCTGAATTTGGTCTTTAGCGTCAGTCCAAATTTCAACAACAGCGTTATAACGTTCAAATTCAGTGATTAAACCACGATTAAATTGTTTCGTAATTCTCTCAACTAATTTTTCGTGTTCATCTAAAATTTCTTGTTTATCTGGTAATACTACGATATCAGATACACCAACAGTGATACCTGCTTTAGTTGAGAATTTGAATCCTAAGTCTTTCATTCTGTCTAACATCATAGAAGTATCTGTGATGCTGAAACGATTGAAGACTTCTGCAATAATATTTCCTAAGAAATTCTTATTGAAAGGTTCAATTAATTCTTGGTTATCGAAGTATTCTTTTAATCCGCCTTCTCCTAATTCAGTAGCTGATACGAAATATCTAGCTGGTGTTTTATTTTCTAAATTAGTTTGTGTTGGTTCGTTAATATATGCAAATGAATCCGGAATGATTTCATTGAATATAACTTTACCAACTGAAGTTAACAAGATTTTTTTGTTTTGTTCTTCAGTAAATGTTGGATTATTAAATGATTTAGCATGTACACCAATACGTGAATGTAAGTGTACGTAGCCATTCGCATAAGCTTTTAACACTTCATTTGTATCATTGAAAATCGCACCAGTATTCACTGATTCTTTACGCTCTAAAGTTAAGTAATAGTTACCTAGCACCATATCTTGTGAAGGTGTTACAACTGGTTTACCATCTTTAGGGTTTAAGATATTTTGTGCTGCAAGCATTAACATACGTGCTTCTGCTTGAGCTTCTTTAGATAATGGTACGTGAACTGCCATTTGGTCACCATCAAAGTCAGCGTTGTAAGCTGTTGTAGCAAGTGGATGCAGACGAATTGCACGGCCTTCAACTAATGTAGGTTCAAATGCTTGAATACCTAATCTGTGAAGTGTTGGTGCACGGTTTAAAAGTACTGGGTGTTCTTTGATAACATCTTCCAATACGTCCCAAACTTCATCATCCATGCGTTCAATCTTACTTTTCGCATTTTTAATGTTTGTAGCAATTTCACGTTGAACTAATTCTTTCATGATGAAAGGTTTGAACAATTCTAATGCCATCTCTTTAGGTAGTCCACATTGATACATTTTCAAGCTAGGTCCAACTGCAATAACTGAACGACCTGAATAGTCAACACGCTTACCTAATAAGTTTTGACGGAAACGTCCTTGTTTACCTTTTAACATATGAGAAAGAGATTTTAATGGGCGGTTACCTGGTCCAGTAACTGGACGGCCACGACGACCATTATCGATAAGTGCATCAACAGCTTCTTGTAACATACGTTTTTCGTTTTGGACGATGATGCCTGGAGCACCTAAGTCTAATAAACGTTTCAAACGGTTGTTACGGTTGATAACACGACGATACAAATCATTAAGATCACTTGTAGCAAAACGTCCACCATCTAATTGAACCATTGGTCTGATTTCTGGTGGGATAATTGGAAGTACGTCTAACACCATCCATGCTGGATTATTACCAGAATGTCTGAATGATTCAACTACTTCTAAACGTTTAATTGCACGTGTAAGTCTTTGACCTGTTGCTGATTCTAACTCATCTCTTAGTTGTTTAAGTTCAGCGTCTAAGTCGATTTCTTGTAGTAATTCTTTGATACCTTCAGCACCCATTTTGGCGTTGAATTTACCTGGGAATTTATCATAGTACTCTCTGAATTCTGCTTCAGATAATAATGTCTTTTGCTCTAAACCAGTTGGACCTGGGTTAACAACAACATAAGAAGCGAAGTAAATAACTTCTTCTAACGCTCTTGGCGACATATCTAATAAAAGACCCATACGACTTGGAATACCTTTGAAGTACCAAATGTGTGATACAGGCGCAGCTAATTCAATATGGCCCATTCTTTCACGGCGCACTTTTGACTTAGTTACTTCTACTCCACATCTGTCACAAACCATACCTTTATAACGTACACGTTTGTATTTACCACAACTACATTCCCAGTCTTTCGAAGGTCCAAATATTCTCTCACAGAATAGACCATCTTTTTCTGGTTTTAAAGTACGATAGTTAATTGTTTCTGGCTTTTTAACCTCACCAAAAGACCATGAACGGATTTTTTCGGGTGAAGCAAGTCCTATTTTCATATAATGGAAATTATTTACATCAATCAAGGAGCCTACCTCCTTCAATTTAGATTAGCTGTGCAAATTGATTGATTGCTCTATATCAATAATGGAATAACCAAGATTAAGGCAAATACGAACATGTATTGTACCTTAACTTGGTGTATTCTTTTATAAACTTAAATGCAATTAGTCTGTAATTTCTTTCTGTGATTGTGGCGCTTCTTTTTGTTGAAGATCCACTTTACGTTCAACGACATCATCATCTTCATTGTCTTGCATGTCAATTTCATTGTCATGCTCGTCCATAATCTTAACGTCTAACCCTAAACTTTGTAATTCTTTCATCAATACTCTGAATGATTCAGGAACACCTGGTTTAGTGATGTTTTCACCTTTAACAATAGATTCATATGTTTTCACACGACCTACTGTATCATCGGATTTGTAAGTTAAGATTTCTTGAAGTGTATATGCAGCACCGTATGCTTCAAGTGCCCATACTTCCATCTCACCGAAACGTTGTCCACCAAATTGTGCTTTACCACCAAGTGGTTGTTGCGTAACAAGTGAGTAAGGTCCTGTTGAACGTGCGTGTAATTTATCGTCAACCATGTGAGCAAGTTTCAGCATGTACATTACACCAACTGAAATTCTGTTATCAAATGGTTCACCTGTACGTCCGTCATATAATACCGTCTTACCGTCACGAGCCATACCAGCTTCTTCAATTGTTGACCATACATCATCATCACTCGCACCATCAAATACTGGTGAAGCAACGTGAATACCTAAGTTTTTAGCAGCCATACCTAAGTGTAGCTCTAATACTTGTCCGATATTCATACGTGATGGAACACCAAGTGGGTTCAACATGATATCGATTGGCGTGCCGTCTGGTAAATAAGGCATATCTTCTTCTGGAACAAGTTTAGAAATTACACCCTTGTTACCATGTCGACCACACATTTTGTCACCAACGTGTATTTTACGTTTTTGAACGATATACACACGAACTAATTGGTTAACACCTGGAGATAATGTGTCGTCTCCTTCTTCACGGTTAAAGACTTTAACATCTAGAACAATACCACCTGCACCATGAGGTACGCGTAATGATGTATCGCGAACTTCACGTGCTTTTTCACCGAAGATTGCATGTAGTAAACGTTCTTCTGCAGTTAATTCTGTTACACCTTTAGGCGTTACTTTACCGACTAAGATGTCACCATCATTAACTTCAGCACCTACGTATACAATACCGCGGTCATCTAAGTTTTTAAGTGCACTATCTGAAACGTTAGGAATATCACGAGTGATTTCTTCAGGTCCTAGTTTTGTATCACGTGCTTCAGATTCATACTCTTCAATATGAATAGAAGTGTATACGTCATCTTTAACTAGACGTTCACTCATGATTACAGCATCCTCGTAGTTATAACCGTCCCAAGTCATGAAACCAACAACTAAGTTTCTACCTAATGCCATTTCACCAAGTTCCATTGAAGGACCGTCAGCTAAAATTTCGCCTTTAGTCACTACATCGCCAGTAGCAATGATAGGTCTTTGGTTATAACATGTACCAGTATTTGAACGTTTGAATTTAGCTAATGGATAGCGATCTAATTCGCCTTCATATTCTTGACCATCTTCTTCAATAAGTCGACGTACAAGAATTTCATTAGATTCAACGTGTTCAACACGGCCTTTATGTTTTGCAACAATTGCTGCACCAGAGTCACGTGCTGCCACGTGCTCCATACCAGTTCCTACGAATGGTGATTCAGGATTCATCAATGGCACTGCTTGACGTTGCATGTTTGCACCCATCAATGCACGGTTAGAGTCATCGTTTTCTAAGAAAGGAATACATGCTGTCGCAGCAGAAACAACTTGTTTAGGTGAAACATCCATGTAGTCCATTTTTTCTTTAGCCATAACTGTGTTATTACCACGGAAACGACAAACAACTTCGTCTTCTACGAAACGACCATTTTCATCTAATACAGAGTTTGCTTGAGCTACTACATAGCTGTCTTCTTCGTCAGCTGTTAAGTAGTCAATTTGGTCTGTGATTGAATGTGTTTCAAGATCTACTTTACGGTAAGGTGTTTCAATGAAACCAAATTCATTCACACGCGCATAACTAGATAGTGAGTTGATAAGTCCGATATTCGGACCCTCTGGTGTTTCGATTGGACACATACGACCATAGTGAGAATAGTGAACGTCACGTACTTCCATTTGAGCACGTTCACGTGTTAAACCGCCGGGTCCTAATGCTGATAAACGACGTTTATGTGTTAACTCGGCTAATGGGTTAGCTTGGTCCATGAATTGTGATAATTGAGAGCTACCAAAGAATTCTTTAATAGATGCAATAACAGGACGAATATTGATTAATTGTTGAGGCGTAACAGAATCAGTGTCTTGGATAGACATTCTTTCACGTACAACACGTTCCATTCTTGATAAACCAATACGGAATTGATTTTGTAATAGTTCCCCTACTGAACGTAGACGACGATTACCTAAATGGTCAATATCATCTGTAAAGCCAATACCACTTAACAAGTTAAAGAAGTATGACATTGATGCAATAATATCTGCTGGTGTAATACATTTCACTTCTGAATCAGGGAAAGCATTACCAATCACTGTAGTTGTACGTCCTTCTTCATCGTTCGGAACGTATACTTTGATTGATTGAATCTCAACAGGTTCATCAATAACAGTACCTTCTAATTCAAAGACTTCACTGTTTGCATTTGCTTCTAGTACATCCATAACCTCATCTAAGTTACGACGATCTAAGACTGTACCTTCTTCAGCTACAATTTCACCTGTTTCAGTATTAACAATTGGTTCAGCTAATTTCTGATTGAATAAACGGTGTTTCAAATGAAGTTTTTTATTCGCTTTGTAACGACCTACACTAGCTAAGTCATAACGTTTCGGATCAAAGAAACGAGAATATAATAAGCTCTTAGCATTTTCAACTGTAGGCGGTTCGCCAGGGCGTAAGCGCTCATAAATTTCTAATAATGCTTGATCAGTATTTTCAGTACCATCTTTTTCTAAAGTATTACGTAAGTACTCGTTTTCACCTAAAAGATCAACAATTTCTTGATCAGTTGAGAAACCTAAAGCACGTAATAATACTGTTAATGGTAATTTTCTTGTTCTATCAATACGTACATAAACAACATCTTTCGCATCAGTTTCATATTCTAACCATGCACCACGGTTAGGAATGATTGTTGCATCGAAGTTTGTACGACCATTTTTATCTAGTTTTTCATTGAAGTATACGGATGGTGAACGAACTAATTGTGAAACGATTACACGTTCAGCACCATTTATTACGAATGTACCTGTATCTGTCATTAATGGGAAATCGCCCATAAATACTTCTTGCTCTTTCACTTCGCCAGTTTCTTTGATGATTAGACGTACTTTTACACGTAGAGGTGCAGAATACGTTGTATCACGGTTTTTTGATTCTTCTAAATCATATTTCGGTTCTCCGAGTCTATAATCTACAAACTCTAAAGAAAGATTGCCTGTGAAATCTTCAATCGGAGAAATGTCTCTAAACATTTCTAATAAACCTTCTTCTAAGAACCACTCGTAAGACTCAGTCTGAATCTCAATTAAATTCGGTAATTCTAATACCTCTGAAATTCTCGCATAGTTTCTACGTTTACGATGTCTTCCATATTGGACAAATTGACCTGCCAAACAGATTCACCCCTCAAAAATTGCGTGTTTACTTTTACTAAATGAGCCAATATAATGAGATAAAAAGAAAACGGTAGCATACCAAATGACACCATTTTCCATTTTACCTCATATACATTGTTCATTTACACGTAAAAGTACACACTTATTGAACATAAATTTTTACATTCTATTACTATATCAGATTGATACTTTTAAATCAAGCTTTCGTGCTTCTTAAAATGTAGTAACCTTTGTCTTTTGCTAAGACTTCTACATTGTTAAAAGTGTCTTGCATTTTTTGCTTTGCTGATGGCATGCCTTGTTTTTTTTGAATTACGACATACAGCGCGCCATCTTGCTTTAATACCTTATATGCGTCTTCTAAAATGCTGTGAACGACTTTTTTTCCTGCTCTAATCGGTGGATTAGTCAGCATAAAATCATAAGCGCCGACTTCTACCTGCGATAAACCATCACTTTCTTTGATTTCCACGTTTTCTATACGGTTCTTTTTTCTGTTTTTTCTTGATAATGATAGTGCACGCTGATTAACATCAACCATCGTCACTTCATGATGCGGGGAAGTTTTTGCAATCATTAAACCGATAGGGCCATAACCACAACCAACATCCAAGATGCGTTTAGTAGGGCCAGGAGGATATGCTTTCAAAAAAGTTTTTACTAATAAATCTGATCCAAAGTCAATCTTTCCTTTTGAAAAGACGCCTGAATCTGTTACTAGCTCTAATTTACAGTTATCGTAGGAGTACGTAAAAAGCAACTCATCACTTTCTACTTCAGGATTTTCATCATAATAATGACTCATGACTACACCTCTTTTAATCTAATTCTTCTTAGATTAATACTATACCCATGTTATATGTCACATTGTGGTCGAACCACAGTAACGACCATAGATATAGATCAAATAAGATAAAACCCCGTTATACTAATAACGGGGTTTTCATTTCTCAAAGATTTCAGATAAAATACATTTCACTTAAAATCAGCGTACCGAAGTAGCGATGCATTAAGCTGCTTGTATCATCTTCACTATATAATTATTAACTGTTAGACAGCAAAAATTATTTGATTTCTACTGTAGCGCCAGCTTCTTCTAAAGTTGCTTTAAGTTCTTCAGCGTCTTCTTTAGCTAGTCCTTCTTTGATTACTTTAGGAGCATCGTCAACTAAACCTTTAGCGTCTTTTAATCCAAGACCAGTTGCTTCTTTAACAGCTTTAACAACTTTGATTTTAGATGATCCAGCTGATGTTAATTCAACGTTGAATTCAGTTTGTTCAGCTTCAGCGTCTCCGCCACCTGCTGCGCCTGCTGCTGCTACTGGAGCTGCTGCAGTTACACCAAATTCTTCTTCAATTGCTTTTACTAAGTCGTTTAATTCTAAAACTGACATTTCTTTGATTGCTTCAATGATTTGTTCTTGATTAGCCATTTTAATATTCCTCCATTAATTGTTATTAGTTTATGCGCAATTATTCAGCGCTTTCTTCTTTTCCTTCTTGTTCTTCTCCAATTGCTTTAACCGCATAAGCGAAGTTGCGTACTGGAGCTTGTAATACTGATAAAAGCATAGAAACAAGACCGTCGTGTGATGGTAATGTACCAACAGTGTTAACTTGCTCTGCTGAGATAACATTGCCTTCCATAACACCTGTTTTAACTTCTAATGCTTTATGTTCTTTAGCGAATCCCGCGATTACTTTCGCTGGAGCAACTACATCTTCAGTTGAAGTTGCGATTGCTGTAGGACCTACTAAGAATTCGTTTAACCCGTCAATACCAGCTTGTTCAGCTGCACGGCGAACCATAGTGTTTTTGTAAACTTTATACTCAACACCAGCTTCACGTAATTGCGAACGTAATTCAGTTACTTCAGCAACGCTTAGACCACGATAGTCAACGATAACTGTAGATACTGAGTTTTTAAGTTGTTCTGCAATGATATCAACTTGTTGTTGTTTTGCATCGATGATAGCAGACATTTAGACACCTCCATAGATTTAGTTTGGTGCTTTTTATCTTGAGTTATTGTCCTTATAAACATTACTCAATAAAAAAAGCACTTTCTACCCGTGGCAAAAAGTGCTTGAAAGATCTAAATTCTTCACGTTCAAGTCAATTTTAGCCTCGGCAGGATATAATTTTAAGTTATCACTAACTCCTACTGTCTTAGGTAAAATAATACATTAACCAATATAACTGGTTTCATGTGTTATGTCAATATTTATTTAAGGCTGAAAGCAAGACTTTCAGCCTTAAAATATTTTATGTTAAAAATTATAGTTTAAAGCCTGATGTGTCAACTTTAACTCCAGGACCCATTGTTGTTGTTACAGCAACAGATTTGAAGTAAGTACCTTTAGCTGATGCAGGTTTTAATTTAGTTAAAACGTCTTGTAAAGTTCTGAAGTTTTCAACTAATTTTTCAGTATCAAATGATGTTTTACCAATTGATGCATGAACGATACCTGATTTTTCAGCACGGTATTCAACTTTACCAGCTTTGATTTCTTCAACTGCTTTAGTAACATCCATAGTTACTGTTCCAGTTTTAGGGTTTGGCATTAAACCTTTAGGTCCTAATACGCGACCAAGTTTACCAACTTCGCCCATCATGTCTGGTGTAGCTACTACTACGTCGAAATCAAACCAACCTTGTTGGATTTTTTCTACGTATTCACCTTCACCAACGAAATCAGCACCTGCTGCTTCTGCTTCAGCTGCTTTTTCGCCTTTTGCGAATACTAATACACTTTGTGATTTACCAGTACCGTTTGGAAGCACTACTGCTCCACGGATTTGTTGATCATTTTTACGTGTATCAATACCTAAACGGAATGCTACTTCAACTGATGCGTCAAAGTTAGCAATGCTTGTTTCTTTAGCTAATGCAATCGCTTCTTCAACACTGTAGTGTTTTTCACGATCAATTTTGCTAGCTACTTCTTGATATCTTTTGCTTTTTTTAGCCATTTCATGTTCCTCCTTCAGTGGTTTTAGCGGAATTCCCTCCCACATTTACTTGTTTTCACAAGTTAAGAGCAGATAACAGAGAGGTTTAATTGTATTTTATCGTTGGAATGAACTTCCTTAATAAATGACATTTATTCCTCATATTACGACAATATTGAATGCTGTCATCATGTTTGTCTTTTCTGTCATCTGCTTCTATCGTCAATCTATGTTTTCATTACTAATTTTTAATTATTGAACTGTAATACCCATACTACGAGCAGTACCTTCGATAATACGCATAGCTGCTTCTTCGTCTGCAGCGTTTAAATCTTGCATTTTTTGGTTTGCAATTTCACGTACTTGATCTTTAGTTACTGTTGCTACTTTGTTTTTATTAGGTTCGCCTGAACCTTTTTCAACGCCAGCAGCTTTTTTAAGTAGTACTGGAGCCGGTGGTGTTTTTGTAATAAATGTAAATGAACGATCTTCATAAACACTAATTTCTACCGGTATGATTAAACCTACGTCTTCTTGTGTACGTGCGTTGAATTCCTTACAGAATCCCATAATATTCACACCTGCTTGACCTAATGCCGGACCAACTGGTGGTGCTGGATTTGCTTTACCTGCAGGAATTTGTAATTTAACTACTTTTTCTACTTTTTTAGCCACGATGTGCACCTCCTTGATATCGTGATGTGGTCACAGGACTCAATTTTGTCCTCCCACTCTTCTACATTTCGTGACGAAATGAACGCTCTATGAGCGCGACCACAGTATTATACCATTAACCCGTTTGATAACGCAATGGTAAAGTGTAACTTTTTTAAACAATATCTTATCACTTTAGTGATTAGATATTGTTATGCATGAGCTTTAGCTCAGGTAATCCTCAAAACTTTCATCACTTTAGTGATTAGAGGTTCTTAATGCATGTAAAGTGGCTCTTCTCGCTTTAGCGAGATTAGTGCCACTTATGCAAGTGCCTTAGCACTTGTAATCATTTACAGTTTTTCAACTTGATCAAATTCTACTTCTACTGGTGTTTCTCTACCAAACATGTCTACGAGAACAGTAAGTTTGAATTTATCAGCCTCAATTTCTTGAACTTCGCCAACTTGATTAGCGAATGGACCTGATTTAACTCTCACTTGTTCACCTAAATCTAATTGAACATCAATTGTTTTCTCTTTCATGCCCATTTGTTTAAGGATGAAACGTGCTTCATCTGGAAGCAATGGGTTAGGTTTAGATCCAGATCCAGCTGAACCAACAAATCCTGTTACGCCAGGTGTATTTCTCACAATATACCATGACTCATCTGTCATCACTAATTCAACTAATACATAACCAGGAAATGTTTTTTTAGTTAATGTTTTGGCTTTACCATCTTTAACTTGTGTTTCTTCCTCTTCCGGTATAACTACTCTGAATATTTTTTCTGTCATATTCATAGATTCAACACGTTTTTCTAAATTCTTTTTAACTTTATTCTCATAACCAGAATAAGTATGCACAGCATACCAACGCTTTGCGTCAACTTCTTCAGACATGTCGTCACTCCTATCTATTTAATTAACTCTATAATTCTACCAATTCCTAAGTCTAAGGCATAGAAGAACACTAAGAAAAATACTACTGTAGCTACAACAATGACTGTGTACTTAAATAATTCTTCTTTCGTTGGCCAACTTGTCTTTTCCATTTCTGACTTTACGCCTTGGAAGAAATTTTCTTTTTTAGCCATTAACAAGACCTCCGTATTATTTCGTTATTCCTTATTTGCTTATTCCATATAACAAATCAAGCAAATACAATACTCTCAACTTAGTTGGAAAGATATATTCACTCAACTGATTACTTAATATGTCATCTTATTATTTTGATTCCTTGTGCATCGTATGTGCATTACATCTCGGACAATGTTTTTTTAATGTCATTCTAGATGTAAGGTTACTTTGTTTCGGAACATTATAATTTCTACTGCCACAGACTTCACAATTCAGTGGTACTTTTTTCATTAGACTTCACCTTACTCATTATAATACCAATCTACTATACAGAACTTCTGAGTCAATTGTCAATTGTCAGCAATCCACTCAAACATGCTATTTTCGTGATACTGGCACTACATACAACTTGGTTTCAATACATATTTTCATTTTTCCAAACAACGTCTTATCTTTATTTTACAACGATGTATGGCATTGTAAACTACTTTGGTGTTTAAATTTAAAATTTGTGCAATTTCCTGTGGTTTATAGTCTATTAAAATATAACTTATAATACGTTGTTCTAAATCGGTTAGTCTTTTCAAGCACTGCTTTAATTGCGAAGATATTTCCCGTGCAATGATGTATCTTTCTATAGGTTGTTCAGATTTTGAATTATTATAAGTAACTATAAATTCATTCACAAGCACTTCTTGACGGCGTTGTGTATACATTTTTTTGCGTATATAATCATTTTTTACATTTTTTATGACGCAATTGACATAATGTTCTAAAGGCGTCACTTCTGTAAAATCAAAACGGCTTAATACACTATACAATTTCAAAAGTACTTCTTGGCATAAATCTTCTTTGTCACTCGGGTGAACTGAAAAATGATTTAATCTTTTATTAATCAATGGTGTCATTTCATCAATAATTTGTTCCACATCAATTTCATTTTGTAATCGATTCTTCGAATAAGTTGTACATTCTTTGTTGTGAATTCTATCAAACATGTCCGTAATCCTTTCCTTAAAGTAAGCATAGGATACAGAGTTTGCTATAAAAAAATCAAGATGCAAAATAGTTATTTGTGATTATCTCCGCGTCTTAATTTTTCAAATTCTTTAAGAATCTCATGAGAGAGCTCGATTCGTGTTCGTGGCTTTTGTTCGTTGAAGCCATCGAGCTCTTTAGATACAGATACTTCGTTCTCTCTTAAGTCTCTCCACATCTCTCTTGAAGATATACGATAAGCTCCCGCACCGAATATCGCATGTTGTTCACTCATATCACTTGTGACAACCGTAATATGTCTAGTATGTTTCTCGTATAAATCATAGACATAACGTTCTATATAACTGTCTGCCGTTTCTTTTTCTTTTGTGAATATCGTTTTAACCCCGTGGTACATATATTCTGTAGGTGGGCCGGATTGTTCATAAGCATCAAAAACGCAGACAACTTCATCAGCTATTACAGCATTGTAATTCGCTATAGCTGTAAGTAATTGATCACGTGCTTCCTCGAGATTGTCTTTTGCTATTCGACTTAAGTCCTGCGATTGCCCTATCATATTATAACCATCAATGATTAAGTAACGATCCTTCATCTCTTATCTCCAATCTGATGACGTTTGCGGTAAACCTCATACATCATCAGACTTGCTGCTACTGACGCATTTAAACTATTAACATGACCAACCATAGGAATATTGATATAGAAGTCACATTTATCTTTTACTAAACGGCTCATACCTTGTCCTTCGCTTCCAATCACAATCGCTAAAGGCATAGCTGCATCCATTTCTCTATAATCCGTTGAATTCTCCGCTTCAGTACCAACAACCCAATAACCATTGTCTTTTAAAGTATCAATCGTATTAGCTAAGTTCGTAACACGAATAACAGGTATGTGCTCTATTGCACCTGTAGAGGCTTTAGCTACCGTTTGTGTTAGTGCAACTGAACGTCTCTTCGGAATGATAACTGCATCCACACCTGAGGCATCAGCCGTTCTTAAAATCGATCCTAAATTATGCGGATCTTCTAAACCATCTAGTATAAGTACTGTAGATAATTTGTCTTGTGCTTTTTGCGTAACTAAAAATTCATCGAAATCTGCATATTCATATGGTGCAATATATGCTGCAATCCCTTGATGAGGTGACTCTGACAATCCGTCTATTTTAGATTTCGGCACTGTTTGTACAATGATTTTTTGGCTATTTGCTTTTTTTAAAATTTCATTTATTTGACCTTTTTTGATAGTATCTTGAATTAAAATCTTATTAATTGTATGTCCTGAGACAATCGCTTCTTTAACTGCATGGCGACCGACTATAACTATCTCTTCCACAGTACCACTACCTTTCATCTACATTTTTTACGATACATTCTAACAATGATGTTAAACGTTCATGTTCTTTTTCTAGATATAAAAAACCAATGACGGCTTCTAATCCTGAACTTTTACGATATGTTTGTATATCTGTATTCTTCGCTTTTGTATAACTTTTAGCATTTCTACCGCGACGCACAATATCTTGTTCACTTTCAGTAAACCAATTGTTTTCCATTAAAAACTCAAGTGTCTCTGCCTGACTCTTAGCAGACACATAGCGTTTTGCTTCTTGATGTAATCGGTTAGGTTTAGCTTTCAATTTCAACACGATATATTCTCTCACGTGTTGATCTAAAACAGCATCGCCCATATATGCCAACGTCAAAGGATTCAATAATTTGTTATCCATATTAGCCACGTTTAAATCTCACACCCTGCGCTGTATCTTCTAAAATAATATTTTGTGCTTTTAAGTCATCACGAATTTCGTCTGCACGCGCAAAGTCTTTATTTTGTCTCGCCTTGTTTCTTTCTTCTATTAACGCTTCGACTTGTTCATCTAAAAGCATGTCGCTCTCTTTACCTTTAAGTGGCACACCAAGTACGTCGCTGAAAATTTCATATACTTGTTTAAAGCGTTCAATTACTGTTGTAGAAGTTGTGTTTTCTAAGATGTATTTATTAGCTAGTTTTGCTAAATCATACCATGCAGTAATTGCGTTGGCTGTATTAAAATCATCATTCATTACTGTTTCAAATTGTTTTAAAATATCATCAATTGCTTCTACATATGCAGATTGATCTTCAATATTTGTCGCAATCGCTTCACGTTCTTCAATCGCTTGATAACTGTTACGTACACGCTCTAACCCACTCTTAGCTGCTTCAACAAGTTCAACATTATAATTAATTGGACTTCTATAATGTACACTAATCATAAAGAAACGTAATACATCAGGGTCAATTTGTTTTATAATATCGTGAACAAGCACGAAATTACCTAACGACTTACTCATTTTTTCATTGTCAATATTGATAAATCCATTATGCATCCAATAGTTAGCAAACGGTGCATGGTTATGTGCTTCTGATTGTGCAATTTCATTCTCATGGTGAGGGAATTGTAAATCTGTGCCACCCGCATGAATATCAATTGTTGCCCCTAGTTCATGATATGCCATTACAGAACATTCAATGTGCCAGCCTGGTCTACCTTTACCAAATGGACTATCCCAGCTTATTTCTTCTGGTTTTGCTTGTTTCCATAATGTGAAATCCAAAGCGTCTTCTTTTTGTTCACCTTGTTCTATACGAGCGCCTACCTTCAAATCATTCAATGATTGATGACTTAATTTACCGTAGTCTTCAAATTTACGTGTTCTGAAGTATACATCGCCACCACTTTCATAAGCATTGCCTTGATCTACTAGTTCTTTAATAAACTTAATAATATCATCCATATGGTTCATGACACGTGGATTAGATGTTGCTTTTTTAACGTTTAGTGCACCTACATCTTCGTAAAAGGCATCGATATAACGATCCGCTATCGTTTCTACAGATTCACCTAATTCTTTAGAACGCTTGATTAATTTATCGTCAACGTCAGTAAAGTTCGACACATATACCACTTCGTATCCTTGATATTCAAAATATCTTCTAACTACATCGTAATTAATTGCAGGTCTTGCATTACCAATATGAATATAATTATATACTGTTGGTCCACAAACATACATTTTAACCTTACCTGGTTCAATAGGCTCAAACGTCTCTTTTTGACGTGTTAACGTATTATATAATGTAATCATCTTGTATCTCTCCATTTCTTGTTTTCTCAAGTTGTTTTTCTAATTCTTTCAATTGTTCATAAACAGGATCTGGTAAGTTACGGTGATCGAACGTTTTACCAATGCGTCTACCATCTTGCTTAACGATATGACCCGGTATACCTACGACTGTTGAATAACTTGGTACAGAATTTAACACAACTGAGTTTGCTCCTATGTTCACATTCGAATCAATTTTAATATCACCTAGTACTTTGGCGCCCGCAGCTATTAATACATTGTCCCCTATATCAGGGTGACGTTTACCTCGTTCTTTACCAGTACCGCCTAATGTAACACCTTGATAAATCGTGACATTATTTCCTATATTACATGTTTCTCCAATAACAACACCCATACCGTGGTCAATAAATAAACGTTTGCCTATTTTAGCCCCAGGATGTATTTCAATACCTGTGAAAAAGCGTGCAACTTGCGAAATTAATCTTGCTAATATATATTTCTTCTTTTTATATAATTCATGCGCAATCAAATGACTCCACACTGCATGTATACCTGCATAAGAAGTGACAACTTCCAATGTAGTGCGCGCAGCTGGGTCTTGTTCAAACACCATGTTTACATCATCTTTTATTCTTTTCAATATCTTAAACAAGGTTGCTACCTCCTTATTAAAAAAAGCACCTCTAACTGACTTGTTAGAGGTGCTTTGCACGGTTCCACTCTTATTTTTAAATATAAGTTGATTACCTTAACCATAAGTATGGTTAAAAATATAAAACAACTTATCTTCACTCATTAAAGTTTATTTAGTTCATTAACACAAAGGTGCATTCAGCAATTTCAGTGGTGTGCTCACAGCAACCGCACACTCTCTTGACACATTTCATCGCTTACTAATCCTAAGGCCATTTCAATTTTAATAATAGGTGGTTCGATGTAATTTTTCAAGTATTTTCACCTTGAGACAATATCATCGCACGCAACCCTCTTTATTTAACGTAGTTTTTCAAACGTAGTAACACTTTTTCTTTACCTAATACTTCAATTGTATTTGGTAATTCTGGTCCATGCATTTGGCCTGTTACAGCAACACGAATTGGCATGAATAGTTGTTTACCTTTAATACCAGTTTCTTTTTGAACTTCTTTGATTGTTTTTTTAATTTCTGCCGCTTCAAATGGTTCAAGTGCTTCTAACTTTCCATATAAGTGGTTCATTAGTTCTGGTACTTGTTCACCTTCGATGATTTCTTGTTCATCGTCACCTAAAATTTGTTCGTCACGGAAGAATAGCTCAGATAAAGGAACGATTTCTCCAGCATAACTCATTTCTTTTTGATAAAGCGCAACAAGTTTACGACCCCATTCCAAATCTGCTTCGTTTGGATTTTCAGGTAGTAATTCTGCTTTGATAAGGTGTGGTAAAGCTAATTCGAATACTGTTTCAGTATCTTTTTGTTTCATATATTGGTTATTCACCCATGCTAATTTTTGCTTGTCGAAAAATGCAGGTGATTTAGATAAACGTTTTTCATCGAAGATTTTAATGAATTCTTCTTTAGAATAAACTTCTTCTTCGCCTTCTGGTGACCAGCCTAACAATGTAATAAAGTTAAATAATGCTTCCGGTAAATAACCTAAATCACGATATTGTTCGATGAATTGTAGGATTTGTCCGTCACGTTTACTTAATTTTTTACGTTCTTCATTAACGATAAGTGACATATGCGCAAATCTAGGCGCTTCCCAACCAAACGTTTCATAAATCATTAATTGTTTTGGTGTATTAGAAATATGATCATCGCCGCGAATAACATCTGAAATTTCCATGTAGTGATCATCAATAGCTACTGCAAAATTGTACGTAGGTACACCATCTTTTTTAACAATAACCCAGTCACCCATATTATCTGAATCAAATGAAATTTCACCTTTAACCATATCTTCAAAAGTGAACGTTGTGTCTTTAGGAACACGGAAACGAATGGCAGGTTGACGACCTTCTACTTCGAATTGTTGACGCTCTTCTTCAGTTAAGTGTGCATGTTTCCCACCATAACGTGGCATTTCTCCACGTTTGATTTGTTGTTCACGCTCAGCTTCAAGTTCTTTTTCAGTCATATAACATTTATACGCTTTGTCTTCATCTAATAATTGCTGAATAAGCGGATTATAGATCTCGCCACGTTCTGATTGGCGATAAGGGCCATAACCTTTATCTTTATCGACAGATTCGTCCCAATCGATGCCTAACCATTTTAAATTATCAAATTGTGAAGATTCGCCATCAGTTAGATTACGTTTACTGTCCGTATCTTCTATACGAATTACAAAATCTCCATCATAATGTTTAGCAAATAAATAGTTGAATAATGCAGTTCTTGCATTACCGATATGCAAATAACCTGTTGGACTTGGGGCATATCTAACTCTTACACGATCACTCATTATGTTCACTCCCGTTTTTAATATTAATTAGTAATGTTTTTATAGCGCTTTATGTTTCATCACTTGTTACACTCATACACACATCAAAAAAGCTGAACGTGTATCAACTTAACTTTATGTCGTTAACAATAATAATGACGCTCAACCATTAATAAGTTTGTTATTCTACGCTTATTAATAATACCATAGCTTATAATTTTTAAAAGTATCACTATCCAAAAAACTGTGTACTTTCACACACATGCTACACACTCGTCATTCCTTTTATAGTAATACAATTTCGCTATCTATTGTAGCACTTTAAAGCTTAATATGAAATCACTGTGCTTAAATCCAAAGTGATCAGCACACAATTTTTATAAAAATTATATTCAACTATCAAAAAAAGGTTTCATGTGAAACTGTAACAATTTTAGCTACATTTCATATAAAACCTTTAGTAATTTATTTAATTAATCTTTTTTGCAAAAATAATTCTTCCTGATGACGTTTGTAATAAACTGATTACTTCTAAATCAATATACTCACCGATATGTTTCTTGGCATTATCTACAACAACCATTGTTCCATCATCTAAGTATCCAACTGCTTGTCCTGATTCTTTACCCATTTTAGTAAGTAATAAGTTAAAACGGTCACCTTGATGTACTGAAGGTTTAATCGCTTCGGATAAATCATTAACATTTAACGCTTGAATACCTTGCACATGACACACTTTATTGAGGTTGAAATCAGTAGTGATAATATGTGCTCTGTAGTGCTGTGCTAACTTAATTAACATTGCATCGATGTCACTATGAGACTTCGTCGGATGAATAATACGCGTAGGATGATTAGTATCATATAGTGAATTCAAAATATCTAACCCTCGTTGACCCTTTTCACGCTTCACACTGTCATTTGCATCAGCAACAACTTGCAATTCATTGATGACACCTTGTGGTATGAGTATTTCACCATCAATAAAACCACACTCTATAATATCTAAAATGCGACCATCTATAATAGCACTTGTATCAATAATTTTTGGCACTGCATTACGTGCGTTAATAGACATCGAGCGCGCCATATTTTCCGGGAAGAACAATAACATTTCATCACGTTTGCGTAAGCCAAATTGAAAACCGAAATAACCTAAAATAATTGTAACAATGATTGGCACAAAATGATTCAACACATTATTACCTATAATTTGAAAAATAAATGATATCATAACAGAAATAACTAAACCGATCATCAGTCCAATTGTAGCAAACAAAATTTCTACAGCACTTTGACGCATTATAGTTTGTTCTAATTCTTTCAACGATAATGTCGCTTTTTTAATAAACCAACCAAAAATTAAAAAGAAAATAACAATACCAAGTAGTCCATTGAAATAGTTATTAGTTAATAACATATAATCACTTAATCCAGTATCCACAGCAATTTCTGGAATAAGATATACGCCTAAACTAGCGCCTAAAATAACATAACACAAAATAACAATGATTCTTATCATGTTCAAGTTCTAACACCCCTTTCTCTATAAAGTTATACAGATTAAATGTTTTCTCATCTGTAGATTTTGGGAATTTAATTTATTGTTTTGTCAAAGCGTATTTTAAGGCTTCGTGAACACTTTTCACGCCAATGACCTTAATATCACTAGGGAATTGCCAGCCGCCAATATTGGATTCTGGAATAATAATACGTTTAAATCCGAGTTTCTCTGCTTCCTGTACACGTTGCTCTATACGAGATACGCGTCTCACTTCTCCAGTCAGTCCAACTTCTCCTATAAAGCAATCTAAACCATCTACTGTTAGATCTTTAAAGCTTGAAGCAGTTGCCACAATGATACCTAAATCAACAGCAGGTTCTGTTAATCTTACACCACCTGCAACTTTAATATACGCATCTTGTTGTTGCAGTAAATAATTTTCTTTTTTCTCCAAGACTGCCATCAACAGACTCAAACGATTGTGATCAATACCCGTTGCCATCCGTCTAGGATTATTAAATGTCGTTGGCGTAACAAGAGCTTGAACTTCTATGAGTAAGGGTCTCGTGCCTTCCATTGTAGAGACGATAGTCGAGCCAGGCACATTTGTCGAACGTTCTTCTAAAAACATCTCGGATGGGTTTTTAACACCTTTCAATCCGCTTTGTTTCATTTCAAAAATACCCATTTCATTTGTAGAACCAAAACGGTTTTTCACCGCTCTCAAAATACGATATGCATGGTGTTCGTCACCTTCGAAATAAAGTACTGTATCTACCATGTGTTCTAATAAACGTGGACCAGCAATTTGACCTTCTTTTGTTACATGTCCCACAATAAATGTTGCAATATTCATTTGTTTAGCAATGTTCATTAAGCTTTGTGTACTTTCTCTTACTTGAGACACTGAGCCTGGTGCTGAACTAATTTCCGGATGGAATATCGTTTGGATTGAGTCAACTACAAGTAAATCCGGTTTTAATTGTTTTACTGTTTCGTGAATGACTTCTAAATCAGTTTCTGCAAATACATTAAGTTCGCTTGAATCTTCATCCAATCTTTCAGCTCTTAGCTTAGTTTGATTTAATGATTCCTCACCTGTTATGTATAAGACGTTATGCGATTGTGATAGTGCCGCACATATTTGTAATAGTAATGTTGATTTCCCTATACCAGGGTCTCCACCAATCAATACGAGCGAACCATTAACGATACCTCCGCCGAGCACACGATTAAATTCGTCTGACTTGGTTTTAACACGTGGTGTCGTTTCTTGTTTAATTTCATTTAACTTCTGTACTTTTGAAACGTTGTCGCGATCACGACTGCGCACGCCATGTTTTGGACTTGCCGCCTTTTGCTCAACAATTTCTTCCATTTGGTTCCAGCCACCACAATTTGGACATTTGCCCATCCATTTTGCGGACTGATAACCACATGCCATACATTCAAAAACAACTTTCTTCTTGGCCACTATTGCACCTCCATCTTTCATTGAACAAATCTATTTTATACCTCAACCTGTTTAAAAACAAATTTTAATCTTATTTAACTCACTGCGGTCTTTACGATTAGTCTTTTCAATTACATTTGCTCATACCTGTCTCTAACTTCACTTACATTAAAGCTGTTTTTATAAAATACCATGCATAGATATATACTACCAATAATATTATAAATTTATCGAATGAAAATGATATCCTAGTTTTTAAAGAATGATTTAAATTTTCTATTATTAAATAAAAAGCGCCTCTCAAAGGCGAACTAACACATTTGAGAGGCGCTATAATCTAAAAAGCTCACTTTTAGTGATTAAACTTATGATTCTGTTGTTTCTTTATCTTTCTTTTTTTCTTTTCTATCTTGAATATTATATTTAAATTCTTTGCCATCATGATCAATTTCGACTTTTTTACCTTCAATTTGATTACCGTCTAAAATTAATTCACTTAGGTTATCTTCTACTGTTTTTTGAATTGCACGAATTAATGGTCTAGCACCATACTCTGGATCGTAGCCTTCTTCAGCAATTTTTTCTTTTGCGGCATCTGTAACTTCGATGTTGATATCTTGTTCAGATAGACGATCTGTTAGTTTGTTAATCATCATTGTTACAATTTCTTTCAATTCTTCTTTAGAAAGTTTGTGGAATACAATAGTATCATCAACACGGTTTAAGAATTCTGGACGGAAAGCATTTTTCAATTCTTTCATCATTGTGTTACGAATTGTTTCGTAATCTTGGCCTTCTGATGCGCCACCGAAACCTGCAAAGCGTTGATCTTGTAATTCTTGTGCACCAACGTTTGATGTCATAATAATTACTGTATTACGGAAATCTACACGACGTCCTTTTGTATCAGTAAGATGTCCATCATCAAGCACTTGTAACAAGATGTTAAATACATCTGGATGTGCTTTTTCAATTTCATCAAATAAGATAACTGAATAAGGTTTACGTCTTACTTTTTCAGTCAATTGACCACCATCATCATGTCCTACATAACCTGGAGGCGCACCAACTAAACGACTGACTGCATGTTTCTCCATAAATTCACTCATATCCACACGAATCATTGCGTCATCTTCACCAAACATAGACTCTGCTAAAGCACGAGCTAATTCAGTTTTACCTACACCTGTAGGACCTAAGAAGATAAAGCTACCGATAGGACGTTTAGGATCTTTCAATCCAGCTCTCGCACGTCTAACTGCTTTACTGATAGACGTTACAGCAGCTTTTTGTCCAATAACTCTGTTATGAAGTGTATCTTCTAAGTTTAATAAACGATCTGATTCAGTTTCATTAATTTTCGTTAATGGAATACCAGTCCAGCCAGCGATAACTTCTCCGATATCTTCTTCTGATAAAGAAGTATTGTCGCCATTTTGTGCGTTCTTCCAATTATTATTAGCTTCTTCGTATTGTTTTTCTAATTTCGTTTGTTTATCACGAAGATTTGCTGCATTTTCAAATTCTTGTGAATGTACTGCAGCATCTTTTTCATTTTTAACTTGCTCAATTTCTTGTTCTAATTCTTTCAAGTTCGGTGGTGTAGTATGACTTCTAAGTCTAACTTTAGAACTTGCTTCATCAATTAAGTCGATTGCTTTATCAGGTAAGAAACGATCTGAAACATAACGGTGACTTAAAGTAGCTGCTGAAATTACCGCTTCATCAGAAATGTTAATACGGTGATGTGCTTCATAACGATCACGTAATCCTTTTAAGATTTCAATTGTATCTTCAACTGTTGGTTCATCGACTTGAACTGGTTGGAAACGACGTTCAAGCGCCGCATCTTTTTCAATGTTTTTACGGTATTCATCTAATGTCGTTGCGCCGATACATTGTAGTTCTCCTCGTGCAAGTGCAGGTTTCAAGATGTTTGATGCATCAATAGCACCTTCCGCACCGCCTGCGCCAACTAATGTGTGTAATTCATCGATGAATAGTATAACGTCACCTGCTTGATGAATTTCTTCCATTACTTTTTTCAAACGCTCTTCAAATTCGCCTCGATATTTCGTGCCAGCTACAACTGTTCCCATATCAAGTGACATTACGCGTTTGCCTTTAAGTGTCTCAGGCACTTCATTTTTAATAATCGATTGAGCCAGGCCTTCTGCAATTGCAGTTTTACCTACACCTGGTTCACCAATCAGTACTGGGTTATTTTTAGTACGACGACTTAAAACTTCAATTACTCTTGTAATTTCTTTGTCTCTACCAATAACTGGATCTAGTGTGCCATCTTTTGCAATAACAGTTAAGTCACGTGCAAGGCTATCTAAGGTTGGTGTGTTATTAGATTTATTAGCTTGTGCATTTTTATTACTTAACTCTGGACTACCTAATGCTTTAACAACTTGTGCACGTGCTTTAGTTATATTTAAGTCTAAGTTTGCAAATACACGTGCTGCTACACCTTCATTTTCTCTAATTAAACCAAGTAAAATGTGTTCTGTTCCCACGAAATTATGGTGTAATTTTCTCGCTTCATCCATTGATAATTCAATGACTTTTTTCGCACGAGGTGTGTAGTGTAAAGCGCCCATTTGTTCTTGACCATGGCCGATTAATTTTTCTACTTCTTCTACTACTTTTTCTTCAGTAATTTCAAATGATTCTAATACTTTAGCTGCAATACCTTCAGGCTCTTTCATCAACCCTAAAAGTAAATGTTCTGTTCCAATATTTGAATGATTTAAGCGAATTGCTTCTTCTTGAGCATGTGCTAATACACGCTGTGCACGTTCTGTCAGTCTACCAAATAGCATAGCATGACCTCCTAATTTATATGTTCTCTTAATATATCTGCTCTTTTTTCATTTACTACTCTGTCATCTTCATCATCTAATAAGAATGGCGATTGTATTGCTACCATTAACTCATTAAATTTGAAGTTTTCTAGTTCAATATAGCCTAAATCAATACCGAGTTTCACTTCACTTAATCTCAGTGATGCTTCCTCCATAGATATCAGTCTACTATATTTTAATATTCCTAACGAACGATATACTCGGTCCAATGTTTCAATGTGATTGTGACGGTTCATACGTTCGCGAATTTGCATTTCTTCATTAATGATTTGTTGTACAACTTCAGTTAAACTTTCGATGATTTCTTCTTCCGTTTTTCCTAAAGTCAGTTGATTTGAAATTTGATAAATATGGCCATAAACTTGCGAACTTTCACCAAATATTCCTCTTATCGTAAAACCAAATCTGTTAATCGTTTGAGCGATGCGATTCATACGCTTCATAATTGTTAAACCAGGTAAATGAAGCATCACGCTCGCACGCATGCCAGTTCCAATGTTTGTCGGACAAGTTGTTAAATAACCTAATGTTTCATCAAAACTTACATCCAACTCACTATCAAGTGTATCATCTATAGTAGAAGCATTCTCGTACAATGTTTGCAGTGATAAATCATTTCCCATAGCTTGAATTCGAATATGATCTTCTTCATTCACCATGATACTCAATGATTCATCATCGTTGAGCAACACTGCTGAGGCAGGTTGTCTGATTAATTCAGGACTTATGAGATGTTTCGCAACAAGTTTATACTTGCTTTGCTGATCCATAGTATCTAAGCGTTGCATAAACAAGTCAGGAAGCGCATCCTGTACCTCATTAATCACTCTATAACCATCCTGCTCTGACGGAAACATTAATGGATGGACATGATTTTCTAAGTTTCTAGCCAATCGGATTCTTGAAGACATCACGACAGGGCTTTCTTCTTTATCGCGCATCCATTCACTCATGTATGCACTAATATCATTATCACTCATCATGTTTCACCTCGCCATCGTCTTTCAATGCTTTAATTTCATCCCGAACAATTGCAGCTTCTTCAAAATTCTGATCTTCAATAAGCTGATTTAAATATGAATTTTTTTCTTCAATTTGTTTTTTTAGTGCTAATTTTCTATGCGAAGATCGAGGTGTTTTTCCTGTATGTTCTATTTGACCACCCTGCACACGACGCACAATGTCGACAATGTCATCTTTAAAAGTTGCATAGCAGTTTGCACAACCAAATTTACCAACATGTGCAATATCTTTTAACGTCATATGACAAGTAGGACATCTTTTTTCTTCTTTAAAAGCAATTTCATCAAAATCAATACCATGTTTAGCTGCTAAGTGCTGTAAAATTTGTTTTACCACAAATGCGCCTTCAATATCATCTTGGGATTGTAACTGTTGATTTTGTGTCCAAGGATTGCCACCCTGAGCACATGTCGAACAAACCCATTTTTCATTTACACCGTCTTGTCCTTTTACTGCTAATTTAACTTCTGCTTCGTTTAAATGACAATTTTCGCATAGCACGACTAAACACCTCGCTTTAGTAATAATTTATTACAGGTAATAAACGTTTAATAATATTAGCCCGTATAATATCTCTCGATAATACATCCATTTTTAATGTTTCTCTATCAATGACAGCATAAATCATTTTTGCTTCACGTTCATTGATATATTTTTTATCTAATAAACCATCTATAATGTAATATGCTTGTTGCTGAGAAATGGATGGTCCTATTAATTGAAGTAAGTGATTAATGTAACCTGTTTCATCTTTATTTTCAATTTTGGTGATTCGGATGTACCCACCGCCACCCCTTTTACTTTCAATTTCATAACCATGTTCATTTGTAAAACGTGTTTTAATTACATAATTCAGTTGAGAAGGCACGCAGTCAAAGCGCTGTGCAATATTTGCACGTTGAAGTTCTACAACGTCTTTATTGGTGTCTTCAAATAATTTCTTAATGTACTGTTCTATGATGTCAGACATATTGTGCATGATTATCACCTCTTTTGACCTTCTTTGACTATATTATATGACCAACTTTGACCTTTTTCAACCAATATGATTAAAAAATATTAGTTTAAGGATGTAAGTGCTCTCACTTTTATTGTATTATAGGTAGTAAGAAAAAATAAAAGGGATGAAAAATATGCATATTATTATCGGTTTAATTGGGATTGTAGTATTTCTTGGGTTAGCCTTTCTTTTCAGCTCCGACAGAAAAAATGTTCGCTGGCAATATGTTGGGTTATTACTTGTAATACAACTTATCATGGCGTTTATTTTGTTAAAAACACAATTTGGGATTACAGTCATTAGTGGTATTTCAGCAGGCTTTAATTACTTATTAGCACAAGCAGCAGAAGGTGTAAATTTCGTATTTGGTGGATTTGAATACATAGATCCAGAGAATCCTCCATTCTTCTTTAACGTATTATTACCAATTGTTTTCATATCAGCATTAATTGGTATTTTACAATATACTCGTATTTTACCTGTAATTATTAATGTCTTAGGTTTAGTTATATCTAAAATTAATGGTATGGGTCGTTTAGAATCATATAACGCTGTTGCAGCAGCAATTTTGGGACAATCAGAAGTATTTATTTCGTTGAAAAAGGAACTTGCTCATATTCCAAGTCAACGTCTTTATACTTTAACTGCTTCAGCAATGTCTACCGTGTCTGCATCTATTATCGGTGCTTACTTCGCGTTAATTGAACCACGTTTTGTTGTTACAGCAGTCGTGTTAAACCTCTTCGGTGGTTTCATTATTGCTTCTATCATCAACCCTTACAAAGTTGATCCAAAAGAAGATAAATTAATTCTTGAAGAAAGTGAAACAAATAAGCAATCCTTCTTCGAAATGTTAGGGGAATACATTTTAGATGGGTTTAAAGTAGCAGTCATCGTAGGCGCAATGTTAATTGGTTATATTGCTATTATTGCTTTACTAAATGGCTTAGTTAGTGCCATTTTCACTGGTATTTCAGGTGGTAGTATTACTTGGGACTTCCAAACACTAATCGGTTTCGTATTTGCACCATTCGCATTCTTTGTAGGTGTGCCATGGAATGAAGCTGTACAAGCTGGTTCTATTATGGCAACGAAATTATTATCAAATGAATTTGTAGCAATGCAAAGTCTAAGTGAAGTTAAAAACATGAGTGAACACGCAAAAGGTGTTATCTCAGTATTCGTAGTATCATTCGCAAACTTTAGTTCTATCGGTATTATCTCTGGCGCAATCAAATCGCTTAACAACGAAAAAGGCGATGTAGTAGCACGATTCGGTATAAAATTATTATTCGGTGCTACTTTAGTTTCATTTATTTCTGCAGCCATTGCAGGGTTCTTTATTTAAAATTTAATATAAAAAAGAGCGATAAGGTATCAACACCTTATCGCTCTTTTTTATACTTTTTCAATTACGGTCGGTTTAACAATCGCTTCAATGAAGTATTGTGTGACTCTATAATCATCCGTTAATTCAGGATGAAATGAAACTCCTAAATAACAGCCTTGTTGAACAGCTACAATTTTGTCACCCTCTGTGCTAAGTACACTAGCCTCACCATGCACACTTTCTATATGAGGAGCTCTAATAAATACACCTTCAATATCTTTGGCAATTCCTTTCACATCTAACTCACTTTCAAAGCTATCAACTTGTCGGCCAAAAGAATTCCTTTGAACAGTAATATTCAGTTTATCTAAATAACCTTCTTCGCCAACAATATTCGCTGCTAAGATAATTAAGCCAGCGCAAGTACCAAACATAGGTAATGTGGATTGTTGCAAAGCATCTTTGAATCCATATAGATTCATTAAGCGTCGTAAGGTAGTAGATTCTCCGCCTGGTATAATCAATCCATCAATGTCATCCAACTGTTCGATACGCTTAACTGCTACACCTTCATGACCACTTAGTGCAATATGACGTATATGTTCTCTCACAGCGCCTTGTAAGGCTAAAACACCAATTTTCATATTACCATCCACGCTCTTGCATACGCTCTTCTAATGATAACTCATTGATATCTAAGCCTTTCATTGCTGTGCCTAATTCTTTAGCTAGACGTCCAATTAGTTCGTAGTCTTGGTAATGTGTAGTTGCTTGTACAATTGCTTTAGCAAATTTTTCTGGATCTTCTGATTTAAAAATACCAGATCCTACAAATACTCCGTCTGCACCTAATTCCATCATTAAAGCAGCATCTTGAGGCGTTGCTACACCACCAGCTGCAAAATTAACTACTGGTAATTTACCATTTTCTTTAATAGATTTTAAAATTTCGTATGGTGCACCAATATTTTTAGCCTCAGTCATAATCTCATCGTCATGCATAACTGTTAAACGACTCACTTCTGAATTGACCTGACGCATATGTCTAACTGCTTCTACGATGTTCCCAGTACCTGGCTCACCTTTAGTACGTAACATTGCAGCACCTTCACCAACACGGCGTGCAGCTTCACCTAAGTTACGGCAACCACATACAAATGGTACAGTGAATGTATCTTTACGTAAATGATACTCTTCATCAGCTGGTGTTAATACTTCAGATTCATCGATATAGTCAACACCCATAGATTCTAATACACGAGCTTCAGTTATATGACCAATACGTCCTTTAGCCATAACTGGTATAGAAACAGCATTCATAACTTCTTCTACAATTTTAGGATTAGCCATACGTGCCACGCCACCTGCAGCTCTAATGTCAGAAGGCACGCGCTCTAATGCCATTACTGCAACAGCACCTGCATCCTCAGCTATCTTAGCTTGTTCAGCATTTACAACGTCCATAATGACGCCGCCCTTTTGCATTTCCGCCATTCCTCTTTTAACTCTTTCAGATCCAATTACTTTAGACATATTTACTTAACCCCTTTACTTAGTTGATTAAATTCATTTTAAAAGATAAACTGGTATTTAAAAAGGGACAATTATAGATTAATTTAGGAGGTCAGTTGTAATGACAAAAGAGCATTTATACATCAATCTATACGAGAATCTAAAAAAACAAATCATTGAAGGCCAATATAAATCAGGAGATAAATTTCCTTCAAAACGCGCGTTAGGGCAACATTTATCTGTAAGCAATACAACAATCGAACATGCTTATCAAATCCTATCAGATGAGGGGTACATATTCGCCAAGCCACGATCAGGCTATTTTGTATCTGACGTTGAAACTTTACCAATTATTACCAGAGAAATACATGCATCAAACACACATCATGAACAAAATAACGACAATCAAACTCAACAAACATATGAATTTGCCTTTAACTTATCAGAAATAGATGCAGAATACTTTCCTATGCAACAATTCAGAAAATATGCGCGCGATGCTTTTGAAGATAGCCAATTAAACTTACTACAACATGCAAATCCCAAAGGAGAATGGACATTACGCCAAGAAATAGCGCATTATTTATTTAATAGTAGAGGCGTAGCATGTCATCCAGAACAAATCATTATTGGTTCTTCTACAGAACAACTTATTAATTTAGTGACTGATATATTGAATAAAGGCCGCTTTTTAATTGAAAATCCTAGCTATCCACCCATCAAACAAGTTTTAGACAAAAAACAAATTACTTATCTTCAAGTACCTGTGAACAATACAGGAATTGAACTAGAATATTTCAACGAATCTAATAATAATATTGCTTATGTTACACCTTCTCATCAGTTCCCTACCGGCTATGTGATGAATTTAAAAAAGCGTACTCAACTTATTCATTGGGCACAGCAATTTGAAAATAGATACATTATTGAAGATGATTATGATTCGGAATTCCGTTACTTTGGAAAGCCTATTCCTGCATTACAAAGTTTAGATACAAAAGATAAAGTCATATATATTAGTACATTCTCAAAATCTTTATTCCCAAGTTGCAGAGTTGCCTACCTAGTATTACCTAAAAAATTGTTAAAATTATATAATACACTAGAAAATAAAGAAGGTAATACAGTGCCTTCACATATACAAAAAATGGTGGCAAGCTTCATGCAGTCAGGTAGTTTTGAGAGACATTTAAATAAAATGAGAAATGTTTATAGAGACAAACTTAAATTTATATTAGATGCACTCAAACCCTATGAAGAACAATTAGAAATTGATGGTACATTAGCAGGCATGCACTTTACACTAACTGTAAAAAATGGCTTGACTATGACGCAATGTTTAAAAAATGCAGAAGAAAACAAATTGAAAATTATTCCTTTTAGTAAATATGATAAATCACAACAATCTGTAAAATTCATTTTAGGTTTTGGTGGTATACCTTTTTCACAACTAGAAGGACATACCAATGCACTAATTCGTTCTCTGACAATTTTAAAGCATGACTAATATCTAAAGCACTATTTTCTTGCCAGCAAGATTAGTAGTGCTTATGCAAGTAAAGTATCATTTTTTAATTTATAAAGAACCACTTTTTCGCTTGCGAAATTAGTAGTTCTTATACAAGAGCACCAGCTTTTGTAATCCTTAAATTAAACTCATCTCTATCGGACCATCCTCTCTTTTTTGCGCATAAAAAAAGAGACCTCTCGGTCTCGGCTCATCGCATCCTATAATGCTGCCTGTAAAGCCCCACTTCTCAATTTATTGAGTCTAGTGAGACTTACAAATGAGTTAAAACTCATTTGTCTCTTTACCTACTCTTGCGAAACGTAAGTCGGCTACCATCGACGCTAAGAAGCTTTAAAGCACTACTTTCTTGCCTGCAAGATTAGTAGTGCTTATGCAAGAGCCACAGCTCTTGTAAACACTTAATATTTCCCTTACTCACTTACCGCTTGTAAGCTCGTCTCGTCTTTCGCTCAGTTCGTCAGCTTCTAAAGAACTACTTCTCAAAATCATTGGGATTAGTAGTTCTTACACATGAGCTTCAGCTTATGTGCTCATGGCTTAAACCAGCTATTTTTGGAAGTTAAGCTCCTTTTGCGCACAAAAAAAGAGACCTCTCGGTCTCGGCTCATCGCATCCTAAATGCTGCCTGGCAACGTCCTACTCTTGCGGAACGTAAGTCCGACTACCATCGGCGCTAAGGAGCTTAACTACTGTGTTCGGCATGGGAACAGGTGTGACCTCCTTGCCATTGTCACCAGACAATGAACTGTATAAAAAATTATACATTCAAAACTAGATAGTAAGTAAAATTTGATAATGCCAAACAAAACACTTTTAAATTTGATTAAGTCTTCGATCGATTAGTATTCGTCAGCTCCACATATCGCTATGCTTCCACCTCGAACCTATTAACCTCATCATCTTTGAGGGATCTTATAACCGAAGTTGGGAAATCTCATCTTGAGGGGGGCTTCATGCTTAGATGCTTTCAGCACTTATCCCGTCCATACATAGCTACCCAGCGATGCCGTTGGCACGACAACTGGTACACCAGAGGTATGTCCATCCCGGTCCTCTCGTACTAAGGACAGCTCCTCTCAAATTTCCTGCGCCCACGACGGATAGGGACCGAACTGTCTCACGACGTTCTGAACCCAGCTCGCGTACCGCTTTAATGGGCGAACAGCCCAACCCTTGGGACCGACTACAGCCCCAGGATGCGATGAGCCGACATCGAGGTGCCAAACCTCCCCGTCGATGTGAACTCTTGGGGGAGATAAGCCTGTTATCCCCGGGGTAGCTTTTATCCGTTGAGCGATGGCCCTTCCATGCGGAACCACCGGATCACTAAGTCCGTCTTTCGACCCTGCTCGACTTGTAAGTCTCGCAGTCAAGCTTCCTTATGCCTTTACACTCTATGAATGATTTCCAACCATTCTGAGGAAACCTTTGAGCGCCTCCGTTACTCTTTAGGAGGCGACCGCCCCAGTCAAACTGTCCATCTGACACTGTCTCCCACCATGATAAATGGTGCGGGTTAGAAATCCAACACAGCAAGGGTAGTATCCCACCAACGCCTCGACGTAAGCTGGCGCTCACGTTTCAAAGGCTCCTACCTATCCTGTACAAGTTGTACCGAATTTCAATATCAGACTACAGTAAAGCTCCACGGGGTCTTTCCGTCCTGTCGCGGGTAACCTGCATCTTCACAGGTACTATGATTTCACCGAGTCTCTCGTTGAGACAGTGCCCAAATCGTTACGCCTTTCGTGCGGGTCGGAACTTACCCGACAAGGAATTTCGCTACCTTAGGACCGTTATAGTTACGGCCGCCGTTTACTGGGGCTTCGATTCGTAGCTTCGCCGAAGCTAACCACTCCTCTTAACCTTCCAGCACCGGGCAGGCGTCAGCCCCTATACATCACCTTACGGTTTAGCAGAGACCTGTGTTTTTGATAAACAGTCGCTTGGGCCTATTCACTGCGGCTCTCCTGGGCGTTAACCCTAAAGAGCACCCCTTCTCCCGAAGTTACGGGGTCATTTTGCCGAGTTCCTTAACGAGAGTTCGCTCGCTCACCTTAGAATTCTCATCTTGACTACCTGTGTCGGTTTGCGGTACGGGCACCAAAATTCTAGCTAGAGGCTTTTCTTGGCAGTGTGAAATCAACGACTCGAGGAAACAATTTCCTCTCCCCATCACAACTTGACCTTAAGAGTGCCGGATTTGCCTAACACTCAGTCTCATTGCTTGGACGTACAATCCAATAGTACGCTTCGCCTATCCTACTGCGTCCCCCCATCGCTTAAAACGAAATTTGGTGGTACAGGAATATCAACCTGTTATCCATCGCCTACGCCTATCGGCCTCAGCTTAGGACCCGACTAACCCAGAGCGGACGAGCCTTCCTCTGGAAACCTTAGTCAATCGGTGGACGGGATTCTCACCCGTCTTTCGCTACTCACACCGGCATTCTCACTTCTAAGCGCTCCACATGTCCTTGCGATCATGCTTCAACGCCCTTAGAACGCTCTCCTACCACTGTCCTTACGGACAATCCACAGCTTCGGTAATATGTTTAGCCCCGGTACATTTTCGGCGCAGTGTCACTCGACTAGTGAGCTATTACGCACTCTTTAAATGATGGCTGCTTCTAAGCCAACATACTAGTTGTCTGGGCAACGCCACATCCTTTTCCACTTAACATATATTTTGGGACCTTAGCTGGTGGTCTGGGCTGTTTCCCTTTCGAACACGGACCTTATCACCCGCGTTCTAACTCCTAAGATAAAATTGATTGGCATTCGGAGTTTGTCTGAATTCGGTAACCCGATAAGGGCCCCTCGTCCAAACAGTGCTCTACCTCCAATAATCATTACTTAAGGCTAGCCCTAAAGCTATTTCGGAGAGAACCAGCTATCTCCAGGTTCGATTGGAATTTCTCCGCTACCCACAACTCATCCGCTCACTTTTCAACGTAAGTCGGTTCGGCCCTCCATTCAGTGTTACCTGAACTTCAGCCTGGTCATGGGTAGATCACCTGGTTTCGGGTCTACGACCAAATACTCAACGCCCTATTCAGACTCGCTTTCGCTACGGCTCCACATTAACTGCTTAACCTTGCATCAAATCGTAACTCGCCGGTTCATTCTACAAAAGGCACGCCATCACCCATTAACGGGCTCTGACTACTTGTAAGCACACGGTTTCAAGTTCTATTTCACTCCCCTTCCGGGGTACTTTTCACCTTTCCCTCACGGTACTGGTTCACTATCGGTCACTAGAGAGTATTTAGCCTTGGGAGATGGTCCTCCCGGATTCCGACGGAATTTCTCGTGTTCCGTCGTACTCAGGATCCACTCAAGAGTGAACAAACTTTCGACTACAGGATTATTACCTTCTTTGATTCATCTTTCCAGATGATTCGTCTAATTTGTTCTTTTGTAACTCCGTATAGAGTGTCCTACAACCCCAACAAGCAAGCTCGTTGGTTTGGGCTCTTCCCGTTTCGCTCGCCGCTACTCAGGGAATCGATTTTTCTTTCTCTTCCTGCGGGTACTAAGATGTTTCAGTTCCCCGCGTCTGCCTTCAGATATGCTATGTATTCACATATCGATAACACGACATAACTCGTGTTGGGTTTCCCCATTCGGAAATCTCTGGATCAAAGCTTACTTACAGCTCCCCAAAGCATATCGTCGTTAGTAACGTCCTTCGTAGGCTTCTAGTGCCAAGGCATCCACCGTGCGCCCTTAATAACTTAATCTTTTCGACCTTCAACACGATAAAATCGGTTGAAAACCTAAAATGTTATTAATCTGTGAGTGTTCTTTCGAACACTAGCGATTATTTCTATTTTTTTGAATTCAAGCTTTTTAAAACTCTAATTCACTCGGTTTTGCTTGGTAAAATCATAAATTTTACTTACATATCTAGTTTTCAATGTACAAATAAAAAATGGTGGGCCTAAGTGGACTCGAACCACCGACCTCACGCTTATCAGGCGTGCGCTCTAACCAGCTGAGCTATAGGCCCATTCATTTATAGAATACTCTAATGAGCATTCAAAACTGAATGCAATATGTCAATATCATTCCTCTTCATCTTCTCAAGGAAGATGTTCCGAATATATCCTTAGAAAGGAGGTGATCCAGCCGCACCTTCCGATACGGCTACCTTGTTACGACTTCACCCCAATCATTTGTCCCACCTTCGACGGCTAGCTCCATAAATGGTTACTCCACCGGCTTCGGGTGTTACAAACTCTCGTGGTGTGACGGGCGGTGTGTACAAGACCCGGGAACGTATTCACCGTAGCATGCTGATCTACGATTACTAGCGATTCCAGCTTCATGTAGTCGAGTTGCAGACTACAATCCGAACTGAGAACAACTTTATGGGATTTGCATGACCTCGCGGTTTAGCTGCCCTTTGTATTGTCCATTGTAGCACGTGTGTAGCCCAAATCATAAGGGGCATGATGATTTGACGTCATCCCCACCTTCCTCCGGTTTGTCACCGGCAGTCAACCTAGAGTGCCCAACTAAATGCTGGCAACTAAGTTTAAGGGTTGCGCTCGTTGCGGGACTTAACCCAACATCTCACGACACGAGCTGACGACAACCATGCACCACCTGTCACTTTGTCCCCCGAAGGGGAAGGCTCTATCTCTAGAGTTTTCAAAGGATGTCAAGATTTGGTAAGGTTCTTCGCGTTGCTTCGAATTAAACCACATGCTCCACCGCTTGTGCGGGTCCCCGTCAATTCCTTTGAGTTTCAACCTTGCGGTCGTACTCCCCAGGCGGAGTGCTTAATGCGTTAGCTGCAGCACTAAGGGGCGGAAACCCCCTAACACTTAGCACTCATCGTTTACGGCGTGGACTACCAGGGTATCTAATCCTGTTTGATCCCCACGCTTTCGCACATCAGCGTCAGTTACAGACCAGAAAGTCGCCTTCGCCACTGGTGTTCCTCCATATCTCTGCGCATTTCACCGCTACACATGGAATTCCACTTTCCTCTTCTGTACTCAAGTTTCCCAGTTTCCAATGACCCTCCACGGTTGAGCCGTGGGCTTTCACATCAGACTTAAGAAACCGCCTACGCGCGCTTTACGCCCAATAATTCCGGATAACGCTTGCCACCTACGTATTACCGCGGCTGCTGGCACGTAGTTAGCCGTGGCTTTCTGATTAGGTACCGTCAAGATGTGCACAGTTACTTACACATTTGTTCTTCCCTAATAACAGAGTTTTACGATCCGAAAACCTTCATCACTCACGCGGCGTTGCTCCGTCAGACTTTCGTCCATTGCGGAAGATTCCCTACTGCTGCCTCCCGTAGGAGTCTGGACCGTGTCTCAGTTCCAGTGTGGCCGATCACCCTCTCAGGTCGGCTACGTATCGTTGCCTTGGTAAGCCGTTACCTTACCAACTAGCTAATACGGCGCGGGTCCATCTATAAGTGATAGCAAAACCATCTTTTACTTTAGAACCATGCGGTTCCAAATGTTATCCGGCATTAGCTCCGGTTTCCCGAAGTTATTCCAGTCTTATAGGTAGGTTACCCACGTGTTACTCACCCGTCCGCCGCTAACTTCAAAGGAGCAAGCTCCTTATCCGTTCGCTCGACTTGCATGTATTAGGCACGCCGCCAGCGTTCATCCTGAGCCAGGATCAAACTCTCCATAAATGAATTATGATGTTTGATTAGCTCATAAAATACTAATTTGTGTGTTATCTCTAACACGTTTGAACCAACAATTTAATGTTGTGTTCGGAATTAACGTTGACATATTGCAATTCAGTTTTCAATGTTCATTTCTTAATCACAAGACTTAATTCTACAGGTTATGACTTAAAAAGTCAATAACTTTTCGAAATTAATTTTTGTTTTCTTTAATACTTCCATAAAAAAACGACCCAAAGGTCAAAATGGAATTGCCTGGCAACGTCCTACTCTTGCGGAACGTAAGTCCGACTACCATCGGCGCTAAGGAGCTTAACTACTGTGTTCGGCATGGGAACAGGTGTGACCTCCTTGCCATTGTCACCAGACAATGAACTGTATAAAAAATTATACATTCAAAACTAGATAGTAAGTAAAATTTGATAATGCCAAACAAAACACTTTTAAATTTGATTAAGTCTTCGATCGATTAGTATTCGTCAGCTCCACATATCGCTATGCTTCCACCTCGAACCTATTAACCTCATCATCTTTGAGGGATCTTATAACCGAAGTTGGGAAATCTCATCTTGAGGGGGGCTTCATGCTTAGATGCTTTCAGCACTTATCCCGTCCATACATAGCTACCCAGCGATGCCGTTGGCACGACAACTGGTACACCAGAGGTATGTCCATCCCGGTCCTCTCGTACTAAGGACAGCTCCTCTCAAATTTCCTGCGCCCACGACGGATAGGGACCGAACTGTCTCACGACGTTCTGAACCCAGCTCGCGTACCGCTTTAATGGGCGAACAGCCCAACCCTTGGGACCGACTACAGCCCCAGGATGCGATGAGCCGACATCGAGGTGCCAAACCTCCCCGTCGATGTGAACTCTTGGGGGAGATAAGCCTGTTATCCCCGGGGTAGCTTTTATCCGTTGAGCGATGGCCCTTCCATGCGGAACCACCGGATCACTAAGTCCGTCTTTCGACCCTGCTCGACTTGTAAGTCTCGCAGTCAAGCTTCCTTATGCCTTTACACTCTATGAATGATTTCCAACCATTCTGAGGAAACCTTTGAGCGCCTCCGTTACTCTTTAGGAGGCGACCGCCCCAGTCAAACTGTCCATCTGACACTGTCTCCCACCATGATAAATGGTGCGGGTTAGAAATCCAACACAGCAAGGGTAGTATCCCACCAACGCCTCGACGTAAGCTGGCGCTCACGTTTCAAAGGCTCCTACCTATCCTGTACAAGTTGTACCGAATTTCAATATCAGACTACAGTAAAGCTCCACGGGGTCTTTCCGTCCTGTCGCGGGTAACCTGCATCTTCACAGGTACTATGATTTCACCGAGTCTCTCGTTGAGACAGTGCCCAAATCGTTACGCCTTTCGTGCGGGTCGGAACTTACCCGACAAGGAATTTCGCTACCTTAGGACCGTTATAGTTACGGCCGCCGTTTACTGGGGCTTCGATTCGTAGCTTCGCCGAAGCTAACCACTCCTCTTAACCTTCCAGCACCGGGCAGGCGTCAGCCCCTATACATCACCTTACGGTTTAGCAGAGACCTGTGTTTTTGATAAACAGTCGCTTGGGCCTATTCACTGCGGCTCTCCTGGGCGTTAACCCTAAAGAGCACCCCTTCTCCCGAAGTTACGGGGTCATTTTGCCGAGTTCCTTAACGAGAGTTCGCTCGCTCACCTTAGAATTCTCATCTTGACTACCTGTGTCGGTTTGCGGTACGGGCACCAAAATTCTAGCTAGAGGCTTTTCTTGGCAGTGTGAAATCAACGACTCGAGGAAACAATTTCCTCTCCCCATCACAACTTGACCTTAAGAGTGCCGGATTTGCCTAACACTCAGTCTCATTGCTTGGACGTACAATCCAATAGTACGCTTCGCCTATCCTACTGCGTCCCCCCATCGCTTAAAACGAAATTTGGTGGTACAGGAATATCAACCTGTTATCCATCGCCTACGCCTATCGGCCTCAGCTTAGGACCCGACTAACCCAGAGCGGACGAGCCTTCCTCTGGAAACCTTAGTCAATCGGTGGACGGGATTCTCACCCGTCTTTCGCTACTCACACCGGCATTCTCACTTCTAAGCGCTCCACATGTCCTTGCGATCATGCTTCAACGCCCTTAGAACGCTCTCCTACCACTGTCCTTACGGACAATCCACAGCTTCGGTAATATGTTTAGCCCCGGTACATTTTCGGCGCAGTGTCACTCGACTAGTGAGCTATTACGCACTCTTTAAATGATGGCTGCTTCTAAGCCAACATACTAGTTGTCTGGGCAACGCCACATCCTTTTCCACTTAACATATATTTTGGGACCTTAGCTGGTGGTCTGGGCTGTTTCCCTTTCGAACACGGACCTTATCACCCGCGTTCTAACTCCTAAGATAAAATTGATTGGCATTCGGAGTTTGTCTGAATTCGGTAACCCGATAAGGGCCCCTCGTCCAAACAGTGCTCTACCTCCAATAATCATTACTTAAGGCTAGCCCTAAAGCTATTTCGGAGAGAACCAGCTATCTCCAGGTTCGATTGGAATTTCTCCGCTACCCACAACTCATCCGCTCACTTTTCAACGTAAGTCGGTTCGGCCCTCCATTCAGTGTTACCTGAACTTCAGCCTGGTCATGGGTAGATCACCTGGTTTCGGGTCTACGACCAAATACTCAACGCCCTATTCAGACTCGCTTTCGCTACGGCTCCACATTAACTGCTTAACCTTGCATCAAATCGTAACTCGCCGGTTCATTCTACAAAAGGCACGCCATCACCCATTAACGGGCTCTGACTACTTGTAAGCACACGGTTTCAAGTTCTATTTCACTCCCCTTCCGGGGTACTTTTCACCTTTCCCTCACGGTACTGGTTCACTATCGGTCACTAGAGAGTATTTAGCCTTGGGAGATGGTCCTCCCGGATTCCGACGGAATTTCTCGTGTTCCGTCGTACTCAGGATCCACTCAAGAGTGAACAAACTTTCGACTACAGGATTATTACCTTCTTTGATTCATCTTTCCAGATGATTCGTCTAATTTGTTCTTTTGTAACTCCGTATAGAGTGTCCTACAACCCCAACAAGCAAGCTCGTTGGTTTGGGCTCTTCCCGTTTCGCTCGCCGCTACTCAGGGAATCGATTTTTCTTTCTCTTCCTGCGGGTACTAAGATGTTTCAGTTCCCCGCGTCTGCCTTCAGATATGCTATGTATTCACATATCGATAACACGACATAACTCGTGTTGGGTTTCCCCATTCGGAAATCTCTGGATCAAAGCTTACTTACAGCTCCCCAAAGCATATCGTCGTTAGTAACGTCCTTCGTAGGCTTCTAGTGCCAAGGCATCCACCGTGCGCCCTTAATAACTTAATCTTTTCGACCTTCAACACGATAAAATCGGTTGAAAACCTAAAATGTTATTAATCTGTGAGTGTTCTTTCGAACACTAGCGATTATTTCTATTTTTTTGAATTCAAGCTTTTTAAAACTCTAATTCACTCGGTTTTGCTTGGTAAAATCATAAATTTTACTTACATATCTAGTTTTCAATGTACAAAATAACGCAATGAATACTCGTAATGAGCATTCAAAACTGAATGCAATATGTCAATATCATTCCTCTTCATCTTCTCAAGGAAGATGTTCCGAATATATCCTTAGAAAGGAGGTGATCCAGCCGCACCTTCCGATACGGCTACCTTGTTACGACTTCACCCCAATCATTTGTCCCACCTTCGACGGCTAGCTCCATAAATGGTTACTCCACCGGCTTCGGGTGTTACAAACTCTCGTGGTGTGACGGGCGGTGTGTACAAGACCCGGGAACGTATTCACCGTAGCATGCTGATCTACGATTACTAGCGATTCCAGCTTCATGTAGTCGAGTTGCAGACTACAATCCGAACTGAGAACAACTTTATGGGATTTGCATGACCTCGCGGTTTAGCTGCCCTTTGTATTGTCCATTGTAGCACGTGTGTAGCCCAAATCATAAGGGGCATGATGATTTGACGTCATCCCCACCTTCCTCCGGTTTGTCACCGGCAGTCAACCTAGAGTGCCCAACTAAATGCTGGCAACTAAGTTTAAGGGTTGCGCTCGTTGCGGGACTTAACCCAACATCTCACGACACGAGCTGACGACAACCATGCACCACCTGTCACTTTGTCCCCCGAAGGGGAAGGCTCTATCTCTAGAGTTTTCAAAGGATGTCAAGATTTGGTAAGGTTCTTCGCGTTGCTTCGAATTAAACCACATGCTCCACCGCTTGTGCGGGTCCCCGTCAATTCCTTTGAGTTTCAACCTTGCGGTCGTACTCCCCAGGCGGAGTGCTTAATGCGTTAGCTGCAGCACTAAGGGGCGGAAACCCCCTAACACTTAGCACTCATCGTTTACGGCGTGGACTACCAGGGTATCTAATCCTGTTTGATCCCCACGCTTTCGCACATCAGCGTCAGTTACAGACCAGAAAGTCGCCTTCGCCACTGGTGTTCCTCCATATCTCTGCGCATTTCACCGCTACACATGGAATTCCACTTTCCTCTTCTGTACTCAAGTTTCCCAGTTTCCAATGACCCTCCACGGTTGAGCCGTGGGCTTTCACATCAGACTTAAGAAACCGCCTACGCGCGCTTTACGCCCAATAATTCCGGATAACGCTTGCCACCTACGTATTACCGCGGCTGCTGGCACGTAGTTAGCCGTGGCTTTCTGATTAGGTACCGTCAAGATGTGCACAGTTACTTACACATTTGTTCTTCCCTAATAACAGAGTTTTACGATCCGAAAACCTTCATCACTCACGCGGCGTTGCTCCGTCAGACTTTCGTCCATTGCGGAAGATTCCCTACTGCTGCCTCCCGTAGGAGTCTGGACCGTGTCTCAGTTCCAGTGTGGCCGATCACCCTCTCAGGTCGGCTACGTATCGTTGCCTTGGTAAGCCGTTACCTTACCAACTAGCTAATACGGCGCGGGTCCATCTATAAGTGATAGCAAAACCATCTTTTACTTTAGAACCATGCGGTTCCAAATGTTATCCGGCATTAGCTCCGGTTTCCCGAAGTTATTCCAGTCTTATAGGTAGGTTACCCACGTGTTACTCACCCGTCCGCCGCTAACTTCAAAGGAGCAAGCTCCTTATCCGTTCGCTCGACTTGCATGTATTAGGCACGCCGCCAGCGTTCATCCTGAGCCAGGATCAAACTCTCCATAAATGAATTATGATGTTTGATTAGCTCATAAAATACTAATTTGTGTGTTATCTCTAACACGTTTGAACCAACAATTTAATGTTGTGTTCGGAATTAACGTTGACATATTGCAATTCAGTTTTCAATGTTCATTTAAATAATATGGTGGAGACTAGCGGGATCGAACCGCTGACCTCCTGCGTGCAAAGCAGGCGCTCTCCCATCTGAGCTAAGCCCCCATATAAATTTTAAAGAGTCGGGAAGACAGGATTCGAACCTGCGACCCCTTGGTCCCAAACCAAGTGCTCTACCAAGCTGAGCTACTTCCCGTACATAATTTAATTGATTAACACTTTTAAAGATGGTGCGCCCGACAGGGGTCGAACCTGTAACCTCTTGATTCGTAGTCAAGTACTCTATCCAGTTGAGCTACGGGCGCTATATTAAAAATGATGGTGCCGAGGACCGGAATCGAACCGGTACGGTGATCTCTCACCGCAGGATTTTAAGTCCTGTGCGTCTGCCAGTTCCGCCACCCCGGCAAAAATAATGGAGCAGAAGACGGGATTCGAACCCGCGACCCCGACCTTGGCAAGGTCGTATTCTACCGCTGAACTACTTCTGCAAATGAAACTGTATGAGCCATAGTGGGCTCGAACCACTGACCCTCTGATTAAAAGTCAGATGCTCTACCAACTGAGCTAATGGCTCATGAAATGGTGCCGGCCAGAGGACTTGAACCCCCAACCTACTGATTACAAGTCAGTTGCTCTACCAGTTGAGCTAGGCCGGCTATCATGAAGTGATGGAGAATGACGGGTTCGAACCGCCGACCCTCTGCTTGTAAGGCAGATGCTCTCCCAGCTGAGCTAATTCTCCACATAATTTTTAATAAAAGCCTGGCAACGTCCTACTCTTGCGGAACGTAAGTCCGACTACCATCGGCGCTAAAGAGCTTAACTACTGTGTTCGGCATGGGAACAGGTGTGACCTCTTTGCTATTGCCACCAGACAAATTAACTTACTCAATTAATAATACATTGTTTGTTAATCTTTTGCAATAGTCAATTTTACACTATCTTAAAGATTTGTTTACAAGACTTTTACTTGAGTTATGTATATAGTGCTTGTCGTTTTTGACGACTTTTATATATTAATTCATTTTCACTTTAATGTCAATGCTTTTCGAATATTTCTCGAAAAGAAATATTTTAAATGCTTATATATGTCTTGTTTCGTTTCCTTAACTCGACTTGAATAATCTTATCACATAGAATCTATCTTTACCATACCTTTTTTAGTATATTATTATATTTTAATAGCATTATAATACTTAATTGTATCTTATTACTAATTTAATTAATTTATTTAGTACTTAAACCCTCTATTCTCTCTTATTTTTAGTATCTCTATAGAGATACTAAAACAAAAAACAGACCATATATTACGTCTCACCAGTGTGAAATCGTAACATATGATCTAGTTTAAATGATTAAATCAATTATCTCTTAGTTTAAACCAAGCTTTAAATAATCTATTTTTGTTTCATATAAGGGAATAACAATACATCACGGATAGAAGCAGAATCAGTAAGTAACATTACTAATCTATCAATACCAATACCTAAACCACCTGTTGGAGGCATTCCGTACTCTAATGCTTCAATGAAATCTTCATCCATTTCGTGCGCTTCATCATTACCTTCTTCTTTTTCTACTAATTGCGCTTCAAATCTTGCTCTTTGATCAATAGGATCATTTAATTCTGTGAATGCATTACCGTGTTCTCTACCTACTATGAATAATTCAAAGCGATCCGTAAATCTTGGGTCCTCTGGATTTTTCTTAGCTAGTGGTGAGATTTCGATTGGGTGTCCATAAATAAACGTTGGTTGAATTAATGTTTCTTCAACTTTTTGCTCAAAGAACTCATTTAAGATATGACCATATTTCATATTATCTGTTATTTCAATGCCATGTTCTTTAGCTAATGATTTAGCTTCTTCATCAGTTTGCACCTCGAAGAAGTCCACACCTGTTTCTTCTTTAACAGCATCAGCCATATGAACTCGTTTCCAATCAGATTCTAAATCTATAATTTCTTCGCCATAGTTTACTTTAGCAGTACCAAGTACTTTTTCAGAAATATGTCTAATCATATTCTCAGTTATATCCATGATATCGTGATAGTCAGCATACGCTTCATATAATTCAATCATAGTGAATTCTGGATTATGTCTTGTTGATACGCCTTCGTTTCTAAAAACACGTCCAATTTCATAAACTTTTTCTAATCCACCTACGATTAAACGTTTCAAATGTAATTCAATTGCAATTCGCATATATAGTGTTGCGTCTAAAGCATTATGATGTGTTTCGAAAGGACGCGCAGCAGCTCCACCAGGAATTTGGTGCATCATAGGTGTTTCTACTTCTAAAAATCCTCTTTGATTTAAGTAATTACGCATTTCTTGTAATATCTTACTGCGGTTAATAAATGTTTGCGTGCTATCTTGATTTGTAATTAAGTCAAGGTAACGTTGACGATAACGCTGTTCGATATCTTGTAAACCGTGGAATTTATCAGGTAATGGACGTAATGCTTTAGTCAACAACGTGAATGTTTTAGCTTTAACAGACAATTCACCTGTATTCGTTTTGAACATTACACCTTCTATACCTACAATGTCTCCTAAGTCTGCAGAATTCCAAACTTCAAATTGTTCGTCTCCTACTTGGTCTTTTCTTACGTAAATTTGTATTTGACCAGTTAAATCTTGAACATGAGCAAATCCAGCTTTACCTTTTCCACGTTTAGTCATTAGACGACCGGCGATACTTACGTTGCTTTCATCTTCTTTGTCATGTAATTCTTCTTTTGTATATGCGTCCCAATCTTCATGCAATGGGGCAGCCGTAGAAGTACGTTCAAATTTTTGACCAAAAGGATCGATACCTAAATCGTATAATTCTTGTAATTTTTGGCGGCGGACTTGCATTTGGTCGTTCATTTCTTCTGACATTACTTTCTCTCCTTTATGCTTCTTGTTCTAATTTTTATTATTCTTTAGCTTCAATCTTCACTTGGAACGTTTGATAGTTATCTATCATTTGTTGTTCTGTTTATTTCAAAGCTTTTCTAGTCTTACCATATAGATACAGCACACATTAAACCCACACCCATTTTTAACTGTACGTTTAAATGTAACGTTATCTACATTAGCCATAGGAGCAAGAATTACTCTATTATATATCTATACGACTCCCGTTTTCCACATATTTTATAACTATAAACCTTTATACTCTTTGACTGAATCGTCTGCCGTTACTATACTTCCAATTTTTTTATTGGAATGAGGTTCTACACAATCTGATGCTATATCATTTAACGGTATAAGTACAAATGCACGCTCTAGCATACGTGGATGCGGAACGTTCAGATTTTCTTCATCAATAATATGATTACCAAACAATAAAATATCAACATCTAAAGTTCTAGGGCCCCAACGTATATCTCTTACTCGGTGTAACTGCTGTTCAGTATGGAGACACTCTTTTAATAAATCTTGTGGAGTTAAGGATGTATAAATTTCAATACATTGATTTAAAAATTGTGGTTGGTCGACATAACCTACTGGCTCTGTTTCATATATCGGGGATTTTTGCGTTACTTGAATGCCATCTGTATTATCTAATATACGGATTGCTTCATCAAGTTGTGACGCTCTTTCTCCAACATTACTTCCTAATCCTAAATAAGCATATTCCATTAGAGATTCTCCCTCACTATTTCAACGCCTACACCATCATAATGGCCAGGTATAGGTGGATTTTCTTTAGTGATTCTAACTTTCGTTTCCATTACACGATTATAGTGTGAATTTATACGTTTTGCAATACGTTCAGCTAGATGCTCTAATAAATTTACAGGCTTGCCTTCCATGATTGCTTTTACTTCTTCAAAAACTTCACCATAATGGACTGTATCTGTAACCTCATCAGATTGCCCAGCCATACTCAAATCAACTTTCATTGTGACATCGACAATAAATATTTGTCCAATTTCATTTTCAGCTGGCAGCGCACCATGATAACTATAGAATCTCATACCATTAAGAAATATTGTGTCGCTCATCGTCATTCTCCTTTAAATAGTCCATGCTTTGTCCTAATCGAACATTTAATGCGACATTATGAACTCTTACCGCTTTTACGCCTTTCATTATACCATACGCAGTAGTAGCTGCCGTACTTTCATCACGTTCGGTAGGCGTTGTTTCTGTACCTATCATTTCTTTTATGAACCTTTTTCTACTTGTTGCTAATAGCACTGGATAACCTGTAGCTACCAATTCATCTAAACGTGACATAACTTCTTTTTCTTCTTCACGTGTTTTGGCAAAGCCAATTCCTGGATCAATCCATACTTTATGTTGAGGTATACCTGCCATTTCCGCTTTATTTGCTTGTTTTAATAAATACAGCAACATCTCATCCACTACCGGTTCTGTTCTTTGACCATCTCCATTGTGCATGAGTACGATCTCACCATTGTATTTCGCTACTACATTGAAAATACGTTCATCATAGTGTCCTGCCCATTGATCATTAATCATCGTGGCACCTAATTTCATTGCAGCTTCTGCCACTTCACTTCGATAGGTATCTATAGATAGTTGTACATCTAATTCAGCCAACGCACTTACAACAGGGACAACGCGCTCCAACTCTTCCTCAACGCTTATCTCTTCAAAACCTGGACGGGTAGATATCCCACCAACATCTATAATATCTACACCTTCATCCATCATTTCTTTTGCTCTCTTAATCGCTTTTTCAACTGTATTATATTTACCACCATCAGAAAAAGAGTCAGGAGTTACATTTAATATGCCCATAATTTTTGTATGCGTCATAATTATTCTTCTTCCTTTCACTTTATAAATGATTTCTCTTATGTATTATATTTACTATTCTATAATAACGTTAATTTTCAATTTTTTCAGTAATCAAAACTTGAAATCACATATGCTAGTGTATTGTTTTTACTTTGCTTACTTATGTTTCTTTATGTATACACAAAAAAAACCGACTCACATGAATATGTGGCCGGTAATTGTTAAATATATATCATTTAGTCATCAAATGAATATAACGGTGTAGAAAGATAACGCTCACCATTACTTGGTAATACAGTAACAACTGTTTTACCTTTACCTAATGATTTTGCTTTTTCAATCGCTGCAACAATCGCAGCACCTGAAGAAATACCACCTAAGATGCCTTCTTCTTTAGCAACTCTACGTGACATATCCATAGCAACTTCATTACCTACTTTGATAATTTCATCGTATATGTTTGTATCTAAAGTATCTGGTACAAATCCTGCACCTAAACCTTGTAATTTATGTGGACCTGGTTCGCCGCCACTTAAGATAGCTGAGTCTTCTGGTTCAATCGCTACAAGATTAATGTCTGGGTATTTTTCTTTTAATACTTTACCCGCGCCACTAAGTGTTCCACCAGTACCTACACCAGCTAAGAATGAATCAATCGTTTTGCCTTCAAATTGTTCAACTAATTCTGGTCCAGTTGTTAATTCGTGTACACGAGGGTTTGCTGGGTTTTCGAATTGTTGCGGCTCATAATAACCGAATTCTTCTTTTAATTCTTTAGCTTTTTTGATCGCACCTTTCATTGCTTCTGATCCAGGTGTTAATACTAATTCTGCGCCGTATGCTTTTAACAAGTTACGACGTTCTTGACTCATTGTTTCAGGCATCGTAAATACTGCTTTATAACCTTTAGCTGCACAAACAAAAGCTAAGCCAATTCCTGTGTTACCACTTGTCGGTTCAACAATTGTATCACCTGGTTTAATTTTACCTGCTTGTTCAGCTTCTTCAATCATTGCTAATGCAATACGGTCTTTCACAGAGCCACCTGGATTTTGATATTCAAGTTTCACATATACGTCTGCAGCATCTTCCCCCACAACGTTGTTTAACTTAACAACAGGTGTATTGCCAATTGCTTTTACGATATTATCTACTGGTTTATTTGTCATTTAGTATTGCTCCTTTTCATTAAAAAGTTTAAAACCTACTTTTTCTCTCGGATATACTTTATATTTTATCAGATTTTTCAGCAAATACAACTATGAAGATTTAATATACCAACTTTTTTATTCAATAGCCTAGTTCAATACCTAGTGTAAACCTTTTAGTTACTTTTTTCTATTAATCCATGTAACTCATCTTCTGAAAAATTATATTTATTTCTACAGAAATGGCATTCAACTTCTGCACCATGGTCTTTATCAATCATATCTTGAATTTCAGCTTCGCCTAAACCTTTAATAGCAGTTAAGAATTTTTCATGCCCACAATTACAATCGAATTGTGTAGGAAGATTTTCTAATAGTTGTACGTTTTCTTCCCCTAGTATTTCGAAAAGAATTTCTTCAGGCGTTAAACCTTGGTCAATCAGTTTCGAAACTGGTGTCATTTGATTGATTGCAGCTTCGAGTTTATCAACTGTTTCATCGTCTGCACCTGGCATAACTTGTATTATAAAGCCACCTGCAGCTTTAATTGAATTGTCAGGGTTTACTAATACGCCTAAACCTACTGATGATGGTACTTGTTCACTTTTAGCAAAGTAATAAGTGAAGTCATCTCCTAATTCACCAGAAACGAGTTCACTAGAACCAGAAAAGAAATCTTTCATTCCAATATCTTTTACAACTGTCAATGCACCTTCTGAACCAACTGCACGGCTAACATCTAATTTACCAGCATCATTTAAAGGGAAATGTGTCTGAGGATTCGTAACATAGCCTCTTATATTCCCTTTAGCATCAGCGTCAGCAATTATTTTACCAATTGGGCCTTTTCCATCAACTGTAACTGTTAATTTTTGATCGCCTTTGAGCATTGCACCCATCATCACTGTTGCTGTCATCGTACGTCCAAGTGCTGCTGAAGCAGTTGGCCACGTATAATGTCTTGTTTGTGCTTCTTGAACACTTTCAGTTGTTAACGCACTATAAGCGCGAATTTGTCCTCCAAAAGCTAATGCTTTAACTATATAATCGTTCGTCATTTTGTTTATTTCTCCTTTAATATCATCTAGTTTTGAAAATGTTTTTCTATCTTTACTCTAAGATTGTTTTTACACTTTTTATCAATGCAATTTATTGTAATCGTTCGAGGTAAAAATTGCGAAACATCTGTTTATAAATTATTCTGTTATATTTTGCTACGCCGATTGTAAAATTAAGCTAGACACATAAGAAAAGCCACTCGTGATACACTCAAAATGAATTTCCAACCAAAGAAATCATAGGAGTGATCACGAATGACCTACACCCATCTTAGCACGGATGAATTGATAATAATAGAAGCCTATTTCCATCAAAATAGCTCTGTCACAAAGATTTCAAGACAGATGGGCCGGGCCCGTCAAACAGTGCACAATGTGGTGACTTTTCTGAAAGACGGGCACACGGCACTGGATTATTACAAGCGCTATAAGCAGAACAAGAAACGCTGTGGTAGAAAACAGACTGTACTACCCGCCGATCAACATCTCTATGTTGAAGAAAAAGTCGCTCAGGGCTGGACCCCCGATGTGATTACTGGTCGCGAGGAACACCCAATTAATTGTTCGGGACGGACACTGTACCGGCTATTCAAACGTCAGCAGTTTGATATTTCTACACTGCCGATGAAAGGCAAGCGAAAACCAAACGGTCATAAGGAACGCCGGGGCAGACAGACATTCAAACGGAACATTTCTGAAAGAGAGACGGATTATCCGGCATTCAACGAAGAATTTGGTCATCTTGAAGGCGACACGATTGTCGGTGTCCACCATAAAAGTGCCATCATTACATTGGTTGAACGCCTGTCAAAAGCCATCATCACGCTAAAACCCGAAGGCAGAACAGCGAAGGATATCGAAACCACGCTCAACACATGGTGTCATCAGGTGCCCAGAAACCTGTTCAAATCCATTACATTCGATTGTGGCAAAGAATTCTCGAATTGGCGGTCAATCAGTAATCAGAATGATCTTTCCATCTATTTCGCTGATCCGGGCACCCCTTCCCAGCGCGGGTTGAATGAACATTCCAATGGGTTATTGCGGACAGATGGATTGCCTAAGGGGATGGATTTCAATCAGGTGGACCAGCGGTTTGTTTCCTCCGTCTCTACCAGAAGGAACCATATCCCCAGAAAGTCATTGAATTATCAAACCCCGTTGGAAGTATTTATGAGTTACATGGATGTAGGTAAACTGTCTAGCTTATTTTGACAAACGAAGCTATTAAAAAAGCTTCCTTCTACTATCAATATGATAGCAGAAAGAAGCTTTAAGTTCAGTTATTAATTTCTATTGCTTGGATCATTCGGATCGTTCGGATTGCTAGGTTTATCGATATTAGGTGCTTGTTCATGACCTGTTTCTTCAGTGTCATTGTTGTCTTGTTGTTCATTTTCTTTATCGTTATCCTGTGTTTCATCATCTGAATCTAGTTGTTCTCTACGAACGTCCTCGTAAGATTTACCGTATTTTCCTTCTTCAAAGTCATCATCTTTATGTTCCACAACTTTGGCACTATCATAATCTACTTCTGGTAAGACACCATCGTTAAATAATGATTGGATTTGTTCGGCAACTAATGTTTCTTCAGTTAATAATGATTCAGCTATTAAATCTAACTGTGATTTATGCTCTAACAAGATAGCCTTACAACGCTCGTATTGTTCTTTAATAATACGTTGCACTTCTTTATCAATTTCGTATGCAATTTGTCCTGAAAACTCAGTGTCGCCTTGCATTTCTTTTCCTAAGAAGACTTGGCCACCGTTGCTATTTGTGAATTGAACCGTTCCGATTTTTTCACTCATACCATATTCAGTAACCATTTGACGTGCAATTTGTGTCGCACGTTCAAAGTCATTAGATGCACCTGTAGATACTTCATTAAAGGTAATATCCTCAGATACACGTCCACCAAGTAGACCACAGATTTTATCTAATAATTCTTTTTCTGTCATTAAGAAGCGATCTTGTTTAGGTAACATCATTGCATAACCGCCGGCTTGTCCACGAGGTACGATTGTAACTTTGTGAACAACTTCAGCTTCATCAAGTACCATACCAATAATTGTATGACCAGCTTCATGGTGCGCTACAATATTACGTTCTTTTTCTGAGATTACGCGAGATTTCTTAGCTGGACCAGCGATAACACGGTCTGTCGCTTCTTCAATATCACGCATATCGATTTTTTTCTTACCTTCACGTACAGCAACTAATGATGCTTCGTTTAATAAGTTTTCTAAATCTGCACCAGAGAAACCAGGTGTTCTTTCTGAAACTGCTTTTAAGTCAACTGTTTCATCAAATGGTTTGTCTTTCGCATGAACATGAAGAATTGCTTCACGGCCTTTCACATCCGGACGACCTACTTGAATTTGTCTGTCGAAACGACCTGGACGTAATAACGCTGGGTCTAAAATGTCTGGACGGTTTGTAGCAGCTATCATAATGATACCTTCATTATCACCAAATCCATCCATTTCAACTAGTAATTGGTTCAATGTTTGCTCACGCTCATCATGGCCACCACCTACACCGGCACCACGTTGACGACCAACTGCATCGATTTCATCAATAAAGATGATACAAGGCGCGTTTTTCTTAGCATTTTCGAACAAGTCACGTACACGACTTGCACCAACACCCACAAACATCTCAACGAAGTCTGAACCACTGATTGAGAAGAACGGCGTGCCGGCTTCACCAGCAACTGCACGAGCTAATAATGTTTTACCTGTACCAGGAGGGCCAACTAAAAGAACACCTTTAGGAATTCTAGAACCCATTTGTTTGAATTGTTTATTGTCTTTTAAGAAATCGACTATTTCAATTAATTCTTGTTTCTCTTCATCTGCACCAGCTACATCAGTGAAGCGTACACGTTTTTGTTGATTATCGTACGTTTTCGCTTTGGATTTACCAAAGTTCATCATACGATTACCACCGCCACCGCCGCCACCTTGGGCTTGGCTAAGGAAGAATATAAATAAAAGTGCGATAATTAATACAGGAATTAATGTTGTTAATATACTTACAAATACACTTTGCTTTTCTTCTTCTTTAACTGTAAATTTCAATCCATCTTGACTTTGTGCTTTATCAGTTATTTTTTCTAGCTCTTTATCGTTGTTATATAAAATAGTTGAAGAATACTCTTCATCTTTATCTGTTTTACCACTTACCATATATACGTTTTGTTCAGGTTGTATTTCCAGTGATTTTAACTCACCTTTATCTAACTGCTTAACAAATTGATTATATGTAAGCTGCTTTGGCATATTCCCATTTCCGTTAAGCCACGAAAACAAGCCAAAAATAATAACGCCAATGATTGCGATAACTAGCACGTTACGAAAGGCTTTCTGCATGCGTCGTTTCCTCCTACTTCAATTATAAAACTAACAAAAATTGTAACACAACACTCGAGTTTTCGGCTACTATTTCAACTTTTGCGTTATGTTTACAATTCTTATTGTTTTACCCTTTAGTTTTATTTTTCTATTATGCTTAAAGTTAAATGAATATTATATATTGTCACGTACCCTCAAGTTTATGTATTAAATTTCAAATGATTTAAGTGTAACCCTACTTTTCACATTCACCAACTTAATTCGACTGTAACTTACAGTATATAACAACTTTTTCCGCGAATAAATTGTACTGCTTATTTTGAATAGATTTCTGGTTTCAATGTACCAATATAAGGTAAATTTCTATAATGTTCAGCGTAATCTAAACCATAGCCTACTACAAATTCGTCAGGTATCTTTTTACCTACGTATTTTGCTTCAATGTTTGCTTTACGACGGTTTGGTTTATCAAGTAGCGTAACAATTTCAAGTGAATTAACACGACGTGATTCAAGTAATTCAGTAATTGATTTTAATGTAGTACCAGTTTCTAGAATGTCTTCAATAATTAAAACATCTTTATTTTCAATAGATCCACTTAAGTCTTTCAAGATTTTTACTTCTCCTGTTGACTCGGTGCCTCCGTGATAACTAGAAACATCCATAAAGTCGATAGCTAAATGCGTATCAATGTATTTAATTAAATCTGCCATGAACATAACAGACCCTTTTAATATCCCAATACAAACAAGTGGCTTCCCTTTGTATTCCTCTGTTATTTTCTTACCTAGCTCTTCACAAATTTGATGTATATCTTCCTCTGACAATAAAATGTCTTTTAAATCATCTCGCATGTTTTCATTCCTCTCCCATATTTCGTATAAAAATTGATTGATTGTATCTATTTTTTAAATATAATGTGCCAACAGCAATAATCTCATTATATGCATTAACTATAACTGGCATTTGGTTACGTTCAGTTTGCATAACCTTTTCATCAATAAGCAGTCTACTTATCTTTTTATGCCCTTTCATACCATTCAGTTCAAATTTGTCGCCGTCTTTTCTTGTACGGATAACTATAGGATACTCGAATGTAGGAAATTCGTTAGTAATATCAATGCTATAGCGACCATAGTTGTATACACCTGGTTGATCAATCTTAGTCGGAGCTAGTTTTTCTTTACAATTTGCCATTATTATAAATTTATCATAAGCGATGTGAATTATCCATTCATGTGTCGCATATAATGTGCATTGTGTTACATTTTCAGTAAGTTGCTGAAACCATTCATCGTAAGTTTTCTCAGTAATCGACTTATCTAATGGTAATTCAGCAAAAAGTTTATCCAAGACTGCCATTTTGACACTATGTCGTAAATTTAAAAATTGTTTTCTCGAAAAAGTAACTTCATTGTCATCATTACAAAAATCAACGAATGCCGAGATAAATGTTGTAGCTTCGTTTCGCACAACTTCTAATTGTTCATCATGCCAGTCTTTTAATTTTAGCAATTGTTCTGTAGATAAGTGTTTATTACTTTCAATGTCAGGTAATATACGATTACGAATATCATTTCTGACGTAATGATTTTCTGTATTTGATTCATCTTCATAATATGGAACGTTATGTTTTGTTTGATAATTACGTATTTCTGATTTCGTGGCTTCTAAAAAGGGTTTACATAAATTATAGTGACCTCTTGAAGAAAGATATGTCATACCCAAGCTACTTCTCGTAGAGCGTCCAGTCATGAGTCGATAAAATATCGTTTCAATTTGGTCATCTTGATGGTGTGCCGTAAGTAATACATCTGCCTTTAACTCGGTCATCATATCATCAAACCAATGATAACGTTCAGCTCTCGCTGCACTTTCAATACTATTACCTTTTTCAATCACAGCAGACAAGTCTAGATGTTGTACATGCAATGGAATCTGATGCTTGTCACAATACCCTTTAATAAATTGTTCTTCTGCTGCTGCAGCAGGACGAATATTGTGATTTACATGTAGACAAGTCAACTTAGTATATGAATCAGCTAAATGCGTAATCAATTGATGCAATAGCACCATGCTATCCACACCTGTAGAAACTGCCAATACAATGTGATTACTTTTATTCCAGCCTTCAGTATTTACTCTCAACTTATCTACCTCCTTGACCATAATGTTACCTTAACGATGCAAATGCTCGTAATATTATGACTTATATACAACAAAAAAAAGAGACTGTTTCCTAAAGTAAGAAAACAGTCTTAGATTGTTACGATCAAACTTAATTTTGGAAAAATTATTGTACTTTGTTTTCAAGTCGTTAAATTAATTCCTATTTCAACAGTCTTATGATATATATTTATTAACGTTTCGCGCCTTTTCCACCACGTCTAGATTCTGTTTGACGTTTAATGGATGTTAATTTATCTTCACTATCTTTCAAGAAATCTGTTAATTTCTTTTCAAAGTCCTCACCTTTTGGTTGAGGTTTTTTATAATTGGGTTTACTTTGAGGTCTACGTGGACGATCTTTTGCTTTTTTAATTGATAAACTAATTTTACCATCATCAGCAATTGAAAGCACTTTAACTTCAACTACATCTCCAACAGATAAATGATCTTCTACGTTTTCCACGTAATTATCTGCAACTTCACTTATGTGAACTAAGCCACTCTTTCCTTCAGGAAGTTCGACGAAAGCGCCAAACTTTTTAATACCAGTGACTTTACCTTTAAGCTTGTTTCCTACTTCGATTGACATATTGTAAATAAATCCTCCCGATTTGTTTCGATTTTAACCCTATTATATGCCTGTTTGCATAAATTAACAATGGTATTGTTACTTAAATGATAAATTTCACTATTTATCCTCTTTTGATGATTTAGATTTCTCTTCAGATTTCTCACCAGGCAACTTGAAAATCACTTCTCCATCATTACTCAAATAATAATCATCTCGCGCAACTTTCTCTATATAACTTTTATCATTAAGATTGTTTAATTGTTCTTTTAATGCGAGTTCTTCATCTTGTTGCTTTTGATATTGTTGTTCTTTTTCTTGACGCTCAGCTGCGTCGTCTATATTACTTTGTTTTTGAGTGACAAGCATTACAGTTAAAATAATAATGAGGATAAGTAATATGCCACCAAATAAAGTAATACGTTTTCGTACGACTCTTCTTCTCATTTTTTGCTGTTGTTTCTTTTTATTTTCAGCAGAAGTGAACGTATTCCCTATGTTCTCAACTTTTTTACTCATTGCTTGTCACCTCCTTTTCTAGTCTCCACTAACCTTTTCTTCTTTGACTAATTCATACATACCTTTCGCATTTTCCTTAGTCGCATGTTCACTTAAACCAGTAACTTCAATTGTAATCACTTTTTGTCCAAATCGGATTACAAGTTCATCTGTTACTTTTACGTCAGTGCCTGCTTTTGCTACTGAACCATTCACAGTAATACGTCCTTGATCACTAATTTCTTTAGCTAAAGTACGACGTTTTACTAACCGTGATACTTTGAGATATTTATCTAATCTCATGATTTGTTTCCTCCTTGCTCTAAAATTTTTCTTAAAGCATCTGCGTCTAATGACATATTTTTTGTTTTATCATACAACTTCAAGAAATGCTCTGCAAATACTTTTTCAAATTTAACACGTTTCGTTTTACCTTCTTTTGCTTTTGCTTCTGACCATATCTGTTTTAAATCTTCTTCGTTTTCCGCTTCGGCGTCACCAAAAATGTGGGGATGTCTACGTATCATTTTTTCTGAAAGACTTTGAACCACTTCATTTATATCAAGGAATCCATCTTTTTTGCCAATACTTGTATGCAATAGTACTTGTAAAAGTATGTCCCCCAACTCTTCAATAATATGCCAATCGTCTTCGTTATCTATTGCTTCAAACAATTCAAATGTTTCTTCTAATAGATAACGTTTTAATGTGTGATGTGTTTGAACTTTATCCCAAGGACAGCCTGTTTCGTCATCAACAAGCTGGTCTATTATGCTCGCAGCAAAATAAAAATCACTATAATATGATTCTTCTTTTTCTACTTTCGGAATGAATACACTTGTCAAATTACTGAAAATAGATGCATGATGGTCTAATTCATAAAGCGGTGTTTCTATTACATTTGCAGCATTATTTTGTGCGCCATCGACGATAAACACTGTTTGCTCATCATGGTAACGTTCCATCAATGTCACTTTTAAATCGCCTGCAGTCATAGGACTATAGACTTGAGTAATGAGCGTATGGGTACGAATATTTAACTGCTCTTTTGTTATAGCTGTCGCATCGAGTAATGTGAACCCGTCGTTAGGATCTATCTTCACCGCTTCAAATATATCATCGATAAAGCTTTTGCCTCCCAAAACTTCAACCTGAAGATCATTATGTTCTTGCGCATGAGCTTCTAATTTCACAGTTGTCGTTTCAGCTACACGTGGATGTCCAGGCACTGTATAAATGACATCATCACTATGGGCCGCTTCAATGAGTTGCGACACGATACGTTCATAGACGCCCTCGAATGATGCTTGTGCCTCGTATTCACTATCAAAACTTTTGAATTGTATATTTTCTGCAGTTAATTCTTTAATTACAGGATGATCCAATGTACGCGTGTAAACCATTGTTTGTTTTTTAAGAAATTTGTAGATACCTAAAGGTAAATCATCAATACCGTAGTTACCTAAGCCAACAATTGTTATTTTACCTGACATTAATGTTTCCCTCTTTTCATATGATAAAGTTTATCGCCCAATGGTAAATGTTTTAATTCTCTATAACTCAATAAATGCATACGTACAATAGCGAAAATAATTACTAATACGCCAATAATTGCTGCGACGACTAATTCAATCAAACCTGTGATTCTACTTTGTGTAGGTACGAGCCACATTCCTAGTTGAACAGCCACTGATAGCATCACCATCGTAGCACCCAATTTAATCACGAATTTTTTCATCATCTGGAATTTATAGTGTTTTAGTACGTGATAATGTAGAACGAGCGTAAATATAATGAGTGAAATAACCGTACTGATACTGCCACCTAGCATTAATAATTGTGGTATTAACATCACATTGAGAATTACTTTACTGACCACACCAGTGATAAATGCAAATAGCACAGGACGCACTTGGTTTTTCACTTGTAATAAAGCAATGTCCATCATTATGAGCGAGACGCATATAACTGTAAGCATATAGAGAGATAATGTACCAGTCAGACTATCGTTTTTAAAAAACACACTATTCATGACTGGCAGTAAATTAATTAATCCAATACCAGCTGCCACACTAAACATCACTGTAATCTTGATAGAGGCATTCGCATATCTATTAATCAGAATGTTGTTGCGTGCTTTAATCGCATCGGTAAGCATCGGTATAAGCACAAAACAAAATGTCGTTGTCACAATTAAACCCATTTGTATAAATGAAGCACCACGATCAAAGATACCTTTTTGTGTGGTTGCTTCTTGAAAATTTAAGCCTGCATTCTGAAGTGCATGTATAACCGTAAAGCTATCTATCACTTGCCAAACGATGACAATAAGCTGGCTTACAGCAAAGATGATAATAGCCATTGATAACTTTTTCCACTCTACTATTGTCTTGTCATTTGGTTTCTTCGCTTGCTTGAGCTTAAAAGGCTTGCCTTGCATTAGGAATATACTAGATGCTAAAAAACCTACTGCTGAACCGATAATAGCTACTGTACCAGCAGTGTAAACAGACCATTGTTGTGTCATAAATAATACAATAGCAATGATGATGATTACAACACGTATCACTTGCTCTATGACTTGTGATATCGCTGGAACAGTCATATGTTGATGCGCTTGGTAGTAGCCTCTATACACTCCTAATATACCAACAAACAAGAAACTAAAACTTGCTGCTCTTAACATTGGTGTGAGGTTAGTGTCACCCATTAGGAGTGCCACCCACTTAGCACCTATAAAAACAACCAAGAAAAATGCAGTACTAATGAGTTGTAACCTAAGCAATACTTTAGTGTAATGTCTTGATTCCCCATGTGTGCCAAACGTTTGAGTGACAGCACTAGGAATTGCATTCATTGTTAAAATAACACCTAAAGCAACAATCGGATATATTTGTTGATAAGCATATAATCCTTCGTCTCCAAGTATATTTTGATACGGGACACGATAAATTGCGCTTAGTATTTTAACAATAACAAGTGCAATTGTAAGAACAACTACGCCGTTGAAGGCCGTATTCTTATCGTCCTTAGATTTCATCTGATATAACCATACTTTCTTCTAGACATTTCGCTAAGAATTTCAAACTATCTAACCAGTTACTTACTTTATTTAAAGTCACTTTCATTTTACCATCTTGAACGCCAACTTTCATTGCACGGCCTAATGGTTGCGTTTGTTTAAATAACGTTTCTCCATTAATATCTGTCGTTCCCTTTTCAGACAGATAAACTTCTACCTTTTTGCCTACATCTTTAATAAGTGCCACTCCAGCGTTTAAAGCATGAACTTTTATCTCCATCATATCCAACAGTCTTTCCACTTCTATTGGGTAATCATTGAAACGATCAATTAATTCATCTTTAACATCCATGAGTTGTGCTTCAGTTTCAATCTTACGTAATTTTTTATAGATTTCTATTTTAGACTGTTCATTTGGAATATATTCAGCAGGTAAATAAGCATCAATATTGAGTTCAATTTCAATTTCAGGTGCATCTTGTTTCTCATCTTTAACACCACGTTTTTCATTCACTGCTTCTTCTAACATTTGTGAATAAAGGTCGAATCCAACAGAATCAATAAATCCGTGTTGTTGTTTACCCAAGAGATTACCTGCGCCTCGAATATTTAAATCACGCATAGCAATTTTAAAGCCTGAGCCTAACTCAGTAAATTCCTTAATTGCTTGCAAACGGTCTTCAGCTGTTTCTGACAATACTTTATTCGTAGGGTGTAAGAAATAAGCATAGCCAATACGGCTTGAACGTCCAACACGACCTCTCAATTGGTATAACTGGCTGAGTCCGAAACGATCCGCATCTTCGATAATAAGTGTGTTGGCGTTTGGAACATCAACTCCCGTTTCAATGATTGTAGTCGTTACGAGAATGTCGTATTCATGATTAATAAAACTTAGCATTGTTTCTTCTAAGTCTCCTTCTTTCATCTGTCCATGTGCAATACCAATATTCGCTTCTGGCATTAACATTTGTAATTGCTCTCGTTTTTCATAAATAGATTGCACTTTATTATATAAATAAAAGACTTGTCCTTCTCTAGATAATTCTCTTTCTAGTGCTTCTTTAATAAAATTCGTATTCTGTTCTAATACGTAAGTTTGTACTGGAAAACGATTTTCTGGTGGTGTTTCAATCACTGATAAATCACGAACGCCCAACATACTCATGTGTAATGTACGTGGGATAGGCGTTGCCGTCAGTGTTAAAACGTCCACATTTGTTTTCAATGATTTGATTCTTTCTTTATGACGCACACCAAATCGTTGTTCTTCATCCACAATTAATAAGCCTAAATCTTTATAATGAATATCTTTACTTAATAGTTTATGAGTACCTACGACGATATCAACGAAGCCTGATTTTAATTTTTCTTTTGTTTCTTTAACTTCTTTTGTACTTCTAAAGCGACTAATGAGTTGAACTTCGATTGGAAAGTCCTGCATACGCTCAATTAATGTTTCATAATGTTGTTGAGCTAAAATTGTCGTTGGAACTAAGAAGGCAACCTGCTTTCCTTCCATAACAGCTTTAAACGCTGCACGTACTGCAACTTCTGTCTTACCATAACCTACATCACCACATAGCAATCGATCCATTGGACGTTCAATTTCCATATCCTGTTTAATTTCTTCGATTGATTTACCTTGGTCAGGCGTAAGTTCGTAAGGGAAATCTATTTCAAATTCGTTTTGTTCTGCCGTATCTGGGCCATATTTATAACCTACAGACATTTCACGTTCTTTATATAGTTCAATTAATTCATCAGCCATATCTTCAACGCTTTGTTGTACTTTAGCTTTTGTTTTTTTCCATTCTGTACCACCAAGTTTATTTAACCTAGGTGTCTTATCCTCTGATGCTACATATTTTTGAACTTGATCCATCTGATCAACTGGTACAAATAATTGGTCTGTCCCTTTATATTGAAGTTTAATATAATCTTTATGTACGCCACCGACTTCAAGTGTTTCAACACCTAAATATCTACCGACACCGTGGTGCACATGTACGACATAATCTCCTACTTTTAAATCTTGGTATGATTTAATTTTTTCAGCGTTTGTTAGTGTTTTTTGTTGTTTTGGTTTTTTCTTTTGTTTAGATTTGAATAGTTCGCGTTCCGTCACGACAACAAGTTGCATATAAGGTAGCTCAAATCCTTCTGACAAACTACCCTCTGTAATGATCGCATTGCCCCCATCGTTTCGTTGACTTGGCGTATCGATAAATGTTGGGATATGCATTTCATTAAGCATAGATTGAATACGTTCTTTTCTCACTTCAGTTTCAGCAAGAACAACGACAGTATAATCATTTTGGATGAAGCGCTGAAATTCTGAACGCATAATATCGTATTGACCATAAAATTGCTGTACTGGCTTACATGAAAACTTGATAATTTCATTGAGTTGAACAGGCATTGTCGCCGTGAATAATGTGAAATACGTCACTGGATAATGTTTCAATAACGCTTCAAACCCATCATATTGTAAGAAGTTTTGATCAATAAATCCTTTACCACTTTCTATCAGGTTTTGCATAAATTCATCAACTTCAGTAATAAGTGTTTGCTCAGTTTCTTTAATTCTATTATGTTCATCAACTGCAACAATAGCGTCATCTTTAAAATAATCCATAATAGTCGCTGGTTGTTCATACATAAACGACACAAGTCGACGCAATACTTGATGATCAAACATCGTTGATTCAAAAAGTTCGAAACTTTCGTAAGTTTCTTTTAAATCATTACGTGCTGATTTTTCAATTTTGGGGCGTGTATTTTCATAAGCCTCTTTTAATTTTAATTTTGTATGTTTAAGCACATCGTCGGTGATAATATAATCACTTGCTGTCGTAATATTGACTTCTTCGATGTTCTCTTTTGATCTTTGTGTCTCCACATCAAAATCACGAATCGAATCCACTTCAGTATCGAATAGTTCAATTCTTACTGGCTTCCCAATTAACGGGTAAATATCAACAATGCCCCCGCGTAATGAAAATTCACCTATATGTGACACTACACTTTCCCTACGGTAGCCCATATTTACTAATTTATTTAAAAATTCATCAATTTCAATATCGTCACCAACAGATAGTGTTAACTGATGAGATTTCCACATTTCAACTGGAGTGAGCCATTTTTTCAAACCGTTTAATGGTACGATAAATAACCCTCTCTTTTCTTGAGCAAGTGCCGTTAGTGTACGTACACGCTCGCTCATAAATTGAGGGCTTTGTGTTGAGAATTCTTCTGTCATGATATCTTGCATTGGATATTTGTAGACTTCGTCTGCATCTACAAATTGCAGCAAATCACTTTCCAATTTATCTGCTTGATATAAATTATTTGTAACAACTAATAATTGTTTAGTACTGTGCAAATATTTTTCGGCTATAATTGTTGATTTAGCTGCTCCAGATAAGCCAGTTACTAGTACATTTTCTTTACCAAATACGTCGTTTAATTCTTGGTATCTTTTGTCTTCATTTATATATTGTGTAATTATTGATTTCACTTGACTTCACCATTGTATTCATTCATCACACGATCAAAGCGAGAACTTTCTATATAAGCCTCAACTGCACGTGCAGAATGTTCTATTACTTTATTCATTATTTGCATTTCCTGTTTTGAAAATTTTTGTAACACATAATCGACAATTGACATACCATTTGACGGTCTATCTACACCGATTCTAATACGTTTGAATTGGTCTGTACCTAGTACTTGAATCATTGATTTGATACCATTATGGCCACCAGCGCTGCCTTTTTGTCTTAGACGAATCTCCCCTTGTGGTAAATCTAAATCATCATATAAAACGACTAAATCATCTATATCTATGTCATAATATTTCATTAACGGGCCTACCGCTTCGCCTGACAAATTCATCATTGTTAGTGGTTCAATAAACATGACTTTTTCTCCACCGATGCGTTCAATCGTATAGGCACCTTTAAATTTTTGTTTATCTAATGAGAATTGATTTTGATCTAACATGTAGTCTATAACTTCAAAACCAATATTATGTTTTGTTTGTTCAAAACGTTTACCTATATTGCCTAGGCCTACAATACATTTCATTATGTTACCTCCAATTGTTGTTGTCACTTAACTATATATATCATTTTCATGTATTTGAATTAATAAACAATTAAAAATTATTTTTTCATATCATTCACTATAATAACATAAAAAAGCACCTGCTTAACGTATTAAGCACGGTGCTTTTTATAAGATATTACAATGTTGGTATCATCAACTTATGTTGACAATGAAGCGTGAAGTATATTATTTTTCTTCTTCGTCTTCTTTATCTTCGCCTACAACTTCTGGCTCTTCAGTTTGTGCTTCGCCTTCCATTGCTTCGATTTCTTCTTCAGTTGGTTCTTCAGTCGGAGCTACTACTGTAACTACTGAATCAGTAGCTTCGTTTTCAATAGTAAAGTCGCCTGACACTTTAATATCTTCAACTGAAATAGTATCACCGATTGCCAATTCACTGATTTCAACTTCGATTGCTTCAGGAATATTGTCTGGAGTAGCTGTAACTTCAAGGTCGAATAATGGTTGTTCAACCACGCCACCTTCTTTAGCACCTGCTGCTTCACCAATTAAGTGAACAGGTACTTCAACAGTACGTTCTTCAGTCATATTGATTGCTAAGAAGTCAATGTGAGTGATTTGGTTTTTAAGTGGGTCGAATTGGTAGTCTGAAACCATTACTTTAATTGTTTTAGAACCTACGCCTAATTCGATAACACCGTTACGTCCAACTTCACGGATAACTTTAATAAATTCTACTTCGTCTACTTTAACAGAAGTATTTTTTGTACCATAACCGTAAACGATTGCAGGTACTTTACCAGTATTTCTTAGTGTTTTAAGGTCTGAACGTGTTTGTTTACCTTGACGAATAATTGACTTTAATGCAGTCATATTCATTTTCCACCTTTCGTTTTGCTCTAATATGAGCCCCTCACTTGCCCATCAACATAATGTTGCTTGCAAGCGTTTATTTTGCTCGTGAATTCACGAACGAAACCATTATACATTTATCTAATATTTTAGTCAAATAGCACACTAACAGATTCGCGTTCATAAACACGGATAATTGCTTGTGCTAATAAACCAGCTACAGATAACTCTTTCGTATTGCTTGGTTTACGTGTTTCATCTAATTGAATTGAATTTGTTACGATTAGTTCTTTGATTGCTGAATTTTCGATACGCTCTTTAGCTGGACCTGATAATACAGGATGTGTACAACAAGCATATACATCTTTAGCACCTTTATCTTTTAGTGCTTGTGCTGCCAATGTGATTGTTCCTGCTGTATCAATGATATCATCAATAATAATAGCCGTACGTCCTTCTATTTCACCAACAATGTTCATCACTTCTGCAACATTGGGTTTTGGACGACGTTTATCAATAATAGCAATTGGTGATTTAAGTATATCTGCAAGTTTACGCGCCCTTGTTACGCCACCGTGGTCTGGAGAGACTACAACACACTCTTCAAGATCAATACCTGACTCATTCTTGAAGTATTCTGCTAAGATTGGCACACCCATTAAGTGGTCAATTGGCATATCGAAGAAACCTTGGATTTGAGGTGCGTGTAAATCTAACGCTATCATACGATCTGCGCCTGCAGTTTCAATTAAGTTTGCTACAAGTTTAGCTGTGATTGGTTCACGACTACGTGCTTTTCTGTCTTGACGCGCATAACCATAATATGGAACAACTATATTAATATTAGCTGCTGATGCACGTCTACAAGCATCAACCATAATTAATAATTCCATTAAGTGTAAATTTACAGGATTCGACGTTGGTTGAATAATAAATACATCACAACCACGAATACTTTCCTCTATATTGATTTGAATTTCTCCATCGCTGAAACGTTTTACGGAACATTTTCCTAGTTCAATTCCAACATGATCTGCTACTTCTTGGGCTAAAGGTTCGTTACCTTTTAAAGAAAATATTTTCAAAGCAGAATTCTTATACTCATTGTTTAACATTTATAGTCCTCCAATTAATTCATTCAATTAGTTTTCATTTAAAGACAAGCGCAAACTTACATTGTTTATCAATATAAAGCATTTTGTGGCTAACAACTTACTCAATTACATTAAGTTTAACAGTTCAAGCATGCATGTCTAAACATATACCTTTTATTTTTTTAAATAACCTTCTTTGGTTGTTTGTCTAGCTCTCGCTAATGCTAAACTGTCTTCTGGTACACTATCAGTAATTGTAGAGCCAGCAGCAATTAGAGAACGCTCGCCTAACGTAATAGGTGCTACCAAATTCGTATTGCACCCTATAAACGAATCATTACCAATAATCGTCTTGAATTTGTTAATACCATCATAGTTTACTGTGATTGAACCACAGCCAAGATTCACACGTTCACCTATTTCTGCGTCACCAATATAACTCAAGTGAGGTAATTTAGCTCCTGCTTTTACGACTGATTTCTTAACTTCAACAAAGTTGCCGACTTTCACTTTTTTGCCTAAGTCTGTACCTGGACGAAGTTGCGCAAATGGTCCAATTATCGCATAATCATCAACCATTGCTTCATTGATCACTGAATGTTTAATTGTAACATTATCACCTATTTTACTATTCGTGATTTCTGTATATTGTCCTACAACTGTATCTTCTCCAATTTCACTATGTCCTGAAAGTTTAACTCCAGGTTCTATAATTGTGTCTTCTCCAATAGTTACATCTGCACCGATATAAGTATTGGATGGATCTACAATTGTCACACCATTTTTCATATGAAATTGGTTGATACGTTTTCTATATGCTTTTTCTGCTTCGCTTAACATCACTCGATCATTTACACCCATAATTTCTTCAAAATCATTCGTATGGTAAATGCCGACTGTGCCTTTATCTTCTAAAATTAATGAAAGTACATCAGGCAAGTAGTATTCGCCTTGCACATTATTGTTGTTCACTAACTCTAACTTTTCAAATAGCATTTGATTATCAAATGCGAAAATACCTGAACTAATTTCATTAATTTGTTGTTCTGCATCTGTTGCATCTTTTTGTTCGACTATTTTAACTAATTGATTGTCTGCATCACGTATAATTCTGCCATAACCATATGGGTTCGTTGCTGTAGCTGTTAATACGGTAGCTAGTGATTGGTTATTTTCGTGATGTTCAATTAAAGATTTAAGTGTTTCTGTCGTAATTAATGGTGTGTCTCCACAAACTACTAACGTTGTACCTTGTTTATCATTTAAATGTTCACTAGCCATTTTAACGGCATGAGCAGTACCTAATTGTTCTTCTTGAAAACTATAAAGAGATGCATCGCCTAACTTTTCTTTCACGCTTTCTGCGCCATGACCTACGATTGTTACAAGCTGTTCTACGCCAGATTGTTTAACGTTATCCACGACATGTTCAATCATTGATTTGCCAGCGACATCATGTAGTACTTTGTATTTCTTTGATTTCATACGTGTACCCTTACCAGCTGCGAGTACTATTGCATGTCTTTGCATGTATGTTAACCCTCCATTAAAATATACACTTCTTTATTATTATAATTTAACGCTAGTCACACTTTCAAGGCTCAAAGTGCCAATGTTTTTTATTAAAGCGTTTTTTATTACGATTGTTAAAAATAAAGTGCATAGTATTTGTCATCTATTTAGGTTTTGTAAACCGCTTCATTTCCTGAAGTAGTTTTTCTTATTATCGATAATTTTCAACATATTATTATGAACGAAACATACGCTATCACTTCTTTATGTAATTGTTTCATTCATAATAATATAGTTAAGTAAAACGATGTAAGTTTGAGTTATTTATTATAAATTTCAAAATTATAATTTTTGTCACCTTTACATTTTATAAATAATTTTAATATTTTATATTTTAGTCACGCTTACATAAATAAAGAAGATTGAATTCCCCAATTTTAGAAATTCAATCTTCTTTAAAACGATATTAAATTCACTATAATAATCTCAAATAATTAAATTAAGCTTCCTCATTAGTATCTTCTGATGATTGAGCATTTTTATCAGGGATGACCTCATCAGTTTCTTCATATACTTTCATCACAGCATCCTGTATTTCTTGTCTCATCTCTGAATTGATCGGATGCGCGATATCTCGGAATTCACCATCTGGTGTACGTTTACTTGGCATTGCGACGAATAGACCTGTGTTGCCTTCAATAACGCGTAAATCATGTACCACAAATGATTCATCTAAAGTGATTGAAACAAGCGCTTTCATTCTACCGTCTGTTTGTATTTTTCTAAGTCTTACATCTGTCACTTTCATGTAGTGAGCCCCCCATAGTATCTCTTTGTTAGAAGCTTAACAATTTTATTAAAAATTATAAATCCTTACTTCACTTGTGCAATTACTTCTATTTCTACTTTAACATCTTTAGGTAGTCTCGCTACCTCAACACAACTTCTAGCCGGTTGATGATGATTAAAATATTTGCCATAAACTTCATTTATATTTTGAAATTCATTCATATCAGCAATAAAAATAGTAGCTTTTATAACCGAATCTATATCCGATCCAGCTTGGTCTAGTACAACTTTTAAATTTTCTAAGACTTGTGTCGTCTGTTCTTTTACATCATCGCTAACAATCTCTCCATTTAAATTTAATGGGATTTGTCCAGATGTGAATACTAGACCATTTATTTCTGTTGCATGTGAGTATGGCCCTAACGCTTCCGGTGCTTTGGTTGTATTAATCGTTTTCATGATGTCGTAATCGCTCCTTTAAGAAAATTTAGTTAAACTGTTGCCTTTCTCCACTTTAAATTCCTGATTGTATTCATCTACATCAGATAATCTAACTAAGGAAGTATAATCTTCAATTAATCTTTGTTTAACTTCTTTTGATTCTACTAGTACCGATACCCCTTTCACATGTGCTTTAAACTCGTTCATTAAATTCATCACACCATTGATGGATCCGCCTGCGCGCATAAAATCATCTACTACAAGGACATTAGAATTCTCTGGTAATGTTCTCTTAGATAACACCATTGTTTCAATTTTTCGGGAAGATCCTGACACATAATTGATAGATACCGTAGAACCTTCAGTCACTTTGTTATCTTTTCGAATGACAACTACCGGTAAATTCAATACGTTCGCTACTGAATTAGCAAGAGAGATACCTTTCGTAGCAATCGTAACGATTGCATCTAATTCTTCGTCCATATAAAGTGTAGCAATCAGTTTTCCGACACGGTTAAGTAACGTCGGATCCCCCATTAAATCAGATAAGAATAAATACCCTCCTGGTAGCAAACGATTCTTCTCTTGGAGTTGTGCGATAACGTCATCGATGACTTCACTCGCTTCTTCTTTACTCATTTCTGGTTTATACGTCACACCGCCACTTGCCCCAGCTGTGGTAATCACTGTCCCTAATTTTTCTTTTTGGAATGTGGTTTTAATAATTTGAACATCTTCACTTATAGATGATTTCGCTTGTTTAAATTTTTGTACGAAATAAGTTAATGGTATCAATTTATTAGGGTTATTCATCAAGTATTGTGTCATATAAACAATTCGTTCGCTTCTTTTATAGCGCATTTAACTCATCCCTTCTCACTAGCCTAATAATCTTACTATATACACTTCATTACAACAGCCATTGACTGCATTGTAAACATGTCTTGCCTGGCGTTCTTTTTGTGTTAGTCCATAAACAGATGGGCCGCTTCCACTCATAACAGCACCATCCGCACCATTCTCTAACATATTTTCTTTTATTTTTAAAATCTCACTATGCATTTTACCCGAAACAGGTTCCAATCGGTTTGAAAGACTTTTGCAAAGTAATTCATAATCTCCTGAAATTAAAGCTGATTTACAAGCTGTTGTATCCACATGATGTGACTGATTTAAGTCTAATTTTTTGAAGATACTCGGAGAAGATATACCTAAATTTGGTTTTGCCACCACAACCCATGCTGATGGAGGTTTATTCAGAAACGTAATATGTTCACCTTTACCTCTGCATAATGCTGTTTTACCAAAAATACAAAAAGGGATATCTGTACCTATCTTAATACCAAGCTCACACAACTCGTTTAACGGTCTATTTAGCTCATACAGGCGATTCATCCCTCTCATCGTAGCTGCAGCGTCAGTAGAGCCTCCTGCAAGCCCTGCTGACACCGGTATGTTCTTATCTATAGTGATTGTAATACCTTGCTTTAGATTATAAGTTCTTTTCATCAATTCTGCAGCTTTATACGCTAAGTTTTTATTATCGGAGGGAACATAAGTTTGCTCTACATCAACAACAATTTTTTTGTCATTGCGTAGTTCAAATGACAAGCGATCATTTAAATCAATCGTCGTCATAATCATTTCAACTTCATGAAAACCATCATCTCGTTTAAAGAGTGTATCCAGCGTTAAATTAATCTTAGCCGGAGCCGTTTCATAGATCATATTCCCACCCTCTTCCAATTCGATATGGTAATAAAATGATTTTAACATATTGTTATAGTTGCATTGGCTGTTTTCAAAAACTTATTTTCGATATTTTGATAAATATTTTTATAAATATACATTTAACTATATTGGACAATAAATCATTTCTTAATTTACTATTCTACAATATAGTACGTCTCTATTAAAATTATATCCATTCCCTGCATCCTAAATTGTGACACAGAAAAAGGTATGTTGGCGAAGTTACACCAACATACCTTTTTCATTTAATGATCTTAATATTAAAGTTTAAATTAAAAAGTATGGCTCCTAAGAGACAAACTTTATTTAAATCACTTTTATTTAGTGTGCAATTGCTTCTTGCTGATTATCATCTTCAAAAGAAACTTGTACGTTTTCAGTTAAAACGTCAGCGTATGTATAAGATACACGCTCAAAGTTGTAAATTTCTTGATCTAGCTCAACAATGAAAACAGAAGGGTACGTTTCTTTTAACACACCACTACGCTCAATTGTTTTCTTACGACCACCATTCGCTTTAAGTACGATTCGGTTTCCTAATTGACAATCAAGTGAATTTTTGATGTCTCCAATAGATTTTGGCATATTGCTCCACCTCGCTACAAGTTGTATAATAACACAAATAGCGCGCTTTTGTCAAACAAAACATCAATTTTAGCAATGTAACTCAAGCTTGTCAATAATTTAAAATGCTAATTCTGTGAAATTTTTCAATTCATTGTATAATTTTGCAAATTCTTTTATTGAAAGCGTTTCTCCACGTCTTCTTGGATCTATACCACTTGTTTCTAACCATTTTTTAATAATTTCTTTGTTCGCTTTACCATCTACAAACAAACTTTGATAGTTATTGCTAATTGTTTTTCGTCTTTGGCTAAATGCAGCTTTTGTCATTTTGAAAAATTTATCTTCGTTATCTATATCTACTTCCGGTGTCTGACGCTTCATCAATTTTACAACAATTGAATCTACATTTGGCGGTGGCAAGAAGACAGTCTTCGGCACTGTTAACACTTTACTGGTTTCAGTATAATATTGGGTAACTATTGAAAGTGATCCATAAGCTTTTGTACCTACTTGTGCATTCAATCTTTCACCGACTTCTTTCTGCATCATAACTACGTAGCCATCGATAGGTAAAGTTTGTTGCATTAGATTCAATAATATCGGTGTTGTAATATAATATGGTAAGTTAGCGACCACCATGATATTGTCACAATCTGCTAAATGCTCTGTAACATAATGTGCAATATCAGCTTTTAATATATCTTCATTTATAATTTCCACGTTATCATAAGGTCCCATTGTATCTTTCAACACTGGTATCAAACGTTGATCAATTTCAAATGCAACAACTTTCTTTGCGTTTTTAGCTAATTGTTCCGTGAGCGAACCCATACCAGGCCCTATTTCTATAATACCTGTATTTTCACCTATGTCGCTGGCATCGATAATTTTTTGTATAATGTTAACGTCAATCAAGAAGTTTTGTCCTAAACTTTTTTTGAAATTAAAACCATATTGATTGAGCAATGCTTTTGTACGCGATGGTGTTGCAACATCTTTAATATCCACTTATCATTCACTTCCTTCATTATCACTTAATGCATTCCTAACATCTTCTTCAGTATAGCCAAACGCATTGAGCTTATTTATTAATTGTTTGCCGTTAGAATGTCCTATATGTAGCTTACGTCCAATTATTTCTCTTTTTTTGCGTGCATCTTTCCCAATTATTAATCCTAAATCAATTAACACTGATTTACTTATTGTTTCGTGTCCTTCTTCGAATGGTGTACTCACATTTATTAAGGCATCTTTAATATCTTCAAGTTGTGCATGTTCTACACCAATCTTGCCTCGTTTACTTTTGGCTTTTTCTCTATCGATATATGCGTGTTTAACGCCTGGTACATGTTTTTGAATTGTATTACGTATTTTATCACCCGGGAAATCAGGATCTGTTAATACAATGACACCTCTTGTTTCAAATGCTTGTGCTATAACACTTAGCGTTTGCTCGTTAATCGCACTCCCATTTGTTTCAATCGTATCACATTCTACCGCTCTTTTAACGCGTTCCGTATCGTCTCTACCTTCTACTACAATAAATTCGTTAATCTTCATTTATTGTTACACCTTTCATCTCTTTAATTCGATTTTAGATAAAAATAAAAAAGGTATCGTCGCAAATAATGGTTACTACTTAGCATTTACTCTATGAACTAAGCCCTATTTCAGACCGATACCTTTTTTGTAATGTGTCTATCCTTTTAATTTAAACAATTGTTCTGCATTTTCAGTTGTTTGCTTGCATACTTCCTCATAGCTCACACCGCGTAATTCAGCAATTTGTTCTGCAACCAATGTCACACGAACAGGTTCATTTCTTTTGCCTCTATAAGGATGTGGTGATAAGAATGGTGCATCCGTTTCAACTAATAATCGATCAAATGGAACATGCTTTGCTACTTCTTTAGGTTGTTTCGCATTTTTAAAAGTGACTGGACCACCTAAAGATACATAGAAATTCAATTTATTAATTACATCATCCGCAATTTCAGGAGAAGCGCTGAAACTGTGCATGATACCACCAATTTCTTCCGCATGTTCCTCTTTAAGAATATCTATACAATCTTGCGTTGCTTCCCTATTGTGAATAATAATTGGTAAATTGACGCGTTTAGCCAATGCGATTTGTTTTCTAAATAATGCTTGTTGTACATCTTTCGGCGACTTGTCCCAATGATAATCTAATCCCGTCTCACCTATGCCAATCACTTTAGGGTGTTCTGCAAGCTTTTCTATCCATTCTAACCGTTCTTCTGTGCAATCAACCGCATCTACAGGGTGCCATCCAATAATGCCATAGATAAATTCGTATTGGTCAATCAGTTCCATCGTACGTTCGACTGTTGGTGTATCAAATCCAACAACAAACATTCGATCTACACCGTTGTCTCTTGCACGTTCAATGACCGCTTCTAAATCTTCATCATATTGTTCTGCATTTAAATGAACATGTGTATCAATAAGCATGTTATACCGCTCCCTTAATTTGTGATTACTTAATTATTGCACCATTTGGAATTGCGCTTGGTAAACTTACAAGTGTCAGTACACCATCTTTTTCAGCAGATAAAATCATACCTTCTGATTTTCTACCCATCAATTTAGCAGGTTTTAAATTTGTTACAACTGCAACTTTTTTACCTATAATATCTTCTGGTTGATAGTATTTTGCAATACCAGAGACGATTTGACGGTGTTCACTATCTAAATCAACTTGGATTTTCAATAATTTATCAGATTTTTTAACTTGCTCAGCATCTGTAATCGTAGCAGCTTTAATTTCTACTTTATCAAAATCTTTGATATCGATTGGCGACTTACTAGGTACTTCTTCTTCAGTTTCTTCTGAAACTTCTGCCGCTTTTTCTGGCTGCATAGATTGTTTAATATAATCGATTTCTGCATCACTATCTAAACGCGGGAAGATTGGTTGTGGTTTATCACTAACAACGATTGGCGCAGTTAAGGCACCATATTGTTTCACGCTATCAAATTCATATAATTCAGGTGAATTAATATTCAACTGTTCAAAAATTTGTTTTGGTGCGTGCGTAAGGAATGGTCTTAATAACACTGCTACAATGCGAATGTTTTCTACTAAATGCGCCATTACATTACTTAGCATGTCTTTTTGATTTTCATCTTTAGCTAATACCCACGGCGATGTTTCGTCAATATATTTATTAGTACGGCTGATTAACTTCCAAACCGTTGAAAGTGCTACTGAGAATTGTAAATCGTCCATATTTTCATGGAATGTATTCACTGTGTCTATCGCCATTTGTTCCATATCTTCATCCAACTCGTGTTTTGGACCTTGATATGCTGGTAATTCGCCATCAAAATATTTATTGACCATAGAAATTGTACGATTCACTAAATTACCTAAGTCATTTGCTAAATCATAATTTGTACGTTCAACAAAACCTTCAGGCGTGAAGACACCATCTGAACCAAATGGTAATTCGCGCATTAAATAATAACGCGTAGCATCTAGACCATAACGATCTATAAGTACATTAGGATCGACCACGTTACCTTTAGATTTACTCATTTTGCCATCTTTCATAAGTATCCAGCCATGCGCAAAGACTTTCTTAGGAAGTGGAACATCTAATGCCATCAACAAGATTGGCCAGATAATTGAGTGGAAACGCACAATTTCCTTCGCCATGATATGAATATCTGCTGGCCAATATTTTTTGAATAAGCTATCATCATCTGATAAGTAACCTAGTGAAGAAATATAGTTCACAAGCGCATCAATCCACACGTAAACGACGTGTTTAGGATTTGATTTCACATGAATACCCCAATCGAATGACGTACGTGAAACTGCTAAATCTTCTAATCCTGGTTTGATGAAATTGTTAATCATTTCATTTTTACGTGAAGGTGGTTGAATAAAATCAGGGTTTTCATCGTAAAATTCTAATAAACGGTCTGTATATTTAGATAAATTGAAGAAATAACTTTCCTCTTTAACTAATTCTACTTCGTGACCAGAGTCTGGACTTTTACCGCCAACGATTTCACCATTTTCAAATACCGGATCCACTAATTGCGTCTCAGTATAATAAGTTTCATCTGGTACAGAATACCAACCTTCATATTCGCCAAGATAAATATCCTCTTGCTTTAATAAACGTTCAAATATTTGTTGCACCACTTCTTTATGTCGCGCTTCTGTTGTACGAATAAAATCATCGTTTGAGACTTCTAATTTATTCCATAAATCTTTAATTCCAGCAATCATTTCATCCAAATATTCTAATTCAGATTTCCCAGCTTTTTGTGCTTTTTCCTGTATTTTTTGACCATGTTCATCCGTACCTGTTAAATATCGAACATCATAGCCTTGCATTCTTTTATAACGTGCGATTACATCACCAGCTGTTGTTGTATATGCGTGACCGATATGTAAATTCCCACTTGGATAATATATTGGTGTAGTGATATAAAATGTTTCTTTCGCCATCAATGTTCCTCCTCGTTTCCTACGCTTTAAATATATCTAAATTCATTTTTCCCTCAATGAAACAGATGTATGTTTTATATTTCATTTTCTAATTTAGCCACTTTTATAATGATATGATTAGATTACTATTCATATCGAACTTTTCATGACTTAATTCTTCTGAAATTTTAATATGATTAATAATCTCTATCTTGTCTACATTACCATAAATCACGCGTGTTATGGGAGTTTTTCAACTCATTTTTCTTGATTAAACGTGATTTCATCCTATGAAAGTTCTTCACTTTACCTTAGAAGCTTTATCTTAAGAATTATCAATCCAACCTGGATTAATTATTGGAAACCTCATGATAAATATCATAAACTTCGCCAGTCTTCATATGACGCATTTCAGCAACTTGTTTAATTGCAGCTTTAGGTTTCATATTTTCGTTTATATAATAATCCACATGTGCTTGTATCGACATATCTTCAAACCACGACGTATCTTCTTCAGCTATTGCACCTTCGATGACTATGACAAATTCACCCTTAGTTGGAATACGATTTTCATTAAGTTGGTTTAGTAATTCTCCAACTTCTCCTGTGACAATTTGCTCAAACTTTTTAGTTAATTCTCTACCTAGTGAAACTTTTCGCGTTTCATCTACTTTTTGAATTGTTTTCAACGTCTCCTTCACACGATGTGGGGACTCATAAATAATCAGTGTACTATCTTCAAACATCCGTTGCTCTAAAATATCTAATTTTTGCTTTTCTTTTCGTGGCAAAAACCCTAAAAATGTATAAGTAAATGATGGTAACCCACTCGCCATCAGTGCCGTCAATCCAGCATTAGGGCCTGGCACCGTTTCAACTCTGATTTCACTTGCCCTCGCTGCCACGACAAGCTCGTAACCGGGATCGCTAATCAATGGCAATCCTGCATCTGATACAAGTGCGATGCTAACATCCTGCTGCAGTTGTTCTATTAGGTAATCCGTTTGTTGTTCCTTATTGTGATCATGATAGGACTTCAGGGGTGCTTGTATATCATAATGTGCACATAACTTTTTAGTCACTCTTGTATCTTCACAAGCAATCAAATCCACCGATCTTAAAATGTCTACAGCTCTATATGTAATATCTGCTAAATTTCCTATAGGTGTTCCTACTAAATATAATGTCGCCATGAGTTATCCCTCGCTTATTAATACTAATTTTTGTTGCCTAGAATAGGTTTTTATTTCGTATTCTCGTTTTAAAGCTTCTGACTTCGTATCAAACATTTCTTGATAAACTAACTCTACCGGACGTCTTATTTTAGTATATTTGGCGCCTTGTCCTTTATTATGCTTTTCTACCCTTTTTTCTATGTCTTTTGCATAACCAGTATATAAACTTCCATCTTTACACTTAACAATGTATATATAATGTTTATCCATAATATATTTCTCTCATTTCTTTAGTATACGTTCCATCATTATTATATATGTAAAATGGTGTTTGAATGTCTAACCCTTGATTACCGCCTTTTCTACCTTCAACAACAATTGTTTGCGCCACTTTACCCTGCTTACTATAGATGAAATGAAGTTTCTTGGGTTCAATCTGGTATGCTCTCATATAGGTTAAGACATCCATAAGACGTTCTGCTCGATGTACCATCACAAAACGTCCGCCTTGTTTCAGTAAATGTCTGGCTGCAAAACAACAATCCTCTAGTGTACACATGATCTCATGTCGTGCGATCTTATGTGCTTCCTTCTGATGTTGGAACGCTTGATTCGCTTTAAAATAAGGCGGATTACAAGTAATAAGGCTATATTTTGCAGGACTAAACTGTTTGTGCGCCTCTTTCAAATCCATATGATGCATCTGTATTCTATTTTCTAAATGGTTATGTACGATACTACGTTGTGCCATATCTACAAGTTGTTGCTGTATTTCGATTCCATCTATAGCTTGCTGTCCTTTATCAGAAAGTAATAAAGGTATCACACCATTACCCGAACACAAATCCATAATCGTATCTTGTTTTTTTACTTTTGTGAAATGTGCAAGTAGTAAAGCATCTGTTGAAAAAGAAAACACATCATCATTTTGAATAATTTCTAGTTTTTCTTTAATTAAAAAATCTAACCTTTCATTTTCCATATGCATATTCATTATATCCTCCAAAAAAAAGACGAGACTGCGATGCTTAATAACCAAGCCTATCGCTACATCTCATCCTCAATCACATTTCATCCATATTGTTTTATAGGCAATTTCGTTCTTTAATTATTCACTCAGCACTTCTAAACAAAATAAACAGTCGTCACCTTTTCTATGTTTTCCGAATAACTCACCATTACAAATATGAAAACCCTCTTTATAAAGCATTGCTAAATTATCTTTACTGCGAAGTGGTCGCTTATATTGTGCTTTATGACCGCTTTCTATTTTTTTAGGTTTTTCTTCTTTATCTATTAAAGTTTTCAGATTTTCATTCTCTATTTGTAAGGCTACATTTTCTTCTATGAGTTCGACAGTAAGATTTTTCAAATTAACCATATCACCGTTGATTTGATTAATATTTTCTTCTAAATGTGCTAACTTTTCAAATATCTCGCTTCGATTCAATGTTGTAACGGCCTCCTAATTAAACGTTTCTAATTCTTCCATCTTATATTCAAGTGGTTGCTCTAGGCCTTCCACTTTAATTTGCATGGAAATGTCTAAAATATTTAACCCTATCACTTTACCGTTACCTTCTGGTGTTTCAATCGGATCACCAACATCAGGTAATTGTGCACGTGCCTCTTCATAATAATCATTTTCATACTTGAGACAACACATCAAACGTCCACAGGCTCCCGAAATTTTAGTTGGATTTAAAGATAAGTTTTGATCCTTAGCCATTTTTATAGATACTGGTTCAAAATCACCTAAAAATGTTGAACAACATAAAGAACGTCCACATGGCCCAATGCCACCCAATAATTTTGCTTCGTCTCTAACACCTATCTGTCTTAATTCAATACGTGTTTTTAACTTCTGTGCCAAGACTTTTACGAGTTTTCTAAAATCAACTCGTTCATCTGAAGTAAAATTAAATATTACTTTTGATTTATCTAATGTGAATTCACAGTTAACCAAACGCATTTCTAATTGTTGTTGCTGTATTGTATCTTTACACAATTGCAAAGCTTCTTTTGCAGCTTGCTCATTTTGTTCATATCTGATTAAATCTTCTTCAGTTGAAATACGTACAATTTCTTTTAATGGTAGTGTTACATCTTGATCCGCAACATTTAAAGGTTCGTATTTTACACGACCCATCTCTAACCCTCTTTTAGACTCTACAACTACCCAGTCTCCTACAGTTAAATTAAAGTGTTGAGGCGAATAATATTCCATTTTCCCTGATTTTTGAAAATCAATACCTACTACATTTTGCATAACTAATTCACCCCTTTTATTACGATTTGCTCAAACACTAAAGTTGGATTCACATTTTGATTCAACTTTTTATGTGCTTCTGTTATTTGATCATACATCAAAATAATTTGATTATATGTTAGTTTTTCCGTATATTCTTGTACATCGACTTGTAAATCTTGATATATCATATCATCAGTCATCCCTACTTTAGCATGCATAACATCTTGAAAGAAACCATTAACTGCAGCTAATGTGACCATTTGTAGCCTTCTATTTTTAGCCTGTTTCAATAAATCGACAATAGCAATCAATGCCATAGGTCGATTTGTTAAAAGTAATTGGCACCATTTAATGACACTTTTACGTAGCGCCATTAAATCTGCTTCTTCGTTTAGCGTAACTGCCGTTTCAATTTGCGTAGTATATGTACTTAATAATTCAGCTACTGGACGAGAAATATCACGTTCTACTAATCTATTTATAAAATTAGCTTTATTAATAGGTTTAAAATAAACATGCTGACATCTCGAATGGATTGTGTCTAAAATTTGTTCAGGCTTCGTAGTTAATAAGATGGCGATAGTATTTTCAGGAGGTTCCTCTAAAAATTTCAAAATGCTATTTTCACCTTGAATGGTTAACTTTTCAAAGGATTCAATAATATATACTTTATAGTCACCTTCTATTGGTAATTGATTCATATGATGTAATAACTGTTCTATTTGATCTTTCTTTATTGTATTCTCTTCAGAGGATATATACATAAAATCAGGATGATTAAATGTTTCTACCTTTAACTGACATTGATTGTCTTGATCACATAAAATCAGCTTCGTAAAATCAATAGCGACTTGTTGCATTGTCTGACCATCATCACCCTCAAATAAATAAGCATGTGACAATTTATTTGATTGATAGGCTTTCGTCAGTCTTTCTCGTTCGTCCATTATAAAGTTACTCCTTTATATAAAAAGGCTGCTTATATATAGTTACTCTACAAAAAACATTCCAAAAGATTACCATAGGCACATCTTTTTAGCTAAAATGTAATTTGAGAGGCTACTATATTAAGCAACCATGATTTTAGAATTGATGGAAAGTTTCAACAGGCATTACAAATACCGTTGCTCCTCCAACTTCTACTTCAACCGGATACGGTATATAAGAATCTGCACTACCACCCATCGGTGTAATAGGTGATACAAGCTGCTCTCTGTTACCACAAGTATCATTGATAACTTTCAACATCTCATCCACGCGATCATCTTCAACACCAGATAAGAACGTAGTATTCCCAGCTCTTAAAAATCCACCAGTGGTTGCAAGTTTTGTTGCTCTAAAATTATGTTTAACAAGTTTGTCCGACAGTTCTTGACTATCCTGATCTTGTACAATTGCTATAATCATTTTCATACTAAACACCTCTTCCAAATATTATATCACAATTTTTCTAAGTATTTGTTGATAGATTCATACGTCGCATTTACTACTTCTTCTATACTTCGATTTGCATCAATCACAATAAAACGTTTAGACTCATTATGAATAATTTTCTTATAACCTTCAACTACTTTTTCATGAAATATTACATCTTCTTGATCTAAACGATTCTGATTTCGCTGATTTTTTTGTATACGGTCACGACCTACCTCTACGCTCACATCAAGGTAAATGGTTCTATCTGGATATAAACCATTAATAGCAAATTCATTAATAGATTTCACTTCTTCTATTCCTATACCCCGTGCATAACCTTGATAAGCTAATGAACTATCTATATAACGATCACATAATACTATCTTTCCCTCATCTAATGATGGTATAACTTTACCAACAAGATGTTCACGTCTTGAGGCCGCAAATAATAAGGCTTCTGTGCGCTCATCCATATCGTCGCCTTCAAGTAATACTTCACGTATTTGCTCTCCAGTTTTAACACCACCAGGTTCTCTAGTGAGTACAACATCATACTCTGTTTCTAACCTTTCTGCCACTTGTTGAATGACTGTAGTTTTACCTGAACCTTCTGGGCCCTCAAAAGTTATAAAAGCTGACATTTTATTCATCCTTAATTTCTATTTTATAATTTTTAATTCCTTCTACTCTTATATTATTATCATACCAATAATTCATTAATTCTATCATATTTTCTGTAATTTTTTCTCCTTTAAACATAACAGGAATGCCAGGAGGATATGGAACGATATTTGTTGCTAAAACTTTAGATCCAGCATGACTAATATCGATACTTTTTGTATCAACTATATCACCCGCTTGGTATGTACCTTCTTCAGTCCTAAACGCTGACTGATCAGGTGTTTGTGTGTCTCTCTCTTCCAACTCAATCTGTCGTATTCTTTCAATTAATAAATCAAATGGATAGGTATCCCCCTTATGCCATAAAGGCAAAACGAATAATACCTGATGTTCATCAGCAAGTTCAACGTAAATATCTTTAGTTTCAAAATACTTTTGTAATTCAAAACCAGTATAACCATTACAACGTATATTCAATTTCAGAGGATCTTCAACCTTAACGACTTCAGCGCCAATTTCTTTTAACGCTTGAATTAATTGGTCTCTTTTTTTAAAAAAGAGTTTACTATTATAATCTTTATAAAATTGATGTGCTAATTCCAAACTCATCATCAATAAATAGGACGGGCTTGAAGATTGAAAATAGGACAAATATTTAATAACCTTTTCTCTTCTCGGTGCATTCTTATGAATAAATATAATAGAACTCATTGTTAGTGATGGTAATGACTTATGATACGATTGCACCACATAATCCGCCCCCATATTTAAAGTAGAATTGGGAAAACCTTCCAAATCAAAATGGGCACCATGTGCTTCATCTATTAATACAGGTATATTGTGCTCTTTTAGATCTTTGATAGCAATAGATACATCAAAGCACTCACCATAATAATTAGGATATGTAAGAATTGCTAATTTAGTTTGTTCTATTTGAGAAAGCAATGTATCCAAATTCGGCCCTAAATATTGGTTCGTTTTTTTGCTCATTGTCATTTCCAATAGTTGACACTGTTCTGATGTTAAATCCAAAGCATGAAATACAGATTTATGTGCATTTCGAACTATAGAATAATGTCCATGTTGCCCTGAAAACCCTTGGACTACTGATAAAATACCAGATGTAGTCCCATTGACTAAATAATACGCATCATAATCAGGATGTTTCTCTATACCTTCCATACTTTCTGCTATCACTTCTTCAGGATGATGCAAATCATCTAATTCTGTAATCTCAGTCATATCCATTTTAAAATTTAGTTGCTCTAAATAACCAATTGTCATATTTTTATGTCCAGGTACATGCATCGAAATCGAATTTCTATTTAGTATATTTTTAAGTTTATTAGTTAATGGTAATGTCATATGCATCCTCGCTTTTCAAGCAGTAATTTCAACTCTCATATCTCATAGTTCATTATATTTTAACATATAGGCAGTAGGAGATGTATTTGTCCATGCCTGCCTCTATTTCCAAATGTACTGCATATAAAAGACTTTGTCTTTAAACAGGCTTCACTAATTTTCTCACGCATAAAAAAAGAGACCTTTCTAGGTCCCTAATTGCCTGTAAAGTGCTCCTTATTCTAATATTTCCCTTACTCACTTACCGCTTGTAAGCTCGTCTCGTCTTTCGCTCAGTTCGTCAGCTTCTAAAGAACTACTTCTCAAAATCATTGGGATTAGTAGTTCTTACACATGAGCTTCAGCTTATGTGCTCATGGCTTAAACCAGCTATTTTTGGAAGTTAAGCTCCTTTTGCGCACAAAAAAAGAGACCTCTCGGTCTCGGCTCATCGCATCCTAAATGCTGCCTGGCAACGTCCTACTCTTGCGGAACGTAAGTCCGACTACCATCGGCGCTAAGGAGCTTAACTACTGTGTTCGGCATGGGAACAGGTGTGACCTCCTTGCCATTGTCACCAGACAATGAACTGTATAAAAAATTATACATTCAAAACTAGATAGTAAGTAAAATTTGATAATGCCAAACAAAACACTTTTAAATTTGATTAAGTCTTCGATCGATTAGTATTCGTCAGCTCCACATATCGCTATGCTTCCACCTCGAACCTATTAACCTCATCATCTTTGAGGGATCTTATAACCGAAGTTGGGAAATCTCATCTTGAGGGGGGCTTCATGCTTAGATGCTTTCAGCACTTATCCCGTCCATACATAGCTACCCAGCGATGCCGTTGGCACGACAACTGGTACACCAGAGGTATGTCCATCCCGGTCCTCTCGTACTAAGGACAGCTCCTCTCAAATTTCCTGCGCCCACGACGGATAGGGACCGAACTGTCTCACGACGTTCTGAACCCAGCTCGCGTACCGCTTTAATGGGCGAACAGCCCAACCCTTGGGACCGACTACAGCCCCAGGATGCGATGAGCCGACATCGAGGTGCCAAACCTCCCCGTCGATGTGAACTCTTGGGGGAGATAAGCCTGTTATCCCCGGGGTAGCTTTTATCCGTTGAGCGATGGCCCTTCCATGCGGAACCACCGGATCACTAAGTCCGTCTTTCGACCCTGCTCGACTTGTAAGTCTCGCAGTCAAGCTTCCTTATGCCTTTACACTCTATGAATGATTTCCAACCATTCTGAGGAAACCTTTGAGCGCCTCCGTTACTCTTTAGGAGGCGACCGCCCCAGTCAAACTGTCCATCTGACACTGTCTCCCACCATGATAAATGGTGCGGGTTAGAAATCCAACACAGCAAGGGTAGTATCCCACCAACGCCTCGACGTAAGCTGGCGCTCACGTTTCAAAGGCTCCTACCTATCCTGTACAAGTTGTACCGAATTTCAATATCAGACTACAGTAAAGCTCCACGGGGTCTTTCCGTCCTGTCGCGGGTAACCTGCATCTTCACAGGTACTATGATTTCACCGAGTCTCTCGTTGAGACAGTGCCCAAATCGTTACGCCTTTCGTGCGGGTCGGAACTTACCCGACAAGGAATTTCGCTACCTTAGGACCGTTATAGTTACGGCCGCCGTTTACTGGGGCTTCGATTCGTAGCTTCGCCGAAGCTAACCACTCCTCTTAACCTTCCAGCACCGGGCAGGCGTCAGCCCCTATACATCACCTTACGGTTTAGCAGAGACCTGTGTTTTTGATAAACAGTCGCTTGGGCCTATTCACTGCGGCTCTCCTGGGCGTTAACCCTAAAGAGCACCCCTTCTCCCGAAGTTACGGGGTCATTTTGCCGAGTTCCTTAACGAGAGTTCGCTCGCTCACCTTAGAATTCTCATCTTGACTACCTGTGTCGGTTTGCGGTACGGGCACCAAAATTCTAGCTAGAGGCTTTTCTTGGCAGTGTGAAATCAACGACTCGAGGAAACAATTTCCTCTCCCCATCACAACTTGACCTTAAGAGTGCCGGATTTGCCTAACACTCAGTCTCATTGCTTGGACGTACAATCCAATAGTACGCTTCGCCTATCCTACTGCGTCCCCCCATCGCTTAAAACGAAATTTGGTGGTACAGGAATATCAACCTGTTATCCATCGCCTACGCCTATCGGCCTCAGCTTAGGACCCGACTAACCCAGAGCGGACGAGCCTTCCTCTGGAAACCTTAGTCAATCGGTGGACGGGATTCTCACCCGTCTTTCGCTACTCACACCGGCATTCTCACTTCTAAGCGCTCCACATGTCCTTGCGATCATGCTTCAACGCCCTTAGAACGCTCTCCTACCACTGTCCTTACGGACAATCCACAGCTTCGGTAATATGTTTAGCCCCGGTACATTTTCGGCGCAGTGTCACTCGACTAGTGAGCTATTACGCACTCTTTAAATGATGGCTGCTTCTAAGCCAACATACTAGTTGTCTGGGCAACGCCACATCCTTTTCCACTTAACATATATTTTGGGACCTTAGCTGGTGGTCTGGGCTGTTTCCCTTTCGAACACGGACCTTATCACCCGCGTTCTAACTCCTAAGATAAAATTGATTGGCATTCGGAGTTTGTCTGAATTCGGTAACCCGATAAGGGCCCCTCGTCCAAACAGTGCTCTACCTCCAATAATCATTACTTAAGGCTAGCCCTAAAGCTATTTCGGAGAGAACCAGCTATCTCCAGGTTCGATTGGAATTTCTCCGCTACCCACAACTCATCCGCTCACTTTTCAACGTAAGTCGGTTCGGCCCTCCATTCAGTGTTACCTGAACTTCAGCCTGGTCATGGGTAGATCACCTGGTTTCGGGTCTACGACCAAATACTCAACGCCCTATTCAGACTCGCTTTCGCTACGGCTCCACATTAACTGCTTAACCTTGCATCAAATCGTAACTCGCCGGTTCATTCTACAAAAGGCACGCCATCACCCATTAACGGGCTCTGACTACTTGTAAGCACACGGTTTCAAGTTCTATTTCACTCCCCTTCCGGGGTACTTTTCACCTTTCCCTCACGGTACTGGTTCACTATCGGTCACTAGAGAGTATTTAGCCTTGGGAGATGGTCCTCCCGGATTCCGACGGAATTTCTCGTGTTCCGTCGTACTCAGGATCCACTCAAGAGTGAACAAACTTTCGACTACAGGATTATTACCTTCTTTGATTCATCTTTCCAGATGATTCGTCTAATTTGTTCTTTTGTAACTCCGTATAGAGTGTCCTACAACCCCAACAAGCAAGCTCGTTGGTTTGGGCTCTTCCCGTTTCGCTCGCCGCTACTCAGGGAATCGATTTTTCTTTCTCTTCCTGCGGGTACTAAGATGTTTCAGTTCCCCGCGTCTGCCTTCAGATATGCTATGTATTCACATATCGATAACACGACATAACTCGTGTTGGGTTTCCCCATTCGGAAATCTCTGGATCAAAGCTTACTTACAGCTCCCCAAAGCATATCGTCGTTAGTAACGTCCTTCGTAGGCTTCTAGTGCCAAGGCATCCACCGTGCGCCCTTAATAACTTAATCTTTTCGACCTTCAACACGATAAAATCGGTTGAAAACCTAAAATGTTATTAATCTGTGAGTGTTCTTTCGAACACTAGCGATTATTTCTATTTTTTTGAATTCAAGCTTTTTAAAACTCTAATTCACTCGGTTTTGCTTGGTAAAATCATAAATTTTACTTACATATCTAGTTTTCAATGTACAAAATAACGCAATGAATACTCGTAATGAGCATTCAAAACTGAATGCAATATGTCAATGTCGTTCCTCTTCATCTTCTCAAGGAAGATGTTCCGAATATATCCTTAGAAAGGAGGTGATCCAGCCGCACCTTCCGATACGGCTACCTTGTTACGACTTCACCCCAATCATTTGTCCCACCTTCGACGGCTAGCTCCATAAATGGTTACTCCACCGGCTTCGGGTGTTACAAACTCTCGTGGTGTGACGGGCGGTGTGTACAAGACCCGGGAACGTATTCACCGTAGCATGCTGATCTACGATTACTAGCGATTCCAGCTTCATGTAGTCGAGTTGCAGACTACAATCCGAACTGAGAACAACTTTATGGGATTTGCATGACCTCGCGGTTTAGCTGCCCTTTGTATTGTCCATTGTAGCACGTGTGTAGCCCAAATCATAAGGGGCATGATGATTTGACGTCATCCCCACCTTCCTCCGGTTTGTCACCGGCAGTCAACCTAGAGTGCCCAACTAAATGCTGGCAACTAAGTTTAAGGGTTGCGCTCGTTGCGGGACTTAACCCAACATCTCACGACACGAGCTGACGACAACCATGCACCACCTGTCACTTTGTCCCCCGAAGGGGAAGGCTCTATCTCTAGAGTTTTCAAAGGATGTCAAGATTTGGTAAGGTTCTTCGCGTTGCTTCGAATTAAACCACATGCTCCACCGCTTGTGCGGGTCCCCGTCAATTCCTTTGAGTTTCAACCTTGCGGTCGTACTCCCCAGGCGGAGTGCTTAATGCGTTAGCTGCAGCACTAAGGGGCGGAAACCCCCTAACACTTAGCACTCATCGTTTACGGCGTGGACTACCAGGGTATCTAATCCTGTTTGATCCCCACGCTTTCGCACATCAGCGTCAGTTACAGACCAGAAAGTCGCCTTCGCCACTGGTGTTCCTCCATATCTCTGCGCATTTCACCGCTACACATGGAATTCCACTTTCCTCTTCTGTACTCAAGTTTCCCAGTTTCCAATGACCCTCCACGGTTGAGCCGTGGGCTTTCACATCAGACTTAAGAAACCGCCTACGCGCGCTTTACGCCCAATAATTCCGGATAACGCTTGCCACCTACGTATTACCGCGGCTGCTGGCACGTAGTTAGCCGTGGCTTTCTGATTAGGTACCGTCAAGATGTGCACAGTTACTTACACATTTGTTCTTCCCTAATAACAGAGTTTTACGATCCGAAAACCTTCATCACTCACGCGGCGTTGCTCCGTCAGACTTTCGTCCATTGCGGAAGATTCCCTACTGCTGCCTCCCGTAGGAGTCTGGACCGTGTCTCAGTTCCAGTGTGGCCGATCACCCTCTCAGGTCGGCTACGTATCGTTGCCTTGGTAAGCCGTTACCTTACCAACTAGCTAATACGGCGCGGGTCCATCTATAAGTGATAGCAAAACCATCTTTTACTTTAGAACCATGCGGTTCCAAATGTTATCCGGCATTAGCTCCGGTTTCCCGAAGTTATTCCAGTCTTATAGGTAGGTTACCCACGTGTTACTCACCCGTCCGCCGCTAACTTCAAAGGAGCAAGCTCCTTATCCGTTCGCTCGACTTGCATGTATTAGGCACGCCGCCAGCGTTCATCCTGAGCCAGGATCAAACTCTCCATAAATGAATTATGATGTTTGATTAGCTCATAAAATACTAATTTGTGTGTTATCTCTAACACGTTTGAACCAACAATTTAATGTTGTGTTCGGAATTAACGTTGACATATTGCAATTCAGTTTTCAATGTTCATTTCTTAATCACAAGACTTAATTCTACAGGTTATAACTTGAAAAGTCAATAACTTTTTAAAATTAATTTTCGTTGTGTTTCGTATTTCTTTTTGTGTTTGTCGTCTTGTTTCGCTCGACTAGTAATACTATACACGCATAAAAACCTTTTAACAACAGTAAAATTTACACTATCGCTACAAAACTTACATTTATTAAACAAATATAATTCATTAAGGCTATATTATAGACGAATCTCTAGTAACTACAGTTCTTTCAATGCAGAAAATCAAAATATAAGGAAGCTTAATCCCTTTCTAAAATAGCTATATATCACTCTATTCGGAAAATTATTCACTATTCTTTTATCGTTGCTCACTGTGTTTTTCAAACTAATTCTCTAATTTATAATTTATATATTCTATTTCTTCCAAATGATAAACGTAAAAATTCCAAAAATATTGGTGTAATTATTCTTCTAAAAACTATAGATCAAGTAAAAATAACCTATGTCTTTGATTTTCTGAATATCAGAACTATTAAATAAATTCATATTTGCGCATTAAAAATTCACAAAAGGAAATTCCATACAAAAAGGAATGACACCCTACTTCTTATACCAGTTGAAAAGTTGTATATTAACAGGCCATTTTGAATAATATAATCGAAAATTTTTTACTGTATGCAGTAGTAAATTAAGCAAATACTAAACATTAACTAGAACTTTTGAACACTTTATTTAACTAAACCAAAAATAAATCACGTTTAATATAATCTTCAACTCTTTTATTCCTATAAACTACCACTTTTTAATTTATAAAGAACCACTTTTTCGCTTGCGAAATTAGTAGTTCTTATACAAGAGCTGGTGCTCTTGTAATCCTTAAATTATTCTCATATCTCTTGGAACGAGATCCACACTATTTTTTGCATAAAAAAGAAACCTCTCAGTCTCGACTTCTCGTACCTTATGACGCTGACTGTAAAAACTCTACTTTTCAATTTATTGAGGTTAGTAACTCTTACACATGAGCTTCAGCTTATGTGCTCATGGCTTAAACCAGCTATTTTTGGAAGTTAAGCTCCTTTTGCGCATAAAAAAAGAGACCCTTTCGGGTCCCTAATTGCCTGGCAACGTCCTACTCTTGCGGAACGTAAGTCCGACTACCATCGGCGCTAAGGAGCTTAACTACTGTGTTCGGCATGGGAACAGGTGTGACCTCCTTGCCATTGTCACCAGACAATGAACTGTATAAAAAATTATACATTCAAAACTAGATAGTAAGTAAAATTTGATAATGCCAAACAAAACACTTTTAAATTTGATTAAGTCTTCGATCGATTAGTATTCGTCAGCTCCACATATCGCTATGCTTCCACCTCGAACCTATTAACCTCATCATCTTTGAGGGATCTTATAACCGAAGTTGGGAAATCTCATCTTGAGGGGGGCTTCATGCTTAGATGCTTTCAGCACTTATCCCGTCCATACATAGCTACCCAGCGATGCCGTTGGCACGACAACTGGTACACCAGAGGTATGTCCATCCCGGTCCTCTCGTACTAAGGACAGCTCCTCTCAAATTTCCTGCGCCCACGACGGATAGGGACCGAACTGTCTCACGACGTTCTGAACCCAGCTCGCGTACCGCTTTAATGGGCGAACAGCCCAACCCTTGGGACCGACTACAGCCCCAGGATGCGATGAGCCGACATCGAGGTGCCAAACCTCCCCGTCGATGTGAACTCTTGGGGGAGATAAGCCTGTTATCCCCGGGGTAGCTTTTATCCGTTGAGCGATGGCCCTTCCATGCGGAACCACCGGATCACTAAGTCCGTCTTTCGACCCTGCTCGACTTGTAAGTCTCGCAGTCAAGCTTCCTTATGCCTTTACACTCTATGAATGATTTCCAACCATTCTGAGGAAACCTTTGAGCGCCTCCGTTACTCTTTAGGAGGCGACCGCCCCAGTCAAACTGTCCATCTGACACTGTCTCCCACCATGATAAATGGTGCGGGTTAGAAATCCAACACAGCAAGGGTAGTATCCCACCAACGCCTCGACGTAAGCTGGCGCTCACGTTTCAAAGGCTCCTACCTATCCTGTACAAGTTGTACCGAATTTCAATATCAGACTACAGTAAAGCTCCACGGGGTCTTTCCGTCCTGTCGCGGGTAACCTGCATCTTCACAGGTACTATGATTTCACCGAGTCTCTCGTTGAGACAGTGCCCAAATCGTTACGCCTTTCGTGCGGGTCGGAACTTACCCGACAAGGAATTTCGCTACCTTAGGACCGTTATAGTTACGGCCGCCGTTTACTGGGGCTTCGATTCGTAGCTTCGCCGAAGCTAACCACTCCTCTTAACCTTCCAGCACCGGGCAGGCGTCAGCCCCTATACATCACCTTACGGTTTAGCAGAGACCTGTGTTTTTGATAAACAGTCGCTTGGGCCTATTCACTGCGGCTCTCCTGGGCGTTAACCCTAAAGAGCACCCCTTCTCCCGAAGTTACGGGGTCATTTTGCCGAGTTCCTTAACGAGAGTTCGCTCGCTCACCTTAGAATTCTCATCTTGACTACCTGTGTCGGTTTGCGGTACGGGCACCAAAATTCTAGCTAGAGGCTTTTCTTGGCAGTGTGAAATCAACGACTCGAGGAAACAATTTCCTCTCCCCATCACAACTTGACCTTAAGAGTGCCGGATTTGCCTAACACTCAGTCTCATTGCTTGGACGTACAATCCAATAGTACGCTTCGCCTATCCTACTGCGTCCCCCCATCGCTTAAAACGAAATTTGGTGGTACAGGAATATCAACCTGTTATCCATCGCCTACGCCTATCGGCCTCAGCTTAGGACCCGACTAACCCAGAGCGGACGAGCCTTCCTCTGGAAACCTTAGTCAATCGGTGGACGGGATTCTCACCCGTCTTTCGCTACTCACACCGGCATTCTCACTTCTAAGCGCTCCACATGTCCTTGCGATCATGCTTCAACGCCCTTAGAACGCTCTCCTACCACTGTCCTTACGGACAATCCACAGCTTCGGTAATATGTTTAGCCCCGGTACATTTTCGGCGCAGTGTCACTCGACTAGTGAGCTATTACGCACTCTTTAAATGATGGCTGCTTCTAAGCCAACATACTAGTTGTCTGGGCAACGCCACATCCTTTTCCACTTAACATATATTTTGGGACCTTAGCTGGTGGTCTGGGCTGTTTCCCTTTCGAACACGGACCTTATCACCCGCGTTCTAACTCCTAAGATAAAATTGATTGGCATTCGGAGTTTGTCTGAATTCGGTAACCCGATAAGGGCCCCTCGTCCAAACAGTGCTCTACCTCCAATAATCATTACTTAAGGCTAGCCCTAAAGCTATTTCGGAGAGAACCAGCTATCTCCAGGTTCGATTGGAATTTCTCCGCTACCCACAACTCATCCGCTCACTTTTCAACGTAAGTCGGTTCGGCCCTCCATTCAGTGTTACCTGAACTTCAGCCTGGTCATGGGTAGATCACCTGGTTTCGGGTCTACGACCAAATACTCAACGCCCTATTCAGACTCGCTTTCGCTACGGCTCCACATTAACTGCTTAACCTTGCATCAAATCGTAACTCGCCGGTTCATTCTACAAAAGGCACGCCATCACCCATTAACGGGCTCTGACTACTTGTAAGCACACGGTTTCAAGTTCTATTTCACTCCCCTTCCGGGGTACTTTTCACCTTTCCCTCACGGTACTGGTTCACTATCGGTCACTAGAGAGTATTTAGCCTTGGGAGATGGTCCTCCCGGATTCCGACGGAATTTCTCGTGTTCCGTCGTACTCAGGATCCACTCAAGAGTGAACAAACTTTCGACTACAGGATTATTACCTTCTTTGATTCATCTTTCCAGATGATTCGTCTAATTTGTTCTTTTGTAACTCCGTATAGAGTGTCCTACAACCCCAACAAGCAAGCTCGTTGGTTTGGGCTCTTCCCGTTTCGCTCGCCGCTACTCAGGGAATCGATTTTTCTTTCTCTTCCTGCGGGTACTAAGATGTTTCAGTTCCCCGCGTCTGCCTTCAGATATGCTATGTATTCACATATCGATAACACGACATAACTCGTGTTGGGTTTCCCCATTCGGAAATCTCTGGATCAAAGCTTACTTACAGCTCCCCAAAGCATATCGTCGTTAGTAACGTCCTTCGTAGGCTTCTAGTGCCAAGGCATCCACCGTGCGCCCTTAATAACTTAATCTTTTCGACCTTCAACACGATAAAATCGGTTGAAAACCTAAAATGTTATTAATCTGTGAGTGTTCTTTCGAACACTAGCGATTATTTCTATTTTTTTGAATTCAAGCTTTTTAAAACTCTAATTCACTCGGTTTTGCTTGGTAAAATCATAAATTTTACTTACATATCTAGTTTTCAATGTACAAAATAACGCAATGAATACTCGTAATGAGCATTCAAAACTGAATGCAATATGTCAATGTCGTTCCTCTTCATCTTCTCAAGGAAGATGTTCCGAATATATCCTTAGAAAGGAGGTGATCCAGCCGCACCTTCCGATACGGCTACCTTGTTACGACTTCACCCCAATCATTTGTCCCACCTTCGACGGCTAGCTCCATAAATGGTTACTCCACCGGCTTCGGGTGTTACAAACTCTCGTGGTGTGACGGGCGGTGTGTACAAGACCCGGGAACGTATTCACCGTAGCATGCTGATCTACGATTACTAGCGATTCCAGCTTCATGTAGTCGAGTTGCAGACTACAATCCGAACTGAGAACAACTTTATGGGATTTGCATGACCTCGCGGTTTAGCTGCCCTTTGTATTGTCCATTGTAGCACGTGTGTAGCCCAAATCATAAGGGGCATGATGATTTGACGTCATCCCCACCTTCCTCCGGTTTGTCACCGGCAGTCAACCTAGAGTGCCCAACTAAATGCTGGCAACTAAGTTTAAGGGTTGCGCTCGTTGCGGGACTTAACCCAACATCTCACGACACGAGCTGACGACAACCATGCACCACCTGTCACTTTGTCCCCCGAAGGGGAAGGCTCTATCTCTAGAGTTTTCAAAGGATGTCAAGATTTGGTAAGGTTCTTCGCGTTGCTTCGAATTAAACCACATGCTCCACCGCTTGTGCGGGTCCCCGTCAATTCCTTTGAGTTTCAACCTTGCGGTCGTACTCCCCAGGCGGAGTGCTTAATGCGTTAGCTGCAGCACTAAGGGGCGGAAACCCCCTAACACTTAGCACTCATCGTTTACGGCGTGGACTACCAGGGTATCTAATCCTGTTTGATCCCCACGCTTTCGCACATCAGCGTCAGTTACAGACCAGAAAGTCGCCTTCGCCACTGGTGTTCCTCCATATCTCTGCGCATTTCACCGCTACACATGGAATTCCACTTTCCTCTTCTGTACTCAAGTTTCCCAGTTTCCAATGACCCTCCACGGTTGAGCCGTGGGCTTTCACATCAGACTTAAGAAACCGCCTACGCGCGCTTTACGCCCAATAATTCCGGATAACGCTTGCCACCTACGTATTACCGCGGCTGCTGGCACGTAGTTAGCCGTGGCTTTCTGATTAGGTACCGTCAAGATGTGCACAGTTACTTACACATTTGTTCTTCCCTAATAACAGAGTTTTACGATCCGAAAACCTTCATCACTCACGCGGCGTTGCTCCGTCAGACTTTCGTCCATTGCGGAAGATTCCCTACTGCTGCCTCCCGTAGGAGTCTGGACCGTGTCTCAGTTCCAGTGTGGCCGATCACCCTCTCAGGTCGGCTACGTATCGTTGCCTTGGTAAGCCGTTACCTTACCAACTAGCTAATACGGCGCGGGTCCATCTATAAGTGATAGCAAAACCATCTTTTACTTTAGAACCATGCGGTTCCAAATGTTATCCGGCATTAGCTCCGGTTTCCCGAAGTTATTCCAGTCTTATAGGTAGGTTACCCACGTGTTACTCACCCGTCCGCCGCTAACTTCAAAGGAGCAAGCTCCTTATCCGTTCGCTCGACTTGCATGTATTAGGCACGCCGCCAGCGTTCATCCTGAGCCAGGATCAAACTCTCCATAAATGAATTATGATGTTTGATTAGCTCATAAAATACTAATTTGTGTGTTATCTCTAACACGTTTGAACCAACAATTTAATGTTGTGTTCGGAATTAACGTTGACATATTGCAATTCAGTTTTCAATGTTCATTTCTTAATCACAAGACTTAATTCTACAGGTTATAACTTGAAAAGTCAATAACTTTTTAAAATTAATTTTCGTTGTGTTTCGTATTTCTTTTTTTGTGTTTGTCATGTTGTTTCGCTCTACTAGTAATACTATACACGCATAAAAACCTTTTAACAACTATAAAATTTACACTCTAACCGGCTCACAACAACCTCTGAACACTAATAAGCATACTTTATTATAATAATTCATATTAAAGTTCGTTTTATAACCAGTAAACATCTGAAATCTATCTTCAAACCATTGGAACACACTTGTTACGCGTACTTTAAATTCTTTTACATATTTTTAATTTTATTTACAAATGATTAAAGCTACCTATATAGGTAGCTTTAATCATTCATATATATGTTTAATAATATACTACATCTCTGTTCGGCCCATAATCGCTTTCGACAATGTAACTTCATCAGCGTATTCTAAATCGCCACCTACAGAAAGACCTTGAGCTAATCTCGTTACAGTAACACCAATCGGTTTTACTAACCTCGAGATATACATCGCTGTAGATTCACCTTCTAGGTTTGGGTTCATCGCTAAGATAAGCTCTTTAACTTCTTCATCTTTCAAACGATTAATTAAACTCGGTATATTAATATCCTCTGGTCCAATACCATCCATTGGAGAAATAGAGCCATGTAACACGTGATATAAACCTTTATATTCACGCATCTTCTCCATAGCAATGACATCTTTATCATCTTCAACTACACAAATAATTGTGCGATCTCTCTGTTTATCTTGGCAAATGTAACATGGATCTTGTTCAGTTATATGTCCACATTCACTACAATAGGTAAGTTCTCGTTTAACATCCACTAAAGATTTAGCAAATTGGACAACATCGTCTTCTTTCATATCTAATACATGAAACGCCAGACGTTGAGCGGTCTTCGGCCCAATGCCTGGCAGTTTCATGAAACTGTCAATAAGTTTTGAAATCGGTTCAGGATAGTGCATATGATCACATTCCAGGAATGTTTAAGCCTTGAGTGTGCTTGCCTAAGCGTTCTTGTGTAAGTTCATCAGCTTTATTCATTGCTTCATTCGTTGCAGCAATCACTAAGTCTTGTAACATTTCAATATCGTCTGGATCTACCGCTTCTTCTTTTATTTCTACATCTAGTACTTCTTTATGACCTGATACCGTTACAGTAACCATGCCACCACCAGCTGTACCTTGTACTTTCTCTTCTTTTAATTTCTCTTGCTCTTCGCCCATTTTCTTTTGCATTTTTTGCATTTGTTTCATCATTTGTTGCATATTTCCGCCACCGCGCATAAATTTTTCCTCCTTGAATCTTCTATATCATTTTTATGATTATTCTTTCGTTTCATTATACATGCCTTTTTATTCATTGTCATGTATCACTCTTCATCTATTACATTTACAGTACTCTCACCAAATAAATCTTTAGCTTTTTGAACAACGTCAACTTCTTCCGTTACTTCCGGAGTAGAGGATTGGCTATTACTTTCACCTTCTGTTGCTGTGCTACTCTTTCTATTTTGTAGATATTCCGTTCTAACTTTCATCCATTGATCGGCAGGCACACCTACAACTTTGACTGTTTTATCGATGATTTTACAAACAACATTCTCAATATTCTCTCGTTTTTCATCATCTTTATTAACAATTTCACAGTGTATTTCTTCTTCAAACTTAATCAGAACGTGCGTTTCACTTGCTGCAACTGGTTCTGAATTTTGCAAGAGGCTCACTAACGATTTCATATCATTGCTTTTCGCGTGATTAATGACCTCTTCCCAATGGTCTTTCAATTGCTTAATATCATCTTTATTGGCTTTGTCTAATACTTTAGCAATTTGTTGCATAGAAAAAGTGTTCTTAGACTGCCCACCTTTGTTGGTAGTTCGTTTAGTTTGTTGAGGCGTGTTGCTCGTAGTCACACCTTGCGCTTTTATAGTCTTCAATTCACTTTCTAACTGTTCCATTCTTTGCAACAGAACGTCATTATTAGGTTCTGTTGCAATACCTGTAGTCGCTACTGTTTGAACGCTCTCGGGTTTTTCTTTTATCATTTCAGCGATTTTAACTAGTAATACTTCGAAATGTACACTTTGATTTACACTGAATCGAATCGAAACGAGTGTATCATTGATGATATCAATCATTTTATAAAGAACATCTAAATCAAAATGCATTAATGCATCATATTCAGTTTCTACATTAGAAGTCTTATTCATTATCGTATCTCTCACAAAATAAATCATATCGTTAATCAAACGATTGACTTCTTTCCCTTGTGATATGAATTGGTGGTAAGTTGAAAAAGCACTTTTCACATCTCCTTGAACTACTTCTTTCAGTAATTCATTTAAGGCACTAGCATCTACACTACCAGTTACGTTCAGTGCATCTTGTAACGTGAGGTGCTCATCTCCAAAAGCAATGGCTTGATCCATGATACTTAACGCATCACGCATACCGCCTTCTGACGCTTTCGCAATAAATTCCAATGCAGCAGTATCGTATTCAATTTCTTGCGAGTTTGCTACAAACTTTAAACGTTCAACAATTTCATCTTCACTAATTGCTTTAAAATCAAACCTTTGTGATCTTGAAATAATCGTCGGGGGTATTTTGTGAGGTTCTGTCGTCGCTAATATAAATATTGCATGTGCTGGTGGCTCTTCTAACGTTTTAAGCAACGCGTTAAAAGCACCCGTTGTTAGCATGTGTACCTCATCTATAATATATACTTTGAATTTCGATTCACTAGGTGCATATTTAACTTTATCTCTAATGTTTCTTATTTCATCTACACCGTTATTACTTGCTGCATCAATTTCAATGACATCTGAATTCGTTCCACGCGTGATTCCCTTACATATTGCACATTCATTACAAGGTTCACCATCGGTACGTTCAAGACAGTTTATGGCTTTTGCGAACACTTTTGCAATACTCGTTTTACCTGTTCCTCTAGGCCCGCTAAATATATAAGCATGAGATTGTTTACTTTTAGCAATCGCATTACGTAGTGTCTTAGTTACATGCTCCTGACCCACAACATCTTCAAAGCTTTGCGGTCGGAACATTCTATATAAAGCTTGATAATTCACTTTCGCACCTCCAATAGCATTCATCAACTATTATAGCATTGTACTTTATACTTTGAATATCAATTAAAAGATTCTGGATAAACCACTTTTCCATTAGGTTGCTCCGTTAGTTGTTCCCAAAGGAATTTGACCATAAAATTTTTCGAAGGTAAATCAAACGGACTGTATATACTGTATATATGGTATTGTTCCGCTTCTTCATAACCTAATTTGCTGTAATACTCCGTAGCTCCTAAGACAATAATCGTTGTATAACCTTGCGCTTTTGCTCTCTCTTCTGCTGCTTGCACGAGTGCTTTTCCCAACCCCATATTTCTATATGCTGGTAAAACAGATAGTGGCGCTAATGCTAATGCAGTAAAACTTGTTTCTTCATTAACGATTTGGATTTCTGATAACAAAATATGACCGATTACTTCGCCGTCATCATTTTTCGCGACAACTTCTAATTCATAGTTATATTCTAAAGTTTTTCTCAATTTCACAACTAACGCTTGCTCATCATGCTGTGACTCAGCGATATCTTCAAACGCAGATTTTATTGTTTCTAAACTTGTATCATAATCATTTTCAGTTAAAGTACTTAAGTATATTTGCATCGACATCCCCCTTGTAACGTTTAATTTCCAAACTTTGACTCAACAACATCGGCTTTGTGAGAAGTTTTAAACGATACCAACATCCTATCAAAGTATTCCTTATATTTTAATATAAAAAAAGAGCGACTGCTATCAAAAGATACGTCGCTCAGTATTTATATAAGTTTATTTCATTCTTTAAAAAATTAAAACCGTGCACCTTCACTTCGAATGTGTATCACAAACGTAACCAAAGTCGTTAGCTAAATCTCGGCAACCCTACGGCACATACGATAATCCACTTAATGCTGCTTCCGTCAGGACCTGACATGGTTCGTGGGTTCATATTGCATAGGACCGAGATCTTCAAACACTACGTGCTTTGGGCAGACTTCACAAAAACACACCCTTAGCAAAGGAATTCAGTCTCGCGTAAAGCGGATTTCGAGTACAGGGAACCGCTACCTCCCCACTTAGCACGGCAAAATATATCATACTATAATTTAACAACTGATTGCAAGTATAACCTATCCTGGATACTATATCTTCATTATATAAATCACATTTTAGTCATTTTTACGATAAAATATATTACCTTTTGTGACGTCTAGAAAAATCATTGAATTTAAACTCTGTAGCTAAGTGTTTCGAAACATTATATTGGAATATTGTAGTATCTTTCAAATGTACAATGCCTCGAACTGTTGCCGTATATGGTGGTACCACATCGCCAAATATTTCTTGTTCTCTTTCTCCGAAGCCCTCAAACGTAATCGACTTATTAGAGTAGCTAATTTCTAAACCTAATATATCTTCTATATACTCATATAGTGATGCTTTAGCAATCTCCGTAGTAAGGTTCGGGACAATTGCTTCTATTAAGTAATCTTCATCTATAATCTTTACTCTGTCTTCTATTTTTCTAATTCGAACGATATGCCACAATACTGTTCCTTGTCGAACATTCAAGGCCTTTTGTACTTTAGGAACTTCACCCGCAGTTATCTTTTTAAACACCTTGACGTCAGTTTCATGTCGCAAGCCTAATCCTTGTTGAACTTCTCTAAAACTGGTTAAATCTGCAAAAGGAAATTCTGTTAAGCCTTGATAGATAACAACCGAACCTTTGCCGCGAATCTTCTGAATCATACCGTCTCTCACTAATAAGTTCAGTGCTTTACGTACTGTTTCACGAGAGGCACTATAGGTTTCTACTAACTCATGCTCAGATGGCAATTGAGTGCCATACGATATGCGTGACTCTATGATGTCTGTACGTATTGTTTCATATATCGTAATAAATTTTTTCTGTGTCATGCGCGCTCACTCACTGCCCTTTTCTAAATTATTGTGCAATTACAATTGCGCCAAATCCATCAATTAATTCATTTGTTACTTCACCATGTTGGATAATAATTTCTCCCTCAATAGCTAAATCTTCTGGAATCGTTACTTGTTCATTTGAAAAGTTTGCAATAACAAGCCACGTTTCATCATTGTAATGGCGTTTATAAACAAACAACTCATTATGCTCCATATATAAAGGTACTATACTCCCATACGTAATAATATCGTGTTCATGACGTAATTGAATCAAATGTCTATAAGTGTGCAATATAGATGATTCATCTTTAATAGCCGCTTCAACATTGATTTTATCAAAATTATTTGGAACATCAATCCATGGAGTACCAGTAGTAAAGCCCGCGTTCTCTGTATCAGTCCATTGAACTGGTGTTCTTGAAGTATCGCGAGATTTTTGCCCTAATATAGTAATAATTTCTTCTTCTTTATAACCTGCATCTTTCATATTTTGATAAGCATTTAAAGATTCAACATCACGATACTGGTCAATGTTTTCAAAATCTGGATTTGTCATACCGATTTCTTCACCTTGGAAAATATAAGGCGTGCCTTGTAACATATGCAGTACAGTAGCTAACATCTTAGCACTTTGTTTACGCATTTGTTCAGACGAGTCATCACCAAAACGAGAAACAACACGAGGCTGGTCATGGTTACACCAGAATATTGCGTTCCAACCGCCCCCTTCATATATACCAAGTTGCCATTCCATAAGTATATCTTTTAATTTATGGAAATCTAATTTAGCATTCGTCCATTTTTCACCATCGGCATAATCTACTTTTAAATGATGGAAATTAAAGACACTACTTAATTCTTGGCGCTTAGTATTCGTATATTTAATACAGTGATCTATTGTAGTTGAGGACATTTCACCAACCGTCATTATGTCTTTGTCTCCAAACGTACGACGATTCATCTCATGTACATATTCATGTACGCGTGGTCCATCTGTATAAAACTCTTTGCCGATTTTTTCAGAGTCTTTAAACTCACCTTTAGAAATCAAATTAAGCACATCAAATCTAAATCCATCTACACCAAAACTAATCCAATGGTTAACAATGTCATATAAAGCATCTCGCACCTCAGGATTATCCCAATTTAAATCAGCTTGAGTAACGTCGAATAGGTGCAAATAATATTCATTTGTTTTTTTATCATATTTCCATGCATTACCACCAAATTTTGACTCCCAGTTTGTTGGTGGTTGATTATCTGCTGATCGTCTAAAGAAGTAATAATCTCTATAAGGACTTTCTTTATCTGCATATGCTTGTTTAAACCATTCATGTTTTGTAGAGGTATGATTAATTACAATATCCATCATAACTTTTAAATCACGCTTATGCGCTTCACTTACTAATGTTTCAAGATCTTCTATTGTTCCAAATTTTTCATTAATTTTGTAATAGTTACTAATATCATAACCATTATCGTTCATTGGCGATTCATATACTGGTGTTAACCAAATGTAATCTACACCTAGATATTGTAAATAATCTAGTTTTTCAATAATACCTTGTAAATCACCTTCTCCATTACCTGTTGTATCATTAAATGATTTTGGATAAATTTGATAAACAACTGATTTTCTCCAATCATTATGTGCCATAACAATTACCACCTTTTCTTTTACTGTTTTCAAAAAGAAACTCGCTAATGAATTTTAGCGAGTTTAATTGTACTTATCTATATAACTTAAATTATTTTTCAACCATTTCTTTTGTTTCTTCTTTACTAAATCTTGATAGAACAACAGTTAAAATTGCTGGTACGACAATTGCTAAAAGAGTACAAATAGCATATATTAACCAGAAATCCTTTTGGATAGAAATAATAGCTGGCACGCCGCCTACGCCTACGCTACCTAGCACACGACTTGCACCTATAATACCACCTATCACACAAGATGTTGAAATCGCTGCTAGAAATGGATATTTTAGTGGTAAGTTCACCCCGAATAATGCTGGCTCTGTTACACCTAAGAAACCTGAAATACCTGAAGTCATAGCAAGACCTTGTTCTTTGCCCATTTTACGTCTTCTATAGACAAACCATGCGCCAAATGCTGCTGACCCTTGGCAAATGTTAGATATTGCAAGAATTGGCCATAGGTATGTGCCGCCAAGACTACTTCCCATTAATTGGAAATCTACCGCTAAGAACATATGATGTAAACCTGTGATAACGAGTGGTGCATAGAACAGACCATAAAGTGCGCCACCTAACCAACCAGCATGTTCAAAGACAAATGTCACGCCTTCTGTAATTCCTGTACCAAGCCATAATGCAACTGGCCCAATAACTATAAATGCTAAGAAACCTGTAATCAGTAGCGCTACCGGACCTACAACTAACATTTTAATTGAATCATGAATATATTTATTTAAGAACTTCTCAATTTGAGCTAATACATAAGCTGCAAGTAAAATCGGCAACACTTGTCCTTCATAGTTCAATTGCTTAATTTCTAAACCGAAAATATCCCAAGTAGGAATATTACCACTAGCAATATCATATTGTGAAGCTAGTTGTGGATTCATTAAAATTAAGCCTAGTACTAGACCAAGTATTTGACTCCCACCAAACACGCGCATACTACTCCAACCAATTAATGCTGGTAAGAATATGAATGCTGTACTTGCAATTACATTGATAATATTAGAGATATCTCCAAGTTGAGGAAATTGTTCTACTAACGGTTTAGGACCAAATAGCCCTTCCATCGTAAGTAAATTATTAATCCCCATAAGTAAACCAGCAGTAACAATTGCCGGTAAGATTGGAATAAATATGTCCCCCAACAATTTAATCAATCTTTGGACCGGATTACCCTTTTTAGCCGCTGCAGCTTTCGCGTCATCTTTTGACGCTTCACCTACACCTGTTTCTTCAATAAATTGTTTGTAAACTTCATCGACTGTGCCTGGACCAATGACAATTTGATACTGGTTATCAGCTTTGAATTGTCCTTTTACTAAATCATTATCACCCAATCGATCCTTATCTACTTTATCATCATCTTTCAAGACAAGTCGCAAACGCGTTACACAGTGTGTTGCTGTGTCCAAGTTGTCTTTGCCCCCAATAGCTTCGACTATATCTTGCACATCTTTCTTTTTAACTGCCATGATGATTCACTCCCTTTTTCTTTTAACATCACTGAAAGTATAACTTGTATAGACAAGTTTTGTAAAGGCTTTCATGTTAATTTGAAAAAATAATGTTATTTTCATGTTTTTGTATAATAATTTCAATAAATCCATTTAATTATTATACAATACCCTAAAACGACAAATAAAAAAGACAAGTACTCAATACACGATTGATTACTTGTCTACTCTATTTATTAGTCTTAGTTTTATAATATTATGGCGGAGGAAGAGGGATTCGAACCCCCGCGGGCCGTTAAGCCCCTGTCGGTTTTCAAGACCGATCCCTTCAGCCGGGCTTGGGTATTCCTCCAAATAAATACATTATTTATAATATTATAGCCCGTTTCAAAAGTCAATTAAAATTTCAGCACTATACCAACGCTTTTTCTTTTAAGTAAGCATCTACTGAATCTGCTACAGCTCTTCCTTCTTGAATAGCCCAAACCACAAGGCTCTGCCCCCTTCTCGCATCGCCCGCTGCAAATATATGTGGTTGATTCGTTCTGAAATCTTTATTATCAGCCACAATTTTATTACGTTTGGTTTGAATATCGAAAGCATGAGGCACGGTCGTTTCTGTACCGACAAAACCGATAGACAATAAGACTAGGTCTGCTGGCCAGTGACGTTCTGTACCATCCACCACGACCATGCCATCTTCTGTTTCTTCAAGTATTTGAGTATAAACACCTTTTACATTGCCGATACGATCAACATCGTAACGCATCGTCTGTACGCCATATGCACGTGGTTCAAAACCAAAACGCGACTCATATTCTTTATGCGCGTAGTCCATCTTGAATACAGGCATTGCTAATGGCCAGTATGTGTTCTCATCAAATGTAATCTCTTCTGGCTGCTTTGTGTATTTATTAAATTGAACGATAGACTTACAATTTTCACGCAGTGCTGTCGCTACACAGTCAGCACCTGTATCACCAGCACCAATCACAATAACATTTTTCCCTTTAGCCGAAATTTCAGGTTCGTTAATTTCTCCATTTAAAAATTGCCCTTGTTCAGTTAAATAATCCATTGCAAAGTGAATTCCAAATCCCATGCGCCCTTCCAATGGTAAATCTCTCGCATTTTGTGAACCTGTACAAAGTATAATTGCATCGTGTCGTTCATTTAATTCATCACGACTCACGTCTACACCAATTTCTGTATCTGTCATAAACTCAATACCTGATTGTTTCATCACTTCAATTCTACGACGTACGACATCTTTATCTAATTTCATATTAGGAATACCATACATTAGAAGCCCACCCGCTTCATGTGCACGTTCATATACTGTTACTTTGTATCCTAGTTTATTTAATTCATCTGCCGCTGTTAACCCAGCTGGACCACTGCCGACGATTGCTACTGTTTCAGATTGACGTTGCTTAGGCTTTGTTGGTTTAACCCAGCCATTTTCATAAGCTTCATCAATAATAGTGCGCTCAATACCTTTGATAGCCACAGATTCACGATTAATTTTCATCACACATGAATGTTCGCAAGGCGCAGGACAAACGCGCCCCGTAAATTCTGGAAAGTTATTTGTCTCGCTCAAGCGTTCATATGCTGTTTTAAAATCTTTTCTATAAACGAGATCATTCCATTCCGGAATATAATTCCCAATGGGGCAACCAATTGTTTCTTTTCCATGAGGTTCTCCCGTTTGGCAAAACGGGGTCCCACAATCCATACAACGTGCACCTTGTTCTGCTGCTTCATCTTTCGTAAACCTCTGTTGAAAGGCATCGTGATTACTTATACGTTCAACCAATGACAATTCATCTAATTGCTGTTTGTCATAATTCATAAATCCTTTGAATTCGCCCATGACAAATCCCCCTTTATGGTTAATATACCGCAGTCTGCTGTTGTTCTGATGCTAAGCTTGTACGTTTATCATTAAATGCATTCAACAAAGCTTCATCTAACTCACTCGAATCACGTTTTTGTAATTCTATTTTTTGCATCATCAATTTATAATCTTTCGGAACTACTTTGACTACTTTGTGTGCCACATTTTCAAAATCATTTAAAATAGCTTGTGCTTTTGTGCTCTGTGTATATTTAACATGAGCTTGTAGCATATCGTTCAAAATTTCACGCTCTGCTTTTACACTAATCGTATCGAAATCCAGACTATCTAATTTATGTTCTTTTTTAAAAGCTTCAACGTCTGATGGGAAAATGTAACTCACACCACCACTCATACCTTGGCCAAAGTTTTTACCTACATCTCCAAGTATAACGACACGTCCGCCAGTCATATATTCAAGCCCGTGGTCGCCAATACCTTCGACAACTGCTTGCACACCACTATTACGGATACAGAAACGTTCTCCTGCCTTACCATTAATGTACGCTTTACCATGTGATGCACCGTAAAAACAAACATTACCAATAATAATTTCATTCTCACGGTGTTTATTCGGCGCTTTCACAATAATCTTACCGCCAGATAACCCTTTACCAACGTAATCATTTGAATCACCTGTATGATGTATCGTTAATCCACTAGGCGTATATGCCGCTAAGCTTTGTCCACCATGACCCTGTGTTTGTGCATAAATCGTATCTTCAGGTAAACCTTCAGGTCCATGAATCTTAGTAATTGCACTACCAGTGATCACACCTACATCTCTTTGTTCATTTTTCAATTTATATTTACTTGTAAATGCTTCACCTTTTTCAATAGCCGTTCGTGCGTCAGGATACAATCTTGTTAAATCAAATCCTTCATCAAGATGATGATTTTGTTTTATTTTATTAAATCTGTCACCTTCATGTTGATACAACAACGCTTCAACATTCATAGTAGCTGCTTTAGAGCGACGTGTTGATAACTGGCTACTTCGTTGTAATAAATCCGTTCTCCCTACTAATTCATCGACTGATTTCAAACCGAGTTCAGCTAATATTTCTCTTACTTCTTCCGCTACAAAATGCATGAAGTTAACTACATGGTCTGCTCTGCCATTGAATAACGCGCGTAGATCTTGGTTCTGTGTAGCGATACCTACTGGACATGTGTCTTTATGACATACACGCATCATAATACATCCCATAACTACTAATGGTGCAGTGGCAAAACCAAATTCTTCAGCACCTAACGCACATGCGTAAGCGACATCTTTACCTGTAAGTAGTTTGCCATCTGTTTCCACTTTCACTCTTGATCTTAAGCCGTTCATCATTAAACTTTGATGCGTCTCTGATAGTCCAATTTCCCATGGCACGCCTGCATGTTGAATGCTTGTTTTAGGTGATGCACCTGTACCACCATCGTAGCCACTGATTACGATTTTATCAGCGTATGCTTTCGCGACACCTGCCGCAATCGTACCGACACCTGTTTTAGAGACAAGTTTCACTGTAATATTTGCATCTTTATTGGCATTTTTTAAATCGTGGATTAATTGTGCTAAATCTTCTATTGAATAAATATCGTGATGTGGCGGTGGTGATATTAAGCCAATACCTGGTGTAGAACCCCTTACTTCCGCAATCCACGGATATACTTTCGTACCTGGTAATTGTCCGCCTTCCCCTGGTTTAGCGCCTTGCGCAACTTTAATTTGTATTTCTTTTGCATGTTGTAAGTAATCACTCGTTACTCCAAAGCGACCTGAAGCAACTTGTTTAATAGCACTTGAACGATTTCTACCTGCTTCATCTATCACAAAACGTTCAGGATTTTCGCCGCCTTCACCACTATTACTTTTACCGCCCATTTGATTCATTGCTTCTGCAAGCGTTTGATGTGCCTCTTCTGAAATCGAACCATAACTCATCGCTCCAGTATTGAAACGTTGCACAATATTACTCGCAGGTTCAACTTTATCGATATCTATGGATTTCTGCTTTTTAAATTCCATCAAATGGCGAATATGATCTGTGCGCTTGTGATTAACTTCATTTGAAAATGCTTTGAATTTTTCATAATCATTTAAGCGACATGCATGTTGTAATAAGTGTATCGAAGTTGGATTAAACGCGTGATGTTGCCCTTGTTTGCGCCATTGGAACGTACTACCTGATTCAATGTACTCACTCTCAGGTGTTTGTCTCGCTTTATTTTCTTTATCAATTAACTCCATCGTTATCCCAGATAATTTCGACTGGGTGCCAGTAAAATATTTGTCTACAATTTCATTTGAAAGTCCTACAGCTTCAAATATCTGTGCCCCTTGATAACTTTGAACTGTAGAAATACCCATCTTAGCCATTACTTTGATGACACCTTCAGACAAGGTATGTGTGTAGGTTTGAACATTTTCATAAATATCCCCTTCTAAACGTTGGCTCAAGACCAATTGTTCAATCGTACGTTGTGCTAAATAGGGTACTACCGCATTCGCACCATAACCTAATAAGCATGCAACGTGATGTACCTCTCTCGTTTCGCCCGACAAAGCAACAATACTCGTACGCATACGTAGACCTTCTCGGATAAGCAATTGATGAATATGACTCACCGCAAGCAATATCGGCATGGCATAACCATTTTCCGTTACAAGTGTACGATCATCTAATACTAAAATTTCACTACCTTCTTTAACAGCAAGTATTGCTTTACCCCCTAAAGCGTCTAATGCTGCTTCTAAATCATCTTTATAAACAGTTGATAGATGTCTTACATTAAATCTACTCTGCTCAATTTCCTCAAGTTGCGCTTCTGTCATCACAGGACGTTTCAATTGAATTCTATTCAATACGTCCGCATCAGGGTTTAACAAATTCCCTTCACTGCCTAAATAAGCTAACTCACTTGTGACAATTTTTTCCCGATAAGCGTCAATAGGTGGATTCGTTACTTGAGCAAATAATTGCTTGAAATAATTAAAAAGTGTTTCATTTTTTTCATTTAATACCGCGATAGGTACATCATAACCCATTGCTCCGATTGGATCTTTTTTATTTTCAACCAGTTCTGTCATGTATTTATCCATTTCTTCCTTTGTATAGACAAATTGTTTTTGCAATCGATTCAATGTTGCACTATCCCACTCGGATGATTTATACGTCACATTTTCTAAATCCAAATCTACTTTAAAATCATTTAACCAACTTTCATAAGGTAGTTCGTCTGCGATGTTTGCTTTTAACTCATTATTTTCAATCACTTTATGTTGGTTAAAATCAACAAGTAATAGCTTTCCAGGATTCAACTGACCTTTAAAAGCAACATTCTTTTCGGGTACATCAACTACACCAACTTCAGATGAAAAAACAATGTAATTATCTTTTGTTATTGTGTAACGTCCTGGTCTTAAGCCATTTCTATCAGTTAAAGCACCAATCTTGTCTCCATTACAAAATGAAATCATCGTCGGTCCATCCCATGGTTCCATTAAATAACTATAAAACTCATAGAAAGCACGTACATTCGCATCATTGGCTTTGTTATATAACCAAGGCTCTGGAATCATGAGCATCGCTGCTCTTTCAGGCTCCATAGCTAACGATAAAAATTCTAAAGCGTTATCGACTATAGCCGAGTCACTGCCATCTTCATCAATAATTTCTTTCACCTTGTCCTTTTCGTCACCAAAAATAGTCGTGATCAGCTCATCTTGTCTAGCGCGCATCCAGTTTACATTACCTTTAATTGTATTAATCTCACCGTTATGCATGAGTAATCTATTAGGATGTGCACGTTTCCAACTCGGAAAAGTATTTGTACTGAAACGCGAATGAACAAGTCCTAATTTCGAAACATAAGATTCATGGTTCAAATCTTGATATAAAGCCTTGATTTGATCTGACCGCAACCATCCTTTATATACGATTGTTCTGTTTGACAGACTTGTAAAATATAAATCTAGCTGTTGCTGATTCGCATAATTTTCAATTTGTTTTCGAGCTAAAAACAATTTACGTTCTACATGTGAAACATCATTTAATGACACGAATACTTGTTGAATAAAAGGCATTGTATCGGCAACATGTGAAGCAATTGCATTGATGTCTACAGGTACATCTCTATAACCAATTACACTTAAACCTTCCGCTTCAAAGTGTGCATTAAACTGCGCCTCGTGCTGAGAACCTGCAATTTGTTCATTTGTAAAAAACATTCCAACGGCATATTGACCTTCTCCAGGCAAATCAAAGTCAGTTTGTTTTGAAAAATAATCGTATGGCACTTCGGTCATAATCCCTGCACCATCACCTGTCACACTGTCCGCACCAAGACCGCCACGGTGATCTAACCTACGTAGCATCTCCAATGATTTTTCGACTATAGCATGGTTCCTTTTATTATCCATATTGGCATAAAAGCCAATACCACATGCATCATGTTCCTCGCGACTATCATATAAGCCAATTTTCTGATTGTATTCGAGCATGATCTTCACCTCTTTTTCAAAAATTCTGAATATTAAATTAGTAAGTAAACTATATAGTAGTTGATCAATCTGTTCAATATATAAAATAGATGATATTATTCTATTTATTAGAACATTTTTGAATTTGGGGGGATACAATGGAAATCAAACAACTAAAATACTTTATAGAAGTCGCAAAAAGAGAGCATTTATCAGAAGCTGCACTTGAATTGGAAATTGCACAATCTGCAATAAGTCGTCAAATAACGCAACTCGAAAAAGAATTACAAGTTAAATTATTTAATAGAGAAGGACGTAATATTTATCTAACTGATGAAGGAAAGCAATTATTTTCAGAAGCAACTAAAATTATAGATCAATTCGACGAAACTGTCCGTTTATTTCACAAACAATCAGAGTCTAATCATTTTATAATTCGTATTGGTTATGTTGAAAGTTATATCTCACAAGTACTCACGCTATTAATACAATCTTTCGAAAACCAAAGCGATTCAATTGTCGAACCTATTCTAATGGAAGAGAGTGAAATTTTAAATGCTTTAACTACTGATCAAATCGATATTGCATTTACCGACCTATCAAATGACATCAAACAAAATCGCGAACTAAAAGTAAATGCTTTGTTCGAGGAAAACTACCACATCTATGCCCCTAAAGATGCACCAATTACTATGGCAACCCATCCGCCTCTAGTCCAGTTTTCGAACAAAACAATTTATGAGCTTTATCCATTACCCTCGCATATCAAGCAAACACTAGCCAATATTGTAATAAAACCTATACGTACCATCACCCATCCACAACTCGCACAATACATTTTAAATAAAGAGCGCGGATATATTATTGCAGCTTCCTATCACCTACTAGATAAGAATCCTGATAAATGGGTGGACATCTCCCTTGGGCACACAGAGCTAAAACGCACAATTTGTAGTGTGATGCGCCAAGATAATCGTAAAAATGACATTCGCTTAATGCTTTCAATGATCGATCAATTGTTGAGTCGCAGTACAACATATCACTAATCCAAAATTTATCCGCAAACCTATAAATCGTTGAATTCAACATATGAGACGCGTATAATCGCATTGTCTATAAAGAGAGGATTGAAATAGAGCGATGCCAATCAAAACACTACTTAAACGCCCTTTCAATTGGGTATTATTGTTGTTTTGCATCATATTTATTGGGTTGTTTATTTTCACATTTGTAAATGCTAAGTTTTACGATACACCTATTGGTCAAATTACAAATATTGAAAATAAATCTACATCTAAAACCATGGATGACCATCATAATAAAGATATAAAACATACAGAAACATTGAAACTTACAATTTTAAATGGAAAATTCGAAGGTCAAACTGCAGCGATTCCACACGAATATTATGAATCTCAAGCAGATAGTGAAAAATTTTCTGAAAACAATAAAGTTTTGCTACATATCGATAAATATCCAAATGATGCATATATATTAGAGAAAAAGCGTGATAGCCTCGTAGTAGCCATGACAGGTTTATTTTTATTAACTGTACTACTTGTAGGTAGGAAAATCGGACTTCAATCCATTTTATCTTTGGCAATTAACACAGCCGTCGTCATTCTAGCGATTTATATTTATAACCAATTTCATATTATGACTTTATTCAGTCTAATGAGTATTGGAGTTATCATATCTACTATATTAACCTTACTGCTAGTTACTGGTTGGCAATGGCGGACACTCATTACTATTGTCAGTACCTTGCTTGGTACATTTATATGCGTTGGGTTAACACAATTAGTAATTCAAATAACTGGTGGCGAAGGCTTAAAATTTGAAACGATGAGTTTCTTAACATTACCACCCAAAGAAGTCTTTCTCGCATCGGTAATGATTGGATCACTCGGTGCAGTGATGGATGTCGCCATTACAATTGCAAGTGGGATGACTGAAATCCTACGTCGCACACCCAATATTAGTATGACGCGTTGGGCACTTGCCGGACGCAATATCGGCCAAGATATTATGGGAACGATGACCAACATTTTACTTTTCTCTTATTTATCTGGAAGCTTACCGATGTTACTTATTTATTTAAAAAATGCAAATACCATTACCTACACAATTTCTATGAATTGGTCATTAGAAATTTCCCGGGCAATTACAGGTGGTATTGGTATTGTCTTAACAATTCCTATTACAATATTAATGATGCAAGTATGGTTCAAAATGCGAGGTGCTAAACAATGAGTGCAATAACAATTTTAGGTATCATACTGTTCATACTTATGCTTATTTTTGGTGGTAAAAAAGGACTCATCTCTTATCTGACATTATTCTTAAACTTTGTCATTCTATTAATAAGCTTGGTTATCATTATGTTTGGTGCGCCAATTTACCTTGTAACCTTAGTATTTTGTATCGTTATCGCAGCGTGTAATCTATTTGTACTTAATAGTTATAATACCAAGACACAAGCAGCTTTTTACGCAACAATTCTAACAACGGTAATCTTGATTGCTGCCATCTACTTGTCTGTATCTATTGGTAACCTACAAGGATTCACAACTGAGCAACAAGATGAAACGTACATTTTCTCTATGAATATCGGTATAGACATGGTTAAATTCATGGTCTTCACCATAGTACTTGCTGTCATTGCTGCAGTTATTGATTTAGCTATTACAATTAGTTCCCCCATGTACGAATTAAGTGAGACCAACCCTGATTTAACTCAAAAAGAACTATTTCATTCAGGGATGCGTGTAGGAAGAGAAATCTTAGCCACATCAGCTAATACAATTTATCTTGCTTATTTTGGAGGCCAACTCACATTATTTTTCTGGTTTTTCAAATTAAATTATTCGTTTGGTCACATTATCAACTCCAAAATATTTGCGCAAGAATTCATCTCTATTTTATTAGGAGGTATTGCAATTGCTATAAGTATCCCTATTACGGCTTGGCTATCCTCAATATTAATTAAAAAGGAACACAAAACAAATCCACCTACAACAAAAACAGTTGATTAAAATAAAAATCACTCACCTGCACTTATCAAAAGGTGAGTGATTTTTATTTTACTTTTTATATTCTTAATTCATTATAAACGCTTATTAAATTTGTTTATCTCTCCACTAAAATAAGCACTTTCTCCATGAACAACATAATCTAAGCCTTTTTCATCTTCAACTTTATCCGTACCTAAAGCACTAAACAATTTTATTGTTTTTGCAATTAAAAATGTCATTGCACCACTAAAAATAACTGTTACGAATACCGCGACAAATTGTACCCAAACTGTTTGAAGCGTCCCACTATATAGCATTCCATCAACAATCTCGTTATTCACTTTATGAGATTGAAATACACCAGTTAAAATTGCACCGACAATGCCACCAATACCATGTATACCAAATGCATCTAAAGCATCATTATATTGTAATTTTACTTTGATATAATTAATTGCAAAATAGCAACTAACACCGCCAATAAATGCAATTACTATTGCACTCATATAGTTTACAAAACCAGCAGACGGCGTAATGGCTACTAAACCAGCTAACATTCCCGATAACATTCCTATCAAACTTGTTGTTTTTTTCATAAAATATTCCATAACAGACCAACCAAGTGAACCTGCACTTGCTGCGAGCACAGTATTCACGAAGGAGGTCATCGCAATATCATTAAAAGTTAAGGCACTGCCTACGTTAAAACCATACCAACCAACCCATACCAATATGCCACCTATTAGTGTAATTATAAGATTATGTGGTGGTCGTTTTTCAAAGTTTTTTCCTGCTCCTATCATAACCGCTAGTACAAGTCCTGATATACCTGATGTAATGTGAACTACTGTACCACCTGCATAATCTATTGCACCTAATTGATCTATCCAACCACCACCCCACACCCAATGTGCAACTGGACTATAGACTATAATGACCCATAAAAACACAAAAATTAAATAAGGTATAAACTTCATTTTTTCTGCAATTGATCCTGACAAAATCGATACAGCAATTGTACAAAACATTAATTGGAATAACATGAAAAGTGCTAGAGGGATATGTGTAGCGATATCCGCTTGTGTATTGAATCCAACTTCCTTTAAACCAAAATACGTAAAGCCGCCTAAAAATATCTCTCCAGAACCAAAACTCAGGCTAAAACCTAAAATAACCCATGCAAATGTCACAACAACAATTGCAGACATACTTTGCATAATTGTATTCAACACATTTTTAGATTGTACAAGCCCACCATAAAATAAACTCAACCCCGGTGTCATTAACCAAACTAATAAGGTACACAAAAATAAAAACAAAACATCATTCATATTCATCCAAATCACTCCTTTGGTCAAAATCATACCCCAGGCCAAAATGAATAGCAAAAATGCGTCATGTAAATTAACACTATATGTTAAGTTACATGACGCATTTTTAAATTTATTATATTTGTTGTTGTAATATATAGACAGGTCTACCTTCTAATAAGGTTTCACCTACCATATTATAATGACACTGTTGATATAAGTTTTGAGCCACTTCATTATTATCATTGACCGCTAGACAAATTTCGTCGATATCTGGAAAGTGATGGTGTATATATTCTGGCAAGGATTGAATAATTTGTTTTCCATATCCGTGCCCTCTATAGTGAACATCTACACTAAACGACCTAAAAAACACCGCATTTTCATTTAACGAATAAGGCGCTACACCAGCACCTTCATGCAGTGTAAAAAAACCTATACATTGTTGCTCATCATTATATACGAGTACAGGATGTCGCTCCGAATCATATTGTGCAAGTTCAATGTTCACTTTCGGCGTTTTAGTAAATTGACGGTCTTCTGGCGTAATAGTAATTTGTTCAATATCTGAAATTAGTTCTGCACTATATGGAATCATACTTATACCTGTTAATTGTTCATTGATCCAAGTCACGACAGCAGGTGCAATTTTATTATACTCTAACTTATGTATCCATCTTATATCCGTAATTTCTTGGTCAGTTTCAACTTTGGACCAATCTATCTGCGCTGTTGTGTAAAAGCAATTCAGTTCAGTCTGCTCATTTTTTTGTGGATAAGCATCTCCAATTACCGTATCCATATAAACAAGCGAAATTTCCGGTACATCAACTTGAAGTTCCTCTTTCAACTCCCTCTGTAATGCTTGTTTATAAGTTTCCCCATCATCTATCTTGCCGCCTGGAAAATAATATTTCTCTCTATTTCTAGCTTGTACTAGTAGCAGTTCGTCATCTTCTTCAACAACTAAGCAAACACATTTAATCATAACTACGCACTCCAAACGTACTTCTTTTATTTTTATACGGAAATAATCGTACCATTTTCATACTAACTGCGCTTATGTTATCATATTTTATTATTCAAGAACATCTCATTTAGAGCTACATCATAGTATTGAACATAATAATCAACTTATAAAATGTTATAATATTAAACAATATATGAGTTTTCAAAATGGAGGATCCAATAAGAATGGCTAAAAAACCAAGAATTAATCGTATTTCTAACACAATCAATTTTGTAGGCATTGCAGTTGAAGGTTTCAACTGGTATGCCTATCAATCAAAAAACAAAAAGTTACTTTACGCTAGCATGGCAATTACAGGCACAGGCGCCATACTCGATTTATATACAGCATTAAAATCACCGCGTAAATTCGTTAAAGTTTTTTCAACTTTTACAGCAGCTAGTACATTATTCACGACTGTTAAACGTGTACAATCTATACGTAAAGAAGCATAATTTGTCATTTTCTGTATTAAAATAGTAACACAATTCAACTGCCCACAGTAAAACATACTCTGTGGGTATTTTTCTATTCATAACAACATAAAAGTGCCTCTAATGTATTATATACTGAATACGTTAGAGGCACTTTTTAAATTAGTGAATATATTTATATGAACTTACTTGTGATGCAGGAATCGTTCTATAAGTTACAATTCCTGGTGACGCACCGTAATTCATTTCTGAAATAGTAATACTACCGTTAGAATTAACAGATTCTACAAATGCAACATGACCATAATAACCTTGATCAGATTGTAAAATAGATCCTACTGTTGCCTTATGGTCAACTGTGTAACCATCAGCTGCAGCACCAGTATCCCAACTATTAGCATTCCACCAATATGTACTAATACCTTTACCAATTTGTGCACGTTTGTTAAATACATGATATGTACATTGGCCCCAGTCATATAAATTAGAATGATTGAATATCGGCGTGTTATAGCCAGTAGAACCTGATGAGCCTGATCCACCAGTTGAAGCTGTTCCCGATACTTTCAACTTCTGTCCCGGATAAATATTAGTATTTGATAAACCATTTAAACTCATGATTTTTTGATAAGTCGTGCCATATCTTGCAGCGATTGCTGATAAAGAATCGCCTGATTTTACTGTATATGTCGTTGTACTACCGCTGCTCGTCCCACCTGATGAACTTGAACCACCAGTTGAAGCTGTTCCCGATACTTTCAACTTCTGCCCCGGGTAAATATTAGTGTTTGATAGGTTATTTAAACTCATGATTTTTTGGTAAGTCGTACCGTGTTTAGCAGCTATACCTGATAACGTATCTCCTGATTTCACAGTATATGTTGACCCTGATGATGTATTCGTTGATGTACTTGTTGAACCAGAAACTTTCAATGTTTGATTAGGAAAAATAACGTTAGACGTCAAATTATTCAACGATTTCAACTTTGAAATTGAAATATCGTATTTATTCGCTATTGACCACAGGGAATCCCCACTCTTAACTTTATAAGTTGTTGCAGCATCAGCATTTGCTGAAGTTACAGCCGCTATCGCGCTTGTCCCTATTACAGTTGCAATTATTTTTTTACGCAATTATGTAAACCTCCCAATATTTCTTTTTACATTTTATCATTCATTGCTCACTATATTATTATACAACTTAAAATTGCGCGTGAGTATATTATTTGTATGACATTCATATTACAAACAAGCACTACTCGTAATATAAACGCCTTCATGATTCCCCATTCATTTAATACTGTTCAAATGTTTGAATCCGAATATCATCTATGCCAAAGTAATCACTTAGTAATGTTTGATAATTGTTTTGTGTTACTGGAATTTTTTGAACTTCCCCATTCTTTGCTATCGTTAAATGTGCATTAGATAATGTAACTCTTCCGTATGTTTTCGCTTTACTAACCAATAATTTTTGAACAAAAATAGAGTCTGAATGATGTTGATTAAATTCAATTCCCGCTGCAAAATCCTTAAGTGTTTTAGAGATATCAATTGCTCTATATTGTGTTTCCCAATCATCTTTTTTATACTTTTGCATTTCAATTGTATATGTATCAATATGTTTAACTCGAAACTTACCATTTACATCTATTACTTCATTTTGATTTGTAATAAGTGGCATCGCTTTCTTAGGAACATCCGCATAACCAACATCGACAAGATATTTATGATGATTCAAACTTACAATCAAAGCCATATGAGAGCCTTCCATTGCCCACTCTTTACCTGTATTAATTGTTGCAGAAACCATATAAACGTCAAAACCTTTTTCCTTTAAAAAGCTGTGAAACAATCTATTTTGTTCATAACAAAAACCACCTCTATGCTCTTGAATGATTTTATGAAGCATAGTTTCATCATCTAGTGCGATGAGTTGCTTATTTTGAACATTAATATTTTCAAACGGCACATGTAGTACATATTTGTGAATATAATGGTTCAACGTTTCTAAATCTACTTTATTGTAATAATCAGAATTAATATTTAAGTACGCTTCCAATCGTTTAAAGTTTGTCATTTACTGATACTCCTTTTAACACGATATTCTATTACTTGTACCATACTATTTTAGCTGATTTAATCCGCATCAGACAAACAGACTGTTTTGACGAGCATGGCATGTTATTTATGTCCAGTCCTTAAAATATTGTTGTCTCATAAATACCTAACATTCATATTCTGCTTTCATATAATAGATGTTATGATGATTTGTATAAATCATTTTAATATTGACACGAAGGAAATATACCGATACTGTGTATATTCAATATCATTTTTTAATTTACTTAGCATATATGGTGTAATTTTCAAAAAATGTGCTTTACGAATGGCTCAACAGCCCTATCTCGCACTTTTATTTTAAATTTATAACCGTTTTATATTCCTATGCAGGTTACATTAGAAAATGTATTAAATATTTTTTAGCGAACAAAACATTTGATTATTTTAAATTTTCAGAGTATTCATACAATATAGACTTATTAATGGGGGTAATTTTTTGACTAAAGAAACAGAACATACAGAAGATAAAAAAGATTTGCGTATACGCAGCAAAGTCATTAGTGAAGGTGTAAGTCGTACACCTAACCGTTCCTATCTACGTGCACTTGGCTTTGAAGATGAAGATTTCAAAAAACCGATGATTGGTGTAGCAAGTACATGGAGTGAAGTAACACCATGTAACATGCACATTGATGGTTTAGCGCGTGCATCTAAACAAGGTATTAGTGAAGCTGGGGCCTCACCTCTTATTTTCAACACCATTACTGTCTCTGACGGTATTTCCATGGGTACAGATGGCATGCGTTTCTCACTACCGAGTCGTGAAGTTATTGCTGATTCAATCGAAACTGTAGTAAGTGCAGAGAATTTAGATGGCGTTGTGGCAATTGGCGGCTGTGATAAGAATATGCCTGGTTGTATGATTGGTATTGCACGTCTTAACTTGCCTGCTGTTTTCGTATTTGGTGGCACGATTATGCCTGGTAAATTAGACGGCAAAGATTTAGATGCCGTTTCAGCATTTGAAGGCGTAGGTCAATACAATAACGGAGAAATCGAAAAAGAAGCATTACATAAAGTAGAATGTGCAGCATGTCCTGGCGCAGGCGCTTGTGGTGGTATGTTTACTGCAAACACTATGTCTTCAGCTATAGAAGCAATGGGCATGAGTTTACCTGGAAGTGCCTCTCATCCAGCTGTATCGACAAACAAAATGAAAGATAGTAGAGCTGCCGGAAAAGCAGTTTATAACTTATTAGAACAAGATATTTATCCTAAAGACATCATGACGAAAGAAGCCTTTGAAAATGCAATCACAGTCGTTATGGCATTAGGTGGTTCTACAAATGCTATTTTACATCTATTAGCTATTGCACATACGATTGAAGTAGATCTGACACTTGATGATTTTGAAAAAATTCGTAAACGTGTGCCACACATTGCTGACTTAAGACCAAGTGGTAAATACGTTATGGCACATCTTGATGAAGCAGGTGGTATTCCTGGAGTAATGAAATTACTTTATGACAACGGCTTAATCCATGGCGATTGCCTAACAGTAACTGGTAAAACTGTTGCTGAAAACTTAGAAAATGAATCTGGCTTAACTGATAATAAAGAAATTATTAATTTTGATAAACCTAAACATGCGACTGGTCCACTTGTTATCTTAAAAGGTAACCTTGCACCAGAAGGCGCAGTTGCTAAAATTTCAGGATTAAGTGTAACTTATATTAAAGGACCAGCACGTGTATTCGATTCTGAATCTAAAGCAACAAAAGCGATTCTTAATGACGATATTAAACCTGGTGACGTCGTAGTTATCCGTTATGCTGGTCCTAAAGGCGCACCTGGCATGCCTGAAATGTTATCCGCATCATCTATTTTAGTAGGTAAAGGATTAGGCGAATCTGTTGCTTTAGTCACAGATGGCCGTTTCTCAGGTGGTTCACATGGTCTCGTAATCGGACACGCTGCACCCGAATCAATGGTAGGTGGACCAATGGCCTTACTAGAAGAAAACGACACTGTTACAATCGATGCTGAAAATCTTGAAATAAGCTTTGATGTATCAGATGAAGAACTTGAACGTCGTAGTCAACAATGGCAAGCGCCACCATCAAAAGCTACTCGAGGTACACTCGCAAAATATGCTAAACTCGTGTCTTCTGCTTCTAAAGGTGCTATCACAGACTAATATATTAAAACATTTCTACCCACTTTAACTAAAGTATTATCATAATGAACATTTATTCCGTTCTTTATGGTAATGCTTTTTATTTTTGAATATTTTAAAAAAAGAATCGTGAAAAACACTTTTGCATGCGTTGTCGTTTTATTTTGCGAATTATTCGCACTTACGAATGATTTGTTACTATATAAGAAATTTTAAACAAAATTAAGCACAATTATATTAAAGTGAAGATAATAAAACGAAGTGAGGTGAATTATATGAGCTTTATCATTGATATCATCAAAGAAATCATCGGTTTATTCACTGGAAAATAATTTCTGAAATTGCTTTAAGGGACTGATATTTAATTAAATATCAGTCCCTTATTGGTAGTGTTAACTGAGTCATATTAAATTTTTATACATAAAACACCTCATTTTAAAGTTATGTTGGTGCATCTTTAAAACGAAGTGTCTTATTTTTGTATGAATTTATATAATTGTCCATTTTTGTAAAGCGCTGACGTCTATCGGAATAGTATGGAATCGGGTGAGAAATCTAATATTCTAATAAGATTTCATCGTACGAACGTAGCCCGTCAAAGAGGACTTGAAAATAGAATACAAGAGCTAAAGCTCTTGCATAAGAACTACTTGTCTTCATAAATGCAGTAGTAGTTCTTTAAAACCTTTATATGAATTGTACTACAAAGATCAAAATAATTACTATAGGTAAAATAAATTTAATTAAGTAATACCAAGGTATAAATAATCTAAGTTTATCTTTGCCAAAATGTGCTTTCAAATCATTTTTATCTAATAATTGACCAACAACTAGTGTTGTTCCTAATGCTCCCAATGGCATTAATATATTCGATACTAAAAAGTCCATATTATCAAAGATAGTACCTGCTGCAAATTGTATATGACCTAAACTCCCAAAAGATAGTGTTGCGGGGATACTGATTACGAACACTAATATACTTACATAAAATGCAACTGGCTTACGTTTTGAATTATCATTTTTTGTGAAGTTCGAAACGTTCAATTCTAATAGTGAAATAGAAGAAGTAAGTGCTGCAAATAAGAATAATATTAAAAAGATTAGGTAAAATCCTTGGCCAAATGCCATTTGATCAAATACTTTTGGTAATACTTTAAATAGTAACCCAGGCCCTTCTGTTGGGCTGTAGCCAAATGCTGAAATCGCAGGAAATATAGCTAAACCTGCCAAAATTGAAACCAGTATATTCATCGCTACAATAGAAATTGCTGAAGTCTTAATAGTCATCTCTTTTGACGCATAGCTCGCGTATGTAATCATGCCTGTTGTCCCTAATGATAATGTGAAGAAGGATTGCCCAAGTGCAAATAAGACACCCTCCATAGAAACTTCTTCTAGGCGTGGTTGCAAAATGTATTTTAGTCCTTCAAATGATCCTTCAAGCGTTAAAGATTTAATAACAATAACAATTAAAAAGATAAACAATAGTGGCATCATAAACTTAGAGGCTTTTTCTAAACCTTTTTCAACACCCATCATCACAATAAACATCGTTAACAATATAAAGATGCCTTGCCCAGTAATCGTTAAGAAAGGATTACTAATAATAGATTCAAACTGTATACTTCCTAATTGATTACCATTAAGGGTTAATATTTGAAGTGCAACGTTAAATATATAAATGATAATCCAACCACCTATCACACTATAAAAGCCAAATAGTATGAATACAGCTAAATTACCGTTCCATCCAATAACGTTCAACCATTTTTTCTTTGTTAACTTTTCATAAATTACAGTTGTATAAGTCTTCCCCAACTTACCAACAGTAAATTCCATCATTAATAGAGGTAGTCCGACAACTATCGTAAATATTAAAAACATTAATAAAAATGCGCCTCCGCCATACATACCAGCCATATATGGAAATTTCCACATTGCTCCTAGCCCTATAGCAGATCCTGCACTTGCTAAAATGAAGCCCGTCGATGACTTCCATTGTGATTGTTTACTCATAATTTTACATCCTTTGTGTTTTACAAAACTTCATTGCGTTAAAGCGTTTTAGTAACATAGCAATTACTATAACATTTTTCAGTGATTGTCTCAATATAAATTTCCTTTGTTGGTGCGCACTATGTATCTTAAGACAAAACATGAGAGCCTTCTGTTACATTGAACATTTTATGACGTTTATAAAACACAATACTTTTAATATTGAAAATTATCTGACATCTTATTGAATTAACAAGAAATATATGTTAAAGTTGCTTACGTTTTGTGCAAGTAAATTTCCTTTAAATCGAGGTATTAGAAATGAACAGACTCATCTTAATTTCTGGTCTAATGTTATTCTCATTTTTCTTTGGAGCCGGAAATTTAATATTTCCACCTATGTTAGGTTATACAGCTCAAGAAAATATGTGGGTTTCTATGACTGGATTCGCTATAACAGGCATCTTATTGCCTTATCTTACAGTAATCGTCGTAGCTTATATGAATGGCGGCGTTGAAAGTATTGGTAACAAAGTCCACCCTATTTTTGGGACAATCTTTGCTATCTTTATTTATTTATCTATCGGTGCATTATATGGTATCCCACGTGCTGCAAATGTTGCGTACGAAATTGGAACAAATCATGTTTTACCAGTACATAATCATGTTACATTAATCGTATTTTCAATAATATTTTTCCTAATTGTTTATTTTATCGCATTATATCCAAATCGTATTATAGATAATTTAGGTAAATACCTTACACCTATTTTAATATTTATTATAGCTATTTTATGTATTCTAGTAATCATAAATCCAGAAGGTTCAATTGGCCAACCAAGTGGTGATTATGCACAAACTCCACTCGTATCAGGTATTTTAGAGGGGTATTTCACGATGGATCTTGTGGCTGCGCTAGCCTTTTCTGTTGTGATTGTGCAAAGCTTCAAAATGAACGGCATTACCGATCAAAAAACACTCGTTAAAAACGTAATTAAAGCTGGTTTGATCTCTGCTATTTTACTATTAGTCATCTATTTTGCACTGGCTTATGTAGGTGCTACAACAACTCAAGCTGGCTTTAAAGATGGCACAGGAATTTTAACTTTTAATTCGTTACGTGTATTTGGCTCATTTGGCAACCTATTATTTGGCATCATCGTTATATTGGCTTGCTTAACTACTTGTGTTGGATTAGTAAATGCATGTGCGGCCTTTGCGATGAAAAAATTACCGAAAGTATCATATAAAATTTTCGTGCTTATCTTTTCATTATTAGGCTTTTTAGTTTCAACATTAGGTTTAGAACTGATATTAGAAATTGCAGTGCCCTTGTTAACATTTATATATCCAACGTCGATTGTATTGGTACTCATTTCATTAGTAAGTATTTTTATTCCATTTGAAATGAAATTTGCGTTTATCATTCCTACTATCGTGACTTTAATTATTTCAGTGTTACAGATACTCAATGATTTCAAATTATTCCAACCACTGAATGCGTTATATCAAGTGTTACCACTCTCTGATATTCAATTAAGTTGGCTCATACCATTTATAGTCTTACTTATCGTTGGATTAATAATAGATTTTCTCTTAAAAAATAAACCAGCAAAATCGTTATAAATTCATTGTGTTTCTATACAAGCGAGCTGGAGATAATATTGGTTTCGCTGTCATAGCCTTTTCTTATTTTGCTTTATGATGGTTTGTCATAATTAGCTTTGCTAAAATGGATATTATGCAAATAAATTTATTTTAGTTATATTTTTAAAAGGGGATGGGATATTACATGGATAATTTCAATGAATTTTTACAAACTATAGATAATGATAAACACAAAAAAACAATGACTGAGATTTTCAATTGGATTTCAGAAACCTTTCCTAATCTTGAGACAACCATAAAATGGAACCAGCCTATGTTCACAGATCACGGTACTTTTATTCTCGCTTTTAGTAAAGCAAAACAACACTTTTCAATTGCACCTGAAGCGAAAGGCATGACTGAATTTAGTGAACGTATTGATGCCGCTGGTTACTCACAAACGAACAATCTATTTCGAATAAAATGGACTCAAGAGGTCGATTACAGATTATTAAAAGATATAATTCAATTCAACATTGATGATAAAGCCGATTGTTCAACATTTTGGAGAACTTAAAATTTATTCCAAGATAAGATTACGGTAAAAGAAAGCGAATATAAGCCTAAATTTAAATTCGCTTTTTGTCCCATTGTTGTAAATAGGTAAAAAAATGATGATCTCTACTATATTTCAGTAGAAATCATCATTTTTTATCTGGAGCATTAGTGTCCTAAAAGCTTTTTCGTGCTAAAAGGTTAATAATCTTCGAAAAATGCAATAACATCTTGTTCTACTTCTATATGACCTTCACCATAAGTCATTAAATGTTTGGATGGCCCATAACCTTTCACTTCTTTTTGTTCATGTGTAATACGATCATAGATATAACGCGCACTCGTTGCATAAGCGCCATCGTCTTGTTCACCGAATTTGATAGTAATGGGTGCAGTGATTTGATCTAATTTTGACATCACATCTTCAACTACGATTTGAAATTGATTAAGTCCTGGTGCATAGCGCTCAATATTCGCAATTTGTTGCACTACCTCTGATTGTTGTAAACCAACCAAGTCGCCCATACGTTGACCATAATAAGTCAATCTACCAGAGAGACCAGCATCACTTTTTCGATATGGTGTAGACATAATAGCTATCGCATCTATAGGTTGATGCTCTGCCAATTTGAGTGATAATATACCACCTAATGATATACCACAGACACCAATACTTGAATAACCTTTATCCTGTAAAAATTGATAACCCTCTAATACATCTTGCCACCAATCTTCAATATCATAGGTCATCAACGTGTCTAACATTAAACCATGACCTTTGTATGCAGGAACATAACATGTAAAACCCGCTTTATGTAATTTAGTGGCTAGTAATTTTACATCTCTCACCGTACCCGTGAATGAATGTAATAATAATATAGCCCGTTCCGCTTCATTATTTTCCAAAAATATTGGGTTTGGCGCCTTAACATTTATCATCTTTGTCACTCCAAAATTTAGTTTCATCATTTATTGTAATTCAAATTCATAATGCGTACAAAGCATATAAACTATTACTTTTTTAAAATAAATACCCCTTTCAAAATCCAACACATTTTCGTGTTACTTTTGAAGGGGGTATTTTAATGAATTATTAACATTTATGACTTCTCTTAGTTTTTAGTTATTGGTTCATGTTAAAGAATTGTAATTCATATATTGATTTTTCATCATACGCATTAAAAGTGTCAATTTTACCATTTAAATGTATTTCTTGTGTTTTTCTACTTACATTATGCTGGTAAGCTATTCTCACATTTAAATCAGATTCATAACCGTTATTCTTAATTGTACTTTCAATTTCCGAATAAACGTCTTTATTAATCGGTAACAAATAACCTTCTTTACTAGGTAAAATATTAACATATTTTGTTTGCAAGATGTCTTGATTACCAAGATAGATTTCTATTTTTATATTTTTAGCAGCACCGCCACCCAAGTTATATAATTTCAAAAAATCTTGGTCTTCATCACTATCAATAGCAGTATTTCTTAAGTTTAATTCATCATGGTCTCTAGTAATCAGTATTTGATTAAAACCGAGCGCCGGTAAAAAACTGATTTTCATTTGGTACAGTTGCACACTGACTGATATAAAGTAAAACAGTGCCATTATAAATGTACCAAGTGAGCCAATCGCCGAAATAATATTTATCATAATTGTAAACCTCCATTGTTTTATTTAAGAGGCAGGATTTGAATTGTAACATATTTTACACTCAAAAAAAATAACGAGCCGCCAAAAGGCAGCCCGTAACTAAGAGGAAGTCTGTTAACATGCCCAAGGGCATGTTACAGACCTGCCTCTAGTTATCATGCCCGAGGGCATGAACAATTATTGTACAATGAACTTTTACTTTTCACAACCTAACATATATTTTTGATTTTATAAATGTTTTATAGCATTTACAATTGTATGCTATTATTATATTTATAAAATATGATTTAATATCAATAGGAGTTGTCGTATGTATAGTTCTAATCAAAGAGTCACCTCATTTTTAAAGATCACTTCATTTTCCACTATATGCTTTTTAACATTTTGTTTTTTCCTTACTTTATCTCCTAAAGCGATTTATGCCAATGATTTATACACGTCAATGACTGAACTTATGGAAGACACCGAAGAAGGTAGCGACTGGGAAATCACTTATAACAACAACCAGAGCAACGCGCTTATTGCAGCAATACACGGAGGTAATATCGAACCTGGAACTAGTGAAGTAGCAAAACTAACTGCTACCAAGGGGGCATATAATTACTATAGCTTCCAAGGTATACGTTCCACGAACAACGCAAGTTTACATGTAACTTCAGTTAACTTTGATGAACCTATTATAGAAGATATGCAACAACAAGTATCAAATTCTGTCATGATTCATGGTGCAAACGGCGATGCACCTATCGTTTATATTGGTGGTAAAGATGATGCTTTAAAAGCGTCTATCGAAGAACAATTAGAGCTTAAAGATTTCGATGTACAAACATCCCCTAGTCATTTAGAAGGTGAAGCTGACGAAAATATTGTCAATAAAAACAATCAAAATGCAGGTGTACAGTTAGAATTAACGACTGGATTACGACAATCCTTTTTTAACAACCAAGACCTAACTATGAATTCTAGGCAAGATCAAAGTAATTGGAGCTTTGCAATGTATGACTTTGCTCAAGCAATACAAACAGCAATACATGAACATGAATAATTTCATTAAAAATTCTCTTTTAAGCTAACATAAAAACGCAGTCGCTTTTTTAACTCAAACGACCGCGTTTTTTATCATTTATTTTCCGAATTTTATTACGTTTCATCTTCAACCACTTTATTTTTAGCAGCAGGATAGCCAAAAATAAAGATTAAAATGGACATAATGATTAATGCGACAACACCTGAATTCCAACTTCCAGTTGCATCATACAGATAACCAATTAGGAATGGTCCAATTGCAGCAATTAAATAACCGACAGATTGTCCAAACCCTGAAAGTGATATACTGCCTTCACTTGTATTCGCACGAATCGAGAAGAATGTCATACATAAACTGAAACATGCCCCCATAGCTAAACCTGCAATCACAATACCAATAATCAATAGCACGAGTGATTGTGTAAAGAACAGACTAAATCCGATTAAGAATAATATTGTAATAATCACGACTAAAATACGTTGATCTTTCAACTTAGAAGCAACAATTGGAAATATAAAAGTCATAGGAACTTGAGAGAATTGATTTAACATCAATAAATAGCCTGCTGTGGTGGGTTCTAACCCTCTATCTATGAGAATTGAAGGCACCCATGCAACCATCGTATAGAACACCATCGATTGAAATCCCATCGTCAATGCGACCATCCACGCTAATTTAGACTTTACAATATTTACTTTTTTTGAAGTCTTTAGTTTCGACTGATCCACTGTCGCTTGTTCCAATTTGGCACCTGTACGTGCTTTAGGTATCCACAACAATAACGCAATTACACCAAAGATAATCCAAAAAGATAATGACAATCTAAATCCTATAGGTGATATTTCGGATAATGGAAAACTTAATCCCCCACCTAAGCCAGCTGTAAAATTCATCGTCCCACTATAAATACCTGTCGCTAATCCAATTTGCATTGGAAAATACCATTTAACATAACTTGGTAAGACGACATTCCCAAATGCAATGGCAATACCCAGCAATAATGTCCCAATAATAAACAAATTAAAGTCACCAGCGATACGTAAAAACAACGCAACAATCAATAATATCGTAGAGTAAAATATCGTGCGCGACATCGTTAAGCGTGACGTAACTTTAGAGACAAGTGGTGATACAATCGCAAAAATAATCAGTGGTATAGTAGTTAAAATACCCGCTACACTATTATCAATTTCCATCACTTGTTTAATCTCTTCGATTACAGGACCTACAGAAGTAAGTGGCGCTCTTAATGTCGAAGCTATAAAAACAATAGCTATAATAACGCCCCAACGCTCATTAATTCTGTGTGTACGATAAAGTTCCGACATCTTACCCCACCTTTCTACAATAACTTAATTTTAACTCACCATATTTTAAAATCTTATATACTCTATATCATTCAATGTTACTATATTCATTTTAAAATAGCTTCTTTTATTAAAATAATCGCAGTCAATTTACCAACCAGTAAAAAGTATTATAGCGACCTATTTATACTATTGCTAATTACGTTACTACAATACTAAATATATTTAAAGATGATAAATTTTTAATTATAGAACTACTTTTGTAAAATGAATAGATACATGAGAAACTAAGCTATAAGATACATGACACATTTATACATATCTATATATGAGTAAATGGTAATAATATAATTTTGAATTAAAAAAAACTATGATAAAGGTTGATATCAATGACGGAAATTTGTTTTATTAGACACGGGGAAACAGACTGGAATACAGCAGGGAAATTACAAGGTCGCACAGACGTACCATTAAATAACACAGGCGTTAAACAAGCCGAAGCATGCAGCAAATTTCTAAATCATTCAGAATGGGATATTATCATCACGAGCCCATTAGCGAGAGCGAAAAAGACAGCAGAAATTATTCAGCAACAACTCACTATACCTTTGATAGAAATGGAGGCCTTTATTGAAATTTCATTCGGCGATGCTGAGGGATTATCAACAGAAGAACGTACAGCGTTATATCCCGATCGACTTTACCCAAACAAAGAACAAGCACACGTCGTAACAGATCGCTTTCTTAATGGGATAAACTCAGTTATAGAACAGTACAAAGATCAAAAAATTCTAATTGTCTCTCATGGCGCATTTATTAAAGCAGTATTTTCTTACTATTCTAATGGAGAAATCAGTACTGATTCACCAAGGTTGTCTAATGGCAGTCTAAGTACCCTTAAACTAACGAATAAACAAGCTACAATTTTAAATTATAATGAAGCGGCACATTTACCATCGCATTCTTCACTAGGAAAAAAGTAGCAGTCATTTTATAATTATTATGAATAATATATCTTGTAAATGAACTACTTTAGTTAAATGAATTTTATATCTTTAACGGTTAATTATAACTTTTTGTTATGATTAACCGTTTTTTTATAAAGTCCATGACAATATTTGAGAGCAGTAAGTAGATTGAATGAATATAGCGTTTTAAAAATAATTCAAAGAAAATTTCTAAAATGTGAACTCTATCTAAAAAGAAAACGTATATTTATTGAGTCAAATTAAAAAGGGGGCTAGTTGTGTAAGCTTATTTTGGATTTAATTTGGTAGTTAAAATCTAATGAGAATTAAGGTTAGACAACATGAATTACTTTAAAAACTAAAAATAGGGGTGAAGCTTTATGAATAAAAAATTATTAGTATTATCATCAACAGTCGCAGCTACAGGTTTTTTATTAGGAGCAGGAAATGGCGTAATTGGAAATAACACTGCACATGCGGACACAATGAATTCTCAAGAAAATAACATGAACAACAATATGCAACAACAAGCCATACCAATGGAACAAGGCATGAATGATATGCAAGGCAATATGAATCACAGTGATATGCCAATGGAACAAGACATGAATGATATGCAAGGTAATATGAATCACAGTGATATGCCAATGGAACAAGGCATGAATGATATGCAAGGCAATATGATGAACAGCAATATGGAAGAAACTATGATGCCATATTATAATTACACTGGCTACACAACATATGATGGTCATTTCACTCAAGATTATGATTTTGTAAGAGCGTTAAAATACGATAACGTAATGATTGATGGGTACAAAGTTAACACTGCAACAAATGATAAAGACGTGTCTACAAGTAAAAAAGTGAATGACACAATGGTTGATATGAATAAAGATGGCCAAGTCGTTAATATCACTTTTGATACTAAAGCCGATACGGTAAGCAAAGCAATGTTCAAAGAAGCACATATGTCTAACCATATGTCTGACGAAGGACAAACAGAAAACGGCTCATATATGACTTATGAAACAAATAATGGCATGTATACAGCACACTTCGACGAACAAGGATATTTAATGAAAGTAATGATAAGTTAATAAATAGTAACAAAAAAGGACCTGATTATAGGTCCTTTTACTATGCCAACAAAGTCAGCGACTTTGTTGGCACATTTTTATGTTTTATATGATAAATGATTGTTAGGGAGCAAGATAGAAATCTAATTTTTCTAATAATATTTCGACGTATGAGCCCACCTCGGCAAAGCCGACTATAAAATGGAACTCAAGCGTTGAAGATTTTGTATAATAATTACTTGTCTTCATAAATGCAATAGTAGTTTTTTTAAAGACTTGGTATAAGCGCATTTTCAATTCATTCAGCCACTGCCAATTAAGTTAAATTATATCCATTTGTAGTATTTCTTCTATATATGATTGATCATCATGGTCATACTTACTACCTTTAAAGTTTTGCGGTTCATTAATACCAGTAAGCAAGATGACCTCATTATTGCTATCTGTAGCATATAATAGCTCTCGTATACCTTCCTTTCTCGAGCATCCATTTAAAACCACACTCTTTTTATAACTATCAGGTAAATGCTGATTCATAAATTTGATAATAAGTTTAGGATCTACATACCCTACTTGCTCTGCAGCCAGCATCAACTTATGAACACCATCAGGAAGATCATCGACAGTCAAAGCGATTTTATCAAAACCTCTTAAGCCTATACCAGTAATCATCGTATTTAATTTTTTTCCAATACTGTCCGTATAGTTTAAAGCATTGTTTACTGATTCTCTAACTGCTAAAGCTGTATGTGCAAAATCTAAAATAATCGTATATGCACCTATGTCAATAATTTGAAAACGATGTAAAGGTGACTCAATCACATGAGCTGCTTGAATAATAACTTCGATATCGAAATCCATTTTATGCAATGCAAACATACTCGTCGCTAGGTTAATGTAATTATGCCCACCCTCAAAAGTAGGATGAACACAATACTTCGCTCCATCGATAATGATATCAATATGACTATTTTCCGCATGATATTGGTAATATGTTTCTTCTTGATTTGAAAAATATAAATCATCTTTTGCTATAGATCTATATTCAGTCATGTCCCAATTCACTAAATTCGATTTACTTAGATTATCCAACTTTAACTTAGCATTTAAATAATTTTCCATTGTGCCATGATATTCAAGATGTTCCGGACTAAAGTTAGTAAATACTGCTAACTCATTTTGAATGAAGTCAATGCGTCTTTGTTCTAAAGCAATAGAAGTTGCTTCATAAATTACATAATCATAATTTTCACGATAAAAATAATCTATGATTTCTCCCATTTCAAAATACATCGGCGTCGTTTGCGTCGTATGGTTAAATTTCATTTTGTTATAATGACTATCAAACACGCCCATCGTACCGATGATAGCTACTTTTTCACCTAACTGTGTTAATAAATTTCCAATCATATGACAGGTTGTTGTTTTTCCGTTTGTACCCGTCACTGCAATAAAATTTAAAGCGTCAATGGCATCTCCATAGTATAACTTCACTAATTGATTAGCCACATTAGGAAAATCATTGATATAAATTATGGGCATATTAAATTCGAAATCTTTAAAAGTAGACGGACTCGCATCTGTAATCATAATCAATGGTTTCATTTCATTTGCACGTTCCGCATAATAAACCGTATTATCCGAACACTTCAACATAAATATTGTGTCTTGCTGAATATCTTGATACATTGACGTAATTTTTTCACAAATCTTATCTGTCTTCACTTTTACGCTTAATGAACTCTTAACTATGTTTTCTCCAATTGTTAATAATATATCTTCAACAGTTATTTTCATTATATTCACCCAACATTTATCGTTTATTTTATAATACTTAAATATGCATATTAAAAAAGTAATTATAAAGTATACGTATAAATCAAAGAAAAGGATCACATTAATCTGTGATCCTTTCAAAATAATTTTTTAAATCAAAACCAAGTTAAATTTCATTACTAGACATAATCATTTGTCCTTTAGGTTGTTTATTATTAGGTGATGGTTCTAGTGTAATTGCTATTTTATCTTCTTTATCAACATCTACATTACTTAAGTCAAAAACAACCATGCCTTTATCATTCGCACTCGCAAATGTTCCTGCAGGGTGTGCTTGCTCGCCTTTTAATATCCATACTTGATAAACTTCATTACCTTCTGTTGGCTCAATATCATTGGCTTCAACCATTAATTTTCTATCTTTCGTACCATTAGATTTAGACAGATAGGCTTGCCCTTGCACTTCATCTCTGGCCATAGAATTTAAATTTATTGGTTTCGCATCATTCGTATTAATCATGGAAGATGATTGATTTTGAGATTCCTTATATCCAAAGTATTGCACGCCATTACCTATAATAGATAAGAACAATAGCGCTACTATAACGCCTATCGATACGCGTTTGGTAATAACACTTTTAGATTTTTTCTTCTTATGTTTCGAAATATGCGCTATTTGTTGATTTTCATGATTGTTATTTGCACTTGTTGTATCAATTTCATCTTCTTGCTGTTCTTTTTCTGCTTCTTCGTTTGAATTGTTGTCTTCATCTAGCACCGACGTTAAAATTCTTTTCTTCATACCTGTTGGCGGTTCAATTTCTTGATTACTATAAGGAAGTGAATCGTGAAGAACGTTTAAGTCGTCTAAAGTCTCATGGCTTTCAGATGACAAATCTAATTCTTTTTCAACTTGCTCTTTTTCACTTTCGCTCAGATTGCCATTAAAATAATCATATAGCTTATCAACTCTATTATCTTTCATCTTCTCCACGCTCCCTTCTTAAATGTTTTTTGGAATAATCGTTCAAATGCTTAATTGACAGTCTCATTCTACTCTTAACAGTTCCCAATGGAGTTTGTAATTTATCAGCAATTTCTTGCTGACTCAAACCTTTATAATAAAACAAATAAATGATCTTTTGTTGATCTTTATTTAAAAGTGAAATCATTTTTTTAATTTCTTCAGAGACTTCCTTATCCAATAAGTCATATTCTGGTAGACTATTGTTTTGTATTCCTTGGAAATCCTCATCAAACTCATTTTCAATATGCTTATTTTTTCTTAACATATCTATAGATTTATTACGGCATAACGTAATAAGCCAAGTCGACATTTTTCCTTTGTTTGGTTTGAAAATTGCTTTTTGATTCCAAATTTTCATGAAAACATCTTGCAAAACTTCTTCACTAGATTGAACATCTTTTGTGATTTTGTAAGCCAAATTAAATAACAATGACTCATATCGATCATATAGGATTTCTAAGCTCTCACTGTCCTTTTTATCGATTATTGATCTATAAAGATCATTTTCATCTATCATGCCGTCCCCTCCTTAGTTTAAATTCAGTATCTAGAAATACTTATCCTATATGTATATTTACATATGTATACAATAAACATACGAAAGTTATATGTTAAAAGTTTAACTTTCAAGAAAATTTTTATAATATCGCTAAATAATTAAAGCTATTTCCTTTTCCCCTTTTTAGCTTTAACCTATTAATCACATTACCACTAATGGCTCAAGCATTTCATTACAAAAGCGGTTGTACAATTGTTTTATCTAACTAACAAATGCAGTAATATTACAAGTCTTCATACTAGATTGTCTATAAATAAGTGTTACACTGGACGTAAATCATAACCTACTGGAGGGATTTTGATGAGTATCATTCTTACACTAATCGTAGGTGCTATTGTAGGCATCAGTTTATCGCTTTGGTTAACGAGCAACTCAATTCCCACTGTCATTGTCAGTCTGATTTCAGGTGTTTTAGGTGCATTTATAGGCACATCTTTATTAATACCATCAGGTATGTATTTCTTAATCACAGCATTTATAGGCGCATTTACGCTTACATTGCTTGTTCTATTCATCATCAATACAAGCATTGATGTTGTAAGAAACTAGGTTAATTTCCAACTACAAGTCGATATTAAACTTCAAAAAACATTCCTTGTAATATAAATTTTTAAAAGGAATGTTTACATATAACGCATCTTAAGTTATTCGTGATAGTAAGTGCTTTTCTGTTTTTGAAATGACTTACATCTTCTAATATCAAACAAGTGCATCTTGTTTTAATTGTTTTTCAAAACCATCCTTATCCCCGTTTTTTCTGTATATGAATTTCAATTTTCTTCATATAATTTCCTTTAAAATCGTATTCACTTTACATATATGCACCAATTAAACGAAAAATAATTTGGTTCTAATTCTTATAAATTACTGGCAAATTTCCGTCGCTTTTTCTAAAAAAAGTTGTGCTGCTTTAGAAAAAGTATGGTCTTTGCGCCATACGATATTATGTTTTGCTATTAATTTCGGTTTTAGCGGTACAAAACTAAGTTTGTTTTCAATAGAAGTGTTGATAATACTATCCAAAGTGATGACATACCCTATGCCAGCTTTGACCATTAATCCAGCGTTATATGCTAAATTGAAAGTACCTACAATATTCAGTGCTTCAAAACTACTACCAAACCAATCTGCAAATTCATTTTTAGAAATCGTTGTATCTAAAACTTGTCTGGAACAAATTAACGGTTTCGTTAATAAATCCTCCTTAGTTACAAAAGTTTGCTGTGCTAAGGTACTATCACTTTTAGCTACTACCCCCCAATGATCTAATGACGGTAAATTTAATGCTTTATACTTATTTAAGTTTGCTGGTTGAATAAATATCCCAAAATCCAACAATCCTTTATCTAACCGACTCTCAATATCTTCTGCATTACCACTATATATATGAAAATGAATACTAGGATACACTGATTGAATATTTTTAAAAACATTAGCTATTACTTGCATCCCTTTAGTTTCACCACAACCTATATAGACATTACCTTCAATGTTTTTATCAATAAATTTAAATTCATCCTGTATTTGGTGAGACATTTCTAATAATTCTTCAGCTCTCTTTTTTAGTAATAGCCCTTCATCTGTAATATAGATACTGTGGTTGCTTCTTTTAAAAAGTTTTACACCTAGTTCACTTTCCAAATCTTTAATTTGTCTAGATAAAGTTGGTTGCGTAATGTGCAATGTGTTAGCAGCACGTGTTATACTCTCTTCTTTTGCAATCGTTACAAAATAATATAGGGTTTTTAATTCCATTACATTTCTCCTCATTATGCGTTTTAAGCATATCTAATAATTACAATTAAGTATTTGTTATAACTATTTATACCCTTTACACTTTTATTATAAAAGTTCTGTAGGGGGTACATAGTGAAAAACAATAACTTAATTATACTCATTTTAACTATTGGTGTTTTTGGTATCTTAAATACTGAGATGGGTTTCATCGGATTAATACCTCAAATTGCTGAACGTTTTGGTGTTAGCACTTCAACTGCTGGTTGGCTCGTTTCCATTTTTGCTATTGGCATAGCAATATCAGGTCCAATTATGCCTTTATTATTATCTAAATTGGAAAGAAAAAAAGTGATGATTATTGTGCTTTTAATTTTTATTATTAGTAATATCATTTCAGTATTCACTACAAGTTTTACTGTTTTATTAATCGCTAGAGTAATTCCAGCCATTTTCCACCCAGTATATATCGCCTTAGCTTTTTCAGTCGCGTCTGATTCGGTCAATTCTAAAGATGCACCTAAGGCTGTAGCTCGTGTATTTATTGGTGTTTCTTCAGGCATGGTTGTAGGTGTACCTATCGTTAATTTCTTAGCAACTCAATTCAACTTGTCTATTGCTTTATCATTTTTTGCACTGGTTAATATAATCGTTTTGATTTTAACATTAATCTTTATACCTAAAATGCCAACAAAAAAATCTGTGACTTACGGCACACAACTTAGTGTATTAAAACGTCCTTTAACATGGATATCTATCCTCGTTTCTATACTATTTAATGCTGCTATATTTGGTGTTTACAGTTACTTAACCGATTACTTAAATATTGTGACAGAAGCGCCTAGTCACTATGTATCCATAATTTTATTCCTATATGGTATATCCAACATTTTAGGAAATATTATTGCGGGAAAACTATTAACTTCTATTCCACAAACAGCAATTTTTCTATTACCGTTTGCGTTAATTATTATATATGTATCAATGTTTGGCTTAGGATCTTTCCTTATACCAATGGCTATCATTTCAATCTTTTGGGGTACACTAGCCGGAATTTCCGCAAATATCACACAATATGTAATTACTTCATCTGCTCCTGATGCACCAGATCTTTCCAATGGTATATTTTTATCAGCTGTAAATTCAGGAACAACGATTGGTACATTTATTGGTGGTATATTTATCACTACACTAGGATCAAATTATGTCATTATGGTTGGTATCTTAGCCTGTGTCATTAATATCTTGTTCATCTTAATTAGAAATAAAAGTTTTAAAAAACAAGATAATATTGCATAATAAAATCCCTTAATCTAGATAGATTAAGGGATTTCGCGTTGATACTTTCATTAATCATTTTGAAATTTAAATTTAGGCATAAAAAAAGACGAGTTATACTCGTCTTTTAGCCGTTATTATAATTTAACAACGTTAGCTGCTTGAGGACCGCGGTCGCCTTCAACGATTTCGAATTCAACAGCTTGGCCTTCTTCTAATGATTTGTAGCCTTCTTGAGTGATTGCTGAGAAGTGTACGAATACGTCGTTTCCACCTTCAACCTCGATGAAACCAAAACCTTTTTCTGCATTAAACCATTTAACTGTACCGTTATTCATATTAAATTCCTCCATGTGCTTTTGCACTAATATTTGTAATCTGTCTTAAAAAATCAAAAGGAGTAAATTCAAAAGAATAAAACTACAAATCAATTTCACGAACTAAATTACTTAATACCTATTATAACGAGTTATACTCATTTTGTACACCCCTATTTCTAATTTAATTTTAATTTTTAATCTTTGATACGAATATATTGTGTTGCTCTACTCATTTTATTTACAGTTAAACCTGTGTGCACTACGTCTTTCATTAATATAATCATTAATTACATCACCGTTTAGAACATAAATTCACTACAAAAAAAACAATGAAGACACTCTATTAGGTGTGCTCCATTGTTTCAAATGACTCTAGTTCCAGGCTATATTATACTCTTTTACGTAATTGATCCATTATTTTACTAACATATTTTGAATAATCTTTGCCAGTTTTCTTTTTAAGTGTATCGCTTATTTTATACAAGCCTTGCTCTAATTTACCGTTTTTTACATATTTACTTAATGTGCTTTTTACCTTATTTATCAATTATAAATCTCCTTTTTTTACATTCTAAATGCTTATTAGTATTTCAGTCACAAAATCTGTGTCTTAATTTTTAATCTAATGAATAGCGTTTCAATAAGTGTAAGCAAAATATTAATACACCAATTGTCACTGCAAGAAGCAATGTTTCAATTGCATTATAATGCTCTACAATAATAAATCGAATCACTGCCGTAATTCCTACGTAAATAAAAAATTGTAATGAGAAATGATAATTCTTTCTGAAATATTGTATGATTAAAAGTATGAATTCGATATGCATGAAAGCAATCAACATTTTCTCTACGACATAATTATACTTCACATTTTTATTTTCTATAAAGGTATAAATCATACCCCAACATTCTTGAAATAAAAATACGACTAAAATAACTCCTAATATTGCAATACAGAGGTTTAAACAAAAATAAAGTGCTTTAGTGAAATAATCTATCACTTTGTTCAATATTAATAAATCTCCTTAGCTTGAGAATGTCCTTATACAAACACTTGTATAAGGACATCCATTTTAACATTTATATCATAAATTACATCATATAGAACCTTATAAATAAAATTTATAATTCAGCTAACCAACTAGAAATGTGCCCACTAACAATATTACCGAAATAATCATTGTCCAACTCAATATGGGTGCCACTTTATCAATCATTTTTTTGTATTCTTTATCTGGCGCATTATTTTTCTTTAAATGCCAGCACTTTGTTAATAAATACAATGCTTCTAGAAAATTAACGAGCAAGACTATAATGAAGATTGTGATGATCATAAATATATCTCCTTTTTTATAATGATATGTAAGCTTAATTATTGTGTTTTTTTCTTATGTTCATAGCTTTATAAACGAGGTAACCTGCATTTAGCATGGTAATTATTACTAATATAATTAATAATGGCATACTTAATGAAGATGAACCGAAAGCTATGATTAATACAAGAAAGATATTTATAAAACTAGAAATCATAAAACCCGTGTCTAAATCCTCTTCTTTCTTCATCAATACATCTCCTTAGTTTTTAATTCTTCAAACACTACACTAACATAATTTTTTTGCCATAAATATTTCATTGATAATATATTTAAAAGCAATACAAAATGGATTATACTTATATTGTTGATTAATTAATAAGGAGATACCATTTTGAAATTACTTTTATTCTTCATTGCTATTTTGATATTTTCATCAATTTGGACAGTGATAACAAGCAAGTATTTACCAAGTGAAGCTGTGGATAATAACAAGAACAATAGCCGATATAATAAAAGACAAAAGAAAATATTCATTGAAATTTTAGCCAGAACCTGTGTTTGGCTAGTTTATATTTTAGTACTCATACTTATATTTCGACTTTTTGGTTTTTGGGATACCAAAGGCAGCCTTTTCATGAACTATCCTGAAATTATATTTTTAGCTGCAACTTTTATATTAATTGTCGTAAATTATTTAGTTGTTAAGAAAAAATATTCTACTAGCGAGTAATAAAATAAGAATACATAATATAAAAAAGGATTGATGCAATTATGAAATTCATAAATTTTACTTCAATGACAGAAAAAGGATTAAATAAAAAAGTGAATGAATTTTTAACAGAAAATCCATATATCGAGATTATTAAATTCGATTATCAAATGGGTTATAGCGGCTGTGGCGTCGGCATACTTTATAGTGACACGAAAGTTTCTAATTTATAATAATCACCAGAAATTAAACTAGTAAGTGAACATCTAATAGTCTTTAAAATTTTTTAGAAACCAATTCACTTAAGGGGAAATTAAAATGAGCAAGTCTCTGTTTATACACAGCACAATTAACATTGCGCTTATGATCATCCTATTTATATTGAATTTCACCAATATAGGTGGATCAACAGCTTTAATCGTATTAGCAATTATATTTGTTTGTAATACGATATTATTACTAAGAGCAAACAGTAAACAAGTTAAGAAAGATGGCACTACTATGGATAATTATGAGAAATAATAGTACCAATTACATAGGAGGGATTTCATGAAATATAACGATTCTCAATCAAATACTAAAGATGTTAGAAAGATATTTTTAAAACCTTTTCCGATACCTTTAATGTTTATTGTATTTGCAATATACACCATAATAACTAAAGATAATACAGCTTATATAGTTACATCTATAATCGCATTAATATTTTTCACATCATTGCTAACGTTAGATATTAATGCCTACATAAATTGTAAAAGACGAAACAAGCAGAATAAACGGAATGGAAGATATGTATGAATTTTGGTAAATATAAATATGATTATAACTATTTACTTATGTCTACACCACTTTTAGTAGTATCATTATTTGTACCATCAGTATTTGTTGCCTTTCTTGTATGTATATTTTGTGGATTTGAGAATAAGAATGATTAATGATGGTATTTTCGTTGATGAAGACAAATCGGGTACTATGATTAATACAAGAAGACTGTTTATAAAACTAGAATGCAATGAATTTTTTAAATCTTTGTTGCCACTTACTAATAGTCACACATTGTAAAAAATGAACAATATGAAGTCAAATAATTTATATAAAAAATGATACAATAAATAATTTCTATGATAATTTCATGATATAATATAATGAAGGAAGAGCGTAAAGTAGTTAATTATTTTGAGAAAATTTTTATTTTCATTTTTATCGCTAGTATTAGTAATTTCTTTTAGCATTATTCCATTTTTTCAACAAGCACACGCAGCCAGCGAAGGAGTCCATAAGCCTAAAAGTAATGTCAGCACTAAAACTAAGAAAAAAATAATTAATATAATTAAAACTTCCAAAGAGTATAAAGAGTATGCCACTTCAACTTCTATTGACTCTATAAATGATGAAAATGTAATCGTTCACCTAAACAAAGGCGAGAACACAAATGTGTACTCTATCAATTATATCTTTGGTAAAAACCTTGCTAAACAAAATAATAACTTAGCGATGGTTGAACTGAAATATAATGAAGCCAACGGAAAAGTTTTCTATGCCCACTCAATGTACACAAAATTTGTAAAACATAATGGTAACCAGTTTGTTAATTTACAAGGAGTTTTAAATAACAAACCATATTATAATTTTAATCTCGGCAAAGACGGTAAATTGTATAATGAAAATTTCAAAGTTTCTTCTAAGAAAGAAATTGAAGCTGACTCTTATAAAAATTTACCTCACAAAGAACGAGGTTGGTGTGAATGGGCAGTAGGATCACTTTGTGGTACTGGTGGTGCTGGAGGTTGTTGGGCTAGTTGCTTTAGGTATTACCACAGGTTTGGGTGGCTTCGGTATAGCAACAATATGTGGCTTAATTACTTCATTAGGTTGTATAGGCGCGACAAACTATATTTGTAGTTGAACGAAATGAGGTTTTAGTATGGCGATGTTTATCATAATATTCCTATTTGTATACTCTATAGTTATAACGTTAATGTATTTTAAAAATCAAAAATAAATTAAAACACTCTTCCTTTGAAAGGGCGACTCTAATAACAGTCACCCTTTTGTTGCTTTTGGAATTATCTAAATCAGACAATCTCTTTTTTCTTTAATGCTAAATATGCACCAAGACAAGCTAGAACTATGCCCACAATTAGGTTTAAACTGATTTGAGTCTCTCCCATAAGGATACTTCTGCCTCTTCCTATTGCTGGAAACATCGCAACCATATCCCCACTTTCAGAGGCCCCAATATTACTGATCAATTTTAAATAGAATAGCCACGCTAAAAATGAAGATAATATAGCTAAGTATAGTAATCCGAACCAAAAATTCGGCTCTTGTGGCAACGTATATGAATAGCTTTTAAACCCAGTATAAATAACTAAAAATAGAACTGCCGATAACATACCTATAGTATTTGCTAAAACAGGATTAGTATTATTATTGTATAAAGATAATACATCTCCAATAGATGTGATTATAGTACCTATTAAAGCCATTACTATGCCTATTATAAACTCACTTGTAAGTTGGTTTAAGTCTGGGAATAGAATTACCACCACACTTATTAAACCTATAACCCCACCTAAATATATTCTGTTAGCTATTTTACTTTTAAATACTAGACTTATAAATATAGGCGTCAATTTAAAATATATATACATAAACATTTCTAGTATTTTTGTTTCATCCCTGTTTATTAAAATTATCTATCTCGGAAAATTACAAAAACACCCCCTTAAGCCTATGGCCTAAGAGGGTGTTTCATTTTACAATATTATTCCCACTCGATTGTGCTTGGTGGCTTAGATGTAATGTCATAGACGACGCGGTTAACGTGGTCTACTTCGTTTACAATACGACTTGAAATCTTTTGTAAGACTTCCCAGTCAATGCGTGCGAAGTCACTTGTCATGCCATCAATAGAAGTTACAGCACGAATACCTACTGTGTGATCATACGTGCGGTAGTCTCCCATAACACCTACAGATTGGATGCCTGGTAATACCGTGAAGTATTGCCAAATCTCACGTTCAAGACCTTCTTCACGTACAACTTGTCTTAAAATCGCATCAGACTCACGTACAATTTCTAGTTTATCTTCTGTGATTTCTCCAAGTACACGAATACCAAGTCCAGGACCTGGGAATGGTTGTCTCCATACTAAATGTTCTGGAATTCCTAATTCGATACCTAATTCCCGTACTTCGTCTTTAAACAATGTATTGATTGGTTCGATTAATTGGAATTCCATATCTTCTGGTAATCCACCAACGTTATGGTGTGATTTAATTGTTTGTGCAGTTTTCGTACCTGATTCAATAACATCCGTATACAATGTACCTTGAGCTAGGAAGTCTACGCCTTCTAGCTTAGACGATTCGTCATCAAATACATAGATAAATTCATTACCAATGATTTTACGTTTTTGTTCTGGGTCAGATACACCTTTTAGTTTACTCATGAAACGTTCTTGTGCGTCCACACGAATAATGTTCATATTGAAACCTTCACCAAATTGTTCCATTACCATGTCGCCTTCACCTTTACGTAAAAGACCATGGTCTACGAAGATACATGTTAATTGGTCACCGATTGCTTTGTGTAGTAATACTGAAACTACTGATGAATCTACCCCACCGCTCATTGCAGAAAGGACTTTACGATCGCCAACGAGGTTGCGGATTTTTTCAATTTCAATATCGATAAAGTTTTCCATTGACCATTGGCCTGTACAATCACAGACGCGACGTACAAAGTTACGTAATAAATCATTACCGAATTCTGTATGACGTACTTCTGGGTGGAATTGTACGCCATAGATACGGCGCTCTTTATCTTCGATAGCTGCATAGCTTGTACTTGGGCTATCTGCAATAACTTCAAAACCTTCAGGAATTTCAATTACTTTGTCCGAATGACTCATCCAAACATTTTGTTCTTCTGGTAAACCAAAGAATAATTCATCAGTTTTAGCATTAATAACTGCTTTACCATATTCGCGTTCATTAGCGCGCTCAACTTTTCCACCTAATAATTTAGTTGTAAGTTGCATACCATAGCAAATACCTAAAATAGGAATACCTAAATTATATATTTCTGGATCAATTGTAAATGAATCTTCTTCGTAAACTGAATTTGGTCCACCAGAAAGGATAATACCTTTAGGGTTCAAACTTTTAATTTCATCTATACTCATTTCATGATCGTGTAATTCACTGTACACTCCCATTTCACGAATACGACGCGTAATTAATTGGTTGTATTGGCTACCAAAGTCTAAAACAAGTATGAGCTCTTGCTCTTTCGCCATTTCCATAACTTTTAAATCTCCTTTGACTTAGAATGAATAATTTGGTGATTCTTTTGTAATTTGAACATCATGTGGGTGACTTTCTGCTAGTCCAGCAGGCCCCATACGTGTAAACTGTGCTTCTTCTCTTAGTGCTTCTAAGTTTCTTGAACCAGTATAACCCATACCAGATCTTACGCCGCCCATAAGTTGATAAATTGTATCTTGTAATGAACCTTTATAAGCAATACGGCCTTCAATACCTTCTGGAACGAATTTCTTAGGTGTTTTGTCCTCTTGGAAATAACGGTCATTGGAACCACTTTCCATAGCACCTAATGAACCCATACCTCTGTATACTTTATATTGTCTACCTTGGAATACTTCTGTTGCGCCAGGACTTTCTTCAGTACCAGCGAGTAAGCTTCCTAACATTACCGCATGTCCACCAGCAGCTAATGCTTTGATGATGTCACCAGAGAATTTAATACCGCCATCAGCAATAATTGATTTGCCTTGTCTACGTGCTTCTGTAGCACAATCATAGATAGCTGTAATTTGAGGTACACCAACACCTGCTACAACACGTGTTGTACAAATTGAACCTGGGCCAATACCTACTTTAACTACATCTGCACCTGCATCATATAACGCTTTTGTACCTGCAGTAGTAGCTACATTACCAGCGATTAATGTTACTTGTGGGAATTGCTCTTTAATATGCGCAACTTGGTCTAACACGCCTTTAGAATGGCCATGTGCTGTGTCGATTACTAACGCATCTACGCCAGCTTCAACTAATTTTTTAGCACGGATGTCTGTGTCTTTAGCGATACCAATTGCCGCACCAACTAATAATCTACCGTGTGCATCTTTAGCTGAATATGGGAATTCAAGTACTTTTTCAATATCTTTAATTGTGATTAAACCTTCTAAACGTCCTTCTTTTACTAGAGGTAGTTTTTCGATTTTATGTTTTTGTAATAATTTTTCAGCTTCATCTAATGTTGTGCCAACAGGTGCTGTAACTAGTCCATCTTTAGTCATCACATCAGAAATTTTAATTGAAAAATCTTCAATAAAACGTAAATCACGGTTTGTAATAATACCTACAAATTGTCTATCTTCTTTACTATTAACAATTGGTACGCCTGAGATACGATATTTACCCATCAATGCTTCCGCTTCAAAAACACTTTCTTCAGGTGTTAAGAAAAATGGATTTGAAATAACACCATTTTCAGAGCGTTTTACTTTTTGAACTTCGTCTGCTTGATCTTCAATGTTCATGTTTTTATGAATTACGCCAAGTCCGCCTTGTCTCGCCATTGAAATCGCCATTTTCGATTCAGTTACTGTGTCCATACCCGCTGAAATCACAGGAATATTCAATTTAATGCCTTCTGATAATTGAACACTTAAATCTACTTCTTTCGGTAAAACATCTGATTCTGCTGGTAACAACAACACATCGTCAAAAGTTAAAGATTCTTTTTCAAACTTATTTTCCCACATACTGGTATAGCCTCCTATTATTTGTTTTATAGTTATTATTTCATAACTTCCGTATTTTGTTGACTCTTTATTCCATTAAAAAAGAAATTCAAAATAATTGCTGAAATCGCGCCAAGTACAATACCATTTTGAGTTAACCATGCAAACTGCTCACCCAATGCTTCAAATGCTTGAGGTACTGCACTTATACCCGTTCCTAGCCCAACTGATACAGCAATTACTAACAAATTGTTTTGATTCTTAAAATTAATATTACCTAATATACTAACACCATATGCCATAACCATGCCAAACATAGCTATCATGGCACCACCTAATACTGGAAGTGGGATCATATTCGCCAATGCACCTAATTTAGGAATACATCCGCAAATGATCAATAATATCACCATGCCATATATCACATTGTTCTTTTTAGCACCTGATAACGATACTAACCCAACATTTTGCGAATATGCTGTATATGGGAAGGCGTTAAAAATTGACCCTAATATAATCGCAATGCCTTCTGCAGTATAGCCTTTACGGAAATCTTTACGTTCTAGTTTCTTACCTGTAATCTCACTTAATGCATGATACACACCTGTTGATTCTATCAAGCTGACTAATGCAACGATGAAAAATACAAGCGTCGCACCTAAGTCAAAGCTGAAAGTTGAAAACCTAAATGGCTGCGGTAACGCAAACCAATGCGCTGTTCCAACTTGCTTCACATCTACAATACCAAATATCGAAGCTAAAATCGTCCCTGCAACCAATCCTATTAAAATAGCAATAGATTTTAGAAAACCTGATGTAAATCGTTGAACGATCAAAATAATAATTAACGTCGCTGCACCAAGCATAATATTCGTAGCATCACCATAATCTTTTGCGTCTTCTCCACCAGCTAAATAATTCATTGCAACTGGCATAAGGTTAATCCCTATTATCGTAACTACACTACCTGTTACAACAGGTGGGAATAACTTCACTAAATGCGAAAAGAATGGTGCAATAACAACAACTAGGATACCTGATAAAAATAGTGAACCATATAAGTCACCAATACCTTTTGTCTGACCAATCAAAATCATTGGTGCAACTGCAGTGAATGTACACCCCAATACAATAGGTAATCCTGTACCAGTACCTTTCCAAACTTGTAAAAATGTAGCCACACCACACATAAAAATATCTACTGTAACTAAGAATGCAATCTCTTCTGGAGAGAAGTCTAAACTTGTTCCAACAATAATAGGAACTAAGATGGCTCCTGCATACATTGCTAATAAATGTTGTAAACTTAAGAAAAAGGTCTTCATGCTTCGTCCCCTAGAAACGTTACTTTGTTTCCACTTAAAGAAGCAACTTTACATAGTGATGAAACCGTAAGACCCGCTTGTTCTAATCGCTCTCTACCGGGTTGGAAGCTTTTCTCTACTACAATGCCAACACCGACCGTAGTCGCGTGCGCTTTTTCTACAATTTCGTTTAAACCAAGTGATGCATCGCCGTTCGCTAAAAAGTCATCTATAATTAATACGCGATCATGCTCACCTAAAAACTCATTTGAAACAATGACCGTACTTGTCGTGTTTTTTGTGAATGAATGGATATCTGCTTGATATACATCTTTCTTTAATGTACTCGGCACTGCTTTTTTCGCAAATAGACACGGTACATCAAAGTGCATTGCAGCCATGATAGCTGGTGCAATACCTGAAGCCTCTATTGTTAATATCTTAGTAATACCTTCGTCCTTAAACTGCTCATAAAACGTTTGTCCTACATCGTACATTAACCTTGCATCGATTTGATGATTTAAAAATCCGTCCACTTTCAAAATCTTCTCATCAATAACGACACCATCTGCTTCTACTTTCTGTTTCAACAAATCCACTCGAAAACCTCCTCATTTTGTGTACAAAAAAAGTCCTAAACTAACTTAGTTTCAGGATCTATGAGTGAACTTGCAATACGAGAAGAAGCCCTTCTTCAACTTTTAACTAATGTTGCCCAAATTGGTTGTTTCACATTCATTTCCCAAATTATATGTAAAAAGGTTAGATTTGTGACAACAGTAGCGATAAGTGTTCTAAAACGTGTATGTCTTCCTACGATTTAAAACATATGAATTCGAATTACTTATGTATTGTATTGGTTACCCATAGTCATATCGTTAATGGCGACATGGTAGAAACTTCTAAAGCCTTATCCTTTAGATTATATGAGTTAGATAAATTATTAACTGATGATAGCAAATTTTAGCTTTATTTTCAATACACATATTACAAGTAAGCGCTTTATGACGACCTTTTTATTACTTTTTTCTCGAAAATGTAAACGTTTTCTATAGCGAGAAAATGATGTTTGTCAGAGTTGTCTTTCCGTTATATAATAAAGTTGTATTCGTTTTATCTATATGTGAACTGGGTAAATACTTAATAATCATTAAAACAATGGCTGGAGGGATTTTACATGACAGATTTTACAATTGTACAAAATGAAGAAGAATTATTACAAAAAGTTAAAGAAAAAGTTTCTGAAGGATATGATGAATCAGAGCTATCCGTTTTATCTAGAACAAAACTCCATATTGATGAATTACATAATTCCGAAGTGAGTTTAATAGCAACAAGCGGATCATTTAGTGATAAAATCGCTAAGATTATGACTGGTGAAGACGGTGAAGAAGTTGTCTTATCTCACTACGATATTACAGATGATGAAAAAGAACATTATAAAAAGGAAATACTGAACGATAAATACATTATCGTAGCTGCGAGAGATACTTCTTCACATGAAGAAGTAGAAAAAACAAATGCTGCTTATGAAAGTGAATCAGTTGTAGGGCATCATTATGCCGAAGAATCAAATGGGCCAAAATCGTAGAGATACACTTATTACAATAATTTTGAGTCTGAAACATAATTGTATTTTTAATTTAGAAACTGCATAGTAGTTCACTAGATATTTAGTTATCCTAGTGGGGGGCGGGAATACGAAATCAAAATTTGATTTCTGTCCCGCTCTTTTTCTATTACATAATAATTATTAACAAGATTTGAATCATGCGTTAATAAATTACAAATATAACTATTATGTTATAATGAACGCAATAATTTTGGGGGGTGTGTCTATGGAATTTAAAGCCGTAACATCAATTGATGATCCATTGTTCAAATCAGCTTTAAAGATATATGACGAAAAGTTTGATATCGGATTAACAGAGGACGAACAAATATTTAAACAATCGTTAAAAAATGAGCGTACTAAAGATGATTATTTATTTTTAGTAGGCATCGACTCAGAAAAACCAGTGAGTTTAGCTACTGCTCACTATGAAGCAACGACGAACTCAGCTTTTTTAATATATTTAATAGCCCTTGATCAACCTAACCATGATGAATTAATCAATTTAACACTGAAGCGTATGGAAAAAGAAATTAATAAATTATCTAATCAACTACATGCTCATGATGTTAACTTCATCATGTTGGAAGTGCCAAAAGAACCTGAAGAAGTGTCTGAAGATGAGATAACTATTATGGATAACAGACGTCAGTTTTTATTCGAAAATGGTTTCGAAAGACAATATGATATCGATTATTTAGCACCCAGTCTGAAAAGTTTTTCTGAAGGACGACCTATGGATTTATTTATTAAAGCTAATATCGAATTAACTAAAGATATTTATGGTCCAAGTATTAAATCGAATTATATATTAAAGTATGTATTTGCTAACAGAATATCTAGAAGTGTTATTTATCCTTTACTTACAGAAATGGATTTGCGCAAATGATAGCAGGCACTACTTGAAATCACTGTTAAAACAGTTTAGACTAACATAGAGGTAAGACTGACGTTTCACTAACCGAAGACAAACGTCCGTATACATAAATCACTTATATGAAAGGACTTATTACTATGTTAACTAAAGAATTTGCACTACGTGTAGAGCTAAGTGAAAAACAAGTCCGTAAAATCGTTCAACATTTAGAAGAACGCGGGTACCAACTTAGCAAAACCGAATACCGTGGCCGTGAAGCTACAGATTTCAAAGAAGAGGATATTGAGCTTTTCCAAGAAATTGCCGAAAAAGTTAAACAAACCAATAGTTATGATTTAGCTTTCGAGGAATTAGAAAAAGAAAAAGACTTCCTACAAGTGCTTGTTAAAGACAATGACAGTAATCTACCTACTGATCAAAACGTATCTAAACTTGTGGATGACTTACGCTCTGAAATCCAAAAAATGCGTGACGAACGTCAAATGCTCGGGCAAATGATTAACCAAGTACACCAACAGCAGCATGAATTACATGAAATGCAAAATCAAATCACATCAAAATTAGATGCTAACACTGAATCATTAAAGGCTATCCAAACATCAACGGATGAAATTAAGACAACTCAAAGTGTGATTCAAGATTCTCAAAAAGAACAATCAGAACTTGTGAAATCTAATGTTGAGACAGACAATATCACTGCTTCTACCGGTACAACTGCTAGTAAGGGAGATAAGTTGACTGATAATACTACTGAACAAACTTCAGCTGCTACTACACATCCAGCTAAAGACAGTAAAGTAAGTACTGAAAACACTTCAAACCCAGCTCAAGTTGAAGATAGTGAGATTACGCAAGTTGGTGCTCAACCATCTACTGTAGCTAAACCAACAACTGATGATAGCAAAGTTGCTTCAGCTACTGCTGCTTCAACTTCTTCTACAAGCGAGACAGCTAAAGAAACTGATACAGCGCGTGCTACAGCTTCAACAGAAGAAAAAGATACAACTTCCGTTGATAAAGCTAAAGATGACTCAATCCAAAAAACACCAGACAATGATCATGCTACTGACATAGCATCATCTAGTGAGCAAGAAACAGCTTCAGAGCAAACACACGCTTATGAATCACCACTTGCTAAAGAAGAACCAAAAGATGAACGCAAAGGATTTTTTGCTCGTTTATTCAACCTATAAAGAAACGCTAATTTATTTAAACCATCCCCAACAATCAAGGGATGGTTTTTTTATATAATTATCCAGTATATCAATCTTCTCTCCTCACCCCTTGCTCCACCGATAAAAACGCCTTCATAGCAGTGCCTCAACGCATTTCACTATTGTCAGAATATAAAGTCATTTTTATTTTTAAATTTTCTTGCAAAATAGACTTGAATATTATCAACTTTTCTAATATCCTTAGTATGCTTATCGGAATTAAAAATATTAAATTATGAAAGTGTAGGTCCTGCTTTATGTTATTAACAATTCTTAACATCGTCATTTTTGTGGCCTTCCTCATCGGATTATATGTAATGGCTAAACGACACGTGTCATTTCCAAAACGTGTTTTTAGTGCTTTAGGCGTAGGTATCATTTATGGTATTTTCATTCATCTAATTTATGGTGTGGATTCTACGATTACTAAACAAACAACAGATTGGTTTAGTATTGTCGGTGATGGCTATATCGCATTATTACAAATGATAGTAATGCCCTTAATCTTTATTTCAATCGTTTCAGCTTTCACTAAAATTCAAATTGGAGAAAAATTTGCTAAAATCGGCATTTATATTTTCATGTTCTTAATCGGTACAGTAGCTATCGCAGCTATTGTCGGTATTGTATCTGCCCTAATTTTTGGTTTAGATGCTTCTTCTATCGATTTAGGAAGTGCTGAAAGCTCAAGAGGTAATGAACTTGCAAGTCAGGCTAAAGGCATGACTGCCAATACATTGCCACAGCAAATCTTAGAGTTACTACCAAGTAATCCATTCTTAGATTTCACAGGTCAACGTACAACTTCTACTATTGCAGTTGTTATATTTGCTGCATTTATTGGTTTTGCATTTTTACGTGTAATGCGCAAACAACCTGAAAGCGGAAATATCTTAAAACGTGGTATCGATGCATTGTACAACCTAGTAATGGCCATTGTAACGTTCGTATTACGCTTAACACCTTATGGTATTTTAGCAATTATGACATCAACGATTGCAACAAGTGACTTTGGTGCTATATGGACATTAGGTAAATTTGTGCTCGCATCTTATGCAGCACTTATCGTAATGTATATCATTCACTTAATTATTGTTACAGGATTAGGTTTAAACCCTGTTACTTTCGTTAAGAAAACAGGTGAAGTACTACTATTTGCCTTTACGTCTCGTTCAAGTGCAGGCTCATTACCACTTAACGTACAAACTCAAAAAAATCGTTTAGGTGTACCAGATGGCATCGCTAATTTCTCTGCCTCATTTGGTTTATCTATCGGACAGAATGGTTGTGCGGGTATTTATCCAGCTATGCTAGCTGTCATGGTAGCACCTGCTGCCGGTGTGGAAGTTAACTTACAATTTATATTGGCAGTTATCGGTGTTGTCATTATTAGTTCATTTGGTGTAGCTGGTGTTGGTGGCGGCGCAACGTTTGCTTCAATCATCGTATTGTCTACACTGAACTTACCTGTTGCACTTGCTGGTGTGTTAATTTCTGTAGAGCCATTAATTGATATGGGTCGTACTGCATTGAACGTCAATGACTCTTTACTTGCAGGTACAGGTACAGCTAAACTGACAGACAACTTAGATAAAGACGCATATAATGCAGAAGAATATGGTGAAATTACTGGCTAATCAGCCTTTAACAAGAACAATACTGCTCATTAATTGTTCTAACTATAACTAAAATTAAAAATGTTAAAAACCTTCCCAAACCGTGTCATTTCACGTCGTTTAGGAAGGTTTTTATTTTATCTAGTATTCTGGTTTAAATGGTCCCCAAGTGATTCTTTCTTTACCGTCTAGCGGAATCGCATCAATTTCTTTCGATACATCATCAAACCATTTTAAAAAAGCAGGTTCTTTTTCCAAATATGCCTCAACGCTTTCTTGCGTAACATCATGTAAATACCACGCTTTACTTTCAAATTCATATTGAATTTGAGCATATGCTAACCTAACTTTGTCTACGCTATCGTATAAACAATTCACCTGTTTCACTAAATTCGGTGCTTGAGAAACGATACTACCTGAAATAACCTTTTTATGTGTTTCGTTATCCAAGTCATTCCACATTCTGAGTTGGCCATCCATTTGAAAAAACAAATCGATTGTTGAATCTTTCTCATCAAAGGTTATTAAAATAAATATGCGCTCAGCTGTATGATCTACTGAATTGATTGCAGTGACAAGCACTTTTTGTGCCATTTTCGCCCAATACTTTTGCGCTTCTTCCGGGGTTAGTTTGTTCTCAGATGAATAAATATATTGATTATTTATGTCACGTCCATCAGTCTCATCTGTTTTTTTTCTAAAAAATCTATTAAACATGCTCAACTTAACCAACCCCTTCCTTAATGTAATGAGTTTTTGAAAATGAAACACTTTAGCTATCTTGTTATCCTATTATTTTCTAATAAAACCTGCTCTATTCAATTGATCTAACATATCCAATCTTTGTTTTGCGCTCATAAAATTCGCGATTTGATTAGACCATGTTTCACTACGTTCACCGTTTGTACGCGATTTATAATAATCACTTACGGTTTGATCATATCTTTGTAATTCTTCTTTTTGCTCGTCCTTATCGCTATTATATCTATCACGATGAAAAACATGTTCAAACGGTAAACGTGGTTTCGGGCTACCATCTTCCTCATCTTTAGGTATGCCAAGTGCCATACCGAATAGAGGGAAAGTATGCTCAGGTAGGTCTAATACTTCTTTAACTCGTTCAACATCATTTCTTAATGAGCCTAGATAAACAATTCCATATCCCATATCCTCTGCTGTAGCAGCGATATTTTGTGCTACTAACGTTGCATCTATTGTACCAACGAGCAAGCCTTCCGCAGATTCAAATGATGTCTCCATTTGATGCTTGGAATCTTCATTCACTATTGAGTGTCTATAATAATCCATTACAAAAACAAACAAATAGCCATTTTCTACGACATAAGGCTGTCCAGATACTTCTTTTAAATCTTCTTTTATCTCAGAATCTTCTATACCTATAATGGAATAAGTTTGTAAATAACTAGAAGTCGAAGCGCTTTGCCCTGCCTCAACAAGTTGTTTAATATGCTCTTCTGGAATAGGTTCTTTCTTAAAATTTCTTACTGAATGGTGTTTTTTCAATAAGTTGTACACGTGATCAGACATGCTATCGCTCCTCTTTATGAAATATATCCATATCTTACCAAAAGCATATTTTGATTGCTTATATTATGTTTACCCGTTTTTCACCTTTCTTAAAAGATTTGAAAGTAATTAAGTTTATGGTTAGTATAATAGTAACAATATTCTGAAAAAGGAGTGCTAATATTTCATGACACAAGCCAATACAACTGTCGTAGATGCATTGTTTGAAGCCTTTAAACAGCACGAACCCATAAATTTTGTTAGTCAAACACACAATATCAGTGAACGAGAAGCGTACCAAACACAAGATTTACTTATCGATAAACTTCAAGACGTTGATCAATCCAATATCGTCGGCTATAAAGTAAGTATGACGAGTGCAGCAACACAAAGTATCGCTAATACTGATGAGCCAGCTTATGGCACAATACTTTCCTCTAAAATTGTAGAAAGCAATGGCTCTGTATCACTTTCAAGTCTATTTTCACCTTTAATTGAACCAGAAATTATGTTTATTCTAACGAAAGATTTATCTTCTAATCCAACAAATGAAGAAGTCCTATCTAGCGTTAAAATTGCACCAGGTATTGAAATACCCGATGCACGTTACAAAAATTGGTTCCCTAATTTCACTTTAGGTGATTTACTAGCAGACAACACTGCGACAGGATTAATTGTTGTTGGTGAAACAATTGATCCTTTGTCATATGAAGATTTTGCAAATATCCATATGAAACTATCGTATAACGGCATAGTAGAACATGAAGGTGATTCTACAGAAGTGCTTGGCAACCCAGTTGAGTCTGTTAAATGGCTTGCACAAAAACTCGCAACGCACGATAAAAAATTACACCAAGGTCATATCATTTCTTCAGGTACGTTTATATCCCCTATCCCTGTAGAATTAGGATCTTATAAAGCCGAATATAGCGATGTAGGACAAGTGGATGTCACATTTGTAGACTAGTCCCTCTTTCGCTCACAGCACAGGTTATTTCTGTGCCAAAGAATATAGACAAATCAAATGCTTTTCAGCATTTGATTTGTTTTTTCGTATTTTTCTTTAAAAATGATAGTGCTTAGGTCGACTCCTACGAAAAAGTAAGTAGCCGAAGACCACAGTCTAAGCCTGTAATCGTGGAAAACGTGTACACAACTGCCAACAATCTCGGAATCTTGTCTATAATCAATCATATATAATCTTCCCCCTATACATACTATAATTTATAAATCATTTAAAATAATTCATTTAACTCATAGATATGTTTCTCTTTATCGTAACGTGGAAAATATTAAATGTACGTAAAGATAGGGGGTATTTTAATGAGCAACAAAAAGAAAGATCAATTAAATGAAGTAGAAAAAAACAATGACGATAAAGCAATGACGACTAATAATGGTGTCAAAGTAAGTGAAGATGAAAACACGTTAACTGTTGGTGAACGTGGTCCTAGCTTATTAGAAGATTTCCATTTCAGAGAAAAAATCATGCACTTCGATCATGAACGCATTCCAGAACGTGTTGTCCATGCCCGTGGCTTTGGTGCACATGGCGAATTTCAAGTTTATGAAGATTTATCGAAATATACTTCAGCCGACTTTTTAACTCACCCCGAGAAAACAACGCCCGTATTTGTTAGATTTTCCACAGTTCAAGGTTCTAAAGGCTCTCCTGATACAGTTAGAGATGTCCGTGGCTTTGCGACAAAATTTTATACAGATGAAGGTATTTTCGACCTAGTAGGTAACGATATACCAGTATTTTTCATACAAGATGCAATCAAATTCCCAGATTTAATTCACGCAGTTAAACCTGAACCACATAACGAAATGCCTCAAGGTGGTACAGCACATGATACATTTTGGGATTTCTTTGCTCAAAACCCAGAATCTACACATACCGCTGTATGGGCTATGAGTGATCGCGGTATACCTAAAGATTTTAGACAAGTCGAAGGTTTCGGTGTGCATACGTTCCGCCTTGTTAATAACGAGGGACAGTCTTATTTTGTTAAATTCCATTGGAAACCACTTCAAGGGCTAGAGTCTCTCGTATGGGATGAAGCACAAATGCTACATGGTAAAGACGTCGACTTTCATCGTAAAGATCTTTATGAATCTATCGAAAAAGGCGATTATCCTGAGTGGGAATTAGGCCTACAAATTATTCGTCCTGAACAAGAATTTGACTTTGATTTTGATATTTTAGACCCTACGAAGATTTGGCCTGAAGATGATGTTCCAGTACAAAGAGTTGGTAAAATGACACTAAATCAAAATGTTACGAATGTGTTTGATGAAACAGAGCAAGCCGCATTCCATCCAGGACATATCGTACCAGGTATAGACTTTTCTAATGATCCATTATTACAAGGACGTTTATTCTCCTATACAGATACACAAATCACGAGATTGGGCGGTCCAAACTTCAATCAAATTCCAATTAATCGTCCTGTAAATGAAGTACACAACAACCAAAGAGAAGGCATGCATCAAACAAGTGTAAACAAGGGACAAGTTGCGTATCATAAAAATGCATTGAATAATAATAATCCTCATACAACACCGAAAGAAGAAGGTGGTTATGAGCACTACCAAGAAAAAGTTGAAGGCCGCAAGATTCAAAAACGCAGTGAAAGTTTCAAAGATTATTATAGCCAAGCCAAACTTTATTTAAACAGTTTGACTCAGCCTGAATTTGATCATACAGTAGATGGCTTTTCATTTGAAATCGGTATGTGTAAATCGGTTATGGTTAAACAAAATGCTGTTAATCAATTGAACAAAGTTGACCGTACATTAGCCGAACGTGTAGCTAAAAATGTAGGTGTGGAAGTACCCACAGAAAATGAAGAAGTCCAATCAGATGCAAAAGATAGTAAACTAACAATGGAAAAATTCGGTATCCCATTAGCTGGACATTCTGTAGCTGTTGCAGTAAATGGCGATATTAGTGCTGACACGCTAAAATCATATGCTAAAACGTTCACTGAAAACAAATTGAACTACGCATTTGTGGGACAACATCCTAAAGATATCTCAGAAGACTACGGTATCACTGAAACATTTGATACTGCTCATCCAACTTTATTTGATAGCTTAATTGTACTTTCAGATGGTAGCGATATACTCCCACCTGTCGAGGAGTTTGCAGAACTCACTTATAAACACAATAAACCATTAATCGTTAACCAAACAGCTGCGACAAATTTAGCAGATGCCAAATTGAATCTAGCAGCACCTGGTGTTTTCGTATCGGATGACCCTAATACAATTGTGCAAGCTTTTGATAGAGCAAGATACTGGGACAGATAAAAAATTCACAAATAATCATTGAACACCAACACTGTTTAATTTAAATATATTATATTATTTTTGTTTAAAAAATAGCAGTAATTTGTGCCGACTCCTGCGGGAAAAGCACTAGCTGAAGACTACAGGCTGAGGCTGTGCCCGCGGAAAGCGTGCACAAAAAAAGTACCAACACTCTAGCTGCCTAAGTTATAACTTAGGCAGTTTTTTATTATAATGGAAGATAATGGGTATTATTACATTAAAGAGGTATTCACAAATACATTTCAACATAGTTCAACATGTTACATATTTAATTTTTTAAAAACTGCTTAAGATGATAAGCACGCGATTGCAACCTGCCGTTGCGGCAGACAATAACATTAGGTTCGTGACGCTGAACATGTAATATATTACCTTTAAACAAAGGATGTGGTTGTTATGGAAATTGGAAAAAAGATTAAAGAGCAAAGAGAGCAAAAAAATTGGTCGCAGGATGATTTAGCTGAAATACTTAACATTTCACGCCAAAGTATTTCAAAATGGGAATTAAATAAAGTCTATCCAAGCATTGATATGTTAATTAAAATGAGTGATCTGTTCGACATTTCATTAGACGAACTCATTAAAGGGGACAAGCAACTGAAACATACAATTATTGAAACATATCAGCAACCTGTTTCAGATGATAAAGAGAAACATCCTATGAATGGTTGGGAATTCCTAGCAGGATACTGGTGGTTGTTCTTCCCTGTTGCTGCAATGATTTGGTGGATAATACAATCATTCATGTAATCAAGTACTAACACCTTCTTTAGTAACTTTATACTTTTAAAAAATACGAGACCTATTTCAAACTGTAAATAGGTCTTTTTTCATGAAAATCTCACACATTATTACTATAGCTTGTTATACTGTTTTATAAATACACTATAGGAGTATTATTTATGGTTAAACATATAGAATTATTTGTAAAAGATAATAGATTGGTTGAACTTCAAAACGATTTAGCTACTATTGTCACAGAAGATGAGTTTCAAAATTCAATTATAGAACTCAATCAAGATACGAGCGGATTCAAGACATACACGCTTAAAGCACCACTACCAGAGCGACTATCAGTAAAAGAAATCATTAAATTTTGGTGTAAGTGGTACGATTCAAAATTATCCTTAGATACAGTCCTTTATGAATGTAAGTTATTCTCCTTCAATCACAAGAAAATTAAAAAGCTCACAACTTCTGAACTTAAACTCGTCCATTTAGCAAAATTATTCCTTGTACCTGAAACGAAATTTATTATTAAAGAACCTTTACAAAATGTCTCTATTGAAACAAAACACACCGTACTCAACTTACTCAATGAACTCAGCAAATACAATTCGATTATTACGTTAACAAATCACACAGAAGAAGCGTTACTTATCAGCAACAATTGTTATCGCCTTACTGAAAAAACATTTAAACCTATAGAAATATCACAATATGAACCAAATCATCAGCAAGATATAAACGACAGCAACCAATTAGAGCGTCAACAAATCAAACGTTTAACAGTTAAAACCAATGAAAAAACGTTATTTTTAGATCCTATCGACATTGATTACTTAGAAGGTCAAGATGGCAAAGTTGTTATACATGTAGGTAATGAACAATATACCCATGATACGACTTTACAATCTATTGAAAAAATTATTGTTCCTTACGGTTTTTATCGATGTCATCGTTCTTATATCGTAAACTTACAAAAAGTTAGTGAAATTATTTCTTGGTCTAAAAACAACTATTCGATACGACTCAATAATACTAAAGAAATACTAATTCCTTTATCTAGGCAAAAAGCAAAAGAAATAGAACGATTTTTCAATATTAATGAGTAACAATTCAACACTTATACGTTACATTTCACCTTCTTTTGAACGTCAGATCCGCGTGAACACGTTATGCTGAAGTTAATTCAAAAGGAGGTAATTTAATGGAACACATAATTGAAATGAATCATGTAACAAAATCATTTAAAAACAAAATAGCAATTAAAGATATGAATTTCACTGTAAAAAAAGGAGAAATTTTTGGTTTCCTTGGACCTAGTGGTTCTGGCAAGACAACAACAATTAAAATGTTAACTGGCACATACGATCCGTCTAAAGGTAGTCTAAATGTACTTGGACACAATGGTTCTGAAATAGGTGCAAGCAACTTCATGTCAAAAATTGGTATCCTTACAGATCACAGCACTGCTTATGAACGCCAAAGCATTTGGGATAACTTAAAGTTATTTGCCAAACTTAATCAACTACCATTACAAAAAGTTGACGAAGCTTTAGAATTTGTCGGTCTAACACAGGATAAAAAATCATTATTTAAAAACTTGTCTGCTGGTATGAAGCAACGTGTACTACTTGCTAAAGCAATCTTACATCAACCTGAGTTATTATTTTTAGATGAACCAACAGCATCTTTAGACCCTATGACAATTCAACACGTGCATAAAGGACTTAAAGCACTAAACCAACGTGGCACAACGATATTTTTAACAACGCATAATATGGAAGAAGCAAACGCATTATGCGATCGCGTGGCTTTTATAGAGTCAGGTGTACTCAAAGAACTTGATACACCTGAGAACTTTCGTTTTAATCATGCAAATCATACAATTAAAGTCATTCATAATAATAATCGAGAAAAAACCTTACCCATGACTACCGAATCCGCACAGTATATTACAGATATGCTCGAAGCAAATGATTTAAAATACATTTCATCTGATTTACCTACGCTTGGCGATGTTTTCTTGAAAATCACTGGAAAGGAGCTTGTTTAATATGAATATCACACGCTTATCAGCACTGTTAGAGAAAGACTTTAAAGAATCTATACGAAATCCTTCTATTATTTTCATGCCGTTAATGATCATATTAATCAGTATATTTTACAGTATCATTCCAACTACAAATGCAGTTCAAAGCGCACCGGCTGTAATGCAGTTCATCATAATTAACATGGCATTTGTTTTTGTTGCCACATCACCGCTTATCACAATGATCTCTGAGGAAAATGAAAAAGGTACATTGAAAGGCTTAGTAGAGTCGCCAGCATCTAATATTGAAATATTGTTATCTAAAGTCATTATCACGTTTATAATCACTATTATTACGACTATTATAAGCTTAATGATTGTGAACAGTAACGTGAATTTCGATTTCCAAACTTATTTAGGCCTTGCAGTCATGCTATGCTTTTACCTTGTACTTGGTTTAGTCTTTGGTTTGTTGTCTAATACTGTTGGTACTGCCACAACATTAATGATGGTGCCCTTCATTCTCTTTGGTATGACACCAATATTTAATACCTTAGAAGGTGTTATAAAATTAGGCTTTTTCGACAAAGTACTAGAAATATTACCTTTTGGCTTAATTTTAGAATTAGAAATCAATAACGCTAGCTTGAATCTACTATATCTTGTGATTTGGTTTATTCTTATTATGGTTTCCTTGTTCATTACTTATAAGTATAAATTCCGTAAACGTTAGTCGTTCACAAAATTGTAAAAAACACTCTAAAAAGCTGTGTAATTCATGTTTTCAAGCCATTTTAATAAATAATAAGCCTTTCTTCTCATTTTCATATGTTTAGTTGAGAATTGAAAGGCTATTTAATATGTAGAAAGATTATATCAATTATGTAAACGCTCTCTTTTTTATGCATATTTTCACTTACCACTAATGGTTCAAAAGCACACATAGAGCGTTATTTTACACTTTTGTATATAACCTTTCATCGTTGACTAGAATATATGAGCGTGCAATAATAGTAAGTGAAAGATTAGAATTATTACAATTAACAAACTATAATAATCTACTTAACTAATATTCTAATCAAAATTAGTTAATAAATCAGGAGGATGTTTTTTTATGTCTTTAATTAACAAAGAAATTTTACCATTCACAGCTAATGCTTATGATCCAAAGCAAGATGAATTTTTCGAAGTTTCAGATGAAAACTTAAAAGGTTCATGGAGTGTTGTTTGCTTCTATCCAGCAGACTTCTCATTCGTATGTCCAACTGAATTAGAAGATTTACAAGGACAATATGATAAATTACAAGAATTAGGCGTAAACGTGTATTCAGTATCAACTGATACGCACTTCGTACACAAAGCTTGGCATGACCATTCAGAAGCAATTAACAAAATCCAATACACTATGATTGGTGACCCTTCTCAAACAATCACTCGTAGCTTTGACGTATTAGACGAAGATTTAGGTTTAGCTCAGCGTGGTACTTTCATCGTAGACCCTGACGGTATTGTACAAGCAGCTGAAGTGAATGCTGACGGTATCGGTCGTGACGCAAGTACATTGGTACACAAAATCAAAGCAGCACAATATGTACGTCAACACCCAGGCGAAGTTTGCCCAGCTAAATGGGAAGAAGGTTCAGAAACATTACAACCTGGTCTTGACTTAGTAGGTAAAATCTAAGGAGGCATTGATTTAAATGCTTAATGATCAGCTAAAATCACAATTACAACAATTACTTCAATTAATGGAAGGTGACGTTGTACTAAGTGCAAGTTTTGGTACAGATGAAAAGTCTAAAGAATTAAAAGAATTGTTAGACGAAGTAGCAGAGATGTCATCTCGCATTACTATAGAAGAAGTTGACCTTAAACGTACACCAAGCTTTTCTGTTAATAGACCTGGTGAAGAAACAGGTATTACATTCGCTGGTTTACCAATGGGTCATGAGTTCAACTCTCTTGTTCTCGCTTTGTTACAAGTAAGCGGTCGTGCACCAAAAGAAGAACAAGCAGTTATAGATCAAATCAAAGCTTTAGACCGTCCGTTACATTTCGAGACTTTTATTAGTCTAACTTGTCAAAAATGTCCCGACGTTGTTCAAGCTTTAAACTTAATGAGTTTGGTAAATCCAAATATCACACATTCTATGGTAGATGGATCTATCTTTAGAGAAGAGTCTGAAGACATTATGGCCGTTCCTGCAATTTTCCTAGATGGAGAAGAATTTGGTAATGGACGTATGACAGTTCAAGATATATTAGCAAACTTAGGCAGTCAAGCAGATCCAGCTGAATTTAATGACAAAGATCCATATGATGTATTAATTGTCGGAGGCGGACCTGCAAGTGGTAGTGCAGCAATTTATACTGCACGTAAAGGTTTACGTACAGGTATTGTTGCAGATCGCATCGGTGGTCAGGTCAACGATACCGCTACTATCGAAAACTTTGTCACTGTTAAAGAAACAGATGGACCTAAATTTACTTCAGCACTCGAAGATCATATTAAACAATACAATATCGATGTAATGACTGGTATTCGTGCCAGCGATATTGAAAAAACAGACGATGGTATCATTGTCACTTTAGATAATGGCGCACAATTAACAAGTAAAACTGTTATTATTTCAACAGGTGCACGATGGCGCAAGCTAGAAGTGCCTGGCGAAGAAGAATTAATCAATAAAGGCGTTGCATTCTGCCCGCATTGTGATGGCCCATTATTTGAAAATAAAAATGTTGCTGTTGTAGGCGGCGGTAATTCTGGAGTCGAAGCTGCAATCGATCTTGCAGGTATCGTTAAACACGTAACGTTACTTGAACGTAACGCTACGCTGAAAGCAGACAACGTATTACAAGAACGTTTGGCTTCTTTACCAAACGTAACTATAATAAAAAATGCTCAAACAACAGAAGTTTTAGGTGACAGTGCAGTAACTGGTATTAAATATCAAGATAAATCACTTGGCGAAGACCATACTTTAGAACTCGAAGGTATTTTTGTTCAAATTGGTTTATTACCAAACACTGAATGGCTTGATAATTATGTTGAATTAAACCAAGCTAAAGAAATTGTAATTGATCGTAAGAATGCTACAAGCATCCCTGGTATTTTTGCAGCTGGTGATGTTACAGACGATCGCAACAAACAAATTATTATTTCTATGGGTGCTGGTGCAAATGCAGCATTAAACGCTTTTGATTATATTATCAGACATTAATCTCAAGCTCTAGATTAAATAGAACCCTTTTGTGGTTCTATTTTTTTATGCCCTTTTCCCTGAATATGAGTATTACCTTTGCGTTCTTATTCTTGTATCTATGTAATTAATTATTCATATTAGCTAACATTTTAAAATGAAAATCTAATGAATTTTTAAATTTATATGGCAACTATCCTCTTTTATTATTAATTTGTTCAATAGATTGTGCGTTTATTATTTAATTCATCATACAAATAGATAGCACTACATGATACGCTTAAGTTATAATTTTCTAAGAACATATGTAAACATACAATGGGACTGTTAAAATAGAATGACTTATTATTAAAGGAGCAATATTATTTATGAAGAAAAGTATACTTTTATCGTTAGTTTTGGTGCTAGCTGTCATACTCGCAGCATGTTCAAATGGTAATTCAGAAGATGAGGAACATAATGAACGCAATGCCCCTAAAAACGTGAGCAAATTAGCTGAGAAAGATATCTTCCATTCAGATAAAAAGGGTGAAGATATTAGTGAAGATGAAATGAATAAAGCGATTAAAAAATATTTAGATGTTAACTCACTTATTATTGATAATAAATACCTCATGCAATATAAGTTAGATAAACAAATAGGTACAGATACAAAAATCACTGATGCGCAAGAAAAACGTTTATCAAATTTATCGAATAATGCAATTAAAAATGATCTTCACTTTAAAGACTTCGTAGAAGATAACAACATGCCGAGCGGTTATAAAGATAATCTAGATGAAATTATCGCTTACTTTACATCCTTAAACAGTACAATTAAAAACGTTGATAAAGAAATTGAAGAAATAGATTACCAACCTGACAACAACCTCAACGTTGTTGACGTTCCTGCTAAAGTTGCCGGAAATGTTAATCATAAAAAGCAAAAATCAATTAAGAAATTCCTTGATGACAAAGGAATTGAAAGTGACGCAGTAGATAAATAGATGACAAATGGGAGTGAGACAACGAAATCTAATGTTTCTAACAAGATTTCTATTCCAGCTGCATTTGTGTCAAAAGATTGTTGTTTTAGCGCCATACTTTTCATTTATGTTTCATAATATTAGCTAAGGTTACAAAATGATGACATGTCACCTTTCCGTGGTGGCAAAGGCGTTAAGACTATTTTTTACTCAACCATTTATATACTCTGACTTATTCTCGTAAAAAACCTTACATGATTGTAAGGTTTTTTAATATGATTATCCTGTTTTTCTCAAAGCTTAATTTGTTAAGATATATACAAGTTAAGAAATACGTTATTAGAAGCACAGCCACTCATTAATAATTTTAAGGAGGCCACACTGTTATGATATTAACTATTTTAATAGGTGCCATGGCTGCTATTTTCATAGCTTTTAATCTCTTTGAGAAGAAAGAAAAATATGGCGTCGTTTCTTTTAGAACAATCGCGCTAAGTGTAACTTACGTCATACTGGCTGTTATTGTCGGAAGCTTTTTAGACAATATCAATACATTATTCCAAGGATTTCATGATAGCTTGACAGCAGCTAAAAAATATTAAACCTGAACCGACAATGTCGCAGTTCAGGTTTTTTGTTTGTCTTATATTTCAAGTTCATAGGGTACACAGTTTTCTATTTTTCTATCAATTACAGTTTCTTTTGTTTCATAGCGTAAATAAACAAGAAAACATCTGATTACGACCTGATGCGCAACGATTGCGATAGACTCTAAAGACGGATCAAGTTCTTGTTCAAAAAATTGTTCAACACGCTGTAATACATCCGAATAGCTTTCTCCTTCAGGGGCTTTTTGCGTAAAACTATGGCGAAAAGCAAGTAAATTATCATCATTAAAATAAGCATGATATTCGGGGTTTTGTTCAATTTCATTTACCATTTTGCCTTCAAAGATACCTAAAGAACGCTCTCTTAATAAAGGCGTTACACTTGCTGATATGTGCTTATCAAATATGGCATTATATGTTTGTCTCGTGCGAGTCAAATCAGATATATATACGTGCTCGATGTTCTTTTTTTCAAAGTAGCTTTGTAGTAATTGAGCAGAATGTACACCACTTTCTGTTAAAGGCACATCTAACTGACCACAAAAGTATTTTTTTCCTTGTTTTTTATCATAATTAGACTGTGATTCTCCATGACGAACTAAATAAATTTTCATAACGATTACCTCTTCTCTATTTCTATTTATAATCCAATATTTCATTATTCTTTTTCACGAAGCTCATATCTTACAATACTGTTAGATGAAGTAATATACCTATATTTCAATACTTATTCTTGTTATTATCCAATTGAGGTGATACAAATGAGCGAAAAAATGTTACATCATGACACACAAAGTGGTCGCGTATTAGCAGCAGTCAGTTATTTCAGTATATTCTTTGCACCAATTATATTACCTATTATCCTATGGATTTTTGCTGATAAACCTGCTTCAACTCATGCAGCAAAATCGTTATTTTACCATATTATAACGTATATTGGACCAATACTATTAGTTTTAAGCGCAGCGTTCGGAACTGCAATTATCGATCAACAGAACACTACAATTGCAATAATAGCAATTGTAGTAGCAATCCTCCTATTAGTTGTAACAATTTGGTACACTATCAAAAATATATATCGTGGTATCAAGATATTGATTTCTGAAGATGCTTATTTCCGTCCATAAAGCATTGCAATTTTCTAGAAATTCTATTTAGAAAGTGAATGAGGCTGAGACATGTATTTGTCCCAGCCTTCTTTCGTTATACTTTTAAGTTAAATCAGCTGCTTTTACTAAATAATAAACTGATAGATAAACCAATAAGGATGGCACCTACTGCATAATCAAACACCGCTTTTATTTTTCTATTTCCAAAAAGTAATTTGATATATTGGAATATGTATACGCAAAAAATAAACCAGATGAGAATAACTGTTGTTACTATTGCCGATAATATTGCAATTTGAGATGACACACCTTCGCCAGCAGTTATAAATTGCGGTAATATACTTATGTAATAAAGTAATGCTTTAGGGTTTAATATTGTGCTGATAAAACCTTGTCGATAAGAACTTAAATAACTAATCTGTTGTGCCTGCATTTGAGATGTTGAAAAATTCATGCTTTGACGTGCACAGATGATACTTTTAATTCCTAAATAAATCAGATAACATGCGCCTAAAATTTTAATCATTAGAAAGACATAATACATATTTGCCAAGATAAATATAATGCCAAATACTGCTAATAATGAATAGATAACGTGTGCTGACGTAATACCTAATGCGGCCATTGCGCCATTACCTTTACCTGAAGTAATTGAATTTTTCATTACTACAAAAAAATCTGGACCAGGAACAATAATAATCATTAATGTAATCGTAATAAATGCTGCAAGTCCTTCCATCACATGCACCTCCATCTTAACTACATCGTATCAATTCCGCTATGTCACCGCAATACACCTAGCCCATATTTCTTTTTACCAGCTGATTAGAACCCCCCTTTATTACTTCTTATTACTTCCACGTTAACTCAATAATTTCAAACCAACCGTACTAGCTAATATGACTGCAATACAAATTATTCTTTTGATATCGGTAGACTCTTTATAAAAAACCATACCCAATATCGCTCCGCCCACTGCACCAATACCTGTCCAAACTGCATACGCTGTACTCATAGGTAATTGAGTCATTGCCATAGATAAAGCTAAGAAGCTCAAACTAAAGAAACCTATCAATCCTATGACAGCAGATGTTTTTCGTGTATGCGTATAAGCATTTAAAAAGTTAATGCCTAACATTTCAAAAACACCTGCAATGATTAATAATATCCAAGCCATTATGCTTCTCCCCCTTTATCTGGTGTGACTAATTTCAAACAAATCACACCTAAAAGTAATGTTAAAATTAATATAATTTTTCCATAATTAACTTCCTGGCCAAAGAAAGCAAAATCAAATATAGTGACACCTGTTGTACCCAGACCAACAAATACTGCATAAGATGTACCCACTGGTAACATTTTGGATGCATCTATAAGCAAATAAAAACTTAAAAATATAGCTATAATTGTTAACATCCATTCTAGACCTGTCGTTGCATGTGTTAACCCAATGACCCAACCAACTTCAAATATTGATGCGATAATAATTTTTATCCAATTCATTCATATTCCTCCTATTAAAATAAAAAAGCCCGAGAGATAGTTATCACTACTATCTCCCAGGCTTTTATCCTTCCGTGTCACATTCAACATGTGGCTTCCTCTCGGACCAGTCCAACATTGAGTGTTGCGGAACCCTAGAAAGCTTTTATTTAATTCTCTGTATCATATCAATTTATCTTATAGACATCAAGCATAGCATTTCATTCTTACTCAATTTAAAATTATTATCATTTAAAAACGCTTACAAGAAACACTTAGGTGTCTTTTTACATTTTTATTTTAAAAAGTTTTAATTATTTAAGTCATTACCCTCTACATTTTATGAATTTTCATGTATACTATATATCAGATTAGAACTATTATAATCTAAATGCTTAATCAATGAAATGAATTCTCAATTAAAACAATCCGATTATTGGATTGAAATATAAAAAAAGTGAGGGATTACTATGCAATTATTAAATTACAAAATGCACAATGATGAACTCATCGCTACAGTGTTATCCGATAAGAAGCAAGTATTCAAATACACGTTTGATGTAAACACGCCGGAATATGAAATCTTAGATGTACTTGAAGAAATTAACGAATATGTAGACAATGGTCACCATCCATTAGGTTGTTCATTACTAAAAAATTATACACACGCGGATGTGAGTCAAAATAGTTTATAATATTGATCACACAGCAAAAAGATGAGTATTACTGTTCACTTAGAAACAGTAATTACTCATCTTTTATTTTTGCTTGTTAATCTTCATGAAAAATACTACCTTTAATTGAACTGTGCATGGTATATTGAGTTAGTTAACATCATATACCGGGTAAATACATAATAAAGATATTCAAACGTGATAAATATAGTTGGGGGGGGACGCAAAATGTTCTATGGTTCAATATTACTCATTATTCTTGGTATTGTACTATTAATTTTAAATAAACGCCTTTCAAAAAAAGGTGATACAAGTAAAAAACAAAGTTTTATTAGTTTCGGCGTGATGTCATTAGTTTTTGGTCTTTTTGGCCTTATAGGTGTTATTATTATGGCATTGACTTAATATTTATTGCATGTAAAAAGGTGATAGAGCCCCTCAAGGGGAATCTATCACCTTTTAACTTTCCACACTATTACATATCAAATAAATCATTAAATGATTCAACCATCGTTGGATGTGTATAAATATTATCTTTCAATACCTTATAATTTAACTTTTGATCTATTGCTAATTTTAATACATTAATGATTTCTTCTGATTCTAAGCCATATAATGTTGCTCCAAGTATTGTTTCCGTATCTTTATTCACTACTACTTTAAACAAGCCTCTTGGATCATTATTCACTTTATGTCTAGGGATAGCGTTAACTGGAAGTGCGTTTTCTATTACATTGTAGCCTTGATTTTTAGCTTCTTGACCAGTCAAACCTACACGTGCCATTGGCGGATCAATAAATACTGTATAAGGCACAGCGCCTCTATTTTCAGTAGAACGCACACCCGTTCCAAAGAGTTGATCTTTAACAATTCTAAAGTCATCTAAAGAGATATATGTGAATTGCATACCACCTTTAACATCACCGATTGCATAAACATGTTGCGCATCCGTTTGGAGATATTCATTCACTTTAATTTCTCCATGCTCACCAAGCGTTACATCCGTATTGTCTAAATCTAAATCCACATTAGGCTTACGACCAGTCGCTAACAGGACTGCATCCGCTTCATAATCTCCATTAGACGTATGCACAATAGTTCCAGATTCAGTATCTTCAAAGCGCTCTGTGTTCACATTGTATATGATATTTACACCTTTGTTAGCTAAATCTTTTTTAACTTCTGTAACTATATCATGATCTTCTTTAGGCATAATATCGTTGCCACGTTCAAGTACGGTCACTTGTGTATCGAAGTTAGCAAACATTGACGCAAATTCTAAAGCAATATATCCAGCACCAATGATGACTAATTGCTTAGGCTGAAAATCCAAACTCATAATCCCAGCAGAATCGTATAAATGCTGAGAACTTTCGACGCCTGTAATTGGTGGTATGACTGACATTGCGCCCGTATTAATAACGACATCTTCTGCATGCAATGTTTCCACTACATCCTCATTGTCATTTAATAACTTCACTTCATTGTTAGATTTGAACTTCGCAGTATAATCTAAGACTTCAATATTATTATCATCTGCAAGATTATGATAATTTTTATTATTCAACGCATCTACCACATCTTTTTTTCTAGAAAATGCTTTGTTAAAATCATTATGAGTTAGACCTTCGTGAACAAGCGTTTTTGAAGGAATACAACCAACATTGATACAAGTGCCACCATACATCTTTTTAGACTTCTCAATGACTGCTACTTTTTTACCTTGTGCTGAAGCAAATTTCGCTAATGTTTTACCACCTTTACCAAATCCTATAATCACTAAATCAAATTGTCTCATGAATATCCTCCTTCATTACATCATTTAATACATCTGTAATTGTTATAGTTTTATAATAATTTATTAATATATCATTTTCTTTTTGCTGAAACTTAGACATTGTAGTCCCTATTTCCCTGGAAATCTCACAATCACTACCTTCGTCACCTGTAAAAATACGTCCATCTGATCTTTCCTCATTAAATAATTCAAATAAGTCTGCCAGATTAACATCAGCGGTTACTTCATTAGCTTGATAACCACCATACTTCCCCCTACTAGCATCTAGGTAATGTTGATCATTTAACTTTCTTGTCACCCTGCGTAATTGCACAGGATTAATACATATCCGCTCTGATAATGAACCACTACTATAACGTGCATCTGAATGCTTAACTAGAAATGTTAGCAGATGGACTGCTATATTAAACTCTAAATTCATTCGCATCACCTTTAATTGTAACTTTTATAATTACATTAAAACATGTCTTGAAATTACTCGAAAGTTTTTTGCTTATACTATCTATATTCCCAATTACAGTAATATATATCTAACAATGTTATTGTTTTGCATTACTGACTACATTTAATATACTTATGTGCAAGGTGGTATTAACAATAAAGGAGATGGAGAAATGATTAAAAAATTAGATGAAGTTATGATATACGTATATGATCACGATAAAGCAATTGAATTTTGGACAAAAAACTTAAACTTTGTAGTAGTAGCCGATGACGAAGAAATGGGTATGCGCGTAGTAAAACTGCTTCCAGAAGACGATGCTCAAACTGCTATTGTATTGCAGGACAAAGCGAAAGTTGACGAAATGGACATGGGTGTCAGTACAACTACACCATCACTGATTTTCGCAACAACACAATTCGACCACTTATATGATCGTTTGAAATCTAATCAAAATGCAGTTGGAGACATTATGGATTTACCTATGGGTAGAGTCTTTAATTTTGCAGATGCCGAAAACAATTATTTCGCAGTTAAAGAAATATAATTCTACGATACTTTAAATGAACTTTGCTCATGATCTAGGACATAAATATATCCCTCCGCCTCAATTATGAAAACATACAACTTACCTTAATCTAGCATGTTCTTCCCATAATAATTGTAAATAACTGTTAAGTCGTAAGTAATGTAATTGTAATCAACACATAACCTGTATAACCCATTAAGTTTGTTATACTTTTATAGCCACTAAATATGTATTACAGGAGACAATTATGAAAAGAATCTTCCACTTGTATTTATATTATTTAATTATGTTAGCTATCGTTGCCGCTATTTTACTTTCTTTATATTTTTTATATGTGTGGAAAAACAATCAGCCGCAAAATCAAGACTATTATAAGAATTTCGAAGAACTGAAAGCTGACACAAAAGAAGATCGTGATTGGCAAATCAATTCAAAAACGACAAATAACAAAGATATATTAGTTACTGCTATTCATGGTGGCGGTATTGAGCCTGGCACTTCTGAATTGGCAAAAATCATTTCTAAAAAAGGTAACTTTAATCTATATAGTTTTGAAGGTTTATTAAAATCGAATAATGCTAAATTGCATATTACTTCGACTCGTTTCGATGATCCCAAATTAAAAGACATGACGAGCAAATCTGATGAAACGGTGTCTATTCACGGCATTCGAGAAGATAAAAAAGTTGTCTACATTGGTGGTAAAGATAAAGATATGGCCAAATCTATACGTAAGGAATTAGAAAATGAAGATTTTAATGTTGAAAATAGCCCTGATTATGTAAATGGCGATTCCAGCCAAAATATCATTAATAAAAATGATACAGGCTCAGGTGTTCAACTTGAGATTTCAACAGAATATCGTAAGTCATTTTTTGAGGACGATGAGCTTGGTCGCTCCACGAGAGAAAATCCAAATGATTACAGACAATCCATCTACGACTTTGCTGAAGCTGTTACAAAGGGCGTAAAAGAGCAAACAACAAAAGATTAGCAATAAAAAATCCAGGAAGTCTACCTTAATTAGAGTAGTTTTCTGGATTTTTATTGTTTTAAATTCATTATTAATAAATATCAAAGTACGTTTCTTTTAAATCTTTTTCATTTGACTGATTTAATAATTCTACTACTAAACTAAAATCATTAATAATATGACTAATCCTTTTGAAAATAGGTTCCATCTCAACTGTTGTTTGTGATTTTAAACCTAAACAAAAGACAAGTTGAACATCTTTGTCCCCCCATTGAATAGGTTTGTCTAATTTAACTATATAAATAAAAGATTGTTTAGCAGACGGTGTAACAGGATGAGGAACAGCGATAAGGTTACCATAAGCCGTAGTAGCTACTTCTTCTCGTTCATTAACTTTTTCAAAAAAGTCTGATTTTATATAATGCAATGCTTTTAAATCAGACTCAATTTCTGATAATAATTCATCTTTGCTTTCAACATTACTTTTAATCGCAAAAAGTTCAATTAACTTTTCTTTTTGTCCTACATTGTAGTTATCTATAAATTTTTTCAAGTTTAAAATATCTACATCAGTTAAAATTGTATTTACATAAATGACAGGTACAGAGAAATCTTTTTCCAGAGGAATTGTTGATATTATTAAATCTGTTCCTTGCAATTTATGTTCACTTAACTCATACAATTGTAATGAATTGGTTGTCGTGATTTCGTTACTAAAGTTTTCAATCAATTTATATTTTATTAGCTGTGAACTAGCCAAACCAGATGCACAAACAATAGTTGTATTGATTTTGTTATCCAGATTGTTCGGTTTTTTCAAAGCCAATTCAAAATGCAAAGCAAGGTAACCAATTTCACTTTCAGAAATTCTTATTTTGTATACTTCTTCAATTACTTTACTTCCTACTAAAGCGATATCAAATGAAAATGGATAGTTCTTTTTAATTTCTGCTAATAATGGATTTCTGATATTCATTTTATATTTATATCTCGTAATAGAAGTAGATAAATGTAAGCTTAGATTATTTCTCAATTCTTCTTCATCTGTTAAATCTAAGTGAAACACTTGTTTTATTCTTCTTAAAATATGCTCTATCAACATATTTAATTCTTTATTTTCATGAATATTAGCGTTTTCTGAAGTAAGACCTGACGTTAATATATGTGCCCAAATATATTGTTTTTCTTTAGTAGGTAATTGGATATTAAAATTGCATTCTATCATTTCTACTAACTGCTTAAAAAATTGATTAACATCTTCACTCGTTTTCGTATAGCCATTAAATATATTACCTTCATCTTTAATAATGAGTTTATGTTCAACCCTAAACAGTGCTATATATATATATGAACAACCAAATTTTCTAATTTCACATCAGGTATTGTAATGTTAAATCGATTGATTATTCCGATAATTTTATTTTTAAGTACATTTATTTCTTCGCTATCAAAAAGCTCATCCATAGATAACGGATCTAATAAAAACTCTGCAATCGCATATCTTTTCTGAAATTCATGTCCATCTATTTTCAACCCATGATATGGGCTTGTTATCAGATTCAAATCATGTTTTTCTAACTGTTCTCGTATCATTTTCAAGTCTTTCTTTATAGTCGTATCACTTACAAACATTCGTTCACTTAAATCGTCAATCTTTACATAGTTATCCAGTACAAGTAATTGACTAAATATATATCTAACTCTACTATCTTGATTATTAAAATTGAGAAGCTCATCTTTTAAATATTGATCATTTAGGAATAAATTGAATTTTTCTTTATTTTTTATTATCAATTTATATCCCACTGATTTCTTAGAAAAAATATAAAATCCAAATTCTTTTTCTGATTCATTTAATTCTTTCAAATCATTTCTAACTGTTCTAGGAGAAACACTCAAACTTTTACCTATAAACTCCCCAGAAATATAGGTGCTTGAATAATTATACATAAGCCGTATAATTTTTAAAGTTCTTTTGTTCTTTTGTTCATTCCCTCACTCCAATTACCTTACACTTTAGTATTGATTATATATTATAATTCAAACATGTTTTCCTCTGATAATTTTTTAAACCAATACCCACTCTTTTTAATTGTACGTGCTTGCGTATTAATGTCCACAGAAATAAATCCATATCTATTTTTATAGGCATTCATCCAAGACCAATTATCCATAAATGTCCACATATGGTAACCTTTACAATTTGCACCTTCTTTAATAGCTTTATTAAGCCAATACAAATGATCTTTCAAAAATTCGATTCTATAATCATCTTGTATTTGATTGTTTTCTATAAACCTTGCTTCATTTTCTACGCCCATTCCATTTTCAGAAATAAATGAAGTAATATTGCCATAGTTATTTTGTAAGTTTTTCATGATATCATAGATACCTTCTGGATAAATTTCCCAACCTCTATAAGGGTTCATTTTTCTGCCTGGCATTTCATAATTATCAAAATAAAATTCTGGGGTGAATGGCGAATTAGGGTTAGGTATATTTTCTTTAGCTTTAACACGTCTAGGTAAATAATAATTTACGCCTAATAAATCTACTGTATTATGTTTTATGATTTCCAAGTCTTCACTCTTATAAAAAGGCATTAAATCCTGTGCTTTGATCATTTCTACTAATTGTTCTGGAAAAGTACCTTTTGTAGCAGGATCTAGAAAACTCTTATTAAAAAATAAATCTGCTATTAATGCAGCTTTTTTATCTTCTTCATTTTCACTTCTTGGATAAGAAGGTGTTAAGTTCAACACTATGCCTATTTCTCCGTTATAGTTCTGTTCTTTAAATAACTTGATTGTTTTAGCATTTGCTAATATCGTATTAAAAGCATATTGAAAACCTCTTTTGGCATCATTGATATCAGGATAACGGAAATTATATAAATAGCCTCCTTCAACTGGCACAATCGGCTCGTTAAACGTAAACCATTTTTTCACTCTATCACCATATAAATCAAAGCATTTTTGTGCATAAGCAACATAATTATCGACAACTTCTCTCGATTCAAACCCTCCTTTATTTTGTTGTTTCATAGGCATATCAAAGTGATATAAATTAACAAAAGGCTCAATGCCATTAGCTATTAATTCATTAATGACATTATTATAAAATTCAACTGCGTTTTCGTTTATATTTCCTGTATCTTGATTTATCATCCTTGTCCAAGAAATGGACAAACGAAACGAATTATGGCCTGTTTCTTTCATCAGTTTAATATCTTCTTTATATGTGTTATAAAAATTCGATGTGACATCTGGTCCAACATTATCATAAAATCGATTTGGTTCTTTTTCATACCAGTAATCCCATATGGATTGTTCAGTCATAGATTTCGTTCCTTCAGTTTGTGTCGCACTTGCCGCACTGCCCCACCAAAAATCTTTCGGAAAAGTAATTTTCATAAAAGTTCTCTCCTATCTGTTTGCTTTTATTTCTTGATAAATATCGATGATTTCGTTTGCCATATCTTTTATTGTTAGTGCATTCATTAAATGATCTTGTGAATGTATAAGTATTAAATTTAATTGATAATCTTTTCCTTGTGCTTCTTCTTGCAATAAACTTGTTTGAAAATTATGCGCCTTATTTATTTCTTGCTCTGCTTCTTTCATTTTTTCCTTAGCAGTCTCGAAATCATTTTCTTTCACATATTGAATTGCTTCCATTGCACTTGACCTACCATTTCCAGCTAGCAAGATAATTTGGAATGCTATTTCTGTATTATCCATGATATATTACTCCTCACTCTTTGATTTTTCTTGTTCTTTTCTAAAATAACCATTGTCCAATACTTTAAAGAATGGTAACCAAATTAAGAACGTAACAATTAAATTAAATAGCTGTAATACTGCACCTTGCCAAGCGTTTCCTGTAGCTAAATATCCACTTATGAAAATAGGAGTTGTCCAAGGAACAATGACGCCAGAAGGTTTAGGTACCAATCCTAATCCCATAGAAAAATAAGTTATTATAGTTACTACGACTGGAGCAATAATCCATGGTACAAGTATAATTGGATTCATTATTACTGGTAATCCAAATAATATCGGTTCGTTTACATTGAAAATAGAAGCTGGGGCGCCTAACTTCCCAATTTCTTTGTTTTGCTGACTTCTGGAAACAATAAATATCAATATAATGACTACCATTGTGCCACCAGTACCGCCCATACCTACTAAGAATGTGTCTATAAATTGTTTGGTTATAATATTAGGCAACTCTTGATTTGCTTTAAATGCCTCTAAATTTTCGTTATTCAAAGAATACCAAATTGGATCAAATACAGTATTTACAATGATTTGGCCATGTAATCCGAAAAACCAAAATATTTGTATTAGAAGTACTGCAATAATTGTAGCCGTCAATCCGCTACCTAATTCTGTTAATGGTTGTTGCAAAATTGTATAAATAAAGTTTTGTAATGTATCGAAAGGTGTAAAAGAAATTAATATTCTAACGATTAATATCACCGAAAGTGTTACCGAAATAGGAATTAAAGCACTGAATGATTTGGCCACTTGAGTTAGTACACCATTAGGCATTTTAATTGCTATCTCTTTCCGACATAGATAACTGTAAATTTCACACGAAATAATAGACACAAAAATACCTAAGAACATACCTTTTGCCCCTAAAATCTCGACCGGTATGACGCCTTCCGTTTTTTCAAAAACTTGAGGTGTTAAAATCAAAACACTACTTAATGCTGTTACAGCGCCATAAATACCTTCAAATCCATTTTTCTCTGTCAGCTTATAACCAATACCTATAATTACATATAGCCCCATTATAGAGAGCGTGGACTCTGAATCTGGTCCAACCATAGCTTGCCAAGCCGAAAATTGTGATTCAGATAATATTTTGTCTAAAAATGGAAAATTGGCTATTACAATAAAAATTGAACCAAAAATAATTAAAGGTAAAGCAACCATAAATCCATCTCTTAAACTCGAAAGATACTTATTGTTATTCAAGTTATCTGCAATTGGTAATAATATATCTTCTAGTTTTTCCATAAATTTATTTTCCATATGGTTTCACTACTTTCCTATTAAATTTAGTGATTGCTTTAATACACCATCACCATCAATACGCCCATATGCAACAGTATCAATAATATCAATAGGAATTTCGATATTGTTTTCTTTAGCGTATTTTTCAAATTTTCGCTTCATGAATCTCATTTGCGGACCAATTAATAACACGTCATAGTTATCTAATTTTGAAAAAGCATTATCACTTGATACTGCTTCAATGTTAACTTCAATATCAGCACTTTCTGCTGCCTCTTTCATCTTGGTAACTAATAAACTTGTAGACATCCCTGCGGAACATGATAATAAAATATTTTTGATATAAATCATCCCTTCTGTTTGTTTATCAAACTATACTATGTATGCGCTTACACATTAATGGACAATTTTTCCTTTACTATAGGAAAATGAGTTTAATAATCTAGAAAGATTATATTATCTTGGTGTTTTGTTTATATAACTTTAAAGAGTAAAATTATTATAAAAACCGTTTTACTATTAGAAATAGCAAAACGGTTAAGGGTTTAAACTTTTCATTATTTTATTTTTTTCAAAAGAAAGGATGCTAAAGCACAGATAATTGTCACCCAAAGTAGGATACTAAATACGATAGCATTGCTCCCACTTATTGTGATACCCGTATTAAAATTTCCGTTAGGGTCACTTTCTATATAGAAATTTGCGCCAAATACAAATAGTAAGGCAATAAAAGATACAATGCCAACTACATCAAACAATAATTTAATATAAGGATATTTAATATTTTTAGCTATCATGTGACCATTCCTTACTTTAGTTTTATTCACTGCCCTAGATTAAAAAGCTACTATACTTCTATTTAATTTTAATATATCATAAAAATTTTAATTGTGATATTATATTACTCAATTGTTTTTTTATTTTTTTAGGAGGCTTTTACTATGGAGTTAATAGTTGCCATCATAGTTGGTTTACTTATAGGGTTTTATTATCATAAAAAAAGAAGTATTTGACTGTAAAAGATTGGTTTTTTGGCTTATTCGTTATACTAATAGCTGTAATTATAACTAGCGGCTTTATGCACATAGACGCTTTAGTGGAAGGGTTTCAAGATGGTATAAAAGAAGACGTAGACCTAAAATAAGTTTGTAGCTAAAATATTGCATATAAAACTACAAAAGGAAACAACACGATCCGAAGACTATAGGTTGAGTCCGTTTCCTACTCAAGTGAGTCTAAGAATATAAAATAGCTGTTAGATATCACAAAGATATCTAACAGCTATTTTTAACATTCATTAAACATTATAAGGCTATTTTATTTTTAAAATTTGTCCTGTTTTAATGCTATTTGAATCTAGATTATTATCGGATTTTATTTTACTCACTGTTGTATCTTGTTCTTTAGCGATACTATACAAGGTATCATCTTTTTCAACGGTATATGTTTTAACTAAGTAGAGTGTTTGCCCTTTACTGATATTATTCGTTTCAAGATTATTCCATTTTTTGAGATCTTCAATACTCACTTTGCTTCTTTTAGAAATATTGTATAAAGTGTCACCTTCGACTACTTTATGTGTATCACCTGAAATACTATCGTCATTACTATCAGGGTCCGTCAATTTCAATGTTTGACCGACGGATAATGTATTATCGTTTAAGTCATTCCATTTTTTAATATTATCAATTGTTACGCCACTTCTCTTAGATATACTATACAATGTATCGCCTTTAACTACTTTATAAGTAGAACCTGTAATGGCATCGTCATCTTCGCCACCTAATTCTTTATAGTGTTTCTGAACTAAACTATAAAATTGATTCATGTTATAGCCCCATTGGTTAAAATAACCTACAGGGTCAGTATGGTTTGTCCCACCCCAGTATTGACTAACTGCATTATGACTAATAATTGTTCCAGTTCCTTGATTATTATCTGCAAGTGAAGGTTGTAGTCCGTTTTGTTTTAACATTTTAGCAGTCAAATAAGCTTGGTTGTTCACAGACTTAGAAAAACCATCAAATGTGTTAGATCTTGTTAATTCTATTTGATAAAAATATGGGTTAGCATTCGCTCCGGCGCCCCATGCTAAATAGTCGCTTGGCGCTGTTTGTATAATTTTGTCGCTACCTGCATATGCGTGAACAAAGGCATTATTGTAGTTATTATACATGTAATTTACTTCACCATCGATTGTACTATTAGGGTTTGCAGTTTCATGAATAACGACACCGATGAATTTCCCTGATTTATAATTATATTTTGGTAAATTATTCATACGAGAATCTTGCACTATTTTTGCAGGTTCTATGTTGTTATTGTCTATGTATGTATTAACGTCTTGGTACGCTCTATTTGCAAATGTACTCATTTCTACTGAATTATGTTCTGCAACTTTATCATGTAGCTTCAAATCCCCTGCCGTTAACTGTTCTTTCAAAGCTTGCGGACTCATTTTTTGTGCTTTTTCAAAATCTATTGCCTTACTTGTATTTTCATTTTTAGTTTCTTCTGCACTCTTATTAGAATTATCTTCTTGTGCGGTTGCAACTGTACTACTTAACAATAAACTTGTAGCTAACATTAATGACAAATTTACCCTATACTTCATAACACCATCTCCTATTTCAAATATTTAAAAACACGACACTATATAAATATCCATTCCTTGCACAACACCTTATTGTCTCATCTTATAATATTATAAGATTATTTACAAAACATAGTTTTATTTTATGCTATTATTTTAAATGTTTTTATATAGTCATAATCATTATTTTGATTTTCGCACAAAAAAGCTACTACCTTAAAAGGCAGCAGCTCATATTCAAATGTCCATAATCACACTAGATAAAATAGCAACCAATGCGACTACAAGTACCAATACTAAAAGTGAATCAATTCGTTTTTGGTTACGTTCATTCATAGGTTTTCTAAATTCTTTTAATGCGAAAAATCCTGTAATTAATACAATGACTAGACACAATAAATGAAATACCAACGCTAATATTTCCATTATCATCACTCCAAACTTGAAATAATTAAGTTTGTTGCTTTAAATCTTCTTATATTATTTAGGCTTTTCATGTACAAAGCCTTCTCGATTCGATATGTTACGATTTATATTTCACAGTTACAAAAAACAAAGATTAATTTATATTCTTTTTATTCAATTACCCCTTTTTCGACGATTAGAAACAAATATCACTCGTTCATCTAGCATATGTAATAATAAAATTCTCCACTATAATTAACACTACAAAAATAACCCCGTAAGCCTAAGTTTACGGGGTTTTCAAATACAATATCTATTATTGTTCTTCTTTAACATATGGTAATAATGCCATATGACGAGAACGTTTAATAGCTAATGTCAACATACGTTGATATTTAGCTGAAGTACCTGTTACACGACGTGGTAAAATTTTACCGCGTTCTGAGATAAAACGTTTTAATAAGTCTGTGTCTTTATAGTCGATGTGTGTAATTCCGTTTGCTGTGAAATAACAAACTTTTTTACGACGACGTCCGCCTCTTCTTGGTCCACCTGCCATGGTAACTGCCTCCCTTTTTATGATATTTTCTTATTTATATACGCTATATAATTAGAATGGTAAGTCATCATCACTAATATCAATTGGTCCGTTTGCATTTGCAAATGGATTATCCGATTGATTATTTTTGTTTGATGAATTGTTGTTATTATTATTGTTGTTGTTTTGGTTATTGTTTTGATAAGATGACGTATTTTGACCTGATTGTTGTCCGCCAAAGTTTTGGAAATTGTTATTTCCTTCTTGGGCATGACGTTGGTTTTGGTTTTTAGGTTCAAGGAATTGAACACTATCACAAACCACTTCAGTTACAAATATACGACGTCCTTCTTGGTTTTCGTAGCTACGTGATTGAATGCGACCGTCAACGCCAGCTAAACTACCTTTGAATAAGTAGTTATTAACATTATCTGCTTGTTTTCTAAAAACGACACAGTTAATGAAATCTGCTTCGCGTTCCCCTTGCGCATTTGTAAACGTACGGTTTACTGCTAGAGTAAAAGTCGCAACACTCACGCCTGAGGGTGTTGTTCTATATTCTGGATCTTTCGTTAAACGACCGACTAAAACAACTCTATTTATCATTTAAACGAACCCCCAATTATTATTTTTTAGTCTTATCTTCGTCTGCACGAATTACGATATAACGGATGATATCATCGTTGATTTTAGCTAAACGTTGGAATTCATCAGTAGCTTCATTGTCTTCAGCTTGGATACGTACTAAGTTGTAATAACCTTCACTGAAATCATTAATTTCATAAGCTAAACGACGTTTACCCCAATCTTTAACTTCTAAAGCCTCTGATCCGTTAGAAGATAAAATACCGTTGAAACGTTCAACGACAGCTTTTTTAGCATCTTCTTCAATGTTCGGACGAACGATGTACATAACTTCATATGTTCTCATTTATAATTGCACCTCCTTGTGGTCTATGCGGCTCATCATCATATGTGATAAGCAAGGAATAATTTTCATTACTCACAATCAAGAATTATAGCACAGCGCATTACATTTTACAATGGTTATTGTACTGCTATAATCTAAAAAATATCAAAATGTTTCATATGAAACATGCTGTACAGTCACAATAAAATGCCTTTCCAATTTCTTGCAAAACGCTTTATGCTGATATTTAATATTTAAATTCTAAATAAAATTAATCTTAATAAAAAATTGATTATATAAAATATATGGTTGATAAATCTTTTTAATTCTAATAGCATACAATTTGAGTTCGTTTTTTATAATTATAAACTTATTTAGCACCTAGCATTTTCAAAATATTAATTACATATAAAGGAGAATATTATGGTTTCAGTAATCAAAAAAGGTTTAGTCACTGCAAGTGTATTATTTGCATCAACGTTAGCAATGAACGCAGCACACGCCGCTGGAGATACATCAAACCAAAAAGGAACGATGGGGTATGGCTATCAACAATACATTGAAAAACACCCTGAAAAATCATCCAAAAAAAGTTCAAGTGAAGTACAATCTGAAGCAAGCACAACACAATCTGGCGAACGTGTTCTAGACATTTCAGAATGGCAAGGCGACTTAACTGAACAAGAAGTTATAGACCTTAAAGCTAATTACGACTTCATCATCATTCGTGCTCAATACGGCTCTGAAAAAGTGGATGCTTCATTGGAACACAATTCAGCTTTATTAGACAAACACGGCTTGGACTTTGGCGTATATTCTTATAGTATGTATGAAAATCCTGAAGATGCACGCTACGAAGCTCAAACATTATACAACCGTGCACCTAAAGCTAGCTTTTACATCAATGATTTTGAACAAGATACAGTCACTTCAGGTACTTCAGAAGAAAGTACATCAGCATGGTATGATGAAATGAAAAGTTTAGCTGGTAACAAGAAAGTACTATTCTATTCTTATGAAAATTTCATGAAGGAACATGCTTCAGAATCAGTAGGTGAATATGACGGTTATTGGATCGCTAACTACAATCCTGGCCAACCTACTAGTGAACATGTCTTATGGCAATATACTGATAGTTACTCATCACCTGAGCTAGATCAAAATGTCGATGCAAACTACACTGGTCCAGGTGTCGATACATCATGGTTCACAACTTAAATTGATATACTTTAAAAATATATTAGTCGAAGATTACATGCTGACGTGCACAAACTAATGCCAATGTCGACACTCTGAGACAATCTCTATAATAGAGATTGTCTTTTTTTAAAGCGTTAATTGAATATACTCTAATTTTATTGTAAGAAAAAAGACCAAACAACACGATTGGTTGTCCGGCCTCTTATATATTTAAATTCAACGTTATAAGTCGTTAAATTAAAATGTATTTTGATTGGGTGTTAAAGAATCATAACCTTTAATTAGGGTACTTCTAAGTAACTTTTATACTGGTAAGATGCTTGATACTAAGTCTAAAACTGTTTGTAATAATCCGCCTAACATAGTAACGCCTCCTTATTCTAAACATTGAATGTTGTTATTCTAATTGTTTAATCTAAGTGACACTTAAAATATAAATGTTACACAAAATATCTCGTATTATTTAAGTAATGCTTTAAAAATTAGTTCGATAATATTTTCTATCATAATCGAGCCCCTCCCATCACATAAACCTACTCACTATTTTTTAACTATTCTACTTGATCAAGGATTAATCCAAGAATTTGTTCTACTAGATTTGCTAACATATGATGCACCCCCTTGAAGTGTCTAAATACAGACTAACATAAAACAAATTCCAATAAAATCATTTTGCGACCAAAAACAATATATTTACTAAAAGTTAACTTTATTTTTACATAAATTAATTATTTAATGTGTAATTCAATTGATTGTGCTTTTATTCACTAAATATTCTATCGTACTGTTCCCTATTTTAACTTTATATAATTGTGTAAAATTCCACAAAATACACATTGTAGTTTTACACAAAATAAAAAAGCCTTCTCATCACTATTTTGTAATGAGAAGACTTCATGCTTATCTTACACGTTAAATCTAAAGTGTACGACGTCGCCATCTTTCATAATATATTCTTTACCTTCTAAGCGCTGTTTCCCAGCATCTTTGGCACCATTTTCGCCATTGAATTCAACGTAATCATCGTAGCTTGTTACTTCGGCACGGATAAAACCACGCTCAAAGTCTGTATGAATAATACCCGCACACTGTGGCGCTGTCATACCTGAGATGAACGTCCATGCACGTACTTCTTGAACACCTGCAGTAAAGTACGTTGCTAAACCAAGTAAGTCGTATGTTGTACGAATTAAACGATCTAAACCAGGTTCTTCAATACCTAAGTCTTCTAAGAACATTTCTCTATCTTCATCTTCAAGCGTTGCAATTTCTTCTTCAATCTTAGCGCTAATTACGATAACTTCTGAATCTTCTTTGCTTGCATACTCACGAATTAATTTAACTTTTTCGTTATCTTCATCGCCAATTTCATCTTCGCCTACATTAGCAATATATAACATTTCTTTAGAAGTTAATAACTGTGCTTGATTTACAAATTTTTGATCTTCATCATTAAATTCAAGGCTACGAACAGGATTTCCTTCTTCTAATGCTTCTTTAATTCTTGCTAAAATGCGAGCTTCATTCACTGCATCTTTATCTTTTTGTTTCGCCATTTTTTCTGCTTTTGGCAAACGTTTTTCAACAGATTCTAAATCTGCCAATACTAATTCCATATTGATTACTTCGATATCATCAACTGGGTCTACGCGTCCTGAAACATGTGTCACATTATCATCGTCAAATGCACGTACTACTTGGCAAATTGCATCTACTTCTCGAATATGTGATAAGAATTTATTACCAAGTCCTTCACCTTTAGAAGCCCCTTTAACGATTCCAGCGATATCTGTGAATTCAAATGTTGTTGGGATGGTTTTCTTTGGTTGTACCATTTCTGTTAATTTATTTAATCTGCTGTCTGGCACTTCTACGATACCTACGTTAGGATCGATTGTCGCGAACGGATAATTCGCTGCCAGTGCACCTGCTTTTGTGATTGCATTGAAAAGTGTAGACTTACCTACGTTGGGCAAACCAACTATACCTGCTGTTAAAGCCATTATTCATTCTCCTTATTTTCAGTATCTTGATGAGACACTAATATTTTTTTTAGTTTTTTATTAAAAGTTTGTCTTGGGATCATAATACTTCTTTGACAGTTTTCACATTTTATCCGGATGTCTGCACCTACACGAATGATTTTAAAACAATTCGTGCCACACGCATGTTGTTTTTTCATCTCTACAATATCATTTAAACCGTAATTTGATGTCATTCTGTCACACCTCCGAACATCTTATGCATTATTTTGTTGATTCGCGTCGTATTGTACCATCATAGGTTTCGGTATTTGAATCTCATGCTTTTTAAATAATTTTAAAATCTCTTTTCTTAAAATACGTGCACCTGAAAAACCTTCTCCGGGTATCGTTTCAGCAGAAATCCACAGTGTAATTTCATCTCTTGTAATGGAATTAATACCAATCACTTCTGGATTTGATATAAATAAATAATATTTAGAACGCATTGTTTCAAAATGTTCGACTAATATCTCTTCTACTTTATCTATATCTTCTTCTACGGAAACCGGTATTTCTACCATTGACTCACCATTCGTTACTGAGTAGTTTGTAATTTCACCAACACTACCATTAGGTAATGTTGTTAGCTCGCCCGTAATCGTATTAATTCGCATCGAACGTAAACCAATTGACTGTACTGTACCTTCCGCAACGGTAGTACCACTACTATTGATTTTAACATAATCTCCTACATCAAATTGATTTTCAAAAATAATGAAGAAACCAGTGATAATATCTTTAACAATTGTTTGTGCGCCGAAACCAACTGCTAAACCAACAACACCAGCACTAGCAATAATGCCTCCAACGCTTATACCAAACTTACTTAAGATTGTAGTCAATACGATAAACCATACCACATATGCTACTACGTTTTGAACTAATGCTATTAAAGTTTTAGAACGTTTTTTATTCGCCTTTTTACCTCTATTTTGTATTTTAAAGAATTGTGCTATTCCTTTATTTATAAAATGTAAGACAATCCAAGCCACAATGATATAAACAATAATCATGATGATATTCGATATCAATGTTTGATATGTCTCTGGCTTGGTTAATGGTTCAATTAATGAATAAAGGATGCTTTTAATTTGATCCAACTACACTTCCTCCTTAGCCATAACTCTATACCATTCTATTATAGTCAATTTTTCTATGAAATAAATCCAACTTCAGCTTTAACTTCATAGAAAATTTTATAATTAAGAACAGTCGAAATATATTTTACAGAGACATAATTATTTTCTCTCACTAAAATAATTATAGACTTATATAGTTTATTAAAAATGTATCTGAAAGGATAGTTTTAAACCTTATATTGTACTTAAGCTTTAAAGGAGTTCTTTAATGAAGCTTTATATCAATAATCATTAAATTAATCGGATATTTCTAGTAATAGACTAATGATGCAATGATTAAAATTTGAAATTTCATTATAATATAACTTTTATGTATATCTTTAATCTTATTCCTAGTCATAAGATTGCCTACAGAACTTAAAAAATGGCAAAAGAAAAAGAACCATAATTAAAAATTATGATTCTTTAACACCCAATTTAGAATTATACTATAATACATACACAAAATTCAAGTGTTTTACATTTTATTTGTTAAATTTTCAAACAAACAAAATTCACTACCTCCCAAATGTCTATAACTCTATTTAAATATATATAAATTTCACCAATCTCTTTTTACAATATTTAAAATACAACTAAATAAATATAAAATTACAATAAATTTAATATAATAACACTTGCGCATTAAATATAAACACTTAGGGGTTTTTTACCAATTTTTTATGTATTTATTATAATATTCAGATAAAGGGGGTGTATACAATGTTAGCAACTCTAGTAGAACAAATCCTTAACTTAGTATTAGACCAAGTAGAATAGCAATTACAAGATAGTATTTATGAAGGAGGGAATTGAAATGATCGAAAACATCGTTGAACTCATCTTCAAATCACTTTTAAAATAATCCTCGTAAATTTAGATTGAGACAATATTGCACTTTGTATAGCGTCTTGAACTATTAGGTTACATAACTTTTATAAGGAGGGGTATTATGCTAGGAGATATCGTACAAACAATTTTAGATTTAGTATCAAGTATTTTACCATTATAAGAACAAAACGTTAACGCTTAAGAACTCTAATTAAAGATTATGATTCTTTAACACCCAAATATATATATGATGATAGTCATTTTTTAAGTAAACGGTTCTTCTGAATTCCTATAATTAACAAGCACTTACTGAGCCTTACATCGGTAAGTGCTTGTTTTTGCCAAAAATGCTTTAATTATAATATTAAAAAGCCTAATCAACTTCTATTTGGAAATTGATTAGGCTTTTTAAATACTAGCATTTAATTTTCATTAATAAATATGGTGAATTGTTCTATTCAGCAATTTGTTTTTCAAGGTCATTATGAAGTTTAAAAATCATCACACGTTCACCTGTACGAGAACTTAAATCAGTATGAAAACCTTTGACTTCTTCGCCAGTAATGGATAATACAATGTCATCGAGTGCTTCAATACCTGATTCCACGAGTTTTGAGCGTGTTCTTTTAATTGTTACTAGTCCTTCGTTCGTTTCACAAACTTTATACTCTGCTTGTGTTAATACACCTTGTAAACTCACAATAATCATATCGCGCAATATATCTGTTTTTACAGAAAGAGAGCCACGGCCAAGGAAGTCCTTTTCCCATTGAGTAATTGCTTTGCTGATTTCAGACTCATAAGTGCCTTTGGTTGTTTTCATTTAGTATGCATCTCCTGTAGAACCAAAATGAGGTTAAGTTAGATAATTATTTGAATAAAGATAACATTATCATTTTTTCATACTTTTCTCCATAGTTCTACAATATCACCTGGGAAATCATTTATATTATATTTAATAAATTAAGTACGATAAGATATCAATATTCTCATAGATCTTCGATGACATGATATTCAAATATAGCTTAATAATCCGTTGACCAGTCATGCCACTGGCCATCTTCATCAATCGTTGCTAATCTCACCCAACCGTTTTGTACTTTTTGTTGGAATGCTTTGTCCGCTTCCAGTCGTTCTTTCACAAAGTCTTCAGGCGCTTGAATCACTACAAGTAAACGTATAGGTGAATGATACATTTTATCATCTGACGACATCACGGATTGCCAAGGTAAACCTGTTAACAAATCACTCGCATTCCCTTGCATAACTCCAATGCCAGCTGTCACCGTTTGTGTTGTTTTACTACCACTACCATAATAATGGGGCGCAACTGTAGAAGCGTAATATTGTAAGTTAATCCATTGTGCTACAACTGCAGGTCCACCGATAATATTTGCTAATATACTACCATCAAGGTCGTTTTTCCAATCATAATTATGTAAAAACGCTCTACCTTGTAAGTTACCGTGCTTTGTTAGCTCACGTTGTCCAATAATAAAGGAGGCATTTTTAGCTAAGCCCCACTCTGGTCTTATCTCGCTCCAATCATTTGATAAGCGATGCGCTTCATTAACAGGGTTTTTCTTCGTTACGTTATTATTTGGTAATTGTTCTAAGCGTTGTTCGTTAGCATAATAACTGACGTTAGGCATTGCTGCTTCGATAGCATCATAAGCTTTTTGTGCCTCTTCTGGTAATTCTGGTACATAAACCCATTCTAATACGTCCACAGAAGTCTGATGTTCTGCAGCTGCGAATACGGTCGTTTCCGGAATTTCAATACCCTCACGTGCTAGCCCCTGTCTCACTTCTGGCAAGTTACATAACTTCGCTAATACTTTGCCATTAAAACCACTTGCTGCACCACCACATGCACCACAATCTAACGAGGCAGCATACGGGTTATTCGCACTTTGACTGCCATGACCACACATAACAACTAAGGGTGAAAAATCTGTCGTTAAATCCATTAAGCGTAGTGCTTGGCGTGTATAATTTAACTTCTCATCTTTTGTAAACCCTACAGGCAAACCATCTTCTTTACGATGATGGTGATCAAGTGTCAATGCTGTATCTTCTGGTTTTTGTAACCAACCTGCATAGAACCTGCGAATCCCATTTCCTACACGATTAGGTATGAAACTACGCGTAAATGTTTGTAGCGTTAACCATGGACCACTGAGCTCTGGTAAGAGTAAACTTGGTAACACATTCTGCTTCATTTTTTTAAAAGTATATGTGACCGATTCAAGTACATGCTTACGTTGTCGGAAAATAGTTGGTTCTTTTTCCTGTGTATACTCTTTAATTTTATGCTGTGGCTTACTCATTACAGGTAAAGATGGATGACTATGTTGATTCCCAAGTTCATTTTTAGCAATCGGCAAACCAAAGAACCCTGCAATACCTATCGTTTCAAAGGGACCTGCTGCTTCAATTTGTTTACGAAATGGCTCAGAACGCACATCTATACAAAATGCCATTTGTGCGAGTGGCGTGTCATTCTCTAACAACGCTTGCTTCTCAGGCGCAATAATCTTTCTTAATTGCTGATTATATGTTGCTTCCCACGCCTCTAACAATAATTTACGACGTAATTGATCATTAAACTGAGCGGCAAACAATACATGTTGTTGTTGTTCTTGTGTTGTTAATTTGTCCCATTGTTCTGCCGTAAAACCACCCCATTGCATCCATGACAAAATGCAATCCGGTAATGAAATAGATTGATTCGCTGACGTGTCATTTGTCGATATGTCTGATAAATATGGTTCCATGATTACCCACTCTATCCCTAAGCGAATCGCAAGGTAATCTAATAACAATGACTCCATTTTACTATTATTTTCGTGCTGCCATAGCATCATACCTGCCCAACCTGGTAATGATAATAAATGATTCTCTAAATAATTTTGTGTATCTTCCTCAGCAATACCTAATTTTAACAATGTTGTTCTAATTAATGATTCAGCATCATCAGGTAAAGTCTTCAATCGAGCACGTTGGTGTTTCGTTAACGCTGGATCATATTGGACTAAACGTCTCCATGAATAGAATAATCCTTTGTCACGATGAGGCATTGTCCACCCTGATTGTGCATCATCAACAAATAACTTACACCATTTAATAACGTGATAATCCACTGTATCGATTAATTTTTTATTATTTTCATCCATTACATATGTAGACAATAACGACGTTGAACTTTTGACATCACTTGATAAATCTACATCCTCTAACTGTTGAGCCAATGCATCGACTTGCTCTTGTACATGCTGATTAGATTTTAAAGGATGTAATTTTAAAGCATTACGTCCATATTTCACTGCACTTTCTCTTGGGATTGCTAACGACGCTTGCTCCAACCACTGTTGGAATCGTTCCTCTATCTTACAGTCGTCTATTTCGCCCTGTTTCTTAGCTTCTAATATACTTGCTATCGCAGGGTAAATATCTACTTCTCGCACTTGTTTAAGCCAATGTGCAACTTCATCAAACGTTTTATCCTCTAACCCAGACCACGGACTTCTTGCCGCAAACACTGAAATGGGTGATAACGGGACAATAACCTTACTTGCAGCATCAATTAATTTTCGAATATCATTATGATTGTTTTGTGAAACATAATCTGTCTCTCTGTTTGTTTCCCCCATTTTAGTGTCCTCCTTTTGTTAAATATGTTTTAAGGTAGTTTGGATGACGTTCTACAGTCTCAGCTTTTGCATCACCGATACGTACAAGCCACATATATAATATTGAAAATGCAACCGATGAACGATTACGCGCGACCCACGTACTCATTAAACTACCAAGCAAGAGCACTAAAGCTACAATTACAACGACAAGCATAGGTGGTTGAACACTATTGAAAGTCATCGTATGTAAGGCACTAGCGAAGAAATGATGAACGATAAAGTATACTGCACCAACGACGATGAGTATCAATAAGCCCATGATACGTCCGAATTTCCCTTCTCCAAATGCCACAAGTTGTGTCCATGATACAGATAATGACCATGCTAAGATGAGTCCACTCACTAAGCGGTAGCCTTCTCCAGGCGATGTAAGCCAAAAACCTAAACCAATCGCCAAAGCTAATATACGTCCTGACACAATCCATAAGTATGACATTCTCTCACTTGCACGACTTGGTACATTAAAGTGACGCACTGCTGAACCAGAACGTAAGAAGAGCGTTGCTTTAAATAGACCATGTAAAATCAAATGGATAATCGCAGGAATGTATGCACCCATTGCACACTGGATTAACATAAAGCCCATTTGTCCAATTGTTGATCCTACTAAAAGTCGTTTATAGTCTACATGCACTAAACTTATACCTGCACCAATCAGTACAGAAATACTCGCAAACAATAACAACACAAATGTTGCAATGTCACCATTAAATATCGGTGAAAATCTTGCTAATATGACGCCACCCGCATTAACGATACCTGCATGCATAATAGCCGACACTGGTGTTGGCGCTGCAACTGATTCTATCAACCATCTTTGAAATGGAAATTGTGCAGCTGGTACCATAACCGCTAATATAATGAGCATATTAATACCAAAACTTTCCCACGCATTAATTTGAGCTAAATTTGAAGCTGTGAAAATTGAGGTGTATCGCCATTCACCAGTTAGTAATGTCATCCACACTACTGCCAACAATAATGCTATCCAACTTAACAAAAACAATTTACCAGTTACTTTTGCAGCAGCTCTCGTCACTTTCCAAGCGCTTGTTAAGCTGATTAATAGCGTTAAACCAAGTAACGTTATGCCCCAACTGACAACCATAATACGCAAATCACCTGTTAACCAAGCCATGGCGGCAAAACTAGTCGTAATTGTAAATAAAGTGAAGTACTTTCTATAACTTCGATCGCCCATTAGATACTGTACACAATAACGTTGAATGATTAAGCCTATGACTAAAACGAAAAAGGCCATTAACCACGCTAGAAAATCTGAATACCAAAACCCTACTTCTATATTTTTCGGTGCGCCTATAAGTCCGATAAATGCTACAAGCGGCGGTAATGCCACTAAGAATATATGTATACGCACATACGCCAATGGTATGCGTGAATTTAAAAACATTATGCCACTCAATACAGAAACAATGACAGTGATAAAAAATATAATTAACAGTATTGATACATTAAGCGATGTGAGCATATTAGATTCTCCTTTCTTTTTACATTACTTTTAGCGTTACAAGATTAAACTACTTTCATTTATAACTTGTTATGTCCAGTTATTTTTCCATTAAAAAAAGCCGACAATATACAATAAACCACGCATGATTTATTACAATTGTCGGCTTCATTACAACGCACTTTTTAAAGAAGTGATTTGCTTTGCTACCTTATATGTATGAATGTTTATGAATTTTATACTCTAAAATATTACATTTAATCTTATATGACGGATGATTTTAACTTTTCAACACTATTCGTACACTTTTTCAATTTGCCAATAATATTATTAACAACTTGCTAAAGCTTTAACATCGTGAAAAAAGCAGTATTCAACGACTATATTTATTTTTATTTAATATTACAAACATATACTTATTATTCGTGATTGTCAAGAAACACAAACTTCATTCAAATCTGTACCTCCTATTGTAAAAGTGCAAAATATAACAACTAGTTGTTCGAGAAATGAGTGAAATGTAAATGAAGCATGTTAAAATGAGTAACAAAAGTTGGGAGGCGTAGATTTGGAAAATAGGTTAAATTATAATTCTTATGGTTTTAGATTTAAAGGAGATTATCAAGATAAAGTTGCTGGATTAAATGCAATGGGTTTTGAACTTCAACAAAGCCAAGAATACAAATGGCATGGTTTAAATCGTGGAGAAAATGATGTATTTATCTTTCAGTATACGACAAATGGCTATGGCATTATTCAAATAGAAGATAAAACTTTTAATTTAGAAAAAGGAGAAGCTTTTTTTGTCAAAGTTCCAAGTAACCATTGCTATTATCTACCTCATAATTCAAATGAATGGGAATTTCTCTATTTCACAATTTATGGCGATGAAGTCAGTAGATTATTTAATATAATTGTAAATACATACGGAAATATATTCAAATTACCTTTACACTCAAAACCAATTAAACATATTATAGAAACTTTAGAAAAAGTGGATACTATCGGAATCAACCATGGTTACGACGCTTCTTCTTGCGCCTACGCCTTTATTATGAAGTGCTTAGAGTATTTTGAATACGGCTATCAACACTCTGATGATTTCCCTCTATCTATTACAAAAGCGATTAACTTCATTGAAAAACATTATCAAGAAGACATAAGTCTAGATGATATTGTTAAAGTGTCTAATTTATCTAAATATCATTTCACCCGCCAATTTAAAAAGTCTATAAAAGAAACCCCCATTAATTTTTTAGCAAAAACTAGAATAAACAAATCACTTATTTTATTAACCTCAGATGATAAGAACATTGAATATATCGCACAAGAAGTGGGCTACACTTCTAGTAATTATTTTAGTAAAGTTTTTAAAAAGTTTATCGGGACAACTCCAAATAATTACAGAAAAACCATCAATATAATGCCTGTAGATAAAGTTTTTACCGATTGATAAAGAGCAATATATTACTCTTTTTAAAAATATTTACGCTTGTTTATCCTCTAGTTAATGACTAACCTAAAAGTAAGCTATAGCGATTCAAGTATTTTATTTCCATAAAATAAATTCAGTTGTTTAAGTTTTATTTTCCAACTGTCAGGAGGAGTAAATATTGAAAAAGATTACATTTTTAGGTGCAGGAAGTACTGTTTTTGCAAAGAATGTACTAGGCGATTGTATGACTGTGGATGCTTTGCAAGATTTTGAATTTGCATTATTTGATATAGATAAAGAGCGTTTAAAAGATTCAGAAATGATGTTGAATAACTTGAAACAAAACATGAATTCTACCATTACAATTAAAGCATATCAAAATCGTAAAGCAGCATTGAGTAGAGCAAAATATGTCATAAATGCAATACAGGTTGGTGGCTATGATCCGGCTACAATTACTGATTTTGAAGTACCAAAAAATTATGGATTACGACAAACAATTGCCGACACACTTGGCATTGGTGGCATTTTTCGTAATTTGAGAACTATTCCCGTAATGCAAGATTTTGCCAACGATATAAAAGAAGTTTGTCCCGAAGCTTGGTTTTTAAATTATACAAACCCCATGGCTGTTTTAACAAATATTATGTTGAAAGAAGGCATTAAGACAGTGGGCCTATGTCATAGTGTGCAAGTATGTGCTAGTGAATTACTTGAGTCTTTGGAATTACCAAAAGATAACATACAGTGGAAAATCGCTGGAATCAATCATATGGCTTGGCTATTAGAAATTAAACGTAACGAAAAAGATCTTTATCCAGAAATTAAAAAGCGAGCTAAAGAAAAACAAAAAACAACTCACGACGACATGATTCGGTTTGAATTACTGGATAAATTTGGCTATTACGTCACAGAATCGTCTGAACATAATGCCGAATACCATCCATACTTTATCAAAAGCCAGTATCCGGAATTAATAGCTAATTACAATATTCCATTAGATGAATATCCACGACGTTGTGTTAAACAAATAGATGATTGGAAACAAATGCGCGATGATATTGTTAATGATCAAAACCTTTCACATGAACGATCTCATGAATACGGTTCTTATATTATTGAAGCTATGGAAACAAATAAGCCATTTAAAATTGGTGGCAACGTTTTAAATACAGGTGGGTTAATCAATAATTTACCTGAAAATGCAGTTGTTGAAGTTCCTTGCTTAGTTGATGCAAATGGTGTTTCACCTACTTATGTTGGGGATTTACCAGAACAACTTGCATCCCTCAATAGAACAAGTATAAATACACAATTATTAACAATTGAAGCTGCTTTAACTAAAAGTAAAAGTAAAATTTACCAAGCTGCTATGTTAGATCCACATACCGCAGCTGAGTTATCTATTAACGACATTATTTCCTTATGCGACGATTTAATTGAAGCACATGGCAATTGGTTACCAGAATATAATTAAAATAAAAACCAGGCTTTTACTATTTATCTTAGAAAAGTCTGGTTTTTCTAAGATTATTAAATTCCATTAATGATTACACAATGTAGAAATATAGCTTAACACTCTATTTCACAAGCATATTAACTATGCGTATTTTGTTAACGCAATGATTTAAAGCGCTTTCATTATTGATTAGATACTATAGAGAGGTGATATAATTGAAGAGACAAATAACCCGTAAAGAAAAATATTCATTTGGAATTGGTGCATTTGGTAAAGATTTGGTTGTTAACTTAATAGGTATATATCTTATGTATTATCTTACCGACATCTTAGGTGTTGCGGCCGGTTTTGTGGGCTCCTTATATTTTGTTGCTCGTATTTGGGATGCGATTAACGATCCAGTCATGGGAATGATTGTGGATAAAACTAAATGGGGGAAATTCAGACCCTGGTTAGTCATAGGCACACTTATAAATTCTATTGTAACAATTATTTTATTTACAAATTTTGATTTAACAGGAACAAGTTTATATATATTTATTTCAATTATGTATATTCTTTGGGGCATGACTTATACAATGATGGATGTTCCTTATTGGTCATGGTTACCTAATCTAACCAATAATCCCACCGAACGTGAAGAAGTATCTGTCATCCCTCGTATTTTTGCGAGTTTAGCAAACTTAATTCTTGGAGCTATAGGTTTAAGCGCTGTAATATATTTAGATACAATTTTCGGCACTGGAGATCAATCTACTGGTTTCTTAATTTTAACGGGAATTATCATTCTTTTTTTCATAACTACAATGGGCATTACCGTATGTAATGTAAAAGAGGCTCCTACAAATATTGATACTGGTATTACACTACGCTTTAAAGATATTTGGCGAATACTATTTACCAATAAAGAATTACTAGCCTATATCGGTATCCTAATTACGTTTTTCTTATGTACTCAAATCATTGGCAATGTACTCATTTATTATTTTAGTTATGTGGCAGAATCAAAATTCTTATTTGCCCTATATAACGGTATGGGATTTGTAGAAATTATAGCATTAATTCTTTTCCCTAGAATTGCCAAATTACTTACAAGAGAACGTATATTTCCGATTGCAACATGTAGTATCATTATAGGCCTACTCATTTTATTACTAGCTAGTTATGTTTCACCAAGTGCTATATTACCAGTTGTTATAGGTACTACTTTTATAAAAATTGGCACTGGATTTATCATGGGTATTATAACAGTTTCTATTGCCGATGTAATAGACTATAGTGAAATGAAATTTGGTCAAAGAAACGAAAGTGTCATTACTTCTACTCAAACATTTTTAATGAAAACAGCTATGGCAGTTTCTGGTTTGATTACTGGTTGGAGTTTAACTTTTTTAGGTTATCAACCTGGTGTAGAACAAAGTGAATTCACCAAGAATGGATTGCGTTTTATCATGACTATTCTACCTATTATTTGTATAATAGCAAGTTACCTCATTTATAAATGGAGCTATAATTTAAAAGGTACATACATTAAAGATGTAGTACATGTATTGAATCAAAGAAAAAGTAAAAAAGGTTGATATTAAAAACAAACGAAAGTATTAGATACTCTCATTTATTCCTTGATTTTAAAATTCTACACTTTCAATTCCCCGGGAAATATTCAAAGGTGATATTTTGCCCAAATTGGAGCCTGATGAATAATGCCAAACTACACATACACATGTCCGAATTGTGATGAATTTACAATTCGTCAATCCATGAACGACATACACAATAACGTTTCGTGCCCTGAATGTGGACATTTATCTAAACGTGTATATACTGCTTTTCAAACCTATGGAATGGACTCAAAGTTAAAAAATCGTATTGAACAAGGACAACAACCCAAACTCGTTACCAAAGATAAATTACCTCAACAAAATCGTGCAACTACAAATGCTGTCAGACCTTGGATGGCCGGACATTAATATATTTAATAGCATTACAAATACTCAGATCCACCATTGCTTAGAATTAAGTAGTAATGGTGGATCTTTTATATTCATTACTTCTAAATAATAATTTCATCGGTACATTCACACCCTCACACTGAGTACATTTAATTTAAAAACATTAATTTTACTTTCAGTAGATAGAATTAACATTTCGTTAATAATTTTAATAAAACTAAAAAGAGTTATTTTTTAATAAAAGTATAATTTGTGATATATTTATAAAATAATCATCATATATATATTAAGTTTACTTAATATTTTTATTTATTTTCAAAAACAAAGGGGATGGTTTTAATGAAAGTTGCTATAGTCACAGGAGCAAGTAGTGGAATTGGTTTTGATACAGCTAAAATGTTAGCCAAAAAAGACTACCGTGTTTATGCTCTTGCAAGAAACACAAAGAAAATGCAAGGTTTATTAGCATATAATGTCAAAATAATGAAACTAGACATAACAGATTATAATGCAATCAAAGAAGTAGTTAACCATATTTTAAATAAAGAAGGCCATATAAATATTTTAATAAATAATGCTGGCTATGGATCATATGGTGCTATTGAAGATGTATCAATTGAAGAAGCGAAAAGACAGTTCGAAGTAAATCTATTTGGTCTATCTGAAATAACAAGAGCCGTTATACCTTCCATGCGTGAACAAAAAGCAGGAAAAATTGTAAATATATCGTCAATCGGTGGACGTATACCTAATTATCTAGGAACTTGGTATCATGCTTCTAAACATGCTTTAGAGGGATACAGCGAAAGCTTACGTTTAGAACTTTCCGAATTTGGTATAGACGTTATCGTTATTCGACCGGGTGGTATAAAAACAGAATGGTCTTCTATTACAGCTCAAAATCTTAAATCATCTGCTAAAGGAGGAATCTATGAAGAAAAAGCTTTAACCCTGGCAAATTCAATGATTAAATTAAATTCACTTAATTTATTTTACCCTCCTTCCGCTGTAGCTAAAGTTATAACTAATTCAATAGAAAGACGCTTTGTAAAACCGCAATATATTGTCGGTTTCCTTGCTAAAACCTCTATTTTTTTACATGCATTACTACCAGTTAAGCTATATAATTTTATTATCAAAAAACCGGTATCTAAATAATTTATGACAGGAGCGAATTTAAATGTCCACTGCAAATCTAACTTTGGCTCAAAATCATTATGCAATGTTGGAGTTATCACAACCTAATACAAGCATTTCTAATCTTTCTAATTTATTATATATCGAAAACACTTATTCTTATGATGCAATAAACAATGCATTAAATAAGCTTGTTGAAAATTTTGATGCATATAGAATTCATATAATTAATGAATCAGGTGAACTAAAACAATCTTTACAACCTTTTAATTTCGAATACTTCCCATTAGTTGAATTTACAGACGAAGCTCAATATAACGCTTGGATTGATCAACAAAAAAGCAAATGCTTATTTGATTTAAATAGCGATTTATACGACTTTACAATTGTAAAAAAACCCGATGGAAAACATTGCGTTTTCTTCACACATCATCATATTATTACTGATGCATGGAGCATAACGCATTCCGTTAACTATGTCGCAAAAACTCTGATTGGCCACAATATGGAACCCAATCCTTATTCTTATTTAGATATCACTAATGATGACAAAAAATACTTAAATTCTAACCGTTATGAAATCGATAAAAATTATTGGTTTAATAAAGTATTGAATTTTGAAATTACTGATTTTTTACCAAAGTTACAAAATGAAAATTATAAATCAGTAAGAAAATCTTATTCTCTTACTGAAGATGAATTTAAGTTCCTTCATAAAATGTGCAGTGATTATTCTATTAGTATTAGTACAATGTTTATGTCTTTAATGCATTTATATGTTAGTAAATTATCGAATAAGAAGCAAAATTCAATTGGTTTAATGGTACATAATAGAAGTAGTAACATCGAAAAAGAAACTTGTGGTCTTTTTACAAAAGCGCTACCATTAATTGTTGAAATAAACCCTGAGCAAACTGTTGAAAGTTTTATCAACTTAGTTAAAAAAGAGAACTTCACTTTACTAAAACATAGAAAAATACCTACTACATTATTAATAGAACAAAATAAGGAAAAAGATGTAACGGCCTTAGCTGATTTTGCTATTTCATATCATAATATGCAATATGATAATGAAATTACAAAAGAAGGTTTTAAAGAGGAATGGTTATTAAATGAAGCAAATCTTTACAACAAATTAAATATGAATATTAGTAATAGAAATAATGAGAATACATTGCATATCGATTATGACTTCAGCACATTCTATCTAAGCGAGACTTATATTGAACAAATGCATTATAGTTTAATGGATATTTTAGTTCAATTTCATAATAATCCGCACACATGCTTAAACGACATAGACGTTGTTCCTTTTAAATGAGGTCGATAATTCATGGTAAATATTACTTTGTTTTGTATTCCACATGCAGGGGCAATAAATTTATATTTCACCCCTAAAATATAAACTTCAAAAATGATATTGCTTTAAAACCATTAGAACTTCCAGGTCATGGAGAAAGATTAAGGCTCTTTGTTAAAGAGGATTGATACAATTTTTTGAGATTAGGCAACCTTATGTTGCTTAATCTCTTTTTTGCTTGAAGAAGCATAAAGTATTGAAGTTAGTAAAATACGGCTCATACATATCAAGTGTATGAGTCAAAACTTTGTACCTTTCTGTTAAGTGAAACGGTAAATATTTTTCATGAGTGTAATTTTCTATCTTTTACGATATCCATGACTTTATATGTTGTTGCGTCGCAAAAGATGAAACTATTAACACTTGTCCACATGTTTAACGCATTTAAATTCATCCATCTTATTTTCAATGATAGATATTTTTGCGCTTTTTTATACCAAAAAACAGGACTGATTTTTAAGTCTGTCCTGTTTAGTATAGATCCTAAAAAATAAAAACGAGGTAGCAAAATAAAATTTGCTACCTCATTTTGTTAGAAATTATTTTTTGTATGATTAATCATTATATTTAATGTATTTTCACTTGTTGGTTCCCACTGGAAATTCAATTTTTCTAGTATGAAATTAGTTTTATAATCCAAAATTTCAAAATGTGCTTTATTAAATAATGTATTGTCTAAGATACCTGTATGCAGTAGAAATGCATTGACTTCATCACTCATTACACCAAGATTTATACATTCCATTAAGTGATCCAAAAAAGCATCCCAATAAACAGCTTCTATATAATGGTTGTTCTCATTATATACTGCCATTAATTTCTGGAGTGATAAGCGCTTGTTGTTATAAATGTGATGGATTTCATTGCTTAATTGATCATTCAATATTAATTTATTACATGCTTTTGCAGCTTGGTCCACATGAGTAAATTCTAAGTCATCTTCTTCGAGCCTTGGAAACTTTTGAAGCATCTTGAATGATTTTATAACACTATAAAAAGCATTTTTTTCTTCATTTTTTTGAAAAATTCCTGTTCTAGAGTCACATTGTAAGTTACCTAGTCTATAAATGTTCGTCTCAATGCCTTCTTCACGATAAGCAATAAGTAATTTTTCAGCTTCTATTTTACTATCAATATAAATATTATTTGGTTTTTGAGAAATATCCACGTCATATTCAGAAAAAGTACTACTATCTTTATCCTCTATACTGCCTGAAGCTATACTAATTGTAGACATATGGTGAATTTCTTTTTTATTTTTATCTTTTGCAAACGATATTAAGTTATGGATTGATTTAACATTTGTGTTATAAGAAGACTCTTCTGTCGCAAAATGATTTACATTTGCTGCTGCATTTATAATAATATCTATATTATTTACTAAATAATCATAATTGCTATTAGAAAAACCTAAATATTTTGATTCAATATCGCCCTCTACAAAATGAATACGACTCAAATCCTCTGTTTTTAATTGAGAATTAAAGTAATAGAACCAATTGTTATTTAATTTGTTCTCACCACTTATTTTTTCACTATTTCTCACTAAGACATAAATAATTAAATCTTTACGTTCTAGTAGATCTTTTAATATATGGATACCTAAATAACCTGTAGCTCCTGTCAATAATATTTGTTTATCTGATTTAACTACATCTTTATCAATAAATTTATAATTTTCATTACTTTTCACTTTGTAATCATTGATTTCAGATATAAAGTCACTATTAAAATGATGTTCATTCTTAACATTCGGAATTTTTAATGCGTCTAATTTTGTCATTACATTCATTTCTTCACGTTCAACCAACGCTTTACTTATAGATGCAATGGTCTGTAACTCAAAGATGTCTTTAATTGATATATTATATGATTTAGATATTAAAGATGTTAACTTTATAGCCTTAAGTGAATCTCCTCCCATTTCGAAGAAATTATCATGAATACTAATTTGATCCACATGTAATACTGCTTCAAACGTTTCTGCTACAGCGCTTTCTATATCATTTGTCGGCGCTACATATACTTTACTTTCAACTTTAATTTCTGGTAAAGCTTTTTTATTCAGCTTTCCATTTGAAGTTACTGGCAGTTCATCAAGTTGCGTCATATATGCAGGTATCATATAATCTGGTAACTTTTGACCTAAAGATGTTTTTAAAGATCCAAAATCAAGTGAGTCATCTGATACTAAATACGCACAAATAGATAGTTCATTATCAACCATCGGTCTCGCTACAATCGCTACATCATTGATATGAGTATGTTGTCTTAAAATACTTTCTATTTCACCCAATTCAATACGATAACCGCGTATTTTAACTTGTTCATCTATACGGCCTATATAAATAATATTGCCGTCGCCATTCCATTTCGCTAAATCTCCCGTACGATATAATTTACCTTTCCCAAATGGATTATCAATAAATTTCTCTTGTGTTAATTCAGGACGATTTAAATAACCTGCTGTGACACCGACACCTGCAATACAAAGTTCACCAGGCACTCCGATACCCATTATATTATTATCTTCATTTAAAATATAAGCTTGAATATTGGAGATTGGTTTGCCGATTGGAATCGAATCATATGTTTTATGATTTTCACAGTCAAAACTTGTTACGTCAACGGTTGTTTCAGTAGGGCCATATAGGTTGAGTAAGGCAGTATTGTTTTTATTTCCAATAAAATGATTAAAGTCATTAACTTGTTCCGGTTTTAATGCTTCTCCACTAGCTAAAACATATTTTAGTTTCGAAATGGCTTGTGCGTTGTTTGTAGATTTAATAAAATTAACAAACATATTTAACATCGACGGCACGAAGTGAACCATCGCTACTGAGTAACCTTCTAATAATTCAGTTATTTTTTCAGGGTTCCCTTCTTCTCCAGAAGGTAGTAGAACAATTTGACTACCAAGCATTGCCCAGCCAAAGATTTCCCATACTGAAACATCGAAGGTATAAGGCGTTTTAAATAATATTGTATCTTCACCATCGACATTATATTTATTTATCACCCAGTTTAAACGGTTCATAACGCCTCCACTATGCGCCATAACGCCCTTCGGTTTTCCAGTTGTACCTGAAGTATAAATAACATACATTAAGTTAGACTCATCTGAAATTTGTTTTAAATTAGAAGTTGGGAATGCTTCTAACCTTGTTGTTTCAGTTAAATCAATGACTTTATTTCCATAATTTATAGCTTCATCTAATTCTCGATCTGTTAATAAAACCTTCGGTTGACTATCTTCTAAAATATAATTAATGCGGTCAATTGGGTACTTAGGATCGATTGGAACATAAGCACCACCTGCTTTTAAAATCCCATAAATACCAATAATCGTTTCAAGTTGTCGATCCATAATTAAGGCAATTAAACTGTTAGCTCCAACACCTTCAGCTCTTAATTGATAGGCAAGCTGATTCGCACGTGCGTTTAACTCATCATAATTTAAACTTTCACCTTCATACGTAATGGCTGTTTGATAAGGCGTTGCTTTTACTTGTTTTTCAAAACGCTCTACAAATGTTTCCTTATTATTTAAACTAGCCTCTGTATCATTAAATTTATCAAAAATAACTGCTTTTTCTTCTTTAGTTATCATCTCAATCTCAGTCATTTTTTGAGAAGGATCCTTTGTAATTTCAACTAAAATTTCCATAAAGTGTTTCAACATACGCTCTATCGTCGCTTTACTAAATAATTCACTTGCATATTCTAATGAAACTTTATACCCTTCATTTTCTTCAATTGTCATACTCAAATCAAATTTCGCATTTGTATGTGATGCTTCTTTAATTTCAACAGACCAATCATTAATTTCAAATGCTTGATTATCATTATTTTGTAAGGCGAATAATACATCGAATAAAGGATTACGACTTAAATCGCTTCTTTCTACTACTTCTTCTACTAAATCTTCGAGTGGATACTCTTGATTATCAAAAGCTTTTATAGAAAGGTTTTTCACTTCTGACAATAGTTGCTCGAACGATTTATCCCGTTCTGGATAGCTTCTCATTGCCAACGTGTTAACAAACATACCTAATATATCTTCGGTATCTTTATGTGTTCTTCCGGAGACAGGGCTACCAATGACTATATCTTCTTGCCTACTATATTTATGAAGTAATACCATAAATGATGCCGATAAAATCATGTAATCTGTACTACCTGTTGTTTGCGCAAGCTGATGAATCGCTTTCTTAGTTTCATTAGGCATGTGCATTGACATTGTTCTACCTTTAAAACTTTGCTGTTTAAGTCTAGGGTAATCATAAGGTAAATCTAAAACAGGTGCTTCCTTTTCAAATTGTGATAACCAAAATGAACGTTGTTGACTTAAATCACGTTCACGCATCCATTCACTATAGTCTCTATAACGTATTTTCAATTCTTCTAATGCTTGGTTTTGATACAATCTCGAAAAATCTTTGATAATAATATTAATAGATAGACCATCTGAAATGATATGGTGCATATCAAATAATAAGAGATATTTTTGTTCGTCACTTTTCACTACTTTTACTCTTAATAGCGGCGCCTGTGCTAAGTCAAATGGACTTACAAATTCACTTAACAGAGTATCATCGTTAACTTCCATTTCCTCTTCATAATCTATATTTATAGATACACTATCCTCAATAATTTGAACAGGTTCTCCTTCAAACACTTCAAAACGTGTCCTTAAAATTTCATGATGGTTAATTAAACTCTGGAAAGCAAAACGTACACGTTCAATATCTACTTCACCTTTAATTTCAAATATTCCAGGCATATTGTAAGCCGTTTGTCCCTCTGTCATTTCATTTAAAACATATAATCTCTTCTGTTGTGAAGACACGTAATAAGCGGATTTATCTTCAGCTTGTGGAATATCTTGAATATTCGTATGGTCTTCACTATTTTTTATAAACTCAGCTAATTGGGCAACCGTTGGTTTCTCAAAGATAATTTTTAATGGTAATCTGATTCCAATATAATGTTCAATTTCATTGATTACACTAATGGCTTTAAGTGAATGTCCTCCCATTTCGAAGAAATTATCATGAATACTAACTTGATCCACATGTAATACTGCTTCAAACGTTTCTGCTACAGCGCTTTCTATATCATTTGTCGGCGCTACATATACTTTACTTTCAACTTTAATTTCTGGTAAAGCTTTTTTATTCAGCTTTCCATTTGAAGTTACTGGCAGTTCATCAAGTTGCGTCATATATGCAGGTATCATATAATCTGGTAACTTTTGACCTAAAGATGTTTTTAAAGATCCAAAATCAAGTGAGTCATCTGATACTAAATACGCACAAATAGATAGTTCATTATCAACCATCGGTCTCGCTACAATCGCTACATCATTGATATGAGTATGTTGTCTTAAAATACTTTCTATTTCACCCAATTCAATACGATAACCGCGTATTTTAACTTGTTCATCTATACGGCCTATATAAATAATATTGCCGTCGCCATTCCATTTCGCTAAATCTCCCGTACGATATAATTTACCTTTCCCAAATGGATTATCAATAAATTTCTCTTGTGTTAATTCAGGACGATTTAAATAACCTGCTGTGACACCGACACCTGCAATACAAAGTTCACCAGGCACTCCGATACCCATTATATTATTATCTTCATTTAAAATATAAGCTTGAATATTGGAGATTGGTTTGCCGATTGGAATCGAATCATATGTTTTATGATTTTCACAGTCAAAACTTGTTACGTCAACGGTTGTTTCAGTAGGGCCATATAGGTTGAGTAAGGCAGTATTGTTTTTATTTCCAATAAAATGATTAAAGTCATTAACTTGTTCCGGTTTTAATGCTTCTCCACTAGCTAAAACATATTTTAGTTTCGAAATGGCTTGTGCGTTGTTTGTAGATTTAATAAAATTAACAAACATATTTAACATCGACGGCACGAAGTGAACCATCGCTACTGAGTAACCTTCTAATAATTCAGTTATTTTTTCAGGGTTCCCTTCTTCTCCAGAAGGTAGTAGAACAATTTGACTACCAAGCATTGCCCAGCCAAAGATTTCCCATACTGAAACATCGAAGGTATAAGGCGTTTTAAATAATATTGTATCTTCACCATCGACATTATATTTATTTATCACCCAGTTTAAACGGTTCATAACGCCTCCACTATGCGCCATAACGCCCTTCGGTTTTCCAGTTGTACCTGAAGTATAAATAACATACATTAAGTTAGACTCATCTGAAATTTGTTTTAAATTAGAAGTTGGGAATGCTTCTAACCTTGTTGTTTCAGTTAAATCAATGACTTTATTTCCATAATTTATAGCTTCATCTAATTCTCGATCTGTTAATAAAACCTTCGGTTGACTATCTTCTAAAATATAATTAATGCGGTCAATTGGGTACTTAGGATCGATTGGAACATAAGCACCACCTGCTTTTAAAATCCCATAAATACCAATAATCGTTTCAAGTTGTCGATCCATAATTAAGGCAATTAAACTGTTAGCTCCAACACCTTCAGCTCTTAATTGATAGGCAAGCTGATTCGCACGTGCGTTTAACTCATCATAATTTAAACTTTCACCTTCATACGTAATGGCTGTTTGATAAGGCGTTGCTTTTACTTGTTTTTCAAAACGCTCTACAAATGTTTCCTTATTATTTAAACTAGCCTCTGTATCATTAAATTCATTTAAAATTGTATATTTCTCATTTTCATCCAATATCTCTATATTTTTGATTTTTGTATTTGGATTTTCTATTGCCTTATCCATGATTTTTAAAATAATATTATGTAAATCTATAATTTCTTTCTCATTTACAATAGCTGTTTGATAATCATAATCTACAGTTAAAGTGTTCTTTCGATTTCTATTACTAATATTCACAGTTAATGGCGCGTTATTTGAGCCATTTTCTATCCATTCATCTGAATAAACATTTTTTAAAACTTCATGACTGTATTGAGTATTTTGGTAAGAGATCAGACAGTCTAATAGTCCTTTTTGCCCACCACTATCTTCTACTATATTTCTATAAGGGTATTTTCTATGCTTTAATATATTGAAGGTTTCATATTTTGTTTGAGTTAATAAATCAGATATAGAATAATCACTAGAGACATCAATTATAATTGGCAACGCCCTTGAAAATACTCCTGTAACTCCTTTTTCTGCTTTTTTATTTCTATTATGCATTATCGACCCAACTGAAATTTTTTTCGATGCCGTTTTTTTATATTTTATAATAATCATCATAGCAGAGAATAAATTATTAATACTTATATTATTTTTTTCACAAAATTCGTGTATTCTATGGGTTTCAATATCAGACAAACTATAACTTTTTCTATTACTATGACCATTATTATCACTATTTTTCTCGAATAATTCATTGTCTTCTAAATTTTCAGTCTTTTTCAACCAGAAAGATTTATCTTTTTCAAATCTTTTAGTATTTTTATATTCTATTTCTTCTTCGATGTAATCAAAATATGTAGATTCTATTTCCTTGCTATTCGGTCCATCATTTAAATATTTACTTATTGTATTTGCAGCTACTGTTATACTCCATGCATCTGAAATGACATGATGTTCCATCAAAAATATTCCGATTTTTCCAGTAGGTAATTTCACTATTTTAAAGTCAAATAAGTCACTATCTGTTGAAAATAAATTTTTGCGTGCTTGTTCATTAATCCATTTGGTATACCCTACTTGATTATTCTTAAAGTCAACAAAATCAAATTTTTTGTCTTTATGTTCACTAATATATTGTTTATATTCACTCTTCACTTTTTTCAATTTAATTCTATAAGTTTCATGTGTTTTTATTAGATTATTTAATGCTTTTTCTATTTCTTCTATTTTAATACCAGGTTTAATATAAATAATAACTGATATATTATTAATACTATTATTTTCATAATATTCTTGTAGTTGAATAATCTCAGTTTGTGCATCTGATAAATTAATTGTTTCCATAATTAAACCCCCTTTTTTTATATCTTAAGATTAACATATTTTTTTAAAAAATAACCTTTTATAACTTTTATTATTATTAAAATAAAAGTTATAAAAAGTTATAGATTTTAAATATTTTGTAAATATTTTATTGAAATCAAAAAATAATATTAATTAAAACAAACGTAGTGTAAAAACAGCCTATAGGAGCAGCTGGTTTACAACACTTTAATAAGTGATTTTTTTATATTTTGATAAGTAACCAATTCAATATCAGGTTCGGTGATATTTTTGCAACAAACAGCTACTTTGTAATTTGCGATAATATCTAACAATAGAAAATGATTTGTAATAACTTGATTATTGAACGACAGTTTAATGTTTTGTTTCCTATTAAGATCAAAAGATAAATCTTGAATATTCAAATATAAACCCTGTCCTACAAATTTAATATAGCTCTCTTTTAAGCACCAAATCGAAAAGAAATTTTCTTTATTATTGCTCAGCTTAGCGCGTTCACTATCATGTGTTATATCATTAAACAGCTTCTTATTTATGTCTTCTATTTGTTCTATATCGACCCCTACTGACGAATTGGAGATATAACAAGCCGCCCATTCATTTGAATGAGATAAATTAAAATGTACATTCTGTGCTTTTGCTAAAAAAGGTTTGCCATACTCATTTTCCTCAAAAATGAGTTCTTCAGGAGAAAATCCATAATCTTGTATCAGCGCATAATACAATAACAGTTCACTAACCAAAGCAAGCATTTTATCATTTTCAACATGTAACTTATGGATTCTGCTCCGCTTGTCGCCTTTTATACGATTTAAAAAACGTTTTTGTATAGCATCATAGTTTAAGTCACTAACATTTATTAAATATAACTTCATCTATTTGCTCCATTCTAACTAGGTTTAATACATATCGATTTACAAAAATATACAATGATATAAAAAGTTATTAAAAATATTATATTATTATTTACATAATAACACGTTGAAATAATTTTGATATTAAATATTTTTTAATATTTTGTTATTGTAATAATAATTTATATCATACAGATATATTGGTTTTAGAAGAAACAAATTGATGGAAATGACAAAATATTATGTATACCCCCTTTTATATTGTATAGTGCGTATAAAAGAGTTAGGAGATGCTTGAATGAAAGTTAACAAAATAATTTATATGCTATTAGCCTTCTTTCTAGGTGGATTGGGCGTCCATAAATTTTACTCAAACAAAAGAAAAATAGGGATATTATATTTTGTGTTTTGTTGGACTGGTATTCCTGAAATCATTGGTATCGTAGAGGCGATTTTAACTGTTTTTAAAAAGGCAGATAGTAATGGTGATATAACAGTATAAAGAAATTTAAAATTCCAGTTCCCAAGGAATCTATTAATATAAAAAATAGCAGTGAAGTCCTCTATCATTATAGATTTCTTCACTGCTATCTTCTTATGTTTTAATTTTATAACAATTCAAACATTTATATTGTTAAGAATTCTGAGCGTTGTTTCTCACGCTTATCAATTACAATTTGTGACGTTTTAACATCTAATTCTAATAATTTTTCGATATTTTGAGTTACGAATTCATCGCTTCCTACTATATAGAATAAGGCGTTTTTATCCATTGCAATATTTTCTAACTCTTCATAATATGATGCTCTACTATCCACAAATTGTGATGTGAATTTTTTATCTGGTACAGACTTAAATATATCTGTAAATAAGAATTCTCTAGACGAATCAACATTTATAGAATGTATTTTATTAACATCCTCAGCGTTCTCTAAATATTTAAGTACTATTGGTCTATATGTTGCCAAACCAACGCCAGAAGATAGTAAATACACATTTTTACTTTCTCTTTTTAGTGGAATATTTGAATGTGTTTTAAAAATTGCTACTTCCTGTCCAACTTCTAAATTATTTAAAATATTTTTAAACTCAGAACATTGTTTTCTTATTCTTGTAGTAATTCCAATTATATTCTCATTAGGAACGGTAGAAATCGACATATGGCGCACCAAGCTTTTATTTGGTTTTTCGCCTTCATTAAAGCCTTTTAAGCCCATGTGTGTATGAGATCCTTCTTCCCAAGTAAATCCCTCTGGGCAATCAAGTAAATACGTTTTAATTTCAGACGTTTCATTAATAATCTTATTTATTTTAGTCCAATATATCTGCATTTATATATTCTCCTCATCATTTACGATTAAATCTATTTATATAATATACTCCAAATGATAATAATTATCAATTAAATCATATTACTGTTTATCGAAAATAATTTTACAGAAGTGATTTTCGCTATATTTGAAGCGTGAGTAGAAAAAAGGGCAGCTAACTCTCCTGTTGAATATATAGACATATTTTTCACCTCCTATTTTATTTAATAAACTATTACCCTGAGTAACAGTCAATATAAATAAACACTCTCATTATGTTTTCTACCAAATTATTTATGAAAAGTCGAAATATTTATACCCATATAGGGTATGTGTTATACTAAAATCATCTTATTACCAATTCTATAAATATAGGGGGTTTTATTATGGAACATAATGATCAACACCATAATCATGATGCTCATAGTCATCACGAACATGAGCATCATGACAGCCATAATGGTCATGCGCATCATCACGGCAATTTTAAAAATAAATTTTTTATTTCTTTAATTTTTGCAATACCTATTATTATTCTATCACCAATGATGGGTGTTACATTGCCATTCCAATTTTCATTTCCAGGTTCTGATTGGATTGTTTTAATCCTTGCTACAATTTTATTCTTTTACGGTGGCAAACCATTTTTAACAGGTGCTAAGGATGAGATTTCAACTAAAAAACCTGGCATGATGACGCTAGTTGCTTTAGGCATTTCAGTGGCTTATTTTTATAGTTTATATGCTTTTTACATGAATAATTTCACCGATTCCTCAACGCATACAATGGATTTTTTCTGGGAATTAGCGACTTTAATTTTAATTATGTTGTTAGGTCATTGGATTGAAATGAATGCTGTAGGTAAAGCAGGCAATGCATTGAAAAAAATGGCAGAACTGTTACCGAATATTGCAATTAAAGTGACAGAAGATGACCAACGTCATGAAGTTAAAATTGATAACATCAATATTGATGATATTGTTGAAGTTAAAGCTGGGGAAAGCATACCTACAGATGGCACAATCACTCAGGGCGAGACATCAATTGATGAATCATTAGTTACTGGTGAATCAAAAAAAGTTGCCAAAAAGTATAATGATGACGTTATTGGCGGCTCTATCAATGGTTCAGGCACAATACAAGTTAAAGTTACAGCCACTGGTGAAAATGGCTACCTATCTCAAGTTATGGGATTAGTTAATCAGGCGCAAAATGATAAGTCAAAAGCCGAGCTTCTCTCAGATCAAGTAGCAGGTTATTTATTTTATTTTGCAGTGAGCGTAGGGTTAATTTCATTTATTGTATGGATGCTTATTCAAAATGATATCGACTTCGCACTTGAAAGACTTGTTACTGTATTAGTTATTGCTTGTCCACACGCATTAGGACTGGCCATTCCATTAGTTACAGCACGCTCTACTTCTATAGGTGCACATAATGGCTTAATCATAAAAAACAGAGAATCTGTAGAAATTGCCCAACATATTGATTACGTTATGATGGATAAAACAGGAACACTTACTGAAGGTGATTTTACAGTGAATCACTATGAAAGTTTTACTGATGAATTCCATGAGGAGATAATATTGAGTCTATTTGCTTCATTAGAAAGTAGTTCTAATCATCCACTTGCTACTGGAATCGTTGATTTTACTAAAGGTAAAAATATCTCGTATGCTAATCCTAAAGAAGTTAATAATTTACCAGGCGTAGGATTAGAAGGCACAGTTGATAATAAAATACTCAAAATAACGAATGCTTCTTATCTCGATAATAACAATCTTAAGTATAATAAAGAACAATTCACTCATCTTGCTCAACAAGGTAATTCTATTAGTTATTTAATTCATAACCAACAAGTTATTGGCATGATTGCACAAGGCGATAAAATCAAAGAAAGCTCACAACAAATGATTTCAGACTTATTATCAAGAAACATTACACCAGTGATGCTTACTGGTGATAATAAAGAAGTTGCAGAAACAGTTGCTAAACAATTAGGAATTAACGATGTCCATGCACAATTAATGCCCGAAGATAAAGAAAGTATTATTAAAGCATATCAAAGCAGAGGTAGTAAAATTATGATGGTTGGCGATGGAATCAATGATGCTCCCAGTCTTATAAGAGCAGATATTGGAATGGCGATAGGCGCTGGAACAGATGTAGCAGTCGAATCAGGCGATGTCATACTTGTTAAAAGCAATCCATCCGATATTATCAATTTCTTTACACTTTCTAAAAACACTATGAGAAAAACAATTCAAAATTTATGGTGGGGTGCTGGATATAACGTTGTAGCCGTTCCTCTTGCAGCCGGTATATTAGCTTTTATAGGTTTAATATTATCGCCTGCTGTAGGTGCAATACTCATGTCCTTAAGTACAGTTATCGTAGCAATTAACGCTTTTACTTTAAAATTAAAATAAATGATAGGGGTTAAAATTATGATTAAAAAATTAAGCTTTATTATATTAGCATCAGGCCTCGTATTATCAGCTTGCTCAAATGGCAGTGGAGAGGAAAAAGATTCTAAAGATCAAAAACACGAGGAACATATGGAACATAAAAGTGAAAATAAAGTTCCAGAGGATATGGAGAGCACAGAAGAAAGTAAATTTAAAAAAGATGATGAAGTTACTATTACAGCAGGACACATGCCAGGTATGAAAAATGCGGAAGCTACTGTAAAAGGTGCTTATGAGACTTATGCTTATGTCGTAAGCTATACACCCACAAATGGGGATGAAAAGGTAAGTAATCATAAATGGGTTGTTAATGAAGAAGTTGCCGATGCCCCTGAAAATGGCTTTAAGAAAGGTGATACAGTTAAATTAGAAGCTGACCATATGCCAGGTATGAAGGGGGCAGAAGCAAAAATAGATGATGTAAATAAGACAACTGTTTATGTAGTTGATTATAGATCAACTGAAAATGACAAAATGGTTAAAAATCATAAATGGATGACAAGTAACGAACTAAAATCGAGATAAATTAAATTATCCTTTTAGACTTTTTAAAATCTAACCGCATTTAGCATTCCCATTACTTTCGATATTATAATACAGATGATATGACGTAATAAAAAGAGCAAACACTTTTCAATAAAAAAATAAACCTGGCACTATCATTAAAATTACTCAATGATATTGCCAGGTTTTTGTGTACTAAGCATTTTTAAGTTTAATCAATTACGATTGTTTCTTTTTCTCAGCGTCTCTTAATTCGATACGTCTAATTTTACCTGAGTTGGTCTTAGGTAAGTCTTCGACAAACTCGATGGCTCTTGGATATTTATATGGCGCAACGTCATGTTTGACGTAGTTTTGTAATTCTTTGATTGTGTCTTCATTACCAGTTACATCATCTTGTAAAATAATAAATGCTTTAACGATGTTCCCTCTAATTTCATGTGGGCTTGCAACAACAGCACATTCTTTTACGTAAGGATGTTTCGTAAGTGAATCTTCAACCTCGAATGGTCCTATTGTATAGCCAGAACTAATAATGATGTCATCTTTACGACCTTCAAACCAGAAATAACCATCTTCGTCTATTTTAGCTAAATCACCCGTCATAAAATAGTCACCATTTTGTGGTTCTGCTGTGCGTTCTGGGTCTTTATAATAACCTTTGAATAATGCAGGTAAGTCTAACGGCACTGCGATATTACCTACTTCGCCTACTTTAGAAAGTTCACCATCATCATTAATAACTGTTACATGACTACCAGGGATTGCTTTACCCATTGAACCGGGACGGCTCTCTGTATCTTTTAAAAATCCAATCAACAGTGTACTTTCTGTTTGGCCGTATCCATCTCTTACCGTAAGATCAAAGTTTTCTTGGAATTTTTCAACGACTTCTCTATTTAATGGTTCGCCTGCAGACACTGCACTATGCAAATGTTCTAAATTATAATCTGTTAAATTAGACAGTTTTGCCATCAAGCGATACTCAGTCGGTGTACAACAAAGCGCATTAATTTTATTATCTTGTAATAACTGTAAATATTTTTCAGCATCAAATCTTCCATTATATACAAAGGCAGTTGCACCTGATCCCATAATTGATAACAATGGGCTCCATACCCATTTTTGCCACCCTGGTGCAGCAGTTGCCCAAACAATATCGTCTTCTTTAATACTCAACCAATGTTTTGGCGCCATCTGCATATGTGCATAGCCCCAACCGTGTGAATGGACAACAGCTTTAGGATTACCAGTTGTACCAGACGTATAAGATAATAAAGCAATATCTTCACGAGAAGTTTCAACAATCTCTAATTGATCCGTTGAATTTGCTTTTTCATCTTCAACTGACATCCATCCATCTTCTTGACCGCCAACAATAAATTTAGTTAAAGTGTCGTATTCTTTGACTGCTTTAAACTCATCAAGCGCATCTGAAATAACTACAATTCCTTTTACTTCACCATGTGTAATTCTGTATTGTAAATCTTTCGTACGTAACATTTCAGAACTAGGGATAATAATGATACCTAATTTTAAGGCAGCAAGATAAACCTCATATGTCTCAATACAACGTGGCATCATGACGAGCACTTTGTCACCTTTTTTAAAACCATATTTTAAAAACATATTACCAACTTTATTCGCATTTTTGATAAGGTTGGTATATGTAATTTCTCTATTTTCTCCTGTTTCATTTTCAAATATTACAGCTTTTTTAGATTGATCTACTGTAAATTTTTCGATTTCGCTCACTATGTTATAAGTTTCTGGAGCGATTAAATCTTGTTTATTCATTATTTACTCTCCTTTTATTTGAATATCTATAATCTGTACAATTGTACTTTAAATGTATAGATTACTGATTACTTATCCAAATACTTTCCAATAATTTAATGATAATTTTAAACTTATTACATGTAAATAGATACGATTATGACTTAAATGATTTATTTACTTATTTATTATAGCAAAAGTGACCCATAGATAGATATATTTTAAATTCAGAATAATTAAAATATTTTTGCAAAATCATTTTTTTATACCCTTATTAATTCCACAAAAAGCTCTAGCAATCACTTTATAGAGTTCTGAAATTAATCTAAATAATTTATGTTAACTCCTGATTTTTCAACTTCATTTATATTTCCCTTCATATAAATAGAGTTTATTTTGACATTAGCTATAATAAAAGTGTAGTATTTCATACGTAGCATTATAAATGTGTAAATCACTACGAAAATTATACGCACCATTTCAAAATTATTAAAATAGATTGAGAAATGGTCCCTGTTCATCAATTATCGGATGTATTATTTATTTTTAAGCTTAATCACTAGATTGAAAATGAGCTTAGTGTTAATCTGTTTAGATGTGCAATTTTTATGAAAGAAGTGAGTCTATTGACTGAAACAGGAGCATTCCATGTAGAAAAAAGAATCCCCTTATTTATCGTATTATTATCAGGGGCCTTTATTACAATTTTAAACCAAACATTACTTGGTACAGCTTTACCCCCTATTATGAAAGACCTACAAGTATCTGAAAGTACGGTACAGTGGTTACAATCTATATTTATGTTAGTAAACGGTATAATGATACCTGTTACTGCATTTTTAATTCAACGTTATACATCGAGGCAGTTATTCTTAACCGCCATGAGCATTTTTGCATTAGGTACTTTAATCTGTGCTGTCGGACTAGATTTTTCAATGCTATTAATTGGACGTGTCTTACAAGCAGCAGGCGCTGGTATTATGATGCCATTAATGCAAACAATCTTATTCTTACTTTTCCCTGTAGAAAAACGTGGTACCGCAATGGGCTTATTCGGCTTAGTCATTGCATTCGCGCCAGCGATTGGACCTACGCTATCAGGTATTTTAGTAGAGCATCTCTCATGGAGAAGTGTCTTCTACGTCGTATTCCCAATTGCAGTTGTTATCATCGTTGCTTCAATTTTCCTATTGAAAAACGTTACAGAAACTTCAAACCCAAAACTAGATATCGCATCAGTAATTCTATCTACACTAGGTTTTGGTGGACTCTTATACAGTTTCAGTTCTGTTGGAGAAGCAGGATGGGGCAGTGTACAATTTATCTTACCACTTATCGTTGGTATCATTGCATTAGTTATATTTATTCGTCGCCAGTTAAACCTCAAAGAACCTATGCTTGAATTTAGAGTGTTTAGCTACAGCATTTATACGTTAGGTACAGCATTAAGCATGTTCGTATTTGGTGTATTAATCGCATCAAACATTATTTTACCATTATATATGCAAAATATGATTGGATTCTCTGCATTAGAATCTGGTTTAGTATTATTACCAGGCGCTGTTGTTATGGGAATAATGAACCCAATTACAGGTTATTTATTTGATAAATTTGGCGGTAAATGGCTCGCTCGTATTGGCTTGCTCGTATTAGTTGCTTCAACAATACCATTTACAATGCTCACAGCTGATACAACCTTTACTTATCTTGCCACGGCTAACGCAGTACGTATGGTATCACTAGCAATGGTTATGATGCCTATGACAACGCTAGCGATTAATCAATTACCGAATAGTCTCATTGCTCATGGTACTGCTATGAACAACACATTTAGACAAATGGCCGGTGCAATCGGTACAGCGTTATTCATTACGTTAATGTCTGTTTCAGCTATTCCTAGTGAAGGTCTAGAAGGTATGATTCATGGTGTGAATGTAACATTCATGGTCGCTACTGGTATATCAGTCATCGCATTATTATTATCAGCTAAACTTAAAGATGACAGTAAACCATCACGCAGAACAATTTAATTAGACAATCGATCAAAAAGCTTCATTATAATAGATAATAAAAAAACACTTTCGTTACATTCATATAAATAGAATGTTTTCGAAAGTGTTTTTTATATTTTAATATATTAACTTTGGTTGATAAAAATGCTTTATTAACTGTTCGATTTGTTAGCGTGCAGTGTTTTCATTGCAAATCTCGCTATTGGTTGAGCTATGAGTAGTTCAATCCAAAATGCAATAAAAAGTTACGAGGCCAATTATAAAAGAATATTTCAAAGATTAGTCTGTAGCAGAAAGTCTGTTAATTGCAATTTCACCCACTGCTTTCGCTGCAACTAATAATGCATCTTCATTCACTTCAAACTTAGGATGATGATTCATATATGGCGCTTCAATGTCTTCTGGTTTACAGCCAACGATGAAAAAGGCACCTGGTATTTCTTTTAAATAATACGCAAAATCTTCAGAACCTGAAACTGACGGTATTTCTACAAGATGTTCAAAATAATCACCCTTACTTGCTGTTAAAATATCTACCACTTGTTCTGTTTGTGCGGGATGATTGTATAGCACAGGATAACCAAATTGGTAATCTAAATCATACGTAACATCAAAACCGACCGCTACGCTTTTTGCGACTTTCTCAATCTCTTCATACATAAATTGCTCTAAGTCATCATTAAGATAACGTGCTGTTCCTTTGATTGTAACTTTGTCTTGTATAACATTGGCTCCACCAGGTGCATCAAACGCACCAACAGTAATCACACCCATTTCTGAAGGATCGATACGTCTAGACACTATTGTTTGGAGGGTGTTTACAAAATTGGTACCTGCAATCAAAGCATCGTGTGTTTTATGAGGACTCGCAGCATGACCACCTAAACCATTAATCTTTAAAGTAAATGTAGAACTACCAGCGAAAGCATTGCCTTTATTATATCCAATCACGTCTGTACCAGCGACGGGTACTACATGAATACCATATATTTCATCTAAATCATTTAATGCACCTGATTGCATCACTTGTTGTGCACCACCTGGAGGCATTTCTTCAGCATGTTGATGAATAATTTTAACTGTACCTGAAAGTTCATCTTTTATTTCAATTAATGCGTCTGCTAATCCTAACAAATACGCGGTATGTGCATCATGGCCACACGCATGCATCACCCCTTCATTTGTTGACTTAAAGGGCACATCTATCTCTTCTTGTATTGGCAACGCATCAAAATCAGCGCGTAATCCTATTGTTTTGCCAGGTTGTCCCCCTTTGATTTCTACAATAATTGCGTTACTACCTAGAACAGGTTGCGTAACTGTAACTTCTTTCGATTTGTAAAAATCTTTAATATATTGCGCCGTAGCATCCTCTTGGAATGACAACTCCGGATGTTGATGTAAATAACGACGATGCTGAATCATCTCAGATTCCTTCTCTTCCAACTTTTCAAATAATATCTCTTTTGTATTCATAACTGTTCACTTCTTTCGATTTGTTTATAAATAATTTAACTATTTTAAAATTTTAAATCTAAAAGAAGATTAATACAAAAATAAATTACTGTTTTATGGAATTTTACATTTTTAAATATTTAATGAAGTAATGTTAATCTCTCTTATTATGAAATTTTTATAGTATATCTACTTGTACTTCTGTCTCATTTTTATAAACGATATACATCATAATGCTAGCAATCACCACCATAATAAAGCCAAAATATGGTGTCATTGAAAGAGAAAAATGATTGAGCACATATCCTCCGATGACCGCTCCCAATGTGATACCGATATTGAAGGCAGCAATGTTTAAACTAGAAGCAAAGTTAGTCGTTGCCTTATTTTTACGTTCTGCAAAAAGCACCACAATCAATTGCAGACCCGGAACGTTCATAAATGCGAACAACCCCATAATAAGTATGGCTATCGTACCTAAGAAATAATGTGTCACAGATAAGCCTAGAAGTAATAAAACAATAGCTTGAATTAAAAATATCCATATAAGTACTTTTGTTGGCTTATTGTTTGTTAATTTCCCACCAAGTGTATTGCCAATAGCAACCATTACACCATATATCACAAGTAGTAGTACCACCGCTTCGTCACTATAATTCAAAATATCTGTAAGTATACTAGTCAGGTATGTGTAGACTACAAAAGTGCCACCGTAACCGAGTGCAGTAATCAAATAAACCATCATTAATGACTTGTTTTTAAACACTTCTAATTGTTCCTTTATCGATGCCTGAGCATATTCTTTCAAATTACTTGGCACTGCAAATATATTAATGATTAAACTGATCAATCCAATCATAGCAATCGTAATAAACGACGCTTCCCAACCAAAGTGCTGACCAATCCACGTTCCTAATGGTACGCCTGTAATTGTAGCAACGGTTAAACCTGTAAACATCATTGCAATCGCGCTTGCACGCTTATCAGGCGTTACCAAATCACTTGCGATTGCTGTGGCTATAGACATAAACACTCCGTGCATTAATGCCGATAATACACGCATTGCTAGCAACATACTAAACGTGGTAGCAAAGGCAGCAAGTGTATTCGCAACAATGAAAATAAGCATAATCATTAATAGTAAATGCTTCCGTTTCATTTTATTTGTCAGTGGTGTTAGTACAGGTGCTCCTATTGTTACCCCCACAGCATACAAAGATACAGTTAATCCTGCTAATGAAATCGTAGTATTAAAAGCATTTTTAATGAGCGGTAAGAGACCTACACTAATAAATTCAGTCATTCCAATTGCAAAGGCAGACATTGCTAACGCTAATATAGCGAATTTGTTTTTTCTCATAATGTTTTTTGACTCCTTCTTGTTTTGTGTATGTGTTAATATAAACTACACGTATCAAAAGCGGAAGTACGCACTTTAAAGTACTATAGGCACCTTTGAGTACCTATAAGGAGGTAATTAAATGAGCAAATCTTATAATATTGGCATCGAAGCAACCATTGATGTCATCGGTGGAAAATGGAAACCTGTCATCTTATGTCATTTACAAAACAACGGGTTGATGCGTACATCTGCATTAAAACGTGCTATTCCAACGATCACTCAAAAAATGTTAACACAGCAATTACGTGAACTAGAGAATGACTGTATCATCAACCGTATCGTATATGATCAAATCCCGCCTAAAGTTGAATACGAATTATCAACTTATGGTCAAACACTAGGAGAATTACTTTCTTCACTTTGTTATTGGGGAGAGTTCCATATTGAAAAAATGCACCAACAAGGTGAAACAGTCTCATTAGCACAACAAGATTTTGTCGATATACCCAAACCGAGTTAAAAAAATGCCCCTTTCTATAACTTTAGAAAGGGGCATTTTTGTATACCAAATTATTATGATTTTTATCTATATTTAATAGATAGATGAGTATATTCCATACAGAAATATCGTTCTTCTATAAAATTGTGCCGATTTTTTAAAGAGATGACGCCTAGGGTAATAGTATGAGTGAGAGACTACAGGCTCGAGCCATACCCCAGGCAAGCATGCACTTTCAAAATCGGGGATTTTTATATTCTAAAATCTTTTGTATACCAAATTATTATAATTATTTTGTTCTTAAGTCTTGTTTTTGGGGATTCCTAAATCTTTAGGAACCATCGTTTCAAGTTGTAGTTCTTCATCTTCATAGTACAGTTTCTTTAAATCAACATCGAAGAATTGTTTCATTCTTTGTTCAGTCATTACTTCAGTTGTTTCACCAAAGACAATACCTTTTTCTTTTCCAGTAATAATTACATTATCTGATAGATAAAACGCATGGTTTGGATAATGCGTATTAATAATGCACGATATCCCCTGTTCTTTTGATAGCTTACGTATCGTTTGTAAAATCGTAATTTGTTTTTGAATATCTAAATGAGATTCTGGCTCATCCAGTATTAATAATTCAGGGCCCGACACAAGTGTTCTTGCGATAAGTGCTAATTGTAATTCTCCGCCACTGACTTCGTTACATGATTGATTGGCTAAATGGCTAATACCTACTGTTTCCAGCGCTTCAATTGCAGCCGCTTCATCTTTTTTTGAAGGTTGTGCTAAAGTACTTATAAATGGTGCTCTCCCCATAATCACAAGTTCTAAGAGCGTATAACCAAAAGTCATTTTTTGAGCTTGTGGCACATAACCAATCTTCTTCCATAATTCTTTTTTCTTCAGGTCATTTAACGGGACATCATTGATAAACGTTTCGCCATCCGTCCAATCTAGCAGACCAATAACACATTTTAGCAATGTTGTTTTTCCTGCACCATTAGGCCCTAGAATGGATAAGACATCGCCAGGAGCCAATTTAAAACTCACATCTTCTTTATATAAATAAGGTTTGTTTTTATAATGAAAATTGCCTGCTTTTACTTCTAAGTGCATTACCACGAACCTCCCATACGGCGTAATAAGTATGCAAAAAATGGTGCGCCAATAATTGCAGTTAAGATAGATAATGGAATTTCAGTAGCTGTTAAACTTCTAGCTAAGTTATCAATAATTAACAGATACGTACTACCGATAGCGAGTGATACAGGTAACACATATTGATTATTGTTACCTACAAACATACGTGCAATATGTGGGATGATTAAACCAACCCATCCTACGATACCCGCTACTGCAACCGTAGCTGCTGTGATTATCGTTGCACCTGCAATGATTGCCCATTTTAAAGATACAACAGGAATCCCCATAGATTTAGCTTCATCTTCTGGTAACGTGAGTAAATTGAGTCTCCATCTTAGTGTATACAATATGAGCACACCTATAATGATAATTGGTGCCGCAACATATAAATCTTTATAAGTTGCAGTTCCTAGACTTCCCATTAACCAATATGTTATTGCAGGTAATTTTTCTTCTGGATCAGCTACGAACTTCATTAATGAAATAAGCGCGTTAAATAATGCTGATGTAATGACACCTGCGAGTACAAACATAAAGATTGGAGAATTTTTTTGATTTCCCGCTACAAAGAATGCAAACAATATCGCCAATAATCCAAATGCTAAAGCCAATATTTGTGCGCCAAATGTGTTACCAAAGAACAATATACCTAGGGAAGCTCCAAATCCAGCTCCTGCTGAAACACCGAGTATGTCTGGCGAAACTAATGGGTTGCCAAACATGCCTTGGAAACTCGCACCAGAAATAGACAATCCACCCCCTATTAATAAGGCTAATAATATTCTTGGAAAACGGACATTCATCACAACTGTTTCTTGCACTGGCGCCCAAGTTTCTTCTATAGGAATAATTTGTGATGTTAAAATTTTAATAATGGTAATAGGATCTATAAAAACTCTTCCTACTCCGAGTGAAATAATTGCTACCACAAGTGGTAAAACAATTAATAATAATATTTTTGATTTCTTCATTAGTTAACTCCTTAATACTTCGCTGCATCAGATGACGGATGTAAAATAGACTCAACATCTTCGTCTGATAATTTATAGTCGTAAAAATCTTGGTAATATGATTTAATTTCATCTTTCATATCATAGTTGAATTTATCTGGGTGATTATGTTGCGCCATCCATTTAAGCATTAATGGCGCATCTCCGTTTGGTGGGAACCAACGATAGATACCTAAAGGGACCTTATAGACCGCTTTGTCTTTAACTGCTTTTACCTGACTCCAATCTTGACCAGACACTTTGTTTTTCAATAAATCATTAGGCTGGGTCTCAGTGAAGTTCGTAATATAGATTTTATCTGGATTCCATTTATAAATTTGCTCCATATTAACTTCTTTTTGACCATCGACACCGTCATCGCCAACAACATCTATACCACCAGTTGCTTCTGTCCATTTTTCACTAAAGAAATTACCGCCACCGACAACAATAGAGTTGTCTGTATGTTGATGTAAGAATAGCACTTTGGGTTTGTCTGATTTTTTCGTGCCTTTTAGACCATCATCAATCATTTTTCGAGATTTTTCTCCCTCTTTCATAAATTTCTCAGTTCTATCGCTCGTCTTACCACCTTTAACATCTGAAGTGACTTTTAACCAGCTGTTAAACGTAGCTAAAGGATCAGCGTCTTCTACCTTGATTGTTTCTAGTCCCATGGTTGGTATACCACTCTCCGCAACTTTATCTAAGGTTTTCTGTTCAGTAGCATTTTCAAAATAGACATCTGGGTTTATTTTAGAGAGTTCTTCTATATTCACATCGCCATTTTTCACAAATTCTGTAGACGCTTTTTTAATATCAGGCGATATTTTAGAAAGTATAGAATTTTCTGCAGCGTTATACGCATTAGGATGTAGACCTTTAATTTCTTTTGTAGAATTCGTCCCTACAAACCAAGTAGAAAAGTATGGTAAGATGCCTCCTACTACAATACTGTCTGGATCTTTCTTTATTTTCACTTCTCGGCCTGTTTGATCTTTCACTATTTTTTCTTCTTTTGTTAATTCTTTCTCTTCTGAATTCGTAGCTGTCGTATTTGAACTACATGCTGTAAGTAATGTAGCTGATAATACAATTCCAGCTAGAGCACTATATTTTTTCTTCATTGATTATCTCCTGTTCTTAGCCATTGTCCTAAACCATGTAAAAATGGCTTTGCTTGATTAATAAAACCGAGTCCGATATGAAACATTGGATCTAACGACGTTACGATTAACTCGCCATTGAAATTGATATCATCAATATAAAAAATAGACCGTCCATCTGGTGTATTTAACAGTGATTTCGCGCCATTTGGTGGAGCAAACGTGCCGTGATAATGCCACTTCATATCATCCACTTTCAAGTATTCATATAAACTATGCGTTTGATAATCAGGGTTTAACGGGAGGTCGCCGTTGGGTCGAACCCACCAACTGAAATTCACTTCAGAATCTTCCCAATGTATGTGAGGAAACCATTGATCCAATACTTCTCCAAAAATTACTAGCCGCTTACCTTGTTTTAAAAAATTTAAAAATATTTGTCTATGTTGTTTCAATAATTGAATATCTAGCCGACACGATAATAAAATTGTGTCATAGCAACTTAAGTCGTATGAACTTAATGTTCTAATATGTATCACGTCATTATATAAATACTTAAATTCCTGTTCTTCTAAAAATCTATTTTGGTATGGTGTCCCATTAACAATCAAAGCTATATTCAATGTTGATAATCCTCCCTAATTCTCGATGCTTCTGTACGTATGGCATTTAACATCTGTAGCCCCACTTGATTTGAAGTGTTGTCTTCGTATGTATAGATACGATACATATCGGTGCCAGCACCTGCATATATCGTTCCTTTATGTGTTCGGTCTACATAAACAATAGGTTGTTGTTCTTGATCCGTTATTAACACTTTTGCTTGCTCAGGAACTGTTTCAAAATAGCCTCTTGAAAAGAAACCCCGCACGCCTCGTCTATATTCCAAATCTTTTACTTTAATGTTCTCAAAAAGCCCATTATCCGTTGCTTTCACTTCTAAAGCCCGATCTTTTAATGGGATGGAAGACCTTTTCCAATTCGATACACAATTCAACCAAGGTAAAGATTTTTCCACTAATGTGAAAATCACTCCGCCTTGGTTGATGTAATCAGTTAATATGGCGTCATGTGCCAAAAGATAAGGTTCATCAATATGGTTTGAAATAATTACGCCATCAAATGTATTTAAATTAGTGTTTGGTAAATCGTATACATTTAAAAACACGAGTCCTCTTTGACGATCTAATTCTGTAAGTCTCGAAAATTGGATGTCTATTGCTAAATATGCGATTTCATTCATTTTTCTACTTCCCTTGCTAAATTTTATATTTATGCGTATTTTATAATATATAAACCATTTTACCGATAATGATTCTCAATTTCAATTAAAAATTTAAAATTGAATTTAAATTAAAAAATTAATTATCATCAAAAATGTTATTTCAAAAAAACAAATTAATTATAAAAGGATGTTTTTAATGACTTATTTAATTGGGCACATTGACCCTGAACATGCATTTGGCGTAACCAAAGAAAATAATATAGACAAAGAAGTAATAGTAGAATATATCCGTCAATATGAAATTCATAAATTAGACATTTTTAAATTTGATGCAATTATTATTCCAAATTTCGTAGATCAAGAATATTTGTATCGTCATAAGCGTTTGATTGATGACTATTTGAACGCTAAAAAAGTCATTGTCTTTTTTGGTCACTTATTCAAACCATTTTTACCAAAAACTGCTTTGTTTATGCCGGAACACATTAATCATTTCAGTGATTATTCGCTATATCCAAACAATGACTCCTCTATCTATGCCAATGTCGATACTGACGACATGACATTTAATAAAGGGGTCGCTGGTTTCTTTGCAAGAGGCCATTACCAAACGCAACCTGAACATGAAATACACTTAACATTTCGTAACGGACATGTTGTGACCTATGTAGATAGAATTTCAACTGAAGGCACACTCTTTATGCACGCTGGCCGTTCACTTTTAGGATACATAGCACAAAATAAAACAACCGATTATATTTCTAGTCAATTTACAACTTGGTTAAAACAAGAAATCACATCGTTACAAGGAGGAGAATTCAATGAATAAAATAGATGTTATATACTCTGGAAATGAGTCACATTATCGTACATTCCACGAACCTAAGTTTCATCAATTTATAGACCAATTAATTTACCATCCAGATTTTTTAGGAACAGACATTAGCATGCTTGATATATTGATCGTGCCTTCGCAGTTAAACCAGCCCTTATTATTAAAAAGCGTCAATAAAATTCACGCTTTCGCACAATCTGGAGGCACCGTTATCGCATTCGGACCACAACCACATGACTGGTTACCAAATCAAAATTGGGAATTTAGACCTACTAACTTTTGGTGGTGGTTAGAAGAGAATGCTGATAGTGGTTTGCTTTTATCAGCACCGAATCATTCACTATTCGCACGTTACCTTACGCTAAATGATTGCACATGGCATCAACATGGCGTGTTTTGGCCACCAGAAGATGCTGAAATATTAATTGCCTCAAAAAATGGCGGTGCTGTCCTATATGAACAAAACTCCGAACAATATGGTCATTGGATTATTACAACGCTAGATCCTGATTATCATTTTGGCTCATATTTCATGCCAGCTACAGAAAAATTTCTCGAAGGCTTTTTTCCGTACTTAGCTTATGAATGAATTTTTATAAATAAGAAAAAACCATAATATTAATGACAATCACGTAGTTTATACAAAAAATGATGGCTTCTACTTTATTTCACGTAGGAGCCATCATTTTTTAGTTATAGTTTTTTTATTTCCCAAGAAATAATGATGATAAGGTTATTCATATTTATTCTAAAATGCTGCAGTCCATCCGCCATCTGCTGTGACGATTGTCCCATTGATAAAACTCGAATCATCAGAAGCTAAAAATAATGCTACTTTAGCAATTTCTTCTGCTTGCCCTGTTTTAGGTATCGCACTTTGTGCTATTTTTGTACGTTCAGCTCCAAAGTGATTAATATTTTTCATTGAATCAGATATATTTGTTTCAATTGCCCCTGGCGCAATCCCATTACAGCGTATACCTTTTTCAGCATACATAAATCCAGTGTTTTTTGTAAGTCCTACGAGAGCATGTTTAGAAGCACTATAAATGGCGCCCGCATGAGCACCATTTAATCCGCCTGTAGAAGTCGTATTGATAATGATACCTTCTTGTTTTTCCAAGAATATTGGCATCGCCTTGCGCATTGCCCTCATCGCACCTTTAGTATTAATATCAAATATTAAATCCCATCGTTCATCCAAGATATCTCCCACAGGCTCAAATCCATCCATAACTCCAGCATTATTGACTAAAATATCTAAAGTACCATAGGATTCTATAGCAGTATCGATCATATTATCGATATCTTCTTGCTCAACTATGTTTACCTCAATGGCTTGAGCAACACCATTATTTTCGTTAATCTCTTTTGACACTGCTTCTGCCTTTTCTAAATTAAGATCAGCTATGATAACTTTAGCGCCTTCTTTAGCATATAATTCAGCAATTGCTTTACCCATTCCAGATGCTGCACCTGTGACAATCGCTACTTTATCTTTTGATTTCATAATATTCTCCCTTTCTTTCTATTTTAATAGCTACTAGTGTAAATATATCATTTCGAGATTTTTTTAGCCCAAAATGAAGTTGTCGCTTTCAATTGCCTTACAACAAATATAAATAATGAAATGATTGTACGTATCTTTTGCTATAATTGGTTCAATGATATATTAGTTAAAAGAAGATATGCCCTATACACCAAATATTTAGTTGATAACATAGCTAAAGTTCATTTCAATAAATTTTAATTTTTCATATTTCTCAGTACAATAGAAATATGAAAAATTTAACACACTAAGGAGAATACAATCATGAAACTAGATGAATTTCACATTGGCGAAGAATTTACGACTAAGCCATATAAAATAAGCGAAGAAGCTATTACTGATTTTGCTAGTGAATTTGATCCACAATATATGCACTTAGATAAAGAAAAAGCGCAACAAGGCAGATTTAATGGTGTCATCGCTTCTGGTATCCAGACACTAGCCATTTCTTTCAAACTATGGATTGAAACAGGAAAATATGGAGAAGATGTCATTGCAGGTACACATATGAATAATATTAAATTTATCAAACCAGTATTTCCGGACGACGAATTACATACAGTTATAAAAGTTATTGATAAAAAGGCTGGTAAAAGAGACCAAGGATTACTTACGGTATTAATGACAACATTTAATCATGAAGAAGTTAAAGTATTTGAAGGCGAACTCACGGCACTTATCAAACGTTAAAATTTTCAAAATATATAACAAAAGCGGGACAAAAACCAACATTTGAAAGTTGTTTTTTGTCCCGTTCTCGTTAATAAATTATTTTATTTCAACTCAATTGATACAAAAATACTTCGTTATACTTTTAACATCATTAGTATAATTTAATACTACCGCCATCTACCATAACCGTTTGTCCTGTGATATATTGTGCATCTTCGCTTCCTAAAAATACTGCTACTGGACCAATATCATTTTCAACATCTCCAAATTTTTGCAACGGAATGCCTTGAACGACCTTTTCATAATAATCTGGGTTATCTTTACGCCACTGATCAACGCCTTCAGAATAAGCGATTGGCGATATGATATTTGCATTAATGCCAAATTCTCCAAATTCATTCGCTATCACACGTGTAATACCACGTATCGCCTCTTTTGCTACAACATATGCACCTTGATTCTTATCACCTTTTACAGCGGCACCTGAACCAAAGTTTATAATATTACCTTTTGTTTCTTTCAAATAAGGTATAACCATTTGGCATAAATAAAATGTCGCATAAAACCCCGTATTCAGAGATAAATTCAAATCTTCTTCTGTAATATCTAAAAAAGAATTCATGCGAGATGCATGTGCATTATTAACCAATATGTCAATTTTTCCATAGTTTACAATTGTAGTATCGACACAAGCTTGCAAAGAATCTTTATTTGTTAAATCTGTTTTAATAAATAATGTTTCGTATCCTTGATCATTCAATGTTTCACTCAATAATCTTCCTTTTTCTTCAGCAATATCAGCGATAACTACTTTAGCATGTTCCTTAGCATAAGACTTCACAATTCCAGAGCCAATACCTCCTGCACCGCCTGTCACAATTGCTACTTTACCTTCTAGTTTAGCCATTAAATCACACTTTCGTTTTTTATATTGGGTTACTTACAAAATGTTATTTATTCATTTGTTTTACATGACTATAAAGTTTCTTCTGAATATTAAGTAGTTGTGTCACTTCATCATCATTCAATACTGAATAAATGTCATTTCTCATTGCTTGACCTTGTTTTTGAGCCTCTTCTAACACATCCAACCCCTTTGCAGTAATAGTAATTAAAATGGAACGTCTATCTTCTTCTTGGTGTTCCCTTACTATGTAACCTTCTTTAACGAGTTTGTTTGTCAAACCGGTAATTGCTCCTGAAGTATAGCCAAGGGACTGCGCAAGCGCTGATGGTTTTTGCGCTCCATGCTCCTTAAGTTTAGATAAGGCAATAATTTGTGAAATATTGACATTCATATTAAATTGTTTCAAAAAAAGTGTCATTGTCGCATCGTTAAATAACTCAGCAGTATGAATGAGTTCGAAAAAATTATTCTTTTCCATGATATCCCTCCTATATATGTTGATATAACAATAGTATATATAAATTTACTTTAGCAGTAAAATACTTAAACCTAAATATTTAACTTTTAATGTATTTACTGTTAAATTATATAATAAGAAATAGAAATTGGGAGGATGTTATTTATGAAAAGATTAGACAATAAAGTTGTAATTATTACTGGGGCAGCACAAGGTATGGGGAAAATGCACGCAGAAAAAGTATTGAATGAAGGTGCAAAAGTCGCGATAACTGACATCAATGAAACGCTCGGTCAAGAGGTTGCACAAGAACTTGGGGAAAGTGCACTTTTTATTAAACATGATGCTTCTAATGAAGCAGATTGGCAAAATGTAGTAGATACGGTAATCAATAAATGGGGCAAAATAGACGTCTTAGTTAACAATGCTGGCATTACTTATAACACGCCTTTAGAAGAGCTCAGTTTAGAAAGTTATATGAAAATTGTAAACATCAATCAAGTGTCTGTATTTTTAGGTATGAAATCAGTCGCTTCAACTATGAAAGAACAACAACACGGTTCAATTATTAACATATCTTCTATGAATGGACTTGTCGGTGGTGCTATTGGTTACACAGATACAAAATTTGCAGTTCGGGGTATGACGAAAGCTGCTTCAAGTGATCTTTCACCATATAATATACGTGTAAACTCAGTACATCCGGGTGTGATTCAAACACCTATGATTGAACAAGAAGGCGTTAAAGAAGCAGTTGAAGAATTTGCGAAAACTATTCCAATGCGTCGTATCGCTTTAACAGAAGAAGTATCTAATATGGTCATCTTTTTAGCTTCAGATGACGCGAGTTACTCTACAGGTTCTGAATTCGTCATCGATGGCGGTCTTACTGCGTTATAAACAACTTATGAAAAGCAAATGTTTTACACATTAAAAACCCCTTCACAACCATTTAAATGGTTGTGAAGGGGTTTTATAATAATTCATAGTATCTATTGAAATCAAATTGCTAATTCTATTTTTTAGGCTCTACATAAGCAACAAATTTTTCAGCATTATCTTTATTTAAATCTGTTAATGAAAATGTGCCAATGCTAAAGCGCATCGTTAATACATTATCATTTAATTCGATATTTTCAATTTCGTCATATCTAATGTTTCTATAGTAAAACTGTCCATCCATATCAACATTTAAAATAAGACGTTCATTTGTTGCGACATAAGCTGCCTCATATACTTTGATTTCACCTTGAACAGGGTACTCCATTTTTCCTAAAACGGAAGGACCTTGTTTCTCAGTTGGAAATAAATCTTCTGGATTAATATTATCTAATATCATTCGATTACCTACCTTTTCAATTAGTCTGCAACTTCTAAGTCTACAGTATTAATATCAATACCCATAGCATCTGCTACACCTTGACCGTAAGCAGGATCTGCTTTATAACAATGTCTAATGTGACGGTGTTTAAGTGGGTCAGTAACTGGCCCCATTTCGTTAGCCGTATTATTAAATAATATTTGTTGCTTATCAGGTGACATGCGACGGAATAATTCACCAGGTTGTTCAAAGTAGTTATCATCATCTTCACGATAGTCATATTCGAATGCTTGACCTTGAATGTCTAAGCCTGGTTTTTTGTATTGCGGTTGGTCTTCAAGCGCACCGTTACTATTTGGATAATAGTGTGTGCCACCGCCTTGATTATTATCTAAAATTCTCATTTGACCATCTCTACTGAATGGACAAATATTTTCAACACCTACACCTTTAGGTTGGTTTACTGGAATTTGCCAATGGTTAGCACCAAGTCTGTAACGTTGTGTGTCACCATATGAGAATAAACGGCCTTGTAACATTTTGTCTGGTGAAAAGTCTAGCCCTGGTACGATGTTTGTTGGTGCAAATGCTGCTTGTTCAACATCTTGGAAATAGTTTTCAGGGTTTCTGTTTAATTCAAACTCTCCTACTTCGATTAATGGGTATTCGTCTTTATACCAAACTTTTGTTAAATCAAATGGATTACCTTTATGGTTGCGTGCTTGTTCTTCAGTCATTACTTGGATGTACATTTTCCATTTAGGGAAGTTACCTTCTTCAATGTTTCCAAATAAATCTCTTTGAGAAGACTCTCTGTCATTTGCTATAACTTGTGCTGCTTCTTCAGGTGAATAGTTTTCTATACCTTGTTGTGTTCTGTGGTGGAATTTAACCCAAACACGCTCGCCTTTATCATTGTACATAGAGTATGTGTGAGACCCAAAGCCATGCATATTTCTGAAACCTTTAGGAATACCACGATCTGACATCACTATCGTAATTTGATGTAACGCTTCTGGTAATAATGTCCAGAAATCCCAGTTTGCTTGAGGATCTCTCATGTTTGTTTTTGGATTACGTTTAACAACATGGTTTAAACTTGCGAATAATTTAGGGTCTCTGAAGAAGAAGACTGGTGTATTGTTACCAACTAAATCCCAGTTACCTTCGTCCGTATAAAATTTCAATGCAAAGCCACGAATGTCACGTTCTGCATCAGCTGCACCACGTTCACCTGCTACTGTTGAAAAACGAGCGAACATTTCAGTTTCTTTTCCAACTTCAGAAAAAATACTTGCACAAGTGTACTGTGTAATATCATTTGTTACTTTAAATGTACCAAACGCACCAGAACCTTTTGCATGCATACGACGTTCCGGAATAACTTCTCTATCGAAGTGCGCCATTTGTTCTATGAAATATATATCTTGCATTAAAAGCGGACCTCTAGGACCTGCTGTCATACTATTTTCTCTATCTCCTACTGGTACACCAAATAATCCTGTTAGTTTTTTACTCATTATATTATCTCCTTTAATTTACCGCAGTTAAGTGATTCTTTTCTTTATAATTATTGATGACTGCATTTGCAATACTTTCAATGAACAGTTGATTTGAGCCAGGCATTTCAGCTCTATAATAATTACAACCTAAATCATCGCAAACTTTTTTACATTCATAATCATTATCATATAAGACTTCTAAATGTTCACATGTAAAACCTAATGGAACGTATATAAAGTTTTGATAATCATATTGTTCATGTAATGTTTGAGTTAAATCTTGCACATCTGGTCCAATCCAAGGTTCTCCAGTATTACCTTCAGATTGCCAACCGTTAAAAACATGGTTATGTCCAATTCGTGATTGGATTAACTGTGCTGTTTCTTCAAGCTGACTTGGATAAGGATCATTATGTTCCAATATCTTTTCTGGAAGACTATGAGCCGAAACGATAATTGCTGTTTTTTGATGCGCTTCTTCAGGTATTAAATTCAATTGTGTATTTACTGAATCAACCCAATATTGGATAAATTTCTCTTCTTTATAAAATTGATCCAATGTAGTTACTTTAATATTTTTCTCATTTGCATATTGAGATGCGCGTTGGTTATACATTTCTACTGAAAATGAAGAATAATGTGGTGTTAAAACTACACTGACGATTTCATCAATACCCTCCGCACTAATGTCATCTATCGCATCTTCAATGAATGGATGTATATGTTTCAAACCTATATATAATTCATAGCTTATGTCATTCGTCATTGAGTTAAGTGTATAACATAATGTTTCTGCTTGTTTTTCCGTCGTTGTTGCTAAAGGTGATACGCCACCAATATATTCATATCTATCTTTCAAATCTATGTATGCTTCATGGCTTGGTTCGTGTCCATGTCTGATATGCGTATAGTAAGGTAAAATATCTTCTTCCTTATATGGCGTACCATAGGACATACATAATAATGCTACACGTTTCATGTTAAGTGCACCTCCACTAACTCGCTCTTCTTTACAATAATTATCTATTTGTAATTATTATAATCTATTATAACGCAAAAATGATTAAAGTCTATATTTAAATATTTAATAAATCATTTGAATTGATAATACATCCTTATAAGTGATAATGAATTATGCGTTTTCATTATTTTTCATTGTTATTAAATTGTGAAATTATACTTTATTTTCTTGCAATAATCTATGTTTTATATGTAGAAAGTGAAAGTAGTAGCCGTCTGCCTCACATTAAATAATTTAATCCGAATTGAACACATACAGGCTGTAGCTGTGCCCTTGGCAAGCGAGTATGAAATAATATGTAATATAGCAAAATAGAGCTACCAATAATTTGGCAACTCTATTTAACGATAATATTCAATTTACATCACAATTCTTCCGTTATACAAAATCATTTTTTATTATAGTCATTATATATCTTTCCTGTTAAAACCGATCACACCTATGACACACAGTATAATGAAAATAAGTAAAAGGGTTATTATCGGCCCACTTGTAAAATCATCTATCGGCAGACTTGGAATATGCTCAAATGGCGTGATATCTTTCATCCAATCTTTCACATTCAGTAAAGTACCTAAATAATTCACTAAAAAAGTATAAGCAAGATAAGCATAGACTAAAGTCGTTAACTTTATGCCCCATCCAATTACGACAGTTCCTATACCAACAAAACTCAGTATGGCTGGTATATAGACGATAGCTGATTGGATAACCATGTCAAAATCGAGTGGCGTATCCATTGAATAGAATTGTCCAGCATACAAACCGAGTCCTGCGACAAAAATCATCACTACCGCATTCACCACACTGATGATTAGAAAACTCAATAAGTACTTGATACGCGAAATCGGATTCGCTAATACAAGCGTCGCGTACTCTTTATCTATGGCTTTCTTTATTTTAAATAAAGCTAACAGTGTAGGCACCGTACTGATTATTGCCATCACCAACATTAATTGCGGTAAAAATTGTTTGACGTAATCTCCATTTGGATTTTCTAACATAGACAGTAATAATGGATTATCTTTAAAAAAGTCGTCTAAATTTCCAAAAATAGAGCCATATGATAAACCAAGTATAAATAACCCAATAGCAAAATATATAAAACTCATTTTTTGTAATTTTATTTGTAAACCTAGTGGAGATTTCATGTACGATTTCGCATGTTGCTTGCCTTTTTTCTGTGGTAATAATTTAGCTTCAATATCACGCAAACCATTTAACACAAAGGCAGATATAACAAAGATAACTGTAATGCCTAAAATGCACCACACCGGCCACCAATAATCTTCTGAAAAAGCATACGTTCTAGACAGCCAGCCCATCGGTGAAAACATAGATAGCGTCTCGTTGGCTACGTCTCCAAACGCCCTAACCAAATACATGATGAGTAATAGCGCGATACTCACACCGGTTGTTTCACTACTTGATGATACAAATTGGGCAACTAACATGGTCAATGCAGCAAACATAATACCAAATACACCTAAAGCCGAACTATATAAAAATGCCCCAACTAAATCTATACCATCAACGCTTAACAACGTTAGACCTAATGTAAGTAATATCATTAGACTGACATTAAGTAATAAAGTCTGAAGTAGGTGGCCCATCAATGGTGCTTGTTTACCAATAGGCAAAGCAGTTAGTATGATTATTCTACCGTCTTCTTCATCGCCACGCGTACCTCGAGATACTATCAAAATATTCATAATTGCTACCATTATTGCTGTGAATAAAGTCATTTCATGCGTAAAAAGGACACCAATGTTTACATGTTCAAAATCAGCTGGACCGAGCATCGCTTGCATCGCAGGGTTTTTTGACATTTCAATAATAGGACTCATCTTAGATTGGCTCGGGTACATCGACTCAAAAGCAGGTGGAATCATTAACGTTAAAGCAGTTAATAAGACCACCCATAAAATCATTTTTTTACTATTTCTTTTTACATAAAAATAAAATAACTTTGAGGTTTGGTAAAATGATTGTTTCATATCATTCACCTACTTCATCTGTGGCTTCATAATATCGTTTAAATATTGCTTCTAGTGTTGGTGGCATAGATTCCAATTTTTTAATTTCGAAGCGACTTAGATATTCAATTACAGCAGAAATTTTATCTGAATCGACTTCAAAATAATATGTGTTGTCTTCTTGCCTCACATTATTCACACCCGTCACTTGTGTTAACGTTCCTAATTGCTGTCCACTTTCAACGGTGAATTGCATACGTGTAAGATGACGCATCTCGTCTAAAGTCCCAGAAGTTATCATTTTCCCTTTACGGATAATACCTACGCGATCGCACAATTTTTCAACTTCACTTAAAATATGACTCGAGAGTAGTACACTTTTGTTATTGTTTTTAATGTCTTTTATGCATTCTTGAAAAACTTCTTCCATTAAAGGGTCAAGGCCAGAAGTAGGTTCATCTAAGATATATAATTTTGCATCAATACTAAACGCAGTAATTAATGCTACTTTCTGACGGTTTCCCGTAGAATAAGCACTACATTTTTTACTAGTATCTAATTCAAAGCGTTTAATTAATTCATTTTTTCTAGTGTGATTTGCTTTAGGATGAAGATTGAGAAAGAAATCAATAATTTCTCCACCGGTTAAATTTGGCCAAAAATTGACATCACCAAGCACAAAAGCGAGATCTTTATGCACAGCGACTGCATCTTTCAGCGCATTTTTGTCAAAAATTTCAATATTACCTTGTGTTGGTTTCAACATACCTAATATTGCTTTAATTGTCGTCGATTTTCCAGCCCCGTTTGGTCCAATAAAACCATAAACTTCACCCTCATTGAGTTCTAAATTCACACCATCTAAAGCGTAAAATTTACCAAAGCGTTTTGTTAAATTATGAATTTTAAGTAGGGTCATACATACCACCCTTTACACGATTTATAACAGCCCTTTAACTCTAAAATCAGTAACGATTAAAATTATCTTGTCTTCTTTCATATCTGCATCACAAGTTTCTGCATCACTAGAAGGCACACCTAATATGCTAAGTTTTTCTTTTAATTCTTCAGCTTTTGAATCAAAATCTTCATCTATATCAACTTCATTATAATCAACTGCTGTAACTTTTATTTGTTCAGTAACCTCTGCAGTTCGATTTTTATCATTTGATAGCACGTATATATCTTGGCTACCAATACCTCTATCTTTTAAAGCCTTCACATCCGCTACTAAAGCCGAGTCATTTGTATAAGGTTTCACAACAGGTGCCATACGAATCATCCCTTTCCAATACTTCAACTTATTAAGATACTAATTTTTCGCCTTAATCATTAAACTGTTATATCGATTTTCAGTTATATAAAAATAAGTGTTCTCTAACATTAAATCGAACAATTCATCTCTGACCATGTCATCTGTCATTTTAAATTGCGTTTCAACCTTTTCTTGTTCTTCATCTTCAACAAAAATAACTTGATCTTTTCTTACATCTACGGTCTTACGTTTATAAATGAGTTCGAGATGCGCACGCCCTTGATGTATCGCTTCTAAGTTGTCTATCTTATAGGCACTTTGTACAAACTCTTCAATTCGTCTTTCTCTGTGACGCTTACCTTTTGAAGTTTTAAAATCCTTTGTATACTTTAGCTTAACAAGTAAATAAATGACTAATATGAAAAGTATCGTTACAAGAAATAGTAGCGTAGCCATACATAGTCCCCCCTTTTATTCATGTGAATCTTCAATTTAAGTTTACATTTTCCAACATTACAGTTATTTTTCCCTTTGAAAACGCTTTTAAACACTTTTAAAATCTTAAAATTAACTTTTATTGTTTTAAAAGATTACTATTAATAATTTATACTTATTTACTAATACAATCTGACAATATATAAAGTTTAACTTCTATAAAAAAGGCAAAATGTATAGTATGTAAGAATTATGAAGGGTGATATATAATGCTTTTACAAGAAGAAATTAATAACTTGGAACAATTCGATGGTAAGTCACGAAATCAGAAAGTATTCTCAATTTATTTAGATACTAGTCCCGAACAAGGGACAAAGTGGAAGATCGAATTAAAAAATGCCCTAAAAGACTTATCAGACAAAACAAAAAGCAGTGACAATCATGAAGAAAAAAACCAAGCTAAAGACATTATCAATAAAGTAGAAACTGAAATACAGGGCGCTGAACCTAATTTAAAAAGAGGTCTTATTTTGTTTATGACTGCCGACGAGACATTAAAGTTCGAAAAGCACGTAAATATTTCTATAAAAACAGAATTTAAATGGGATACAAAACCTAAATTAGATCAGCTAAAATCATTACAACAAAGCTATCCTTATACGGGTGTTTTAGTTTTACAACAAGACAAAGCACGTGTGATTGAAACTGAAATTGGTACGATTGTAGACGAAGATTATTACACTCTAGATTTAGATACTAATGATTGGAGAGAACATTCTGGACCACAAGGTGATGATTTAACTCAAGGCGGCGCGCAAAGAGATGAATATAAAGAACGTGTGAAAGCTAATCAAGAACGTTGGTTCAAAAGTTTAGTAGCTACTATTGAAAAAAATGCTAAGAAAAAAGGTTGGCACCAACTTTACTTAGCTGGTGAAAAAGAAGAAGTAGAAAAATTAAAAACGATGTTCAATCATAACATTGACCAAGTAACACCAAGTAATATACTAAATTTAAATGCGACAGAAATTATAAATAAAGTAATGGAAGAATAAACTTCAAATCATGCTAGTCACAATATACAAAAAACCTTAATATGTACTAAATTTTAAAATCTGTACTTTGCTTTACCATATAATTTAAAGGGTTTGTTTCCTTATTTTTGTAGGAGACAAGCCTTTTAATTTTTTTGATTCGTTCATAGTTATGAAACTGAATATATTAATATTATTATATCTATTTTTTCAATTCATTTTGATAGTATTTCAATATAAAAATGCCCCCTTCACATTTAGCTTTTTAAGCCTAAATTTGGGGGGCATATCAATAACAATTTATTTTTGTTAAGGTGTTTTTATACATGGATAGTAATGTCACCTATTGTTTTGAGTTGAGGTTGCGTTACCCACTTTCAAAGCTTGGAGCATAATCCCTATAATGAGTATGCTACCTATTGTATCTGTAAAAAAGTGTGCACGTAGATAAATTCTGGAAATGATAATCGAAATGACCAATAATACGCAGATGATAGTTAACCATTTATTATTTTTCAACAATAATATGAGACTCACCAGTAGACAGACACTTAACACGTGCATACTCGGAAAGCTATAGCCATCTATACTAATATCAGGTCTTGGTCGTTGAATAATATATTTAAAAAATGTACCTATCAACAAAACACTGAAACACCAAAATCCATACCACCAAAACTTAAATTGATTATAAATAAATACGAGTATTAAAATCACCAATATCATGAGTAAACAATGCAACGGCTGAAATATATTAGAAATTATTTCAAGATATACAACGACACCGTTAGAGTTAATCGTCCCATGTAACCATTGATAAATAAAATTATCTAATGGATCAGTTAAATCTATATGTATACATATCATGAGTATCAATAAGCACAAACTTATTAAAATCATTTTCAAATAGTCTCTCACTTAGTTTAATTTCCTTTCGTTATTAATTCTTCTAGCTACTGCTAATAGCGTTCCATAGGCGATACTTATGCTCAATATAGATGATCCGCCATAGCTTAATAGCGGCAATGTTACCCCTGTTAAAGGAATGATGCCCGAGACTCCTGCTAAATTAATGAACACTTGCATAAATAAATAACTTACGACACCGACGCAAATTAATTTATAAAATTGATTTGTGGTTTTATTTGCATATATAAGCCCTTTAACTAAAATAAAGCCATAAATCAGTAATATAAATAATACACCCAGTAAACCTAATTCTTCTGAAATAACCGTGAAAATAAAGTCAGTATGCGGTTCTGGTAAGTAACCTAGTTTAGCAATGCCATTACCTAGACCTTTTCCAGTAAATCCACCATTTCCAATTGCTGTTAAAGCACTCGTCAGTTGATACCCATCATCTTTTTCGTATTTAAATGGGTCAAGGATGACTTGAATACGTCTTAATCTGTAAATATTTTTAGCATCAAAAATCAAAGTATAGATACTATAAAATACAATTGGAATCACTGCAATTGCCATGATCTGAATTTTCACCTTATTTTTTAAATCTGAATAAATAAGTATGCAAGCAATAATCGCTACTGTTAATAAAGTACCGCCCAAGTCCCCTTGCATTAAGACAAGTAATAGACTAATACCGATGATGCCTAGTGGTGGGATGAGATGTTTCAACTGATAATCCCTTCGACTCGATACACGTTGATTAATCACATAAGAAAGATAAAAAATTGAGGTTAGCTTTAAAAATTCTGAAGATTGAATACTAAATAAACCTAAATTAATCCAGTTCTTGGAACCGTTTATTTCCTTACCAATTAACACAGTAATCAGTAATAGTAACAATGTACCTAACACCATTATTTTCTGTACATTATGCTCTTTAACAGCATTAATGTTAACAAAACTACCAATAAATATAATAATAACTATACCTAAAATCAAAAAAAGCAATTGTCTTTTCATAAAATAATTACTTTCAATAGGTATGCCACCTGTTAATGCGCCCTTAGATGCAGAAACCATACTAGCACTGTACACCATCATTACTCCTATAATACCGAGTATGATAAAACAGAGAATCATACTAAAATCTAAACCTTCTAAACGCCTACGCGCCATTGTTAAAAATCGCTTCATGACTTCACCTCATTATGACTGATAGACTCCAGTAAAACATATTTTTACTATACCCTCAATCATACTTTAGGCTCACCTAACTAAGATTCGATTATACACATTCTCATATTATTAAATATGCTGCTTTAAATCATATGCATTGTGCTACTTTTCATCTTATGATAAACTCTATTAACGACTTAACATATCTATAATAACTATTATATAAATGAATGATTTTTTTAATAATTTCACTCAACAAAGGAGTTTTAACTTGAATAAAGACCGTTTTGATCAAATTGCCAAAAAGTACGATGGCCCGAGTAGAATACATCTTGCTGATACAATTGCAGCAGAGGTAAACAAGGTATTCGAAAACACTTCGTATCAGTCGTTATTAGATTATGGTGGCGGCACTGGTCTAGTAACATTAAATATAGAGCACCATTTTGACGAAGTCATAATGATGGATGCTGCGTCTCAAATGATCGAGGTGTTTGAAAGCAAAATTTCTGAACTAGGTAAAACACATATTAACGCTTATGTAGGTGACATTCTTTCAGATGAAACACAGATTAATACTAGCTATGATGTAGTTTTCCTTTCCTTAGTATTACTACACAGCGGTGATTACAAAGCGTTATTAACAGCATTACGTGCGAAATTAAATTCTGGTGGTCTGCTCGTTCTTGTTGATTTTAATAAGAATGAAAATGTATACCATCCAAAAGTCTATAATGGCTTTGAACAAACGGATATCCAGCAACTATTTACTGAATTAGGCTTAACGGATGTCCAATCACACACATTTTATGAAGGTCAAAATATATTTATGAATAAAGACGCGAGTTTATTTATTGCAACTGGCCGTTCATAATTTAATATACAAAAAGCGAACTTTCAGCTGTTGAAAGTTCGCTTTTTGTATAATTACATCACTGATTTTAAATTTTCTTTTTCAACATCTGACAAAAAGGCATATTGAACTGCTCTTAAATTGATAAATTCAATCTGTTCAATAGAAATAAGTTGATGTTTCATCAATAACGCATATTCTTCATTTAGTGAGGTTTGAGTGACCGTACGATTATCCGTGTTAATAATAAAAGGAATATCCTGTTCTAACAAGTAAGGTATATTTAATTCTGTTAAATCCTTTATCGCTTTCGTTTGAACATTACTTTTCGGACACATTTCTAACATCACATTGTTTCGCTTTATTTCTTGTAACGCTGCTTCATTTTCATTAATGGCAACACCATGACCCACACGTTTTGCGCCTAATTTAATAGACTCCATAACATTATGCATACATCCACATTCACCGGCGTGTAAAGTGAGATTAAACCCTTTATCTAAACCGTATTGAATTGTGGTACGAATATCTTCTGGTGGAAATGCTGCTTCAGGACCTGCAAAATCAATTCCACGCACCACTTCACTATCTCTCTGCTCAAGATAATCGAAAAGCGCTTCATTCACTGTAGCTTCATGCTGTCTCATTGCACAAACCAATAAATTAATTTTGATATCCATCGTTTCTGTTGCAAGTTGGACACCCGCTTCGACTGCTTCCAATACATCTGCTAACGACAAGTCGTGTTCAGTATGCAATAACGGTGCAAAGCGAATTTCTATATACTTTACATTATCCTTACTTGCCTGTTGTGCAACATCTACGACAGCTCTTTTGAGACTATCTTTTGTCTGTAGCACTTTTAATATTTCATCAAAACACTGCAAATATTCATCTAGGCTTTCACAATTTTCACTTACGAGCAAATAGGATTCTTTTAAAGTTATATTTTGTTCAGCAGCAAGTTGCTTTATTAACGCTATACTTGTTGAGCCATCGAGATGACAATGAAGTTCTATTTTAGATATATCTTGTATGGATTTATGCATGTCTGAAACCTTCCTTACTTCCGATATGTCACTATAATTATATTTTGCTGTAGACACAAAGAAAGATTTTATTAGAAATTAATTCATATACTATAACATGATTATTTTAACATGACCATAAAACTATCCGCATTAAAGACAGATGCTCATCAATTATAAATCGCTTATACACTTTAATTTATTATAGTTTTCCAAAATACCCCAAAATGGTTAATGTTATACCTAAACCTATAAAGCATGTGAATAATATTAGGACAATCACTTTGAACTCTAGCATAAAATAATTTCTATCTTGTCCTTTATTTACTAGGAAAACACCACAAAACACTACTAAGATCAATATAATAAGCAAACTATAAGCAATTATATTTAAGATTTCCAACCATATTCCCCTTTCGTGTTTTGTCTTTTTTTAATACTTTAATCAACACGCCACAATATTTAATTCATCTATCTAAATATATTGATACAGCTTCAAATAGTTAACAATTTTATTTACAGATTGCTCGATACTTTCTTTTTCTGTATCTATGACTATTTCTGGCGTTTCTGGTGTTTCATAAGGTGCACTGATACCAGTAAATCCAGCAATTTCTCCACTTCGAGCTTTCTGATACAATCCCTTAGGATCTCTCGCTTCACATTCCTCGAGACTGCATAATGTATGCACTTCTATAAATTCGTCCGTTTGCAATAAACTGCGTACCGTGTCACGATCCGCTTGATAAGGTGAAATAAATGCAGAAACAGTGATTAACCCTGCATCGACCATTAGCTTTCCTACTTCGCCAATCCGTCTAATATTCTCTGTACGGTCTTCTGGACTAAACCCAAGATTATTGTTAAGTCCATGTCTGACGTTATCTCCATCTAATCTATACGTATGTATCTGACGTTGAAATAATGCTTTTTCTAACGCAACAGACACCGTTGATTTACCAGACCCTGATAATCCAGTAAACCAAATCAATACACTTTTGTGGTCGTTACGGCGTTGTCTTTCTTCTTTTTTAACTTCAGATTCGTGCCATGTAATATGTTGAGATGTGTTCATTCACTTCACTCCTTTAAATTATTTCTCTTGCAAGCCTTTAATCAATACTTCTGCTACTTCTGGTCTTGAAAATGCTTTAGGCAGTGATTCTCCATTTTTAAGCTTTTCGCGGACTTTTGTACCACTCAGATGTAAATGTGACGAAGCATCGTGTGGACATGTCTTCGCTGTTGCCATGTTTTCACAAGTTTTGCAGTAAAAGGCGTGTTCGAATTTCAATATTTGTATTCCTAATTCTGCTTCATATTTAGTAATAAGCTCTTGGGCTTCATACGTACCATAGTAATCACCTACACCAGCATGATCACGTCCAACAATAAAATGAGTACAGCCATAATTTTTTCGCACTGTCGCATGTAATATCGCCTCTCGTGGACCCGCATAGCGCATTGCCGCAGGATAAATGACTAAGCGTGCTTTATTTTCCGGGTAATAATTTTTAAGAATGACTTCATAACTCTCCATGCGTACAGCAGCTGGAATATCGTCAGATTTTGTTTCTCCAACTAATGGATTCAATAATAGACCATCAACAGATTCTAAAGCTGCTTTTTGTATGTACTCGTGTGCTCTATGTACTGGATTTCTTGTTTGGAATCCTACAACTGTCTTCCAATTCAAGTCATTAAATAATTGTCTTGTTTCAGCAGGATCTAAATGATAATCTACAAAATCGTCATGCTTTGGTCGATCTAATAAATAGATTGGTCCAGCAAGATAGACATTCCCTTTTTCATATACTTTCTTCACACCTGGATGGTCAACGTCTGTAGTTCCATATACATGTTGCGCTTCTTTCTCTTTGTCGTACGTATATTTCTCCTCTAATTCAAGTACGCCATATAAATGTTCGTCTTCACCATATAATGCGACACGTGTTCCTATCTCTAGTTGCTTTGCTTTATCTTCAGTTACAGGTAAGGTAATTGGGATACTCCACACTAAGCCATTACTTAAATGTAACTCTTCTACTACATTTTTATAATCTGCTTCATTCATAAATCCTGTTAACGGACTGAACCCACCAATAGCAATAAGCTCTAAATCTGACAAACTCCAAGGATTCAGCGTAATAGCAGATAATGATTTCGACTCCGCCAATAATTCTTTTTTTAGTAAGTCACTCACTTCTCTGTTAATGAGTTTTCCACCATGTGCTTCAATCGTATTTGTAATCGTTTCTGTTGTTAATGTCATACTTAGACACTCCCTTTATGTTTTAATCTAGTTCATTCGTATTTGCTTTATTTTTAGAAATTGAAAATGATAATTTTTTATTTTGATATAAAGCATAAGTAATTAAAATAATCCAAATGACAATAAGTGATACTTTAATTGTTATAGATATTACTGGTGTTGGTTCAAAAACGCTGATTAAAGAACTACTATTAGTAAAGATAATCAAACCACTTACGCAAACCGCTAAGATATTCACCGGTAAAATTTTAACAAGCCAAGCTGCGAAAGGCGCTGCAATTAATCCTCCAATACTCAATGACACCACTAAACCTAAATTAATCTGACTCCAACCTAAAAAGATAATAAAGCTAATTGATGCTGAGAGTGCCACGAAAAATTCACTCGCAGACACGGTACCAATTGCATATCTTGGCTCTAACTTTTTTTGAGCTAGTAACAATGGTGTGTTGACTGGCCCCCAGCCCCCGCCACCAACTGAATCAAGGAAACCTGCAATTGCGCCTTGTGGAATCATAGCGTAACGACCTATTTTACTTGCATCTTTTTGTATTTTGTTGTCTTTTTTAAATAAAAATTGGTATAAAATATAAAAACCCATAGTTAATAAAAACACAGCAATAAAAGGCTTAATTAAATTACTATGTATATGACTTAAAAATGCCGCTCCAATAAATGCTGTAATTGCGCCTGGAATTGCTAATTTAATCATTGTCGGCTTGTGCACATTTTCAAACTTCCAGTGTGCTGTGCCAGAAGCAGCAGTTGTAGCAACTTCAGCAAAATGAATCGTTGCAGATGCAATTGCTGGCGCTATACCGAAAGTTAATAATATTGAGGAAGAAGATGCACCGAATCCCATACCAAGGGAACCATCTATCAATTGTGCGAGAAATCCTGCAAGTGCGAAGATAAATAACTTATACATGTGTCATACTCCTTCCGAATTGTGTTTAGTTCAGTGAATCAAGCCATTTAACCACATCTCTTTGGTTATCTTTTTCTAAATAACGATCTGCTAAAATTGATTTTAAAAATCTTTGCTTTTCTAATGAAGATAACGAACTACGTTTAACGCGTTGTCTACATTCATATAAGAAATCTACATACATTTCATAACGACTCGTAAACTGTTGTTGAAATTCAGCGAGAATTTGTGCGGTAAGCGCTGGGCTTGCACCGTTTGTAGAAATACTTAATGTCAACTTGCCACGCCGTAATATACTTGGAAATACCACATCACCTGAGGTCGCTGCTCCAGCCATATTTATCATTGCGTGATTTGGTTTATGTTGCAATACACATTGATTTGTAGATGCGCTATTTGTCGCTACAACAATGAAATCTGCTTGTTGGATATCGTTAATTTCAAATAATTTTTCACTCCATTTGATTGCTGAGCGCTGTACCATATCTTTCAAATTTTCAGTAATAGTGGGGCTAATCACATGAATGTCTTTGGCATAATCGACTAAAGTATCCACTCTTCGTTCTGCAACATTACCGCCGCCAATTACAAAGACTTTCTTGTTTGAAATATCAATCATGAGCGGAATCAATGGCATTATGTCACTCCTTACTATCTTGAGTAATTAAGACTGTTACTGGTTTACAGTTTCAAATGTTTCTTCTACACGTTCTTTCAATGCAATTTGTAAATGACTATGGTTGCCAAGTCGGTCACACAGTACAATGCCATGCTCTCCGTGATATTCATCTATAGTTGTTGCTATATGACGTTCTAAAATACCTGTAAACCACAAATATGGAACTACAAATATTTGTGAATGCGCTTTATTGACTGCATCTTGAAGTGCTTCTTCAAATGAAGGCCCACACGCAGCTAAATAACACACTTCGATGTCTAAATTAATATTTATATCTTGTAACTGCGCTTTGATCGTTGAGAGATCTTTTTGTGTTTGAGGGTTATAACTCCCCCTACCTACGATCAATACTTTCGCATCTATATTAGGTGTCATCTGTGTTTCTTCAATTCTTTGATGTAGTATTTCAGTTAAGCGTTGTTGTACTCCTAATGGTTTTCCATAAAAAACTTTGACATGTGGGTACATTTGCTGATTTCGTTGAATTTCTTTTGGTATATCTTTGAAATAATGTCCTGCACTTAGTAAAAGTACGGGTATCACAGAAATTTCAGTTGCTCCTTTATTGACTAATCGCTGAAAGCCTTGTGACAAGTTAGGCTGTGTTAGTTCTAAAAAGCATGTTTCTTGTAACGGCACATCGATTTGATTTTTAACTAATTCAATAAAGTTCACAGCTTCTTTAACAGCTTCATCTACTCTACTACCGTGGCTGACATATAAGACGCCTCGCATACTAAGCCCTCCCTCTATTGATATGTTAAATTCGCAAGTGACGCTTGTGATTGCCCCGCTTCAAACCAACTGATATGTTCTCTTAATTTGACCACTTCACCTACGACTATCATTGCTGGGTTTTCAATATCTTTGGCAACTTCAACAATGTTCATCAAGTTACCAACCACTGTCTTTTGATTCTCTGATGTACCAAGCTGAACTAAAGCGACCGGTGTATCAATGGGACGTCCGTGTTTAATCAATAGTTCACTAATTTCTGGTAATTTTTTGACACCCATATAAATACACAGTGTTTCTGGACCGAGCGCAAGATGTTTCCAATACGAATCTTTATCTATATTCTTATTAATCACACCTGTAACAAAGGCAACAGATGAGCTATAATCTCTATGTGTAACAGGGATACCTGCATATGCAGGTGCTGCGATACCTGATGTAATACCTGGCACAATTTCAAATGGAATTTGATGTTCCGATAAAATTTCTGCTTCTTCTCCACCTCTTCCAAAAATAAAAGGATCTCCACCTTTTAATCTTGTAATGGTTTGACCTTTTTTCGCAAAATTCACTAACAATTTATTCGTATCTTCTTGTGGTAAAGAATGACGATGAGGATCTTTGCCACAATACATAAACTTCGCTTTCGGCGATGCATGACTTAATAACTGTTTGTTTACTAGTCGATCATATAAAATGATGTCTGCTTGTTGAATCGCTTTTAATCCCTTTACAGTGATTAAATCAGGATCTCCTGGACCCGCGCCTACTAAAAATACTTTGCCCATCTTGCCACCACCTTCTCAATTTATTAGCTATGGAATACTTGACCATCTGTAACTTCGTCTACGATACCTGCACGTATGACGAAATCACCAAAATGTTCACCCTCGGTTCTTTCTTTCGCATATTGTATTAATATTGGTCTTAAGCTTTCTAAAATCTCAGCTTCTGCTATATTTTCTTTAAAAAGCTTATTTAATCGATCACCTGTAAAGCCGCCACCCAAGTACATGTTATATTTTCCTGGCCCCTTACCTATAAATGCAATTTCTGCTAATGCAGGTCTGGCACATCCGTTAGGGCAACCTGTCATTCGAATCGTAATTTCTTCGTCGTTTAAGCCTGCTTCGTCTAATAATTCTTCGATTTTTCCAATAAGTGATGGTAAATAACGTTCGGATTCAGCCATCGCTAAACCACAAGTCGGAAAAGCAACACATGCCATAGAATTTCGTCTTAATCCTGTATAATGTTCGCCATCTGTCAGACTATATTCTGAGATGATTTTTTCTATCTTTGGCTTTTCACTATCAGAAACATGTGCAATTACTAAATTTTGGTTAGGAGTTAGTCTAAAATCACCTTTATGAATTTGAGCAATTTCCCTTAACGCTGTTTTTAATTTATAGTCATCCGTATCTTTGACCCGACCATTTTGTATAAATAGCGTGAAGTGCCATTTACCGCTGCCTTCTGTCCAACCATAGCGATCTCCATTATGGTCAAAATGATATGGTCGCTCACTTTCTAATTGCCATCCAAGACGTGCGTTTAATTCATTTTTAACCCACTCTACGCCTTTGCGATCTACTGTATATTTAAAACGTGCGTTCGTACGGTCTTCACGATTACCATGGTCTCGTTGAATCGTTAATATTTTTTCACAAACGTCCACAACTTCTGCTTTAGGAAAATAGCCAATCAGCCGACCTAATTGAGGATAGGTAGCTGTATTGCCATGTTTCATTCCCATGCCACCACCAATCGTTACATTGAAACCGACGAGTTCGTCTTGTTCTATAATGGCAATCAAACCAACATCTTGTGAATAAACATCGATATCATTTGAAGGTGGTACTGCAATACCAATCTTGAATTTACGTGGAAGATACGTTTTACCGTACAATGGCTCAGGTTCTGCATCACTCGTATCTAATACTTTCTCACCATCTAACCAAATTTCATGATAGGCTTGCGTCTTCGGTGACAAGTGTCGACTAATGTCATTCGCAATTTGATTAATTTCTCCATGTACATGAGACTGATAAGGATTTGGATTACACATCACATTACGATTGACATCACCACAAGCTGCTAAAGAATCTAGTAATGCCTGATTTATACTTTGCATAGAACTTTTTAAATTTTTCTTTAAAATGCCATGAAATTGAAATGCTTGTCTTGTCGTAAGTTTGATTGTTCCATTGGCATAAGTATTCGCAATATCATCCATCGCAATCCACTGTTCAGCAGTTGAAGCACCACCTGGCGCGCGTACTCTAATCATGAAACTGTATGCCGGTTCTAATTTTTGCTTGCGACGTTCATCTCTAATATCTCGGTCGTCTTGCATATAACTGCCATGAAACTTTAAAAGTTTTGTATCATCTTCTGTAATCGAGCCAGTAATTCTATCTGCTAAACCTTCAACAATCGTGCCACGGAGATAATTACTCTGCTCTTTGATACGTTCTAATTCATCTAGTTTGTCAGAAAAGCTTACATTCGTTTCAGCCATACATCATCCCTACCTCTCTTTTAATAAACATCTCTTTGATAACGTTTTTCTTTTTTCATTTGTGTAAGATACGCTTCAGCATCCGTTTCAGACATGCCGCCTTCTTGTTCTAATACGTAGCGAATCGTTTCATGGACATCTTTAGCCATTTGTTTTTCATCACCACATATATATAATGCAGCGCCATTCATTATCCATTCGTAAAATGTTGCACTTTGTTCAGCAATACGATGTTGCACATAAATTTTTTCTTCTGAATCGCGTGAAAACGCTACATCTAATTTGCTTAATACATCATCTTTTAACCAAGTTTGCCATTCTGTTTGATATAAAAAATCTGTAGTAAAGTACTGTTCTCCGAAAAACAGCCATGTATTACCAGTTAATCCTAGTTCCTCTCTCTCTTGAAGATATGATCTAAACGGTGCAACTCCAGTACCTGGGCCAATCATTATAACGGGCGTTTCTTCGCTAAATGGAAATTTAAAATTAGGATTCTTCTTCAAATAAATCGGTATACTATCTCCTGGCTGTAAGCGTTCGGCTAATTGTACGGAACAAACACCATCACGTTGACGTTCGTGAGCCTCATATCTTACTGCACCGACTGTAATATGCACTTCATCTGGATTTGCTTGAAAACTACTTGCAATAGAATATTCTCGTGGTGGTAACTTTCTTAACAATTGATGTAATGACTGTGAATCAAATTGATTCGGCGGAAAATCTCTTAATAAATCGATTAAGTCCCGACCTTCTATGTAACACTGTATCCATAACGCATCCTCTACTTGCTCGGTTAATGTCGTATTTTCAAATAATGTAGAGGCTTTTAGCACTAAATTCTTTGTTAATTTAGTAATTTCGAAATGGTCTCGTAATGCTTCCTCAAGTGTTAGCTTGTCACCATTGGAATTAATAGGAATTTCGTCTTGCGCATGCCAACCTAAAGTCTCAATAAGTAATGCCACGAGATTAGGATTGTTTTGTGGCACTACGACTAAGCAATCACCTGGCTCATATGCTTCACCATAGTCATCTAGTAAAAACTCAATATGCCTTACTTCTTTGTTAGATCCTCGACCGTTCAAATTAATGTTCTCCAAGACTTCTGCTTCATATGGATTTGACTTGGAATAGCGCTTTTCTTTTGTATCCTGTGCTGTTTCTGCTAGTATTACTGTTTCTTTATGACTGGATGATTGGTTGAGTTGTTGAATATTTTCATTCATCCAGATTTCTGCTTGCTCATCAAAATCTAAATCACAATCATGTCTTGCTACTAAACGTTCGCCGCCTAATTCTGACAATCTAGCATCAAAGTCTTTACCTGTTTGGCAAAAGAACTCATATGATTCATCTCCAAGGGCAAGTACTGAATAACGTACACCTTCTAATTTAGGGGCTTTTCTACCATGTAAAAATTCATGAAATGTAAGTGCATTATCTGGTGGATCACCTTCACCATGCGTAGCTGAAATCACAAATAAATCTTCTACTTTTTTCAAGTCTTTAGGTTTAAATTCGTCCATTGCAGTCAATTTCACAGTGTAGTTATGTTCTACTAATCGATCTGCAAAAATTTCTGCCAAACTTTGCGCGTTACCAGTTTCTGAGCCATAAAGCACTGTAATATTTCTATCAATATTGTCTTCTGACTCACTATTTAATACATATTCTGCTACTTGCTGTGGTGCTTCAGCATCACTGACTAAAGTGTTTTGATATGCTGAAAGATAACCACTCAACCAAACTTTTTGTTCTGTGGTTAAAATGCTAACGACCTGATTGAGTTGGTCTGCTTGATGCTCATTAAATGGACTATTTGATACAGATAAATTCACCGCAAGTTCACCTCTTTTTGTTTTGTATACCATTTGTAAAAATGTTGATTAATCTTTCTAATGCTATTGTATTTCTTAAAGACAATTCTATAAATTAAACATAATATAGTTGTTATATAAATAATGGTTTAATTCTATACATGTCCGATGTGTATACTAAGGATTAATAGTAAAAAAAAAGAATCTTAATCTAAATCATGGTTTTTCAGTCGTATGAAGACCACATTCTGTCTTGTTAGAATTACTCCATCTACCTTCCCTTGAGTCTCCAGAAGTTGAAACTGCTGATGTACAAGGTATGCAGCCAATACTCGGAAAATTAAAATCATGTAGTTCATTATAATGTAAATCATGTTTTTTAATATAATGCCATACATCATCCCACGTCCAATGAATAAGTGGGCACACTTTTACTGATTTAAATCTTTCATCTTTGTTTACATAATTTGTAAATTGACGACTTGGTGATTGCTCTCTACGCAATCCTGAAACCCAAGCTGTAGCACCTGATAACACTTCTTCCAGTGGCTTAATTTTACGTATGTAACAACATTGATTAGGATCATTCTTCCAAAGTGCTGAATTGAACTGGTCAGCCTGTTCATCTAGAGTTAATTCTGGTTTTTTAAGCTTGATATTTAGTTCTGGATAACGTGTTTTCACTCTATCGATTAAATCATAGGTTTGTTGAAAATGAAGATCTGTATCTAAAAATACGATTTCAGCATTTTTTCTAACACTATGAATCAAATCAATCAAAACCATACCTTCTGCACCAAAGCTACATGCATAAACAATTGAATCACCATACATTTCATACGCCCATGCGATAACCTGACGTGCACCTTTAGTTTCATCTGAAATATCTAAGTCATTAAAAGCGTCGATTTTAAAGTGCTCATATGTTATTTTTTCCTCTGACATTAATGGGTTCATCCCCTTTTCTTTAATGTTCTGTTTTTAAAATTCATATTATTTTTAGTCTTTAGAATTATTCGAAAATAATTATGATACATACTTTACTCATTGTAATTTTTTATGTCAAGCGTACTTTTAAACTATGGTTTCTATTAAAAACAGTATAATTCCGTTAAATATAAGCGCTTAACATAGCGTATTCAAAATGTTTCGATAATTATTTTTAAATAATAATTATAATAATGTAATTTTCATTAACAACGTTGTAAAACACGTTACATCAACATTTATTATTTTTTATAAATATTTTTCTTATTTTAATTATTGTAAGCTCATATTTTATTCTTTAATCAAATGACAAAAGCGCCAATAACAACTAAATGTCATTGGCGCTAGTTCATGAATAAATTCAATTTTATCTAATAATTATGCTGAAAAACTAAGTCTTGGAATAAATGTTTCAAAGTGAATGTTATCCATTGGTATACCGATTGTTTGTAATTCAGAAATCATTGCTTTTAAGAATGAATCACCACCACAAATATAAACTTCTGTTTCATTATCTACATATTGTTGTAGTTGTGCTACTTCAATAAAGCCGTCTTCATCACGGAAATGTGTGTCAAAACGTGCAAGTGAAGACTGGTCAGAAATATCGTTTAATTTGTTTTCAAAAGCGACATTTTGCGCATTAGACGTTGATTGTAAGAATGTTGATTCTAAACCTGAACTAACCGCTTCTTTATACATAGAAACAAGTGGTGTAACACCCACACCTGAACCTAAGAATAATTGTTTATTTTCTTTATTCGCTAGAGTAAAACCGCCTACTGGCGCAGATAAGCTCAACGTATCTCCAACTGACACTTCATCGTGTAGTATTGTTGATACTTCACCTTCATGCGCTTCAGTAACATCTTTTCTAACTCCAAATGTTAAGAAGTCTTTACCACCATCAACAATAGAATAATGTCTCTTAGCTTGGTAAGGTAGTTTGTCACTCGTAATATCTACAGTAATATATTGACCAGGAACAAATTGACTTAAATCAATATCATCTGATTTAATTGTAAATGCTTTAATAATCTCAGTTTCTTCAGTGATTTCAGTAACTTCAAATGGTTTGAAGCCATCCCAAGCCATATTGCTATAAACTTCTTTTTCTAAGCCGATAAACGCATCAGCAATTTCTCCATAAGCTTTAATCCATGTTTGGATAATTGGATCTTCATCTTCAAGACCAGTCACTTCTTCAATCGCCCATATTAAATTTTCACCAACAATTGGATAATGTTCGGGTTTAACTTGTAATGCACAGTGTTTGTATACAACTGGCATAATCGCTGGAACAATCGGTGACAAATCTTCGATATTTTCAGCTGCTGCTAATACAGCCATTGCAAGTGCTGAAGATTGTAATCCTCTTTTTTGGTTAGTTTGATTAAATACATTTTTTAATTCTGGATGTTGTTCAAAGAGTCTCTTATAAAAAATTGATGTAATCGTTTGTCCTTTATCTTTTAGTAATGGCACTGTTTCTTTAATTGTTTGTATCTCTTCTTGAGTTAACATATTGGCCCTCCTAATTTATTCTATATACCCATTATTATACGAACTTCATTTACTTACAATGGGTTCAAACTTATTTCACACAACATTCACATTCTAGATACATAAATTTGTAACTATTTTCTGTTTTTTTAAAATAAAAAAATGTACATAACATGAATTTGAAATTTATACTACTTAAAAACTTATATTTTAAACTAATAAATTAATCTTTAAAATATGTTATCAATTGAAATTACTTTTTTTCAAGATTAGTATGTGTAATGGATACAAAAGACACGTAGGAGGCTTTACTTTGAAAATTTCAAAAATAGTAAATGCAATGATTTTGGACATGGAAGATAACGAACCATTTTTAGGCACACTCATATTAAATGGCGGTGTCATCTCTGACATTGTGCCACAAGAAGATATTGTAGAGGATGACAGGGCACTAGACTTGGAACAACAATGGATTACACCTGGATTTATAGATACGCACAGTCACCCAACAGGCTATGGATCGACAAAATTAATGGTGAACTGTGCTGCTTCTGACATTTTAAACATTACGGACTTAATTAATAAATTTAATGACAATAAGGATAGCTTAACTAATAACGGATGGTTGATAGGTTACGGTTATAATGAAAAAGCTTTAGCCGAACAACGCCATCCTAATCGCTTTGATTTAGACCAAATTTCTCAAGATACTGCGATTGCGATTATGCATTACTCAGGTCATATGGCTACTGTAAATACAAAAGCACTGCAAATTATGGGGATTGAACTAACAGACGATAACCCAGAAGGTGGTTATTACGAACGAGATTCTGAGGGTTATGTCAACGGTGTGCTTATTGAATTGCCAGCGATTGTTAAATTAAGAGCAGCACTGCCTAAAGCTACAGCAGATAGTTTCGCTTATAGTATGAATTTAGCAATTGATGATTATGTAAAAAACGGTATAACGAATACTTCTGATTTACTCATCGGTGGTAATGGTTACACAGATTATGAAGGTATATTAACATTCTTAAACACACCTCAACGTATCCGTACACGCTGGGTAATTACGCATGAATTACTAGAAAAACATCCTGAATTTAAAGACGTACATGCCGAAACACTCGATCGCACTTTTCAACAACATAGTAACCGTATGAGTCATTTAGGCGGCGTAAAATTCTTTAATGACGGATCTATTCAATTACAAACTGCTTCTATAAGAGGTACTTACTTAGATGGCGCAACACCACCTGCACCTTTAATGTCACAATCAGTAATGACAGAAAAATTTAAACATTTTCAACAATTAGGCTTTAATATTATTACCCATGCAAATGGTGATTATGCAGCCCAATCTGTAATAGAAGCTTATAAAGATACAGCAATGTATAAAACGAACGCTTTACGCAATAGAGTTGAACATTTACAAACTGCAACGCGTTCAGATATTCAAGAAATGGCAGAGCATCATATTGGAGGCTCTTTCTTTATTAATTATGTTTATTATTTTGGTGACTTACACCGTGATGTCTTTTTAGGTAGCGATAAAGCAAACAATTTAGACCCAGTTAAATGGGCAGAAGATGAAAACATGCTGTTTACTTTGCATACTGATGCGCCAGTGACACCAATTTCTCCTTTGGAATCTATCCAGATTGCTGTTGATAGAAAAACTAAAAACGGTGATATACTTGGTGCCCACCAACGTTTATCTCGCAGCTCTGCATATAAAAAGATGACTGCAGATGCAGCGCGTTTGAATCATACAGAAGACTACGAAGGTACAATTAAAGTTGGTCATGTTGCAGACTTTGTCATACTGAATCGTAATCCACTAGAAGAAGATGTAACACTCGATAACAACTTAATTGAAGCAACGATTTGTGACGGTAAATTAGTCTATAAAAAATAATAGCATCACATGGCTTATGCATATTGTTTGAAAGACTTCTATGAGAATAGTATGCATCTAAAGACTACAGTCTCAAACCATATCTACAGAAAGCGTGCACTATAATACGAAACATTGATATAAAAAGGACATGTTGAATTTTGAGTTCAACATGTCCTTTTTAGTGATTTAACATTCATCAAAATTTTGACGAGTCGTCTGAGAGAACCACACGAATCGAAGACTGCAAGCTGAGTCAGTGTCCTAGACAAGTCAGTCTAAAATTTTAGGGGTTTAAGTCCTCACATATGAAGTAAGTTATTCATTATTATATTTCTCATTTAATTGATGGATTAGCCTTTTAAATTCAGCTTCTGATTTAAATTCAAAAGTGATGTGTCCTTTTTTATTATGTGTAGAAATAGAAACGCTTGAACCATATTGTTCTTTAAGTTGTCTTTCTTGTTGTTGAATAAACTTAGGTTTCGTAGCTACTTCTTGTGTTTTTTTCTTTGTACTTTTTTCATTATAATTTTCATTTACGTATTGTTCTAAATAACGAACACTCCAAGACTCCCGGGAGACTTGCTTGGCGATTTGACGCATTTTTTGTGCGTCTTTTACAATTAATAAGGTACGCCCATGAGCACCTGATAATGTACCTTCTCTGATCATATTCGATACGTCTTTAGGTAATTGTAACAAACGTAGCATGTTCGCAATATAAGGTCTAGATTTACTTAAACGCTCTGCAACTTCTTGTTGTGTTAGCTTTAAATCATCCATTAATTGACGATAGCTTTCTGCTTCTTCAATAACATTGAGATCTTCGCGTTGTAAGTTTTCAATAATGGCAAGTTCCATCATATCTTCATCAGATAATGCTTTAACAATTGCAGGCACTTCTGCTAACCCTGCTATTTTTGCCGCTCGGTAACGTCGTTCACCTACTACAATGTGATAACCTGTAATAGTCTTTCTTAATACGATAGGTTGTAAAATGCCGTGAAGTTTAATCGATTTTGCTAAGTCATTTAAACGTTCTTCATCAAATGTTTTACGTGGTTGATAAGGGTTTGCTTTAATAGTCGTGACTTTAACTTGTTGAATTTGAGCATCTTCTTCTAATTGCAATCTATGATCTTTTGAATTTTCGATTGTCATACACCTACTTTCATCATCAAATATCTCTTTACGTATATAATATATTCACAGTATATCATCACACTCATGACAGTAAATATACATAAAAAATAATTTGTTTAATCTAAATTTTCAGATAAGTTGTTGACAAAAAGGATTTTGGTGTGTAATCTAAGGTATATCAAATACGAATTGCACATACGAAACACAGTAATAGGGAAAGTAAAACTTACACTGCTGACACAGAGAGTCTTTGTTCGCTGAAAGAAGACACGGAAAGAAAGTTTGAAAATGGCCTTTGAGTGTTGATACCAATATGAGGTGTCAACGGGATCGCCCGTTATAGCGATACAGTATTAACATTTTGTTAAATGGCGTACTGGATTAAATCCACGCGTCGTATATTTCGTTAATACTCATTTTATTCATATAAGATGAGGTTTTTTAATTCCAACGAAGATACGATGTCACTATTCAGTCTCTGTTGCCTATTCAACAATTTGGCGTACTGGATAAGGTTACTTTAGTGATAGAGTAACAAACAAAGGTGGTACCGCGAGCTAAGCTTTCGTCCTTTATATCCGATTATTCGGGTGTAAAGGACGGAAGCTTTTTTTATTTTTAAAAGGAGGTTATCTATTATGAAAAATACTGAACTGGCACAAATTGCTTTGTCACAAGATCATACAGGCGCAGTTGCAAATCCAATCTATTTATCAACAGCATACCAACACCCTCACCTAGGCGAATCAACTGGTTACGACTATACAAGAACGAAAAATCCAACCCGCTCAGCATTTGAGGAAGCTTTTGCAAAACTAGAACGAGGTACTGCTTCATTTGCAACTTCAAGTGGTATGTCAGCCATTCAACTTATTTGTAATTTATTCAAAACTGGTGACGAAATATTGGTATCTTTTGATTTATACGGTGGCACATTTAGACTTTTTGATTTTTACGAGCAACAGTACGGTATTCATTTCAAATATGTAGACTTCCTTAATTATGAAGAAGTAGAACAAAGTATTACTGAAAATACAAAAGCACTATTTATAGAACCGATTTCTAATCCACAAATGATAGAAGTTGATATCGATCCGTACTATATCTTAAGTAAAAAATTCAATTTACTAACAATTATAGATAATACATTTTTAACACCTTATCTTTCAACGCCACTTGAGGATGGTGCAAACATCGTCTTACATTCTGCTACAAAATATATAGGTGGCCATAACGATGTACTTGCTGGCGTTGTCACAGTGAATGACGATGCACTAGCAGAACAATTAGCACAGTTACACAATATGATTGGTGCTACACTATCACCTTTCGATAGTTATTTACTACAACGTGGCTTAAAAACACTACACATCAGAATGGATCGTTCAGAATATAACGCTAAATTACTCGCAGAACGATGTAGTAACTTAGACGCAATTGATAAAGTACTTTATAGCGGACGTACTGGCATGTTGAGCTTACGTTTAAACAAAGCCTATAAAGCTGACAAATTCTTAGAACATTTAGAAGTTTGTTTATTCGCCGAAAGTCTCGGTGGTACTGAAACATTTATAACATTTCCATATACCCAAACCCATGTCGATATGCCAGATGAGGAAAAAGACAAACGTGGCATTGACGAACATTTACTTAGACTATCTATCGGAATTGAAAATTATGAAGATATTGAGAAAGACATCGTACAAGCATTACAAAAATCTAACCAAGGAGTGATTTCATGAGTTTATCAAAAGAGACAGAAGTAATATTCGATGCACATAGAGGTACAGATTATGATTCGGCGAACCCTCCTTTATATGATTCTTCTACGTTTCATCAAAAAGTGTTAGGTGGCAATGCAAAATACGACTACGCACGAAGTGGTAATCCTAATAGAGCATTATTAGAAGAAAAATTAGCCAAACTAGAAGGTGGCAGTCACGCATTTGCTTATGCTTCAGGTATCGCCGCAATTTCAGCAGTATTGCTTACGTTAAATGCTGGTGATCACGTTATTTTACCTGATGATGTTTATGGGGGTACATTCAGACTAACCGAACAGATATTAACACGTTTTAATATTCAATTTTCAACAGTAGATACGACAAACTTAAATGAGATAGAAGATGCGATACAAGACAACACAAAACTAATTTACGTAGAAACACCATCTAATCCATTATTCAAAATTACAGATATTAAAGGTGCAGCTCACATCGCAAAACAACATCAACTCTTACTCGCAGTGGATAACACATTTATGACACCGCTTGGTCAATCACCATTAGCACTTGGTGCAGATATCGTTGTTCATAGTGCAACGAAGTTCTTAAGTGGTCATAGCGACATTATTGCCGGTGTAGCGATTACCAATAATCAAAGCGTAGCAGATGCACTTTATTTATTACAAAATGGTACAGGCACAGCATTATCTGCTCACGATAGCTGGACTTTAGCAAAACATTTAAAAACGTTGCCAGTGAGATTCAATCAATCTGTGGAAAATGCGCAACAACTTTATGAATTTTTAGCTCAGCGTGATGAAATTGCTGAGGTATATTACCCGGGAAATGACGCCTTACATTTATCACAAGCGCGTCACGGTGGTGCAGTATTAGGCTTTAGATTAAAAGACGAAACCAAAGCACAAGCATTTGTAGACGCATTATCATTACCACTCGTATCTGTGAGTTTAGGTGGCGTAGAAACAATTCTTTCTCACCCAGCTACAATGTCACACGCAGCAGTGCCTAAAGAAGTACGCGAAGAACGTAACATTACATTCGGATTATTTAGATTAAGTGTTGGTTTAGAATCTGCGGATGAATTAATTTCAGATTTAAATTACGCAATTAAGGAGGCTTTCAATGAGTCAACTCATCGACAAACTGAAGAACAACATATTAGTAGCTGACGGCGCGATCGGCACCATTCTTTACTCTGAAGGTCTAGATACATGTCCTGAAGCTTACAACTTAACACATCCTGAGAAAGTAGCACATATCCATCGTTCTTATATTGAAGCTGGTGCAGATATTATACAGACCAATACGTATGGTGCAAACTTTGAAAAGTTAAAAGACTTTGGCTTAGAACATAAAGTGAAAGAAATTCATCAATCTGCTGTAAAAATCGCAAAAGAAGCTGCAAAAGATGACACATTCATCTTAGGTACTGTTGGAGGCTTTAGAGGCGTTAAACAAGAAGATTTAGGTCTATCTGCGATTCAGTATCATACAGAAATACAAGTAGATACTTTAGTAGAATCTGGCGTAGATGGTTTACTTTTTGAAACCTATTACGACTTAGAAGAACTTACAAATATTATAAAAGCGACAAAACGTAAACACAATATACCGATTATTGCCCAACTCACTGCTTTGAATACAAATTATTTAAGAGACGGTACAGAGATTAATACAGCGTTACAACAAGTAGCAGCAAGTGGTGCTGATATTGTGGGATTGAATTGTCATCATGGTCCCCATCATATGCAACAATCATTCTCACATATTGAATTACCAGAAGGCGCATACTTATCGTGCTATCCGAACGCAAGTTTGCTTGATATAGAAAACAGCCAATTTAAATACAGCGATAACGCCGAGTATTTTGGCAATGTCGCACAGAAGCTTATTAACGAAGGCGTTCGCGTCATTGGTGGTTGTTGCGGTACAACACCTGAGCACATTGAATTCATTAAATCATCTATAGATAATTTGAAACCTGTAACACAAAAAAATGTAATACCGATCACAAAATATACGAGTACTTCATCTAAATCAAAACAATCTCAGAATCTAACATCAAAAGTAAAACAACGTCCGACGATTATAGTTGAATTAGATACACCGAAACACTTAGATACAGATACATTTTTCAGAAATATCAAAAAACTTGATGACGCCAATATCGATGCGATCACCTTAGCAGACAATTCTTTAGCAACCGTAAGAATTAGTAATGTCGCTGCAGCAAGCATTATTAAACAACAATACGATATCGAACCATTAGTGCACATCACTTGTCGCGACCGTAACCTTATCGGATTACAATCTCATTTATTAGGGCTATCACTACTAGACATCAATGAAATATTAACCATCACAGGTGACCCTTCTAAGATTGGTAACTTACCTGGTGCTACAAACGTATACGATGTAAACTCCAAAGGTTTAACCGAAATTGCATCGCGTTTCAATCAAGGGATTAACACAGATGGTGATGCGCTGAAGACAAAGACAAACTTCAACATCGCAGGTGCCTTTGATCCAAATGTAAGAAAATTAGACGGTGCAGTAAAACGCTTAGAGAAAAAATTAGAGAGCGGTATGCACTACTTTATTACACAGCCGGTTTATAGTACTGAAAAAATTAAAGAAGTCTATGAAGCAACGAAACATTTAGATGTTCCTTTCTTTATCGGTATTATGCCAGTGACAAGTTATAATAACGCTTTGTTTTTACACAATGAAGTACCTGGTATTAAATTATCAGAAGAAGTGTTAGAACAATTTGAAGCCGTTAAAGATGATAAAGAAAAATCAAAAGAACTGAGCTTGAAACTATCCAAAGAACTGATTGACACAGTACATGAATACTTTAATGGTTTGTATTTAATTACACCATTCCAAAAAGCAGATTACACATTAGAACTTGCAGCTTATTCAAAATCAATTACTTCAACTAAACAGGAGGCAATATTATGACTATTAAAACATCAAACTTAGGTTTTCCAAGATTAGGTAGAAAAAGAGAGTGGAAAAAAGCAATCGAAGGTTACTGGTCTAAAAAATTAGATTTAGATACATTACATCAACAATTAACAGATTTGCATAAAGAAAATTTATTACTACAAAAAAATTACAATTTATCAAGTATTCCTGTCGGCGATTTTTCACTTTATGACCATATTCTTGATACATCTTTACTTTTTAATATTATTCCTGAACGTTTCCAAGGTAGAGACATAGATGATGATTTATTATTCGATATTGCTAGAGGTAATAAAGAACATGTTGCAAGTGCCTTAATCAAATGGTTCAACACAAACTATCACTATATCGTTCCAGAATGGGATCATGCCGAACCGAAACTTAATCACAATGTCTTATTAGAACGCTTTAATTATGCAAAATCTTTAAATGTAAACGCACATCCTGTCATTGTAGGTCCGATTACATTTGTTAAATTATCTAAAGGTGGCGACCAATCTTTCGAAGAAAAAGTAAACACACTGTTACCTTTATATAAAGAAGTACTACAATCACTAAAAGAAGCTGGTGCTGAATATATTCAAATCGACGAACCTGCATTAGTGACAGATGACAGCGCAGATTATGAAGCTATTACACAAGCAGCATATGAGTATTTCGCTGAGGCTGGTTTAGAAAATCATATCGTGATACAAACCTATTTCGAACGTGTTAATCTACAATTTTTAAACAGCTTACCTGTTAAAGGGCTTGGCCTAGATTTCGTTCATGACCATAACTTTAACCTTGAACAAATTAAAGCTGGCGATTTTGATAAAAACAAAACACTTTATGCAGGTATTATCGATGGTCGTAACGTTTGGGCTGCTGACATTGAAGCTAAAAAAGAACTTATCGACACGTTACAAAATTATACAAATGATCTTGTTATTCAACCATCAGCGTCATTATTGCATGTTCCTGTATCATTAGATGACGAAACACTTGAAGAATCAATTGCCGAAGGATTAAGTTTCGCAACTGAAAAATTAGACGAATTAGATGCCTTGAGACGCCTATTTAATGACAATGATGCTGAAAAATATAATCAATTAAAAGCACGCTATGAACGTTTCCAGAATCAATCATTTAAAAACCTTGAATACGATTTTGACAGCGTACGTACTTCAAGACAATCTGCTTTTAAAACGCGTAAACAAGCACAAGACAAACGTCTTAATTTACCAGATTTACCAACGACAACAATTGGTTCATTCCCACAATCTCAAGAAGTACGTAAATATCGTGCTGATTGGAAAAATGACCGCATATCAGATGAAAATTACCAATCATTCTTAAATAATGAGATTGCACGCTGGATTAAAATTCAAGAAGATATTGGTTTAGACGTCTTAGTACATGGTGAATTTGAACGTAATGATATGGTCGAATTCTTTGGTGAAAAACTACAAGGTTTCCTAGTAACTAAATTCGGTTGGGTACAATCATACGGATCACGTGCGGTGAAACCACCTATCATTTATGGCGATGTGAAATGGGCTGAACCACTTACAGTGAAAGAGACACTTTATGCACAAAGTTTAACAGACAAGCCTGTAAAAGGTATGCTCACTGGACCTGTCACAATTCTGAACTGGTCATTTGAACGTGTAGACTTACCGCGTGAAGAAGTACAAGATCAAATTGCGCTCGCTATTAATGAAGAAGTATTGGCACTTGAAAATGAAGGTATTCAAATTATTCAAGTAGACGAACCTGCTTTAAGAGAAGGTTTACCGCTTCGTTCAGAATATCACGAAGACTACTTAAACAAATCTGTGCATTCGTTTAAACTTGCAACATCTTCCGTGGCTGATGAAACACAAATTCATACACATATGTGCTATTCACAATTTGGACAAATCATACACGCAATCTACGACTTAGATGCAGACGTGATTTCTATTGAAACATCTCGTAGCCATGGTGACTTGATTAAAGATTTCGAAGATATTACTTACGATTTAGGTATTGGTTTAGGGGTATATGATATTCATAGTCCACGTATTCCGACTGAATCAGAAGTTACAGAAGCAATCCATCGTGCCTTACAAGAAATTGATCGTTCGTTATTCTGGGTCAACCCAGATTGTGGATTGAAGACACGTAAAGAAGATGAAGTAGTAGAAGCATTAAGTGTCTTAGTAAATGCCGTTGATAAGTTACGAAAATCAACAAATACAGCAACAGTATAACGATTAAAAATGGTGGTGATACACATGAGTTATCCATTATGGGAACAATTAGAACAATTAAAATCATCAAAGTGGGTCGATTTGACCCACACATTTGATGAAACCATTCCATGCTTCAGTGAGTTTGAACGCGCTAAAGTTTCTACCCTGTTTAACGTAGCAGACGATGGCTTTTATGTTCAAAATTGGAATATAGTAAGTCAGTACGGTACACATATTGATGCACCTATTCATTTTGTGGAAAACACACGCTATTTACATGAATTAGATTTAAAAGAACTCGCCCTACCACTTGTTGTTTTAGATTTTTCACAAGAAGTAGCAGAGAATGCAGATTTCATATTAACTCGCACACATGTCGAACAATGGGAATCAACGCATGGAACAATTGAACCCGGCACATTTGTCGCCTTACGCAGTGATTGGTCGAAACGTTGGCCAGACATCGAACAATTCGAGAATAAAGACAGCAATGGCAACCTCCATTTACCCGGTTGGGGCCTCGATGCTTTAAAATACTTGCTCGAAGAACGACAAGTCAAAGCCATTGGTCACGAAACATTTGATACAGATGCTTCGATAGATGTAGCCAAAAATGGTGATATCGTTGGTGAACGTTACGTCCTAGGACAAGATACATTCCAAGTTGAGCTGTTGACGAATTTAGATCAACTACCCACACGTGGTGCCCTTATTTACACGATTAGCCCTAAACCTAAAGACGCGCCAGGATTTCCTGTACGCGCATTCGCTATTACACCCTAATAGCTAAATCTTTAAGATATCATTAGATATACACGAGCACCCCAAACTTAAAACTCTAGCTATTATAATATAAAAGATATTAAGAAATTGAGCACTTCTTATATATCAACTTCTCCTTTTAAAAGATATAATTTATATCCCCTAAATCATTCCCTACCAAGAATGATTTAGGGGAATTTATTATGTGCATTTTTAAAGGTCATCCACTTAATGTGCATTTGTAACCACTTAGTTAGCAATACTGACCGCTTAATTAAACTATGTAGTATTTAATGCTAATATTTGTTTTACTTAACTTAACAGGAGGCGTTGCATATGAAGGTCAGAGTTAAATACAACAATGCATTATCCGAAGATGAAGTTATAATACAAGCTAATGAAAACGCAGAAAATTTGCCAGATATCGTGCAATACATCAAACAATTATCCAACCGAAAAACATTTACAGGCAAACATAATGATGAAATTCACTTTATCAAACAGCGAGATATTATATGTTTCAGGATGGAAAATAAAATACTAACCATCTATACATGGAATCAACACTTTACCCTGAACGAAAGATTATATACTATTAAAAAACAATTAAGTTCAAACTTCCTACAAATATCTAAATCAGAAATCATCAATATCGATTATATCGACCATTTGAAACTCAATAAAAACGGAACTATAGAAATTCGCTTTTCAAACGATGACTTCACATATTCTTCTAGAAGATACTTATCTATAATAAAGGAGGCTCTAAAACTATGAAAAGGTTAATACATGGTGCAACTATAGGTGTTTCGATTGGTACGATGATTTCGCTATTATTTTCTTTTATATTTTCGCATACGCAATTTATGCCTGTTTCTCCAATATCGACAATGGGACGATTTTACTATGAACACTTCACCGAGTTACAAATTATGCTGATATCTGTTCTAATATGGGCTTTCATCGGTGTCACATTTAGTTTGGGTGAACTGATATTCTCACATACCCGCCTCTCAATTTTTAAAAAGACGGTGATTCATTTTAGTGTAATGTTGATAGTGATGTTTCCTTTAGGTATATTAGCAGGTTGGTTTCCACTCCGAATCTCGGTCATCATCGTATTTATACTCATATATACAATGATTTACTTTGTTATTTGGTCTATTGAAAGTAGAAGAGCACAAAGAGATATAAATGAAATAAACAAGATCATTTCAGAGAATCAAAAACATTAATCCTATTTCAATTAATTAATAAAGTAATTCAATGATGTTATGATTTAAGGACATGATGTTTACACAAACCTCATACAATAAAAGAAGACGAGGTGAATGATTTGCAACTAAATGAAACCAATACTCCTTTTAACAAAGAACAATTGGCACTTATAAATCAACTTCTGCCAACATTATCTTCAAGTCAGCAACAATGGTTAGGCAGTTATTTAGTTAATCCTGAAACGCAGGATGATGAGGTGACACTATCAAACGCAACTGATAGTTCCGTAGCTGAACCTTTAGAAGTACATGTTCTATTTGGTACTGAAACAGGTAATGCTGAAGAAGTTGCCGATCAATTTGAAGCAAAATTAAAGGAACACAATTTAAATGTTCATTTGTCGGAGATGGATGATTTCCCGCTAGATGAACTGACAAATATAGATTACCTGTTTATCATATGTTCTACACAAGGCGTGGGAGAGCCCCCAATCAACGCGATAGATTTTCATGAGTTTATGCACAGTGATAAAGCCCCACGATTAGATGGATTAAACTTCTCTGTACTCGCATTAGGAGACGAAAGCTATCCAGATTTTTGTCAGGCAGGAAGAGACTTTGATGAAATCTTCGGAAAATTAGGCGGTCATCGATTAGCTGAAAGGGTAGATTGTGATTTTGATTTTGAAGAAGTAGCAGAACAATGGATTGCAGATATGCTAGAGCTATTAACCAACGTTTCGCCAAACACAGATGCAAATGATGTGATAGACGATGAAGTCACAATTGAAGAACCTCATGGTCAGTATTCCAAATCAAACCCATTTCAAGCTGAAGTAATACAAAATAATGTACTGACTGAAGCCAATGCAACACGCGAAGTCAGACATCTTGAATTATCTCTTGAAGGTTACAACGAATCATATGAGCCTGGAGATAGTTTAGTAGTAATACCTGAAAATGACCCTGCCCTTGTTGAACACTTTATCGATACTTTAGGTTGGGACGCTGAAACACTTGTTTATGTTGATAAAGATGAACAACCATTAACATTACAAGATGCGTTGACACATTACTTTGAAATTTCAAAAATAACACCTGCCCTAATGAAAAGTGCTGCTGAGTTATTTAGTAATCCAATGTTAAACGCAAATGTTCAAAAAAATGATTGGATTCAAGATTATATTTATGGTCGAGATGTCATCGACTTGATTAAAGACTTTACACCCGTATCACTTCAACCAAAAATGTTACCGCAATTATTAAGAAAATTACCACCAAGAGAATATTCAATCGCAAGCAGTAACAACGTTAATCCAAATCGTGTACAAATCACAGTACGTGTCGTGAAATATGAAGCGCATCGTCGTGAACATCTAGGCGTTTGTTCCGTTCAACTTGCTGAACGTACACAACCTGGTGATCATATGCCTGTTTATCTTAAAAAGAATCCAAACTTCAAATTTCCTTATGAAGAAACCACACCTGTCATTATGATTGGTGCTGGCACAGGCATCGCACCTTACAGAGCCTATCTACAAGAACGCGCACACTTAAATCTTAAAGGATCACAATGGCTTATTTTTGGTAATCAAAATTATAATACAGATTTCCTTTATCAGAGTGATTTAGAGGGCTGGCTGAGTGACGGTGTACTCGGTAAATTAGATTTAGCTTTTTCAAGAGATACTGAAACTAAAATTTATGTCCAACACCGTATTGAAGATAATAGTGCTGAATTTTATAAATGGATAACAGAGGGCGCTACGATTTATCTATGTGGAAATAAAGATGAGATGGCTTCAGGTGTCCATCAAGCATTAGTGAATGTACTGATTAAACATGGTAATTACAGCCAAGATAGTGCAGAAGACTATTTAAGAGATTTAATTAAAAATCAACGTTACCAACGTGATGTTTATTAGTATGTATGTACTATAGCCAAGAACAAAACAACATTAATTCATTTTCTGTTGTTTTCTAACAGCATAATTATCTAAGGTATTTGTAACTCAATTTCTTTTTGTTAAACAAGTCTGATACGATACTTTAAATCATAAACTTACCCAAAGGTAGCGTGATAAATATGGCTCAATGCGCAATCACTTATGACAATGCATTATTGCTTATTAAAAATGATGCACAAGGCCTTCATACAGCATTTAAATTAGAGGGCACTAACCCGATTTCAATAGCTCAAGATCCTTTAAATAGTAATATATTATATTGCGGCACGTTTGACCGTGGTTTATGGAAAAGTACCGACAAGGGTGATACATGGGCTCCAATAGGCACAAGGTTCACTTACAATAGCCCATTTAAGAAAGATGATATTCATATGACATCAATCACAGCAGTGACAGTGGTTGATACTGGTAAATCTTCTGGCACCGTAATTGTTGGCACGGAACCAAGTGCGCTTTTCATCTCCTATAATGAGGGACAAACATTTGAACTCCTTACAGATTTTGAACATATACAAGGTAAAAATCAATGGTTCTTCCCGCCTAGACCATTTACGCATCATGTAAAATGGTTTGATACTAATATTAAATCTCCCGGAACAATCAATTTAACTATTGAAGCCGGCGGATTTATTCAATCCAGAGATTATGGTCAACATTGGGAGCTCCCACGCACAGATCGTGTGCTACCTATAGATATTCATGTGCTTAAGAGCCATCCTGATTACCCAAATCAATTGTACGGCGTTTTAGGAGATGCCTTTTTAGAAGGTGGTAGAGATACATTTATTGAAAGCGATGATTATGGTCAAACATGGACGACATTCATTGATGGTATAAAATATAGATACGGCTATGGATTAGCGCTTAATTCTAACAATTCCAGTAATATTGTCATCGCTACATCGAACTCACCGTTTAACGCACATAATTATGATGATGACACGTTTTCAACGATTTACTATGTTGATAAAGAACATGAAAGTGCTTGGACAGAAGCTGATGAAGGTTTACCTGCACCAGAGGGCACCTTAATTTCAGCCATCTCCGAAAAGGATGGTATATTTTACATTGCTAATAATAAAGGGGTTTTCTATTCTGAAAGCGGTGGAAAAAGCTGGACATCATTAGCAATCGAATGGCCTGAATCACTTACACATCAACATGCACATCAATTTATCACTTTGAATTAAAACCATAATAAAATAACAAATCATAAATTAAAACCCCTTAAGCATTTATCTTACGCTTAAGGGGTTATTTATTACATATTCAAACTACGATTATCTTACATATTCAAAAATGCCAGCAGCACCCATGCCAACGCCAATACACATCGTAACCATTCCGTATTTCGTATCTGGCTGTTTCTTCATTTCAGAAAGTAGTCTGCCTACTAACATCGCGCCTGTTGCGCCAAGCGGATGCCCTAGTGAAATTGCACCACCATTAACATTGGTTTTCTCCATATCTAAACCTGTTTCTCTAATGGAAGCTAATGTTTGAGATGCAAATGCTTCGTTTAACTCAACTAAATCAATATCTTTAACATCCAAGTTTGCTAATTTCAATGCTTCTGGAATAGCATACGCTGGACCAATACCCATTAACTTAGGATCTACACCCACAGCTTTAAAGCCAACAAAGCGTGCGATGGGTTTCACGCCTAATTCTTTTACTTTTTCACCAGACATGACTACGACAAACCCTGAACCATCTGTTAAGGGTGCCGAGGAGCCTGCGGTCACTGTACCGTTAGCCTTAAACACTGTAGGTAATTTAGCTAAAGTTTCCTTATTTGTATCTGGTCTGATTAATTCATCGTCTTTAAATACTTCTTTCGAAACGACTGGACCATTTTGATCATAAGTGACTTTATTCACTTCAATCGGTATAATTTCGTCATCAAATTTACCTTCTTGTTGTGCTTTTGTAGCACGTTGATGACTCTGTACTGCATATGCATCTTGGTCTTCTCTAGACACATTGTAAGTTTCTGCTACCATTTCTGCAGTTAGTCCCATTGGATAAGAAACACCTGAATCTTCATCTTGCAGAATCGGGTTGTTTGTTGGTTCATTACCACCCATTGGTACTGCACTCATCAATTCAATACCGCCTGCTACAAGGATGTCTGCTTGATTCGCGTTAATCTGGTTTGCTGCATGCGCAATCGTTTGAAGGCCTGATGAACAGTAACGGTTAACCGTTTGTCCTGGTACTTCGTTTGGCATGCCTGCAAGTAATGCAATTGTTCTTGCAATGTTCTGTCCTTGTAAGCCTTCTGGAAATGAATTGCCGACGATAACGTCTTCTACCATACTAGGATCAAATGAACCTCCAACTCTTTCCAATACACCTTTTAATACTTTTGCTGCCACTTCATCTGGTCTTTCGTGAGCCATTGCCCCATTCTTTGCCTTACCAGCTGCTGAACGTCCATAAGCTACAATATATGCATCTCGCATTTAAGTTCACCCTTTCTTTTTACTCTCAACTATTAATTACGTAATGGTTTTCCTTTTTCTAACATGTGTGAAATTCTGTCATACGTTTTTTTATTTTGTAAAAGCTCTAAAAATCTTTCTTTTTCAAGTGTCTGTAAATATCTTTGATTCACGTATGTGTTACGAGGAATGTCACCGCCTGCTAATACTTCTGCCACTTTCAACGTAATTTCATAATCGTAGTCACTGATAAAGTTACCCATACGTTGTGCATCTAACTGACCTTCAGCTAATGCCTTAAAGTCTTTGCCTAAAGCAATATATTGTGATTTTGGTGTAGGTACATAATTAGTTTCTGATTCGTAACGCGCTCTATTTAATGCAACTTCAACACGTCTTTCAGTATTCAATATTACAGTATCCGTCTCTCTCAAATAACCATATTTCACTGCTTCATATGCATTTGTAGAAACTTTTGCGAAACCAACTTGCATTAATATTTTAGTAATTGAATCTTGTTTATCATTGTTTTTATGATTTGTGCGCAATACTCTATCCGTTAATTCTGCGAGTCCACCACCAGCTGGTAGTAAGCCTACGCCTGTCTCAACAAGACCAATATAAGATTCACTTGCAGCTACCACAAATGGTGAATGAAGTACAAGTTCGCAACCGCCACCTAAGGCTCTACCTTGAACTGCAGTAACAACTGGTTTCAACGCATGTTTCAGTCTAGTGAATATATAATGAAGTTTTTCGACCATGGCGCCTACTTCTGATACCACTTGGTTTTCTTCATGTGCTTTTTTCATTTGATACAAATTCGCACCGACACTAAAGTTGTTGCCGCCTGCATAGATGACCATGCTACTATAGTCTTCATCTTCTAATTTGTTAATTGATTCTAATAAATCATCAAGGAATCCGCCAGTAATCACATTATTTTTACTTTGTAATTTTAAAAGTAATTGATCTTTATTCGCCACAGATAAGTTAGAATCTGCTCTTTCCCAAATTTCTTGATCAATATACTCTGCGACTGGTGTAACACGTTCAATAGATTCACCTTCACTGTAGAATGGTTCATTGCGTTGCTCTATCCAATCTGGAAGTGATCCTAATTCTTCTTTCATGCGTGACTTCACACGTTCGAAGCCCATTAAGTCCCACAATTGGAATGGTCCTTGTTTCCAGTTAAAACCCCATACTAATGCGCGATCAATATCTTTAAAATCAGTTGCCGCTTTCGGCACGTTAATCGCTGAATAATAGAAATTATTTCTCAATGTTTCCCATAGAAATATGCCTGCATCATCTTGTGCATTAAAGATAACGTCTAAGTTAGAAGCCAAGTCTTTATTAAACTTGCCTAAAATCTCTAATTGTGGTGGTTGCGGTGGCACATAATCATTTTGCTCTGCATCAAAGACGAAACGCTTTTTATCTACTTTTTTATAAAATCCTTGTTTCGTTTTATTACCTAATGCACCTTTTGCCGCTAATTTTTCCGAAAGTTTTACATCGTGGAAAAATGGTTGTTCATCTGGAACGCTTTGCATACCTTTAATTACGGTCATAGCAATATCAAGACCAACTAAATCTGATAAACCATACGTTCCCATTTTTGGTCGTCCAATACTACGGCCAGTTAAAGCATCCACTTCTGTAATAGAAAAATCTTGGTTTTCAGCTCTGTACATAATGTCATTCATCGTTTGTGTACCAACACGGTTAGCCACAAATCCTGGGACATCATTTGCAACAATGACACCTTTCCCTAATACATCTTCTGCAAATGCTTGTACGCGTTCCACTACCGCTTCAGACGTTTTTTCATTTGGAATTACTTCGACTAATTTCATAATGCGTGGTGGATTAAAGAAATGCATTCCGAAAAAGCGTTCTTTATCTTTTCCTTCAAATACATCTGCAATCGACTCTATTGGAATACCTGATGTGTTCGTCGCAAATATAGCATCATCTTTTGCTACCTTTTTCACTTTATCCCAAACATTATGCTTAATATCCACTTCTTCTTTTACTGCTTCAATATAAATGTCAGCGTCATCTTGCTCAACTAAATCTTCATTAAAGTTGCCATAAGATAAATTTGAGGCAAAGGCTAAGTCAAATAGCTGTGGACGCTTTGGATTAGTTATTACTTCATAAGCTTTTTTGGAAATTTTATTAGGTTCATTCTCATCAATCACAATGTCTAATAATTTTACTTTTAAACCTGCGTTGACAAGGAGCGCAGCGATTTGACTACCCATCGTGCCTGCACCTAACACAGTTGCTTTTCTTATCGTCATACTAAAACCTCCAAATTGTTTTTTCTATATCTTCAATCGTTCATATTTTATATTAAATAAATGCTGAGTCTCCCGTGATTGCTCTTCCAATTACAAGTGCATTGATTTCATGTGTGCCTTCATATGTGTAAATCGCTTCAGCATCTGCAAAGAATCTTGCAATATCGTACTCTCCTGCTAAAATACCATTTCCACCATGCACACCACGGCCCATTGATACTGTTTCTCTTAATCTCAGTGCATTCATCATTTTAGCTGTTGAAGTTGCCACTTCATCATATTCACCTTTTGCTTGCATACGTGCAAGTTGCGCACATGTCGCCATTGCTTGAGCTAGATTGCCTTGCATCATAGCTAATTTCTCTTGAATTAATTGGAACTTACTAATTTCCTTACCAAATTGTTTACGTTGCGTTACATAGTCTGTCGTAGCTTTTAATGCGCCTGCCATCGCTCCTGTAGCCATGTACGCCACGCCTGCACGAGTAGAATATAATACTTTCGCAATGTCTTTAAAGCTATTAATATTTTGCAGCCTTTGTTCTTCTTTCACGACCACATTTTTCAGACGAATTTTGGCGTTAGGAACGATACGGAGTGCAATTTTATTTTCAATAAGTTCGATTTCCACGCCTTCTTGACTAGGCTCGACAATAAAGCCTTTAGGTTTACCAGTATCTACATCTACTGCGTATACTGGCATAACGTCGGCTACATTTGCACCACCAATCCATTTTTTCTCACCATTAATAACCCATTGATCGCCCTCACGTTTCGCAGTAGTTTCTAATCCACCCGCGACATCAGAGCCATGTTCCGGTTCTGTTAATGCAAAGCACGTACGTAATTCGTGTGATTGTAATTTGGGTAAATAATAGGCTTGTTGCTCTTTACTACCACCAAACCAAAATGAATTATGACCTAAGCCTTGATGTACACCGAGTAATGTCGCTAAAGAAACATCAAATTTGGCTATTGTGTATGACATAAAGAATTGGAATAGTTGACTAGGTGTTTTTTCTCCTTCACGTCCTTCAAATAGTAACGGATTTTGGAAATAGTTTAATTTACCCAATTCTTCAAAATAGTCTTCTGGCTCAGTCGCATTTAACCAATGCTCATTAACTGAGTCTCTATATTTTTCTTCTAACATATCATTAAGCTGTTTTAATAATTTAACTTCTCCTTCAGTTAAATCTTTTGCAATACTTAAAATATCCTCTGGATATAATGCTTTGATTACTTCTTCTTTTGTTGGCATAATTAAAACCTCCACTTTAATGTTAACGCTTACAAAGATTGTCAAAAAATTTATAGTTATTATTTTAAAATATTTATAAAAGCATAAGTTATTTAAGCTAATTCATCATCTTGTTGACGCGCTTTGTCAGCTTTATTATTCATCTTCTTCTGTAACTCTAGCTTATCTGGTTTTGAAGTTGAGTTCAGCGGAATATTTGTTAATTTTAAATACATTCTCGGAATCTTATACCCAGCTAAGTGTTCTCTCATGTGTGCGTCTAATTTTTGTTCAAAGTCTGAATCATCTTCAGTCAATACCACTGCTGCTGAAACAGATTCTCCATATTTAGGACTTTCATAGCTCACTACCACACCTTGTGCTACTAATGGATGTGTTGATAAGACCGCTTCTACTTCAGAAGGCAGCACATTTTCACCACCAGTGATAATCATTTCTTTACGTCTATCAACGATATAGATATCACCGTCTTCATCTATTTTTGCTAAATCTCCTGTTAAGAAATATCCATCTTTGAAATTTTTCGCTGTTTCTTCTGGTTTCTTCCAATAACCTGGTGTAACATTGTTACCTTTAACAGCTAATTCGCCAATTTCTCCAGTTTGTATATCTTCAAATTCATCATTTAAAATACGATAGTCCACAAACATGACAGGCTGCCCAATACTACCAGGTTTTTCAGCGCCATTTTCTGGCGTGTTAACCATTGTTAGTGGCGCTTCCGTCAAACCGTAACCATTAACGATAGATAGGCCCATACTGTTAAATTTCTTTTGCACAGCAGGTAGTGGTGCTGACCCACCTTGAAGTAAGAATTCAATGTTATCGAAGTTTTTAAGATCAAAATTCTCTGCAACTAACATTGCATAATACATCGTTGGTATCTGTATTAAATAATTTGGTTTGTAATGTGCCATGAGATCATTTAATGCTTCACCATTGAAGTAGCGTTGTATAATCAGTGTGCCGCCTGCCATTAGCAATGGTAACGTCAAATCGTTAAAGCCTAATACATGAAACATTGGTGTCGAAACAATCGTCTTATACGTAGAATTTATTTTATAAGTGAGCGCCGTATTTATTGGATTATTGACGAAAGTTTCATACGTAAACATAACGCCTTTAGGTAATCCTGTTGTACCACTTGTGTACATTAACGCTGCTAAATCATCTTTTTCTACATGTACCGTTTTGAATGGACGGTGATTGTTTGGATCGACCATATCATCATATTGTTTTGAATCGACATCCATATGAATGAGTTCGTCTGCGATTCCCTCTAAACTTGATAAATGCTTTTGTGAATAAAAAATTAATTTTACATCAGAATCTTGAATCACGCTTTCAATTTCCTGTGTTTTCAAACGCCAATTCATCGGTAAATATACTGCACCTATTTTAAATGTAGCGAATAATAAATCCAGAATAGCTACATCGTTTGGTGAGAAAATACCAACGACATCCCCACGTTCTATACCTTGATCTTGTAAATGATTTGCTAAGTTCTCTGCACGTTTATTTAAATCTTGATATGTCCATTCAGTACCTTTAAATGGATCGATAATTGCTGGCTTTTCCTCATCAAATACTGCTCTCGTTTTAATCCAGTCGTAATTCATATTTTTCTCCCCCTTATTTTAAATACGATCTTCCGACTTAATTACCTGAGACAGACCTCCCCATGTTTTTTGATAAATATCATTCTGTGTTATGTTAATCTCGTCAGAAATGATTGGTTGAAACTCCATATTTGCTAAAATATCTCGCTCTAAATCTAAACCAGGTGCAATTTCAATTAATTTAATACCTTTGTCCGTCAGTTCAAACACTGCGCGTTCAGTAACAAAATAAACTTCCTGTGCTAATTTTCGTGCATTTTCAACATTAAAATCTATGTTGCCAACTTCTTTTACAAATTTAGGTGACTTACCTTGTGTTTCCACTTGGGCTTCACCGTTCACAAAATTTAGTTGACCCCCAACAACCATTGAAGCTGAAAAAACAATCCTTTTAACTGATTGGCTAATATCAATAAAACCACCACACCCATTCATTTTGTCTCCGAACTTAGACACATTAACGTTGCCATATTGATCCACTTCAGCAAAGCTTAGGAATGCGACATCTATGCCATCGTTATAGATAAAATCCCATGTTAACTCGTGTCTCATGCGTGCACTTAGATTGTAGTTCATACCAAAGTAATTACCGCTACTAATTAAGCCACCAAAAACGCCTGTATCTATATTCGTTTGAACTAAATGATTGGCCTGCTCCTCTTCTAAAACATTCGACAATTCATTATTAATGCCAAAACCAATACTGATTACATCTCCTTCAAGTAAATATTGAGCTGCACGTCTCAAAATCACTTTACGGGTACCTAATGCTATATATGGCTCTCGCATTTCAGTAATCTGATAATGTCCTGAAAGTGCTGGTTCATATTGTGTTTGGACAACCTGTCTGTGATATTTCGGATTGCTATTAACTACAACGTAATCTACAAGTTTACCCGGAATAAATACATCACTCGGATTGAAACGCCCACTTTGGATGACTGCTTTCACTTGCACAATCACTTTACCTTTATTCTTATGTGTAGCTGCTGCAACACTGTAACCCTCTCCAAGATGTGCTTCATGCGTCATATAAATATTACCTTCTGTATCGGCATATGTACCTCGTAACAATGCGACATCAATTTCTGGAAAATCATAATTTAAATATGTTTCTCCGTTGATTTCAATTAAAGATACTAGATCCTCTGTCGTACGCGTATTTACTTTGCCACCAGAATATCTAGGATCAACATTGGTATTCAGCCCAATCTTAGTAATTGTTCCTGGTGAAGCAGATGTTTGACTACGATAATGCGTCGTAATTACACCTTGAGGCACGTAATAGGCTTCAATATCATTATTGCGCATTGCATTGATAGTCTTAGGTGAACCAGTAATAATACTTGTGATTAATCGTTTGATCATACCCCTTGATACAAAAGAATCTAAATCATAACTGTCGCCACGATAATCACTAATATCGTTTGCCAACATAAAGGTGAAGGCTTTAGGCGTTTGATGCTCATCATATTGATCGACTAATGTTTTGAGAATCTCAGCTGGTAAGTTAGCCGTTGATAATGCTGCTAGGGCTATCACATCACCTTCATTAATGATGTCTTTCAAATCTGAAAACGGAATAATTTTCATACTTGCGACTCCTATCTTTGTTTAATCCGGCTATTTTATCTATCATTTTCCCCTTGAATAATCTCTCCCTTTTTAATAAATGTAAGCCCTTACATGTAATATACCATTATTATTGAAAATTATGCAAAAATTCTTTATTTTACATAGTAAATTAATAAATAAAACAGATAATGGCGGGCATAAATTAGCGAATTAAAAATCCCTTCAAAATCCACACTTTTTCAGCGCACACCTTGAAGGAACACATACTTTTATAAGATTGTAGTACTTTTTAGGTCAGCATATATTAAAAATATTAGCATGATGCTTAGTTTAATAAGGTTTCTATGCTTTTAATCTTTATTTAACAATTAATACTGGGACAGAACTTCTTTTAGCAATCTTATGCGTAACATCTCCTAAAACGTGTTTAATATTCAAACTCACTCTATGATTACTCATAATTACTAAATCGTATTCACCTTTATCTGTATCGCCAGAAGTAATTTTGTCTAAGATTGTATCTTTAACAGGTCCAAAATCAATATCTACTTTATATTGAACCTTTTTTTCATCTAATTCGTGTAAAAATGGAGCAAGGCTGCTTTCTTTTTCTCTAATAATATCACTTTTTTGTTCAATATAATTTTCTAAATTAGTTGCAAAATTAGCTTCTTCAACAACATGATAAACTGTAACAATTGAATCTGTATCAACCATTTTTGCTAAATGGTCAGGAATCGCACTAAAATCATTTTCAAAATCATAGGGTAATAATATATTTTTAAACATATACACTAACCTCCTAGTGGCAAGTATTTAGTTACTATTACTTATATAATACCCTCAAAAATGTTTTTTAATTTAGTAACAACAAATGCCAACTAATTGGATTAGAGAGAAAAATTCAAAAATAGTGGGGGCCAAAAGCATGAAAATAAAAAACTAGGTAATCTCCTATAGCATTCAGGAAATTACCTAGTTTTTCGTTACGTTCCTAATTTAATGATGTCGTTCCTTGTAAAATGAACTGTTTTTTTATGTTATTTTTTCACTTTCATTCTTTTGAATCCTTTTATAATCAGCGGATAGACCAAAGCTAAAATAGTCATCAATGTTAACACGAGACTAATTGGGGATCCCCAAAATATATCTCCTACATTGTTATTACTCACTATCAAGCTTTTACGAAAATTCTGCTCCATATCTGAACCTATAATTGCTGCTAAAATCAAAGGCGCAAGCGGAAAGTCTAATAATTTCATAACTAAACCAATAATACCGAAAATAATTAAAATGTAGAAATCAGTGATACTATAACCTAATGTGTATGTACCGATAAACGCTAGCACCAAAATAAGCGGATATAAAACTTTTGGGGGTGTACGTAATATCTTGAGTAGTAACCCTATTAAAGCAATGTTCAAAATGACTAAGAATATATTACCAATAAATATACTG
>NZ_JBBOPU010000003.1:0-378452 GCF_038003745.1 Staphylococcus sp. FSL W8-1207
GACTTCTCCGCCACCTCCAGGTTTATTAATCACATTAACATTTTGTTTAGTTAAGTCTTCATCAATCATAATTTTTTGTATCGCACGTGCTGTAGTATCCCAACCGCCTCCTGGAGAAGCTGGCGCAACGATTTCTATCGTTTCATTGGGAAATTGTTTATCCGATGCACTCGAATTATTTTCTTTACCACAACTTGCTAGTACAACTGAAAAAATGACAATTAAAATCCCCCATCTTTTCATCTTAATCCCCCTTTATTGAAAACGTTTACAAACTAATTTTATATTATCAGATAATTAAGAATAATTAAACAATATTTTATTTTTTTTATACTTTTCAGAATCGGATGTTAATATTTTAAAAGTCATATTAAGATAGTAATAAAATATTCAGTATTAAAAACAATTTTGAAATATAACCTCAGCCTTTATCATTTTAGGTATTGCTTAAAATCAATGCTTAAACCAACTAAAACAGGTTATACTATGTATGTATAAACGATAATTAATTGTAATATTTGGGGGGATTTACTATGGGACAGAATCATCCATTTGATAAAGCTACACAACTAACTGAAGAAACGCCAGGTGCTTATAATGGCCATACGTCCGAAAAGTATGCCAATATGATTGGACCGTTTGGTGGCGTTATTGCATCTACGTTGCTTCGTACTGTCTTAGAACATCCAGAACGATTAGGAGAACCAGCTGCGTTAACTATTAACTACGCAGCACCTGTAGCTGATGGCGATTTTAATATTAAAGCAACACCTACTCGAACAAATCGATCCACTCAGCATTGGTATATTGTGCTTTCTCAAAATGCTAAAACTGTTATTACTGGAACGGCTGTTACTGCTCAACGACGAGATACTTGGTCTACTACCGAGATAGCGTTCCCTAATGTACCAGCTGCTGAAAATGTTGCGCTTCCATCAATAGAGGGTGCACCACCTTGGTTACAGAATTATGATATACGAATTATTAAAGGGGCACCACTCGCATTATCACAAACACAATCTAACAATGCTCATGATTCTACGACACTTCAATGGATACAAGACAATCCAAAGAGAAACCTTGATTTTCTCTCACTTACTTCAATATGTGATGCTTTCTTTCCACGTATTTGGGTACGTCGTGAAAAAATGGTACCTATTGGAACAGTTTCGCTTACTATTTATTTTCATGCTGATTCAGAAACACTTAAAATGAATGGTAATCGAGAAGTCTTAGGCCATACACGTGCACTTAAATTCTATGATGGCTTCTTTGACCAAACTGGAGAAATATGGAGTTATGACGGAAATTTACTTGCGACAACGAGTCAATTTGTTTATTACAAAGAATAAACATTTTAAATTTCATGAGAATTAAAAAGAGCTATAAAGCATCTACAACATAGATGCTTTATAGCTCAATTTATGAATTCTTTTAATGACTTACTTCTTCACTTTGAAAATGCCCACCATGATATTGGTCTACATATTGATAATCATGTTCTGTACGCGCTTTCAAAATTGCGTTTCTTAATAGATTATTTACTTTATTTTTACCATGTATGATTTCGCCCCATACACGTGCATTTTCTTGTACAAATGTCGTGCGTGGTTTACGCTCTTCTTCAAATTCTGTAAATGCCTTTTCATAATTCGTTTCATGTTTTTCTAACATATCAGCCATGAATGATGCATCTTCTAAAGCTTGGCATGCACCTTGAGCAAGATATTGTAACATTGGGTGTGCGGCGTCACCAATTAATGTAAAGTTACCTTCTGACCATTTATCAATCGGCTTACGATCAAACATTGGCCATCTTTTTTGTCTTGAAATATAGGAAACTGCAGTTTGCACTTTATCACATGTTCCAGAGAATACTTCATCCATTTCTTCTGGTGTGCCCCAATCATCTGCTAGTTCATTACCTGGTTGATAGTTTTTACTTTTAAACACAACAACTTGATTATAAAGTTCACCTTTACGTACTGGATATTGTACAACATGCATATCAGGACCAATCCACATATAAACATCGTCTAAATTACCAATATTAGTAACTTCTTCCATTGGAATTGCACCTCTATATGCAACATATCCTGAACAAATAGGCTCGTCATCAATTAAATAACCACGTGTAGTAGACCATAAACCATCTGCACCGATAACGGCATTTGCTTCATGACTATCACCATTTTTAGCTGTGACTTTTACATCTCCGTTGCTTTTTGTTTCTATATTTTTGATGTATTGATTTGTAGATAATTCCACATTAGGATGTTCTTCACATGCTTCTAATAAAATACGATGCAAATCAGAACGATGAAGTACGATATAAGGTGCACCATATCTCTCACGATAAGTCGAATCGATGTCTAGCGCAGATAATTCTTCACCTGTAAATGCGTTCATTAATACTAATCGTTTTGGAAAAACAGCTACTTCATTAATCTTATCCATTACGCCTAATTTTTGTAATACATTCGTACCATTCGCTGCAAGTTGAATACCCGCGCCAATTTCTTTAATTTCTGGTGCCTTTTCTAAAACCTTAACATCATTTCCATTCTGAGCAGCACCCAAAGCTGTTGCTAAACCTCCGATACCGCCACCAATAATGATCATTTTTTTATTTTCATTACTCATGATGTTTACCCCCTTGTTTTAAAAATCAACTTTTAATATATAGTGATTAAGCTATTTGTATCATCTAATACGATTAACGAAAATCCCCTGTGAATTCGTCTATTATTTTTTGATGCCCCTTGTTTTCCTCTAAACTATCTCCTCTTTCTAACTCAAAACGATTCATAATAGGAATATCATTTACTGAGAATAAATATGAATCTTCACTTGCTACATGTTCATGCCAATTCCAGTTTGGTACTACAAAGTAATCCCCTTTTTTCCAATTAAATTTCGTACCATTAATAACAGTATATCCAGATCCTCTATGCACACAATATATAACTGAGTGAGTATGTCTATGTGCCTTTGTATGATGTCCTTTAGGTAAATGTGTCATTCTAGAGCCAACGGTTGGGTTAGCAGATTTTCCTGTTGATGGATTAATATATTCAACTGTAAATCCATCATATGGATCAGGTTCAAAGTTCATCAAACCGTTGATTGCATCTACAGTGCGATCCCATTTATAGTTAGCCAGTGGTGCTACATCAAATTTGTCATCACCAATTGGACGTACCATTCCACCCTGATATCTTTTTTCAGAGAAGTTATCAGGAACATCAGGTTGTTGCAATCCATCTTCGTATGGTTCAAAGAACGTACCACCTAGATTATAAATAGTAGGAATATCTAACGCATCCATCCATATCATTGGTTCATCACCTAAATGGCCATGACCATGCCATAAATTTTTAGGCGTTGTTAAAAAATCCCCTTCTTCCATAAATATACGTTCACCTTGAACAATTGTATAAGCGCCCTCACCGTCAGTTATAAATCTGAGTGCACTTTGCGTATGACGATGTGAAGGAGCTTCTTCTCCTGGTTGTAATAATTGCACTGCTGCATAAAGCGTCTGAGTTGTTGATACATGCCCCCATGGTTGACGATAAGTTAAACCTGGATTTTGAAAATAGATAGCACGACGCTCGCCACCTCTATCAGGCGTAAATATTTCCGCTGCCTCTGATAATTTTTTCTTCAACAATTCACCACTCCATAAATAAGCTTGTGCATGTGATTGTGGCGTCTTATTCATTACTTCAGGAATAGCTTCCCAAAGAGGTCCTAAGTTATATTGTTGAATATCTCGTGTGAAATCTTTTACATCACTGTCTTGTAAGAAACTTCCTTTGTCTGCCATAAAAAAATTCTCCCCTTTATAATATAATTTTATTCAGGCACTTTACTTAAATTTCTTTTAATTTGTCCAAGATGCTTTTCAATATGCTCATCAATAAAATGTTCAATGATAAATGAAACTGGTTTATTACCAAACTTTTCGAAATTTCGATGTGGATTTTCTTCTGTTAAACGGCTTTCGTCAATTTTTGAAAGTCTTTCATTTACTTCGTCTTTCAAATTCGAAATTGATTGTATAACATTTTCAACATTTAATGCTTCTGGGTTAGACACTGCTTCTAATCTAGCTTCATCTTTCAAACCTCTTCCCCATTTTGAACCCGGTTCTGATAATACTGTTTCAGTTTCGCTTAACCAATATGAAGTCGCTTCTTTAACATGATTTAAAATTTGTAAAATAGACCATTCATCTTCTGTTGGGTTCCAACGTATTGTTTCTTCTGGTAATCCATCTACTTCTTCTAAAATATTATCTAAAGTATGTTGAATTGATTCGATATACGTTTCTATTTTCGACATTTTATATGCTCCTTTAAATTTATTTTTGTTTATTTTCTGCAACTACTTTATTTTCTAAAGCACCTATTTTATCGATTTCTATTTTTACGACATCGCCTTCTTTCATAAATACTTGTGGATCACGAGCTGAACCTACGCCACCTGGTGTACCTGTTAAAACGATATCTCCTGGTTTCAATGTTGCTAATCCAGATAAGAAAGCAACTAATTTTTGAACTGTGAATACATGATTAGATGTATTTGAACGTTGCATTTCTTCACCATTTAAAGTGAGTACCAACTCTAATCCGTCTGGATCTTGTAATTCATCAGAAGTCATAATCCATGGACCCATTGGCGCTGTGCCATCGACTGTTTTTCCTTGTAGCCATTGTAAAGTTCTTTGCTGAATATCACGGTAAGTTACATCGTTAACGATTGTGTACCCTGCTACATAATTAAGTGCGTCTGCTTCAGATACATTTTTTGCTTCTTTACCTATTACAAAAGCAAGTTCCGCTTCGTAATCTAATTTATCTGAGATAGGATAATGAACAATATCGTCTTCTGGACCAACAATTGTATTATCAAATTTAGCAAATACTACTGGATTTTCAGGTAAGTCACGACCCATTTCTTTAATGTGTTCCTCATAATTATGTCCTACACAAAACATTTTTCCTGGATTTTGAATAGGCGCCTCTATTTTTACGTCTTCTTTTTTATAAATTAATTGATGATTAAATACATCTGGTTTAGCTTGCGCAAAATCAATTGCTTCTTTAGCATAGTTTAAACTTTCTTCTCCACCTTCAATGAACCCCTTCGCATCAGATGGAACATATGCTTTCGCAATCGTTTCACTACGAAATTTACCCTTACTTTGTAATAAAGCTTGAAATGCATAGTTTAAATCTACTACTTCATTTTTTTCTGTTAATGTACCTAACCTAGAATAACCATTTGTTTTAAAAGTAATCAGTTTCATAAAATATCTCCCTTTGTTTTAAAATTTAAGTTTTCTTAATTAATAAAAACTTATTCTTCCTAATTATTTCCACTCATGTGATAATGAGTTCACTATTTATAAACAATTATAATTAATTGTCAGAAAATTGTCAATCTTCCTTTTGTTAGTAATTCATTTCTATTAGTATAAAAAGACAATATTTTTAAATATAATTGAGTAAATGTATAGTGCTAGAATATTGTGCTATAATTTGATTGCATGAAGGAGCGTGAGTAATAAATGGCGGATAAAAAGAGTAAAGACTATATCCAATCTTTAGATACAGGTATTAAAATATTGAATGTATTACAGAAATCTAAATCCCCTATGAAATTTAGTGAGATTCAACAAATTACCTCTATTACGAAAAGTAACTTATATAAATATATGAATACTTTAGCTAATAATGAATTGGTCTATCGTAACCCAGCTACAGGTGAATATCATTTAGGAAACCAACTCATACAACTAGGTATGTCAGCAATGGGTAATTTAGACTCACTGGCTATTGTGACACCATACTTACAAGAAATTGGCCGTCACAATAACAATACAGTCTTGTATTCAGTAATCACTCGACGAGGCCCAGTCGTTACAAAAATTTGGCATGCAGAAGGTATTTTAAATATTGGTGCCCAAATTGGTACAGTACTTCCCCCGAAATCTTCTTCCGGTAAAATATTTGCAGCCTTTTTTGATGAAACTCAAAAAGAGTACGAAGATGAAGAATTAAATAAAATTCACAATCAACAAATTGCTTTCGCTGCAGAACCGTTGATACCTACAATTTCTTCTGTTTCTTTCCCTGTGTTTACATTTAATAAAGAACTAGAAGGGATTATTTCAGTTATAGGAGTAAAAGACAATTTACCAGATTCAGTAGAATCACCGGATACACACTATTTATTAGAAAAGCAAAAAGAAATTTCTAAATTATTAGGATTACACCTTTAATACTCAAGGTAAGTCAAATCATTTTCTGTTGATTAGACTATTAATTGAATACATAAGAGCCATTAAATGATTTTAATGGCTCTTTTTTTGAGGTTAAAATATCGTATTAATTTTACCGCTCAGCCCTTTTCTCTTAGTTTTCTAACAGTTTGAATTACATCTCCATAGCAATTAAATATTCTTAATTTTCACATTTTTCATTGTAATTGTAAAAAAACACCTATATAATCACCACTAAAGAACAAAGTACACTAATATGATAAATATACTGTTTTATTATCATATTTTAATTATTAGTGTTTAATTTCATGGAGGGGTTATATTTATGGGGGAAATCAATACAACCAAAGTAGTGAATAAAAGTAAGTTCAACAAATTTCATTTTAAATTAATTTTTTGGAGCTTTTTTCTTATTATTTTCGACGGCTATGATTTAGTTTTGTATGGCACAGCAGTACCTATGTTAATTGAGGATTGGGGGCTCTCCGAAATTGAAGCAGGTACTTTAAGTAGTTATGGCCTATTCGGTATGATGTTTGGGGCTATAGGTTTTGGCATTCTAGCTGATCGTATTGGTAGAAAAAATGTCATAGCAATCACATTGGTTTTATTCAGCTTATTTACATGTCTTTGTGGGTTTGCTGCAAATACAACACAGTTTGGCATCTATCGCTTTTTAGCAGGTTTAGGTCTGGGGGGGATCATGCCTAATGTAATTGCACTAGCAACAGATTTTGCACCTGAGAGAATGAAAATCCTTGTCGTTTCAATAGTGTTATGTGGCTACTCAATTGGTGGTATTCTTGCACCAGTATTAGGGTTAACATTAATGCCTATCGGAGGTTGGCGCTCAATCTTTTGGGTGGCAATTTTACCTATATTTGCACTACCGTTTTTACTTAAGCAATTACCTGAGACGTTTAGTTATTCAAATCGTACTAATAGGAAAAAAGAAGCAGTAAATACATTAAGAAAAATTGATCCAAAACTTAACATATCAATGAACGATACGATAAAAGATATCGAAGTTTCTACTACTAAAGTGCCTTTAATGGACTTATTTAAAGAAAACAGGGCGCTCAGTACAGTCTTATTTTGGTTAACTTTTTTTTGCTGTTTATTAATGATTTTTGGTTTAAATACATGGTTACCAAATTTAATGATGCGAGCAGGATATGAATTAAATTCTAGTTTAATGTTTTTAATCGTATTACAAGTTGGAGCAATCGTAGGAACACTTATAATCGGAAAACTATGTGACAAATTTGGTTCCAAAAAACTACTTGTGCCATTATACATTGCTGGCGCTATTTCTTTATCTCTATTGTCTTTAGGTAAAGATGTTAATATATTTGTTATTTATATTTTAATTGCAATCGCTGGCGCTGCTACCATAGGTTCACAAAATCTCGTTCAAGCTTTCGTATCGCAATATTTCCCAGCCTATATTAGATCCACAGCGCTAGGTACAGCTTCTGGTATTGGGAGAGTCGGCGGAATGATTGGACCGCTAATGGGTGGCTTTTTACTCACATTTGCATTACCTATGCCTATGTACTTTATCGCTTTTGCTATTCCAGGTTTAATAGCTGCCTTAGCACTTTATTTAATACCCATGCAACATGCAAGTGAAGAATATAAAAAAACGTATCAAGTTAAAGACGTGCCGAAAGACGTACCGAACGAAGTTAAATAACTTTATACTTTAAATGTGAATGGGAGAAAAATCTTGTTATAAAAATTAGATTTCTCTCCCATTCCTTTTTTGTGCACGCTTACCGTGGTCATAGCCTCAGCCTGTAGTTTTCGGCTAGCGCTTTTCCCGAAGGAGTGAGTCAAATCACTGCTTTTTTAATGAAAATGGTTATTTTACAATCCAAAATTTCATACAATTGTATAGTACATTCATAAACACACTGCCATATCGCTAGAGATTAAATTAAAATAATACGGGAAGATAATTAATAAGAAGGTGAAATAATGTTAGATAGAGAAGAAGTTTTTAATTATGTGAATCGTAAGTATGATGTAAAACCAGATTATCCTTGGCAAACTTATTCGAACTTTGCAGCTTTAAGACATAAAGATAGCAAAAAATGGTTTGCTTTAGTGATGAATATTTCTCAAGACAAAATAGGATTAAATGGCACTGATGAAATAGATGTATTGAATTTGAAAGTCAGACAAGAATTTATTGGTCCTTTAAGAAAAAAAGAAGGGTTTTACAAAGCCTATCACATGGATAAATCCAATTGGATAAGCATCAATTTAAATGAAATTAACTCTATAAATCATATTAAAGATTTAATAGCAGAAAGTTTTGAGTTAACACATTAACTCTGTTCATTTTCAGCAAAACTTCACACTAAATTGATATTAAAAACAGGTGAGCATCCTTTAGTTATAAGATGCTTCACCTGTTTTATTTTAATTATTTAATTTTACTGTTCTTCTGCTTCTTTTTGATTCGTACGTTTTTGTAATAATATTGCTACCGCTGCTAGGATTAAGACTAAGACGGCGATACCGATAAGTCCAAGGTATTTAGCAATATTACCAAAGACAATACCTACGACTAAGAAATCTGTATCTGAGAATGTCGTTGCTGCGCCACCAAGTTCTCCTAAGAATGGCAAGAACAGTAGTGGTAAGAATGTAATTAACAAGCCATTTAATGCTGAACCTGCTATTGCACCTCTAATACCTCCACGTGCGTTACCAAAAACGCCAGCAGTTGCCCCTAAGAAGAAGTGAGCTACTACGCCTGGAAGTATAACTACGCCACCAAATAAGAATAAGACGAACATGCCCAAGACCCCAACAATAAAGCTGACAAAAAAGCCAATTAATACAGCATTTTGTGCATAAGGGAAGACTATAGGACAGTCTAATGCTGGTTTTGTATTAGGTACTAATTTTTCAGAAATACCTTTAAACGCTGGCACGATTTCAGCTAATATTAGGCGTACACCTGTTAATATGATAAACACACCAGCTGCAAAAGTAACCCCTTGAATCAGTGAAAATACAATAAAGTTTTGGCCGTCACTAATTTCTGTATGTACGAAAGTTGGCCCCGCAAATAATGCTGCCACAAAATAAAGTAATGTCATTGTGAGTGAAATACTGATTGTACTTTCTCTTAAAAAGCTTAAGCCTTTTGGAAAATTAATTTCTTCAGTTGATTTAGATTTCCCTCTAAATAACTTTCCAACCTCTCCAGCTGCCCAATAACTGATTGTACCAAAGTGACCTAGAGCGACTTGGTTAGTTCCAGTTATTTTCTTCATCGTTGGTTGTGCTAACGCTGGTAATATGGCCATAATTAATCCTAAAATAATAGATCCCGTGATTACTGTCAATGTCCCAGTGATATTACCTACTGACAGTAATATAGCTAAAAAGGCTGCCATATAAAATGTATGATGACCAGTTAAAAAGATATATTTCAAATTCGTAATACGTGCGATAATGATATTAACAATCATCCCAAACACCATAATTAATGCTGCTGTTGTGCCATATTGTTCTAAAGCAATTGAAATAATTGCTTCATTATTAGGTACAACACCTTGCACGCCAAAAGCGTGTTGGAATATCTTTCCAAATGGTTCTAATGATTGTGTTACAACATTCGCCCCTGCGCTTAACACTAAAAATCCAAGTATTGTTTTAATCGTACCGGACGTGATGTCAGTGGCAGATTTTTTCTGCATAATTAGACCTATCAAAGCGATTAAAGCAACTAATATAGCAGGTTGACTCAAAATATCAACGATAAAATCTAGTATAGGTTTCATAACGTTGCCCCCTTACTTATAATTTATAAAATGTTCAAATCACTTAATTTCTCATTCAATTTATTTTGTAACTCTTCCTTATCTAGAATGTTATCTAAAACAATAACGTCCCCTAAGTGCTTTGTATTTTCTTCTAAATCTCTACCGCAAATAAATAAATCTGCCATATCAGGACTCGCAGACATAACATCACTGTGTTCTACTTTAATATCTGATGGTACATTTAAATTTTTCAAAGCTTCCTGTGCATTCATTTCCACCATAAAGCTACTTCCTAAACCGTGACCACATACAACTAAAATTTTCATTTTCATCATTCTCCTTTAAATATATTTATTATTTCATCAATGTCTGTTGCTACTAATAATTTATTAACTGTGTTCGAATCCCCTAAGATGGTTGCTAAATTCCTTAATATTTCTAAATGGCCTTCGTTATCAACAGCGCTTAATACAAACACGAGAGAAGCATGATGTCCATTTTCAGAAAAGTTAATATGGTGATTCAATTTCAATAAACTTAATCCTATTTTTTTGACATCATCACTCGGTCTAGCATGCGCTATTGCGATTTCAGGTGCTATTACAATATAGGGTCCTAATTCTTCTACGCTATAAATCATCTTTTCAATGTATTGTTGTTTAAAGTACCCTTGTTCTAGCAGAGGTTTAGATGCTACACGAATTGCATGTTTCCAATCATCTACTCGATCTCGTATCAGTACTTTATCTGATGATAAAATTTCCAGACTCATTTATATCCCCCTTATTAATGTTGACTTACATCACGAATACATGACATGATATCTGCTATATTTCCAGAAAACAGTGTTGCTCTCGTTGATTCGTCCATGATTAGCTCGCTAAATTGTCGCAAAGCATTTAAATGTATCTGCGGTTGCTCCGTAGCTAATGTAATAATGATATGCACTGGATCGTATTGCTGATGATTAAAGGTCACACCCGTTTTAAAATGAACTAAACTAAAGCCTACAGGTTGTTTAACATGTTTATGGTTAGCATGAATCAATGCAATATGAGGACTAATTACCATATAAGGTCCAAATGCATCTAATTGTTCAATAATGTCAGCTGCATAGGCCTCATCTACGATTTGGTCATTTACAAGCGATGATACACATTGTCGAATTGCATCATTTCTTAAAAGTGTTGGCTGTTGTGTCAATATTCGAGATTGTGGTAATACTTCTTGTAACGTTGGTCCTAACCCTTTGACATCATTTACATATCGTTCTCTTGAATGGTTGATAATTTCATTTAATTGCTTTCGATCTTCTTTATTTAAAAATGGTGAAACCCTAATTACTGGTACGCTCGCTTGTTCAAAAGGGACAGTAGAAATGATATAATCAATACCTTCATGTTTTAGCATTACTTCATCTATTTCATATATAGAATAAGCATCTACAATTTCTAATTCCGGATAAATATGATCCATCCTACTTTTTAATAATTGAGAAGTTCCTATACCTGATCCACAAAGTAATACGACTTTAATGGCATTTGTTGTCACTGCTGAAATCCGTTCAATCGCAGAAGCAAAATGCAGTGTGATGTATGATAATTCATCATCAGTAAAGTCGATTTGGTAATTTTCTTCAATGCCCCATACATGTCTTTTGATTCCCTCTATAATATGGTCATACTGCGCATGAATCTCCTTATTTAAAGGGTTCGCATGCGTCATATCAAACTTCAATCGATGAATTGCAGGTCTCAAATGTACGATTAAACCATTTGCTAATTTGCTATCAGACATTAAATCTAATCCTAACTCTCCACTCATACGTTCAATCAATTGTTCTGTTAATACCTCTAAATCGTCTATTTGTTGATTGAGTTCATTCACTTCTGACGTTTTAGCACCTAATAAATGCAAAGTAATAAAAGCTGCCTCACTTTTTGGAAATTCAATCTGAAAAATATCTTCTAATTTTCCTTTAATTTTAAGCGCAATATGAAATTGCTCTGTTTTAGAGAGCTTTTCATACTCTTTATCAGGTATGTCGAAGGCAAAATGTTCATTTGTACGATGTAGCGCAATCAAAATGTGATAAATCAATCCGTCAATTGCACTTTGAACTAACTGATATTTCGCATCTAATAAGATAGAAGTGACTGTTAAACGAATTTGTTCTAACTCTTTATTCGAAAAAAGTTGATGTCCCATATGATGTGTATGCGTTTGAAAATATTCATGTACACGTGTGGCATAGGCTTTACGATAAGCATTTTCCTCACCCTGTATCACAAACCCTTTATTTTTCTTGTACTCAAGAAGCAAATCGTTTTCTTCTAACCAAGATTGAACATTTTTCAAATCTTCAACAATCGTACGACGTGTTACTGAAACTAAAGTTGCTAATACTTGGGATGATGTGGGTTCAATCGATTCAAACAACTTCAAAGTGATATATAATATGCGTTCTTTCTTTGAATAATGCATCGATGTTCCTGTATATTTTGGCTCTAATGTTGCCAACTGAGGAGCTGTTGTTGTAATCTTTATCCCATCATATTTATTCCGATGTATCGTTAAATCTAATTTATCTTCCATAGTTTCAATATATTCAAGATCATATTGAATTGTTCTTTCAGATACATTGAACTGTGTTGCTAAATTATGAATTTGAACAAAGGCTTCACGTTCAAGTAAGTACGTTAATATATGATGTTGTCTCTTGCTTAACACATCAGCAACCTCCTTACAGTTATATTGTAATCGCTTTCTTGGACGTGTGGATGTGTAATCTATTTCGTCTCACAATACGAAAAGTTGCACACCTAAATAAAAAATACTATTTTTAAATTATAAAATGCATAGACCTAATTTGATACATCTTTGTTTATTTTTCAAAACAAAAAAGATGTAAAAGTAACTAAACTTTTACATCTTTTGCTTACATTGATTCAATACCATAACAAATCATACAATTATTTATTATTTTTTACTTCTTTATACAAATCTATCATTTCCTGTGCAAGATCTTTAAAAGTGATAGCTGTCATTAAATGATCTTGACTATGCACTGTTAACAGCGTCAAATTGATATGTTCACCTTGTGCTTCCTTCGTTAACATGTTTGTTTGAACATGATGCGCTTCAAGTAATGCATCTTCAGCTTGTTTTAGTTTTGCTTCCGCTTCATCAAATGCATTTTTTTTAGCTGCAAATATGGCTTCCATCGCACTACTTTTAGCATCACCGCTATAAGTAATGAGCGACATTGCAAATTCTAAATTTTTCTCTTCTTCAGTCATCATCCCACCCCTATTCGCTCATTAAACGTTCAGCAGCACTTAATACGTTTGCACCATTCATCGTACCGTAATCCGTCATTTCAATCACTTCTACGGGTATGTTTTTTTCCGCACCTTTTTTAGTATATTCATCTTTTTTAAAACGCACTTGTGGTCCTAACAACAAAACATCTACTTGAGCATCTTCAATTTTCTGATCTGCTTCTGTCGTTGAAACTGCAAATATTTCACGGTCTAACTCTTGTTTTTCAGCTTCTTTTTGCATTTTCTGAACTAACATACTTGTACTCATTCCTGCTGCACATACGAGCATTATTGTTTTTTCTGCCATATAAATCCCTCCATTTATTAATACCATACCCTATCTGTTAATTGATCTCGCTATCATTGATAATGTGTGACGTTGTCCACGTATCGCTTTACTTAATTCAAAAATATTTTCTACAGGAGCTAAACCACCATAGCCTGCGTCACCAATATGTTGAATATCCACACCGCATATTTTATTTCGAATAGCAAAATCCCTAATTGTACTGGCGTCAGAACTCTCTTGACTTGTCCCTATTGCTGACATAACTAAACCACTATGATGATGGACTGCTTTCACTATGTCTTTTAGTTGTGCTTCATCAAACCCTGGCACTGTTCCGATAGATGGTACTAAAATAATATCAGCACCTGCATCAATAAATTTTTCAACATATGCTTTTGTAATTACAGGTTCATCTACACCTGCGCTGTGCATTTTTCCTGCTATAATCAATCCTGAAAAATTTGCTCTTGTCTCAGCAATTGCACCAACAATCTTTTCATTAGATACGCCAGTACCTGGGTTCCCTGTCATGCAAATAAAGTTTATGCCTAATTTTTCTAAAGCCTTTACTGTTTTCGGACTTGCTTGACGTCCTTTAGCAATATTTAATTTTTCTTCTGCCATGCTCGCTTGGTCATCTACTGGTTCTAAATTGACGCCTATAGGTCTTGCAACAAGACGTCTCAATTCTTTGATGACGTGTTTGTTCTCATCTATATTTTCTACTTTAGGATTGAACGCATCTAATCCATTCAATAAAATCAAATCTGCTCCGAATGCACGTGATAGTTCTGCATTTGTTATGTCTGGTATGACTGGTGTGCGCGTAACAACATTCTCTGCTAACACTACGCGACCATCACTTGCTTTAATACTTTGTTTTAATTCTTCAGCCGTCATTTTCACTATTTCTGAAGCATTCGCACTTAATAATCTCTTAACCATATCATCTACTCCTTTATTTTGATTCTTCCGTTTCTTTTATTCCGTTCGCTTCCTTGTCTTCTAAATATAAATTATATTTCTCCATCGCTCTATAAAATGGGTAATAGAGTAAAATATCGATAATTATACAGACAATTTGAACCAATGAACCACTATAATGTCCTGTTGCTAAAAATCCACTGATGATAGGTGGTATCGTCCATGGCATCGCTGTACCATTTGTAAGGTGTACGAGACCACTCGACATTGCGAAATAAGTTATCGTCGCATTAATCATTGGTGCTAATACAAATGGAATAATTAATCTCACATTAAGTACAACAGGTAAACCAAACAATGTCGGTTCATTAATATTAAATATACCTGGCATCAGTGTAAGTGGTGCCATCGTTTTTGTGATTTTACTAGAACGCTTTTTAAAAGCTAATATCGCAATTACGATCACTAGTCCTATTGTTGAGCCACCGCCACCCATAAATACAAAGTTATCAATGAATGGCTGCGTTATGATGTGCGGTAAGTCTCCGTGTGGATTGGCTTGATATGCTAGACGGTTTTCATCAATATTTTTCAACCAAATAGGTTGCATAACTGCATTTACTACGTTTGCACCATGGATACCGACAAACCAAAATGCACTATTAAGACCAACTAAGATAATGGTACCGATCAAGCTACCACCCATCAGACTTAACGGCACACCTAATGTATTAACAATCAATTCATGGATGTTGCCAAAAGGTAAATTATCCAATGCGATATATACAGCAAGCCATAATATGATAATAGCTGCCCCAGGTATTAATGCACTAAAACTTTGTGCTACTGCTGGTGGAACTTGATCTGGCATTTTGATTCTAATGTTTCTATTGATAAACCACTGAAAAATTAACCCTGAAATAATACCAATAATCAGTGCTACAAATAAGCCCTGACTTCCCATATATATTTGAGGTATTGCCTCTTCAGGCACCTTATCTCCAGTCATTACATTTGGTGTGACAACTAAAAACGCTGACATCGCAATAATACCGGCTGAAACCCCATCTGTATTGTATTGCCGGGCAATACTATGTGCGACACCGAAACTTGCAACTAACCCCATTAACCCGAATGTCCCATTCACTGCTTTCATTAAATATGGTTGAATTCCCTGTGCTTCTAGCCACTCTATCCAGCCTGGTATCGCAATACCACTGATTACTAAAAATAATGAACCAATAATAATCAAAGGCATTGCAACGATAATCCCATCCCTCATTGAAATCAAAATTTTATTAGATCCCAATTTAGAAGCGACTGGCAACAAATGTTTTTCTAATGCATCATTAAATTTACTCACATCAACACCCCATCGTAGATTCGATTTTGAAAACGCTTTCAATGTTTTGATTAATTATAATTTATAATAAATTATGTGTCAATATAGTTGCAACTTTTTATTTTTAATATAATAATAAGAGTATTAAGAAATTATGGTGATAAAAATGAAAGCAAACATGACAAATAAACAGCGGATGATACGGGGTCAAATTTTAAATGAAATATATGTACGCGGTCCTATATCAAGGGTTGATATAGCAAAAAACACAGGTATTACACCCGCAACAACAACTGCAGTAACCGCAGATTTAATACAAAATAATCTCATTAAATCTACGGATATTGAAGTTGATAACTATGGTATTAACACTAAAAAAACATCTGGACGCAAAAAAATATTACTTACAATTTGTAATAAATATAATTACTATGTTGGTATTGAATTAGCCAGAGATTTTGTAACGTTATGCTTAACTGATAATCTTGGGAATATCGTTGATCAAAATATAATCGATATTACTGCAACTCAATTTCTAAAAAAAATCACACCAAACTTTATCTTCGAAGAACTTAATCATTTCTTAAAACAACATGCAGCTTACGATATTCAGGCAGTTGGCATTGCTTTACCAGGTCACTTTGATGAAACATCTCAACAAATTGCTTCAAATAGTGATTGGTCTGGTTTTGATTTGGAAGATTTACTTTCTCGTATTAGCTTGCCTGTATTTTTAGAAAATAATGTACATTGTATGAGCCTATATGAACATTTACTTACATCAGAAAATCATGGCGAAAATTTCATCTTCTTCCATGCTGTAAAAGGCATTTTTTCATCTAGTATGTATCGTGGCAATTTATATGGCGTTTCTAACTTTTCTGTAGGGGAAGTTGGACATACTATTATCCATCCAGAGGGCGAACGTTGTGAATGTGGTCGTAGAGGATGCTTACAAAACTATTTAGGTGGCATGAATATTATAAATAAAGCTAAAGTCATTTATAGAAGTGCTCAAAGTACCTATCTGACAAGTTTAGTAGCAGACTCAAATGATATAACTTTAGATACTGTTATAGAAGCGTATCGTTTAGGCGATAGCGGCATTGTACAAATTATTAAAGATGCCATGCGTGCAGTTGCAATTACGCTCAATAATTTAACCATGTTAGTTGATACCAATAAAATTTATTTGCATGGCCCATTATTTAACAATGATATTACGAATGTCATTTTAAAAGAATACTTGAGTTACCAAAACTTATACGGGGGGTTAGGTGAAATTGATTTTCAAATGAAGTCGTATCAGCCTATTAATGGTGCAAAAGGTGCCTGTGCCCTTGCCATCCACCAACATTTAATTTGGTCAGAAGTATAAATGAAGCCAAATATAATAGTTCAATAAAAGAGGGAGTAGGAGATTATTTATCTCCCTCCCTCTTTTTTGATTTCTAATACTTCTTACAACAAGTATTAACTATTAAAAAATTTATAACTCACAAAAATTAAACAAAAATAACTTTTTAAAATATGAATTTTTATATTTTATTAAAAAGCGGTGCGCATTAGATATAACTGTGATATTCTATTTTAATAAACATATTACAAGGGGGGATTTTTATGCATTGCCCAAATTGCGGGGAGACAGTTACAAACACAGATTTATTTTGTGGTGAGTGTGGCGCCAAATTAACACTTCAAGATCAATCATCTACTGACAACCCAACTACTAATCAACATACATCTCAGTCTGATGTATCACAGAATCAGGAATCATCTCAGACATCTTATCAGCCAAAACAACCAAGGCAATCAAACAAAAATAATACTAAACATTCTGTTGATATTTTTAATGAGGCCAAATTATTTTTCTCCAACTCATTTTCTAGGACAGATGATGAAGTTATAAGTAAACATCAATTTACATTTAAAACACTTTTCAGTCTCATTATTGCAGGATTTATAATTACACTTATTTTATTATCTTTAGTTATACCAGCAGAGGTAGCATTTTTTGCAACAAGTAAGGCTAATATCGTTTTTAACATTACCTTTTACATACTCATAGCTATTTCAATAATTTTTGGTATTACATTATTATTGATTAAACTGCTAAACATTAAAATCAGTGTACATAAAGCACTTTCAGATTTTGTATTAGTTAATACATTTTCTGTAATTGCATTCTTATCAGGTTTATTATTTTTAGCCATTAATGTACCAAGTTTTGGATCAATGCTTGTTTTAATTTCTATGCTATTTACATTAGTATCACCAATTTATCTCACAACAAAGCATAGTCATAAGCATCCACTTCGCATGCCCGTGGTTTATGCTATTTTAATTTATATTCTTATTTTAGGTGTCATCCTTCGCATCTTTATTGAAGGTACAGTTTCAAATTCTTTAAGTTTTTTAGATTCATATTTTAATACAGATTATTAAGGAGAGAGTTAATTAATGAAATACTGTAGTAATTGTGGAGCCGAAATCAAACCAAACCAAAAAGTATGTACACAGTGTGGCACCCCTGTTTATCAACAACGAAGTACAAATAAGAACGATAATCAAAATAAAAAATCAAAATTACCATTTTATATTACAATTGTTGTCATTGTAGTTATCATTATTGCATTATTTACAGCTTATAAAATAATTGAAAGTCAACTTTCACCGACAAAACAAGCTGAAGCCATTTCAAATGATTTAAAGAAAAATAAGCCGAGTGACTTAGCTCATAATTTAAAAGCAAACGGCGAGTCTCTATCTAAAGACGAAGCCAAAGCTGTCTATAAATATATTAATGAAACAGATAGCCCTGAACGTGTTGGTAATGAAATCCAAAGCGCTGCGGAAGATATGGAAGATAATACAATGGGCGATTCTTCTGTTACAGTTGGCGATAATGAACTCATAAACATCTCTCAAGATGGTAAAAAATGGGGGATATTTAAAAACTATAATTTTAATGTAAATGAAGAGTCTGTCACCATTCTTCCTGAAGAAGATAGTACGTTATCTTACAAACATAACGACGATACGAAACAAGTGAAACTAAAACAAGGTAAGACAAAAACACTTGATGACTTCCCTATTGGAATATACGATTTAAAAGCTACTCAAAAAGTAGATGGTAAAAAGTTTGATGGCGTCGTTCATATCGATATGTCTGAAAGTAACGATGCTGAACCTCAATTCAAACAAAAGCGCTTCACTGTAAGTACTGACTCAGCATATATCGATTCAGATTCACTAAAGCTTTATATCAATGGTGAGAAACAACAAGACTTTAATGAATACGCTAGCGAAACATTTGGTCCATACTCTCCTGATGAAAAAGTAGAAGTATATGCTACAACTGAAGTTGAAGGTAAACAATTCACATCAAATGTAGAGAATGTTTCAAGCCCTGAAAACGGTGAAGAAGAAGTTGATGTGACTTTAACCTTTGATGATGAAGCTATTAGCGACCATGAAGACAAAGTATTTGAAAAAGAAACTCAATCTGAAGAAGACGAAGACCCATCCAGTTCAGATGATGAGGAAGTCACACGTGATAATGTTATAGACAAAGTCGAATCATATGAAGGCGAAAGTTTAGACACTGATACTTATACTTATAAAGAACCTGAAGAAACAGATGATGGTTGGGGATTTTCATTTACCGATAAAGACGGTAATTTAGCTGGATCATATACTATAGATGATGATGGTTATGTCACAGAATATGATGAAGACGGTGAAGAAGTCAATTCTGGATATTAATATTGTTTTATAACAGCCTACGTTGTATACGTGGGCTGTTTTTATTTAAATATATCTTTCTTACTTCTTTTGAAAATAATTTTAATTATGTGTTGTTATCCACGTTATTCGAACATCTTCAATCCTCCTTTTTTTATCACTCTACTCCACTTTCATTTATTTTTAATTGTAACGATTTTCGTAACTTTTATATGCAAGTGTATATAATTGTAATATTACATGTTAGAATTTTATTGTAATAAACTCATAATGTTTATAAATCCACTAGATCCTGGAGACCTGGACTACTTATCCAGGTTTCTTATCATTTAAGAAATAGGTGAAAAGATGAACTTCGTAGAATTAACAGAAAAAGAATTCACTGATTTTATTAATCAAAACTTTGTGCATTATACCCAGTCTACTTCTCATTTTCATTATAGAAATAAGAAGAAGAAGGATGTACATTTAGTAGGTGTTAAAGAAGATAAGAAAGTGATAGCAGCTTGTCTATTAACAGAAGCTAGGGCATTAAGATTTTTTAAATACTTTTACTCTCATAGAGGTCCGGTTTTAGATTATAGTAATCCAATATTAACTAAATTCTTTTTTGAAAATTTAAAAGTATATTTAAAAGCTCAAAAAGCATTATTCGCTTTAATAGATCCATATATTTTAGAAAATATTAGAGATGCTGATGGAAAAATAATTGAGCACTATGATAATGAAAAGCTTAAAAATGCATTATCAAAATTAGGTTATGCTCATCAAGGTTATAGTATCGGTTACTCTACCACTAGCCAAATTAGGTGGTTATCTGTTTTAAATTTAAAAAATAAAAATGAGAGTACCATATTAAAAGAAATGGATTATCAGACACGTCGTAACATTAAGAAAACTTTTGAAATAGGTGTAGAAGTAAAAACACTGGATATTTCAGAAACTAATGTATTCTTTGAACTATTTCAAATGGCAGAAGAAAAGCATAATTTTAAATTTAGGGATAAAGCTTATTTTGAGGAAATGCAAAAAATTTATGCCAATCACTCCATGTTAAAACTCGCGTATATCAATTTAGAAAATTATAAACAACAATTGCAAAAGAAAAATGCTAATCTTCTTTTAGAAATTAAAGATTTAGAGAATAAATTACAAGAAAACACTAATTCTAAAAAAACAAAAACGAAATTGTACCAGTTAACACAACAACAAAATAGTTATGAAAGAAAAATTAATGAGACGATTGAATTAATCTCAACAGAAGGAAATATCTTAAATTTAGCTGCTGCATTTTATATATACACGAAAGATGAAGTTTATTACCTATCTAGTGGTTCTAATCCTAAATACAACCAATTTATGGGATCTTATCGTTTGCAATGGGATATGATTACATTTGCCATAAATAATGCTATTCCAAGATATAATTTTATGGCATTACTGGAGACTTCAGTGAAACTTCTGAAGATTATGGCGTACAACAATTTAAAAAAGGCTTTAATGCACACGTAGAAGAATATATTGGCGATTTTATAATTCCAATCAGAAAATATTTATATAAACTATATTTATTAAATAAAAATAGACACGTTAAATGAATTAGATTCAGCTAGATTCAAAACCAAACGCTGTAATGGTGTTTGGTTTTGAATCTATTTTTGTTCATTTATCTCATTATTTAATATTTCTTGAAAATGGCAGCGCTTTAGGCCAATTTCTGAATAACCCGACGACTACAGGATGAGGTTGCGCCAGCGAAAAACGCACAAAAAAATGCCAACAAAGTCGGTAACTTTGTCGACATTCTAAACCAATACAAACTTGTATCGTCTTCTGTATATTTATTTAATTTAAAGCTGAGTCATCGACGATAACTTCTACATTCGGATGTTGGTGCAAGATTGAAGCAGGAAGTGATTCTGACACTTTACCATCCAGTAATTGTTGGATTGCTTCTTGTTTATTACTTCCAAACGCTATCAGAATGATACGCTTCGCATTCATGATAGATGCTAAGCCCATTGAAATAGCTTGTTTAGGTACATCTTCAATATTATCGAAGTGTTGACTGTTGGCTTTGATTGTTGAATCCGTTAAATCTACTACGCGTGTTTCACTTTCAAATGATGAAAATGGCTCATTAAAACCAATATGTCCGTTTTCACCGATACCTAAAATTTGAATGTCTGCTGGCCCTGCATCTTGTATACATTGCTCATAAGCTATACATTCTTTTTCTACATCTTCTGCATCACCTTTAGGTAAATAGATGTTGTCTTCATTCCAAGTGCTATTATGATTGAATAAATTCTCTTTCATATAAGCATGGTAACTTTGTTCGTGATCTGCCGCTAACCCAATATACTCATCTAAATTAAATGTCACCACATCATTTAATTTTGTGTGATTAACATTAATTAATTCCGATAAGTATTTATAAATATCAATCATTGTACTTCCCGTAGCAAGACCTAACACAGCATTAGGTTGCGACTTTATTTGTTTTAAAAGTTCTATAGCAACATATTGACTCGCCGTTGTGCGATCTTTCAAATTTATAACGTTCATATTTCTACCCCATTCTTTCTAATATCACTATATATTTTCATAATTAACATTTAATATCCTATATTACATAATTATCTGTTTTTAATCAAATTAATATAAAATGAATCATGCATACAATACCATTATACGCCTGTTTATGACTGTCGACTATCTAATAGTTCTTCTACTTCATTTTTAATCGTAGTTACATGGGGGCCATAAACAATTTGAACGCCGTTACCCTTCTGAATCACGCCTCTTGCCTCGGTCGACTCTAATACTTTTCTATCAACATCTTGATTAGTCTTTAAGGTCACTCTTAATCTTGTTGCGCAACAATCAACGACATCAATATTCTCTTTACCACCAAGACCTTGAATAATCGTTTTAGCACGATCAGTTGCTTCTACAGTTTCAGCCGCTTCACCTTCTTCACGCCCAGGTGTTTTGAAATTAAATTTCGTGATGCAAAATCTGAATATTATATAATAAAGTATAAACCAAACGATACCTATTGGAATTACCCATAAGAAATTCGTCTTAGCGTTGCCCTGCAATATACCAAATAATAGATAATCAATGAAACCACCACTAAATGTTTGACCAATTGTAATATTAAATATGTCTGCGAACATAAACGCTAAACCATCTAAAAAAGCATGTATGACATAAAGGACCGGTGCTACAAATAAGAAACTGAATTCTAATGGTTCTGTAATTCCTGTTAAAAATGATGTTAACGCTGCAGATAACATTAATCCGCCAACGACTTTTTTACGTTCTGGCTTTGCAGTATGATAGATTGCCAATGCTGCACCACATAAACCAAACATCATGGTAATAAATCTACCAGACATATATCTTGATACACCTGAATAATATTTAGTAACATCAGGATCACCCAATTGAGCAAAAAAGATGTTTTGTGTACCTTGTACAATTTGTCCTTTCACTTCTAAAGTACCACCCAGTGCTGTCTGCCAAAATGGTAAGTAAAAAATATGATGTAAACCAAATGGTCCTAAAAGCCTTAAAATAAAACCAAAGAAAAATGTACCAATAACTCCTGTTTTATCTACGAGGCCTCCAACACCAAATATCCATCCTTGAACAGTTGGCCAAATAAAGAACATCACGACACCTAATAGAATAGAACCTAATGCTGTGATAATAGGAACAAAACGCGAACCTCCAAAGAAGCCTAAATAGGCTGGCAAGGATATTTTATGGAACTTATTATGTAAAAGCGCTGTCATGACACCAGTTATAATACCACCAAATACGCCTGTTTCCACTGTTTGTATTCCAAGGACTGTACTTTGTCCTTCTTTAGCTAAATTACCGTCTGCTAATGTATCAGTAATAATTAACAAACCATTCATTGAAGCATTCATAATGAGGAACCCTAACATCGCAGCTAAACCTGCTGTCCCTTTATCACTTTTGGCTAAGCCAATCGCAACACCCACTGCAAAAATAACAGGTAAATTTTGGAAGACAATATTACCTGCAGATGACATTAATATAAATATATTTTGTAATAGTTCAATATCCAATAAAGGATATGCTTTGATTGTATTTGGATTACTTAATGCCCCACCAATACCTAACAATAAACCAGCTGCTGGTAAAATCGCTATAGGTAACATAAAGGACTTCCCGAATTGTTGTGCTTTCTCAAATAGCTTACTCATAATTGATTAACCTCCTAATTACCATAAATATACAAGCAAAGAAAATGATAATCAATACAATTCGTCATTATGAAAAACATTTTCAAAAAGATATAACGCTTTTTATGTAAGCCCTTCATTATAAATCCCGTTTAGTTCACTTAAACAACAGTTTTCTTTATATATTAAGTAATCTTTTTGACCTATCAAAGGCACTTTACAATCTACATTGTCATATTAAAAGTTTCTCGGCAGTGTTTTGAGCAAATATTTTCGGTAAATAATAGTGGCTGAAGACTATAACCTGTGACTTCGTATGGTGTGCAAAAAAATGGGGAGGGATAGAAATCAAAATTTAAAATTTGATTTCGTATTCCCACCCCTTACAGCTATTACTTCGCTTAAAATATATCGCCTAGTGTCACTGACATAATCGCTTTTATAGAATGTAATCTATTTTCAGCTTGATCAAATATCACAGCGTGCTCACCTTGAAATACGTCATCCGTAATTTCCATTTCAGACAAGCCATATTTTTCATAAATCTGTTGTCCTACTTCAGTATTTAAATCATGAAATGCTGGCAAACAATGTAAGACGATTGCCTCAGGATTCATTGTATTCAGTAGCATCGATTCATTGACTTGATAAGGTAATAACTCATTAATACGTGTTTCCAAAACAGATTGATCTTCACCCATTGATAACCATACATCTGTATAAATAGCATCTGTTTGATAAATCGCTTGATTCACGTCATCCGTAATTAAAATTTCACTCTGAGATTGTGCAGCATAATCCTTAGCTAACTTTTGAATTGCTTCATCAGGTTGTAAAGATTTAGGTGCAGCAATATGTACGTTAACACCTAATATTGCTCCAGTAATAAGTAAATCATGTGCTACATTATTTCTAGCATCACCTACATAAGTTAATGTTTTGCCTTCTAAAGTTCCCCAATTTTCTTTTAATGTAAAGAAATCCGCAATCATTTGCGTTGGATGCCACTCATTCGTCAAGCCATTCCAAACTGGTACATTGGCATTTTTAGCTAAAGATTCTATATCTTTTTGATGATAACCTCTAAATTCAATACCATCATACATACGTCCTAATACTTTTGCAGTATCAGCTGTAGATTCTTTCACACCTAAATGAATATCTCCTTGGCCGAAATACTCTGGGTATGCGCCCAAATCATACGCGGCAACACTAAATGCCGAACGTGTTCTTGTAGAGGGTTTTTCAAAGAGTAACGCTAAATTCTTTCCTTTTAAATAAGGATGAGGGATCCCACGTTTTTTCTTTTCCTTTAACTCTCCAGTAAAATCTATCAATGTATTCAATTCTTCTGCTGAAAAATCGCATGTTTTCAAAAAGTGTTCCCCTTTAAAAACTTGTAACTTATTTAAAGCTGTTGTGTTCAACCCCATTTTCATCACTCCAATATTTTTATAAGATTTATATACATAATATACGTAATTAACAGATAAAACAAGTATAAATATACTTTATTATGTATATTATTGAATTAAAGCTTAAAATATTATCTTACATCATTTGATAAACAGCACTAATTTAAACTAATGTTTTTAACATTTATGCAGTTTTTCAAAGCATTTATGCAATGTGTTTTTTAATGAATCACACTTGTGAAATTTATTTTTTGAGTTATGCACGAATGCATATTACACTACTTTTTATACTACAATGTCCCTGAACTACTTAACTGACGGAGGTGATCGATTCTGTTAAATGAAATTGTGGCTGTAATCAAACAGATTGTTGCTCAAATTATTTCTGGAGAGTTCCAAGAAAATTATTCTTTCATTTCCACACCATTTCAAAACGATTGCATAATTAGCTTTTTAAAATAAGAGAGTCCCATTCTAATTTCCAAACTAGAATGGGACTCCAATAACGATAAATATTTATTTTTTAAATACATGCTTTTTTTCGCTTATGTTGCTTCTTTCTTACTAAGTTTTGCACGTTCTTCAGGTGTTTTTAAGAAACGTGTCATAATTGCACTTGCCACATATAATCCAAAGATTAAGTACATCATTCCTTTTACACCAATACTATCGTAGAATAATGCTACTAACCCAGGTCCAGCAAATACACATAGCCCTGCGCCTAAGTTTAATATAGCCATCGCTGGTCCTTTATCGCCATCACCTACAAGAGAAGGTACAAGCGCAGAAATTGGAACAAATCCTGCTAAACACATACCCCATAAAAATCCTACAGTACCAACGACAAATACATTACCTGTAAATAATTCTGGTACAAAATATAATCCTAATGTAAATACAGCACAACCAACACCACCGATGTATGAGATTGTATTCTTCCAACCAATTTTGTCACTCAACGCACCGAATATTAAATTAAATATAATATTTGCGATAAAAATTGTTCCCCAAATATTGAGCCAAGTCGTCGTTGCAATACCTTTGGATGATAAATATATTGGTAAGAACAATGGAAATGCATATTGTGCCGCTTGATTAATTATTCTTACGATACATGCCACTGCAACACGTGGCTCTCTTTTTAATATCGTAATTCCAGCGCCCATTTCTTTTACATGTTCTTTAACACCATGCCCTTTATCTTCTATTTCAAATTGATCTCTGTTTACAAATACAGCTAAAAATGTTCCGATAAGTACCCATATAATGGCTGTCCATAAAGTGAACACATGACCAAACCATTGAATTGCAAATGAAGAATAGAATGAACCAAGCACACTTAAACCACCTGTAAATACAAACCAGAACCAACCTACTGCGGCACCTAATCGTTTTTGAGGTGAACGGTAAGCCACCCACACTAAAAATGAATAAGCAAACAATGGATAACCAAATCCTCGAATAGCATACGATGGAATCATTAATTCATAATTCATCGTAGGTATCGCAAATCCTACAAATATAATATGACCAACAATATATAAACCTGTGCCTAATAACATAACTTTACGCGGTCCGATAATTTCGACCAAAACACCAGAGAACCAAGATCCAATTGCAATCGTCACACCATAACAAGTCGTTAAAATTGCAGTTTGTTGAACGGATAAGCCATGATCATGAAGATAAGGACTAATCCATGCAAGTTCTAATCCATCCCCCATCATAAATATTAATACGCCAATGTACCCCCATAATAATGTTGGTGGCATTCCCATTTTCGTTAATTTTTTATTCATATTTAACACACCCCTATGTAATTAAATTGATAACTTATGACTACTTATACAATTACAAAACATACTAAAAACTTGAGTAATAAAAAATAAATTTCAATTATATTCTTCCATGATCCATTGATTAGAAAACGCTTTCATATATTGCCTTTATATTATTGTATTTTTTCTAATAATGCAAATTTATTTTCGTTTTCTTTCGTTTTCTTTCGATTTATAATTAATAATAGATACTTTTTGTATTATTACACCTTCTATAGTACTCTATTAAATAAATACAGCTATTTTTTTGATATGTTTAATAAATTATTTAAGTTATATATTAATTACAGATGATTGATTTTTATACTGAAAACGTTTACAATAATCATGATTTAATCATCATATGACTAGATGATATTAATTTGTAAGTTAGGGGTTAAAATATATGCTGTTATTAATTGCTTTAAGTGCTGTAATTGTACCGTTTATCTTTTTAGTGCTGCTTCGCATGTCAGCTTTAAAAGGTATGATAATCAGTGCAATTGTTGTTACGTTATTGGGAATATTTGTTTGGGGGATGAAAGGTAATGTCGTAATTGCCTCATTATTACAAGGTACGCACAAAACGTTTACGATTCTATATATCTTATTCGGTGCGCTTGTATTACTTAATACTTTACGACAAACTGGGGCTGTAAATCGTATTAATTCAGGCTTCCAGAAAATATCTGGAGATATGCGTGTCCAAGTGATTATCGTCGCTTTCTTATTCGGATCACTTATTGAAGGTGCGTCTGGTTTTGGTACACCTGCAATGGTTACAGCACCATTAATGGTAGCTTTAGGTTTCAGACCAATGATTGCTGTAGTATCTGCATTAATCGCAGATAGTGTGGCCGTATCATTTGGTGCGGTTGGTACGCCTGTCCTTGTAGGGTTGAGTACATTGAAAGATGCTGACAGTGCATTCTTCCAATCTACCGCTGAACGTATTACTACATTAGATTTATTAAGTGGTGTTTTCATTCCAATTATTGTAATCATTACTTTAGTTGTTTTCTTTGGTAAGAAAAACAAATTAAAATCTATACTTGAAATGTTACCGTGGCTCGCTTTAATTGGTATTTTTTATGCAGGTTCAGCATTTGCTTATGCATTCTTATTTGGCGCAGAGTTCGTTGCAATTTTAGGTTCATTAACTGGTCTAATAGTAGCAGTTATAACTGCAAGTAAAGGTTGGTTATTGCCTAAGACTGAGTGGAAAGATGGCTTAGATGATTCATATGAAACTAATGAGTCTGAACACTCAATGAGTTTGCTAACAGCTTGGGCACCGTATTTAATGGTAGTTGTCTTATTACTACTTACAAGAACGGTACCATTTATTAAAGATTTCACAACAAGTGTTTTAGATTTAACTTGGACTAATATAATGAATTTTGAAGAGATCTCATCAGATTGGGAAGTGTTATATTCACCCGGAACCATCTTAATACTATCCGCAATATTTGCGATACTCATTCAGAAAAAACCGTTTAAAGACCTAACTAAAGCTAGTAAGGAATCATTGAGTACAATTAAAATTACAGGTATTACGCTTATTGCGACACTAGCAATGGTTCATGTCTTCATTAACTCTGGTATTAATGCCAATGACTTAATTAGTATGCCTGAGTACATAGCTAATGCTATGTCCCAATACTTAGGTCCAATTTGGTTATTTGTCGCTCCATTCTTAGGTGCCTTAGGTTCCTTTATTACAGGAAGCGCTACTGTTTCAACACTTACATTCTCACCAATTCAAATGAACATCGCAAACGCAATTGGTGCTGAACCATTCACTGTATTAGCCGCACAAATTATTGGTGCCGCTGCAGGTAATATGATTTGTGTTCATAACGTTGTTGCAGTTTGTGCTGTTGTCGATATGCCAGGTAAAGAAGGTAGTGTTATTAGAAAAACGCTCGGACCAGCACTATTATATTGTGCACTTGCAGGTATTAGTGCGTATATCTTCACACTATTTTTCTTCTAATTTAATTAGAAATTAATAAATAAAAAAGACTAAGTGCTTTGATTAGCATTTAGTCTTTTTTTATATGTTCTTTTTTAATGCTGCAAAACACCTAGGATATCCAATAGATTAAAGTGTATTTTTACTTTATAACTTCGTTATATTATCATACTCCTTAATATTTTGATAAAGTACAATTAACTTATTAATTAAATTTATTTGCCAAACTAAACAATCGGATTGGATGGGGGTCTACAAATGAAATTTAAAAATGTTACATTATTAACATCTGACTTGGAAGAAACTTTGCAGTTTTACGAAGAAACATTAGAATGTCCTGTTCAAGTTATTGATCAAGATTCTTTTATTGTTCAAATTGGGGAAACTCAATTACATTTTCAAAAATCTGAAGAAATCAATCAACCGTTTTACCACTTTGCAATAGATATTCCTTACAATCATTTTTATGATATGAAACAACACTATCAAAATATTTTATTTTTATTAATGGAAGATGGTCAACACACAACTTATTTTGAATCCTTTGTTGCACATTCACTTTATTTTAATGATCCTTCAGGTAATATTGTCGAACTCATTGCAAGGGTATCTAATATGACGGATGATCCTGAATTTTCAAGAATTAGTGAAGTCGGATTTGTATGTAATGAGCTAGACGATGTGTATCAAGCTTTAATCAATCATCATCTTACAACACATGAAGCACGCTCATTTTCTCCAGAAGGTTTAAATTTCATGTGTGATTCAGACGATGAGTGTTATATTTTATTGACACCAGAAAATAAAAAATGGATTTTTTCTGATAAAGCATCTACTGCATTTCCGATAGCTATTGAAACACAAGACTTCAAATTAACTTACGACGACAAACATCAATGGTCTTTAGTATCTTTATAAATTTATACATAAAAAAGGATGGGAGCAAGACATGTATTGATGTCACACTCCCATCCTTTTTATATTCAAAATATTATTCCCTTACCTGTGATTTGTCACTGACAAACTTTTTTAACGTTTTATCTAATCCATCTTTTGCTTCTTGATCATAATCATAAGTGCCGTCTTCATTAGAAGTGATGTGTTTATCTAATATAAATCTACCTTTGTGAATTGTATCTGCACCTAATTCTTTAATCACTGGATCTAAGCTATATTGAATTGCTAATACATGTGCAAAGGTTCCGCCTAATGCTAACGGCAATACTGTCTTACCTGTGAAAGCACCTCTTGGTAATAAATCTAAATACGTTTTAACAATACCTGAATAAGCTGCTTTAAATACAGGAGATATGATAATAATACCATCTGCGCTTTCTATTTTCTGATGTGTTTCATTAATAGACGCATTAGAAAAATCCGCTGTAATCAACGCTTCTGCGTCTAATTGATGAACGTGTACAACATCTGTATCAATACCTTCACCTTCTAGATATTTTTCAGCATACTCAACAATACCTGTTAAACGAGATTGTAATTTATTTCCACCTGCAATGATTGCTACACTTGCCATCTTTAATGTCCCCCTTTATTTATTCAAACTGCTTATACATTTTCAGACACATGACAGGTCCTCAATTGTTAAAACCAAACATGTTATTGTTGTGCGCTTTGTCTCTATCAAATTTAAATTTCTGCTGTACTATAACTATATTGCTCATTTAATTGCGGTTTATATTGTGATCCTGGATGCGTTGATCTTAAATACTTTTCACCTTTACCGAATAAATTTTCTCTAAGTGTTGTATTTTCTTCATCATAATCTTTACGATAAATGCCACGTGCTTGTAATATTGGAACGACTTTTTCTATGAAATCTTCATATGAATTTGGTATCGTTCCATAGGCAATATTAAATCCATCTACATCAGCAACTTCAACCCAATGCTCTATTTCATCAGCAATTTGCGTAGGTGTACCGACAAAGCGAACTGAGCCAATACCTAAGCCATGATGTTTAATAGCCTCTTTCAGTGTCCATTTACGTGTCGGATCTTTCGCATAAATATCTAACAAGCTTTGAATTGCGTCTGTTTCAATATCTTCTAAATATTGATCAGGATCAAATTGAGAAAAGTCTATGCCTGTGTGTCCACTTAATAAAGCAGCAGTTCCTTCATAAGTGATATGTTGGATTAACTCTTGATGTAATTGTTCTGCTTCTTCTACCGTATCACCAATAACGGGAACAATCATAGTAAATACCTTTAAGTCTTCTTTATTTCTGCCTTGTTGTGTTGCTCTAGAACGAATGTCATTTACATCATTAGCCAAACCTTGAAGTGAATGATTCACGACAAAGATTGCTTCTGCATGTTTACCTGCAAAGTTACGACCTTTATCTGAAGCACCTGCTTGGAATAATACTGGTGTACGTTGTGGAGATGGCTCTACAATATGTGGTCCAGGTACATTAAAGAAACGACCTTTGTGATTAATTAAATGTACTTTATCAGGATCTGCATACGTGTTGGTAGCTTTATCTTTTACAACTGCATCATCTTCCCAACTGCTTTCCCACAATTTATACGTTACATCTAAAAATTCATCTGCACGATCGTATCTTGTTTCTTTAGGCATACGTTCTGTTAACCCTAAATTTTCCGCTTCACTTCCTAGGTAAGATGTCACAACGTTCCAACCAATACGACCATGTGTTAAATGATCTAATGTAGAAAATTTTCTCGCAATATCATACGGCTGAAAATAAGTTGTAGATACAGTTGGTGCAAACCCTACATGTGCTGTTGCTTGCGCCATAGCAGAAATCACTAATAAAGGATCATGATCTGGGACTTGAACGGCATGTTGTACAGCTGTTTTATAATCATTGCCATATTCACTATATGTTCCTAATACATCAGCGATAAATAATGAATCGAACTTGCCTTTTTCAAAAAGCTTTGCAAGCTTCACCCAATAATCTATTGTGCCATGTTGCGCACCTTCATGTTTGTCATGTTTCCAAAGTCCAATTGCGTGTGGTGCTGGTGAGTTCTGAATAAAGCCATTGAAATGTATTTGTTTTTTTCCCATTGTTATTACCTCCTATGAGTTTAAGTGATACCTGTACTTATATTTCATGTTTCCATTTTCATTTATCTTGTAAAATATTTTTATATTAATTAGATATAATTAATCGGATATTATTTAAAAATTATTTTTCAATCGTACTCAAATCTCCAGCTGGTAAATCTAATTCCCAAGCTTTTAAGACACGACGCATAATTTTACCAAAACTTGTTTTCGGTAATTTATCCATAAAATCAATTTCTCTTGGTGCAGCATGTGCAGCTAAACTGGTCTTAACAAATTGTTTTATTTCAACTTTGAGTTCATCTGTTTTCTCTACGCCTTCACGCAATGTGACATACGCTTTGATTATTTCACCCCTTACGTCATCAGGGATACCAATAACACCTGCCTCAGCAATCGCTGGATGTTCTACAAGTTTAGACTCAACTTCAAACGGGCCTACTCTTTCGCCTGATGTCATAATCACATCATCTACTCTACTTTTGAAGAAAAAGTAATTGTCTTCATCACGATATGCTGAATCTCCAGAAATATACCAACCATTCACAAAATATGAATTGAATTTTTCTTCATTTTTCCATATTTTTCTCATCATGGAAGGCCATCCTGCTTTTAACGCTAAATTACCTAAAGTATTGGGAGGTAGTTCATTGCCTTCGTCATCGACAATACTTGCAGTAATACCTGGTAATGGTTTACCCATAGAACCCAATTTAATTGTCTGACTTGGATAATTCACAATCATTAATCCACCGGTTTCTGTCATCCACCAAGTATCTAGTATACGTCTGCCATATACTTCATTGCCCCAACGAATCACTTCTGGATTTAATGGTTCACCGACTGACAAAATACTTCTTAACGTTGATAAATCATATTGCTTAGTGAATGTTTCGCCTTTACTCATCAACATACGTAAGGCTGTAGGTGCGGTATACCATAATGTGACTTTATATTTTTCTATCATTTCATACCATAATTCTGGTGAGAATCTTCCACCTATGACACAATTCGTTACGCCGTGAAGCCAAGGGCTGAATATGCCGTAGGACGATCCTGTCACCCATGCTGGATCTCCAGTACACCAATAAATATCATCTTCTTGTAAATCTAATACATATTTCCCTGTAATGTAATGCACAATCATCGCATCCTGTGCATGTAAGACGCCTTTAGGTTGGCCAGTTGAACCAGATGTGTAATGCAATACAAGTGGATCTTCACGATTTAGCCATTCAATGTCGAAGCTATCACTCGCATGCTTGAACGCTGTATGAAAATCAATATGTTCTGGCGATACATTGTTACCCACAACTATAATTGTTTCTAAGTCTGGTAATTTTGAGTAAGGTACACGAGGTAATAAATCTTCCGTTGTAACTAAGACTTTAGCGTCTGCATTGCTTAAACGTTCTTCTACTGCTTGATCCATAAATGCTTCGAATAATGGGCCACATATTGCTCCAGTTTTTAAAATACCTAAAAATGAAAAATAAAGTTCTGGCATTCTAGGCATATACACAAACACTCTATCGCCTTTTTCTACGTTAGCTTCTGTCTTCAATAGATTCGCTACTTTATTTGAAGCTAGCTTTAAATCTTCGAAAGTAAAAGATGCTTCTTGTGCGCTGTCTTTATAATTCAAGGCAATTTTTTGCCCTTTACCGTTGTCTACGTGACGGTCTATACATTCATATGCCATATTTACTTTTCCTGTTTCATACCAAGAAAATGCTTTTTCCGCTTCTTCCCAATCAAAGTTATTATATGTATATTCATAATCTTGAAGATTAAAGTTTCCTTTTTCACCTTTTAAAATTTCAGTTGTCATGTGTATGCCTCCTATAAAGATTTAAAAATCATTATAGATGGAACTTTCTGAATATTCAACCTATTATTTAATAATTCCGATATATTTAGTATGATTTAAACCTTTGAAACCTAGAGCCACATATCTTAGAAGTTTTACAAATAATTTTAATATTTTTTAATTGTTCCACAATTTCATTTTAAATTATTATAACTTAAAGGAAATTTATTATTCATTTGATTACGATTGCTTTGGTGTGAGAATTGATAATAAAAATAATTATTATGTTAGATTATATTTTATAATTGATGAGAATAAATATGTCATTATCATCTTAAGAGATATAGAGGTCTTTTGAGATGATATTTGAGACTCATAGATGTATTTGGTTTATTTAGGCAAAATAAGGATAGTAGGCGGTTATATAGCATTGTAATGAATGGTTGAACTTGTATTTTGAAAATAGCAGTGGTTGTGGTGACTCCCAAGCTAAAAAAGGCTAACTATTTATTGTTAATAAATAGTTAGCCTTTTTTAAATATATTGTTGGTCGTACTAACGCTGGATGGTTGTACCAACGTTTTGACCGCTTTGTAATTTTTTAATAATATGTGATTCATTACCTGCCGCAATGACTACTTTTTCACAACCTGATTCAATCGCTTGAACCGCATCTTGAACTTTAGGAATCATACCGCCGTAAATTGACGCTTGATCGATATAGAGATTGATACGTTCAGCATTCAGTGTAGCTTGCACTTTTTCATCAATGATGACACCAGGAATATCACTTAATAGATAAATTGGAGCCTGTAAAAATTGTGCGATTTTATATGCTAATGTATCTGCATTAATGTTATACAATTGTCCTGTGCTTCTATGTTGACCTATAGATGCAATGACTGGTACAAATTGTTCTGTTAATGAAGCAAGTACAGAAGTATCGACATCTGTAGGTTCACCGACATAACCATATTTATCGTCTAATGGGATGACATCAAATAATTTTGCATCTATGCCATTGATACCAACACTTTGAATATCTGATTTATTAATTTTGCTAACGAGACTTGGATTGACTGATCCAATTAATGTCTGACTTGTTACTGAAAGTACTTCTCGCGTTGTCACTCTTAAGCCATCTTTAAATTGTGTAGACACGTCTTGTTGCTCCAAAGCTTCATTAATAAAAGGTCCACCGCCATGTACAATGATGGGTTTAAATCCTTGTTGTCTTAAAAATGCAATGTCTTCTATTGTTGAATCGTGTAGATTTGTCAGAGTGCTGCCACCTATTTTAATTACAATATAGCTCATCTGTCACACTCCTTAGGTTCTATATGAAGCATTGATACGTACATATTCATATGAAAGGTCACAACCATATGCTGACGCTGCGCCTTCACCATTACCAACTGATGCTTCAATGTAAATATTATCCGCTTCTAATTGTTTTTTTAAATGTAACTCATCAAATTCAACTGACATGCCATCTTCAACGACAGGCACATTACATAAATAAACATTCGTCTGACTTGGTTCTATGTCTTCAGAAGCATAGCCCATCGCTGTAACGATTCTTCCAAAGTTGGCATCTTCACCATGAATTGCTGTTTTAACGAGACTTGATGATACAATACTTTTAGCAATTTTTCTTGCTTCTGCAACATCATTTGCGCCTTTAACTTTAGCCGTAACTAATTTCGTCGCTCCTTCACCATCTTTAGCTATAGATTTAGCAAGATACTGGCTCACGAAATTTAACGCATATTCAAATTTTTCCCAATCTGGATGTAACGTATCGAGTTTATTATGGTTCGCCTGTCCATTTGCCAAGCCAAGAACCATATCATTTGTACTAGAATCTCCATCAACTGTAATCATATTAAAAGAGTTATCAATCGTTTGTTTTAAACAATTGTCTAGCGTATCCGCATCAATTTTGGCATCTGTAGTAATAAATGACAGCATTGTTGCCATATTCGGATGAATCATACCCGAACCTTTAGCTGTTCCTCCAATTGTTACAGTTATACCATCAATTTCAACTTGCACAGATAAATGTTTAGTAAATGTGTCCGTCGTTAAAATAGCTTGATTGAAAAACTCACTTTGATTATATTGTTCTTTTAAAACGTTTTGTGTGCCGTGTTGTATCTTATCCATAGGTAAAAACGATCCTATAACACCTGTAGACGCGACACCCACGCTTTCTTTGGATAAATTTAAATGCTCTGCTACCCATGCTTGCGTGTCTTTGGCATCTTGTATACCTTTTTCACCAGTACATGAATTAGCATTTGCTGAATTCACTACAATGGCTTGTAATGATTGATTATTTTTAATCGTTTCTTCAGTTACTTTTAACGGTGCTGCTTTAAAACGATTCAGTGTATAAGTTCCTGCTGCAGCAGCTGCTGTCGTAGAGTATATCCATCCAAAGTCTTTTTTCTTTCTTCTTAATCCAACGTGCATGCCTCCAGCTATAAAACCTAATGGAGAACTTACATCCCCTTGTAAATCTATCTTCAATTGATTGAGTGTATCTAACGTTTCAATATCTTTCATCCCATCTCACCTTTCTTTTTATATTACGGATATACAGGTAATTGTGTTAATCCTGTTGCTTCGTTCAATCCATACATTAAGTTTAAATTTTGTATTGCTTGACCACTTGCACCTTTGACTAAGTTATCAATAACAGAAACAATCACTGCTGTTTGACTTTCTTCGTCAACATACATGCCGATATCACAATAATTACTACCGTATACTTCTTTAGTTTTAGGATAATTACCTAAATCTCTAATGCGTACAAATGGTTTACTATCATAATATTGCTTGAAAGTTGCATGTAAATCTTCGCTAGTAGTTTGTTTGTTTAATTTCACATATATCGTAGAGAGTATGCCACGTGTCATTGGTACTAAATGCGGGGTAAATACTACTTTGATATCTTCATTTGCTAAATGCGAGACATATTGTTCTATTTCAGGCTTATGTTTATGCTTACCAATCGCATAAGCACTTAAGTTTTCATTCATTTCAGCGTAATGCACGTGTTGTGCAAGTGACCTTCCAGCTCCTGAAACGCCTGTTTTGGCATCTATAATAATTGAATCTTGTTGAATTAGTTTTTGATCTATTAACGGATGTAACGCTAATAATGTCGCAGTAGGGAAACAACCTGGATTAGCTACTAGTTGTGTATTCGTTTGATCTATTTCAGACCATTCTGCAATACTATAGTTTGCATCATTTAATTGTTGTTGTGTCGCAGCTGCTTCACCATAAAATTGTTGGTAGACATCTCTATTAGTTAATCTGAAGTCACCTGATAAATCGATGACTTTTATATTTTTCTTTACCAAATCTGGCGCTACATGTTTACTTACATTTGAAGGTGTAGCAAAGAACATCACATCACAGTCAACTGTTTCAGTGTCTAAAGCTTCGTAGTGATGCGTTAAATGAGTTAAGTGAGGAAATGTATCTTTTATTGGTTCATCCGCTTTAGAATGTGAAAAGATATATTTAATTGTTACATTTGGATGGTGTTGTAATAATCGAATTAACTCCACTGCACCATAACCACTGCCTCCTACTATCCCAACTTCTATCATAACGTTCATTCCTTTCTGAATATTCAAACTTTTTTAAGTGTTATGCTTTACTTTTTTTCTAAAACTTCTGTTATTACTTTTATAACTTTATCAATTTCCTCATCTTCAATAACAAGTGGTGGTGCAAGTCTAATAATATTCCCTTGTGTTTCTTTACATAGCACACCTTGTTCTATCATCTGTTGACAATAAGATTGTGCTGCTTCAGTTAATTCAATACCGATAAATAATCCTCTGCCTCTCACATCTTTTATGATGTTGCTGTCTATCAGCTGTAAATGGTTAAGTAATTTTTGTCCTTGTTCAGCAGAACGTTCGATTAAGTTTTCGTCAATTAACACATCTAATGCTGCGATTGATACTGCACATGCAAGTGGATTACCTCCAAATGTTGAACCATGTGTACCAGGCGTAAGTACTTTCATCACGTCATCGTTAGCTAACACTGCTGAAATCGGATAAAGACCGCCACCAAGCGACTTACCTAATAAGTAAATGTCTGGTTCTACACCTTCCCATTCCATTGCAAACATCTTACCTGTTCTACCAAGACCAACTTGTATTTCATCTGCAATAAATAGAACGTTGTGTTCATCACATAAGTTTCGAACTTCTTGGATGAAATAATCTGGCGGTACGTTGACGCCGCCTTCACCTTGTATTGGTTCAAGTACAATTGCGGTTGTATTTTCGTTAATGAGTGATTTCAAGCGAGTGATATCTCCGAAATCCATATATTGCATATTATCTAGCAAAGGTCCAAAACCTTTTTTATAACTTTCTTGCGACGATAACGATAAGGCACCTAGTGTACGACCATGGAAATTACCATTCATTGCAATAATTTCGCCTTGGTTTTCCGCTATACCTTTAACATCAGATCCCCATTTTCGTGCGATCTTAATTGCCGTTTCAATGGCTTCTGTACCTGTATTCATAGGTAATACTTTTTCTTTATTGGCAAGTGAACATATTTTCTCTTCCCATTTGCCCAAATTATCGCTATATAATGCACGTGATACCATAGTTATTTTTTCACTTTGCTCTTGAAATGCTTTTATAATTTTCGGATGACAATGCCCTTGATTGACGACTGAAAAACCTGAAATACAATCAATGTAGCTATTATCTTCAACATCCCAAACTTTAGCACCGAGACCTTTCGTTAAAGCCAGTTTAAGCGGGCTATAATTGTTCGAACTGTATTGATCTGTTAGTGCAAATAAATCATTCATCGAAACCCTCATCCCTTTTCTATAAATATTCTAAATTTTGAATTAATATCCATAAATCATACACGTAATTTTACAATTAGTCAAAGATTAATTTAAATAATAATTAAATAAACAATTGCCTTAAAGCCTTTTTACGAATTTTTTATATACTTAACATTTCTATAAATACTGTGATGACACTCTGTTAAATGTATATAAGTTGTATTATTTAGTGCAGATGGCTTTTAAAAAAACTGTTATGTAATTATTTTATGGCAGTAACCGCCCTACTATTTTCATAAAAATGGCAAACTAAGTTTCCTTTCCACTTAGTTTGCTTAATATTAATTATCACCATCTAAGATTTTCATTTGCTATTATAGAATTTTGGTTTGTGCTCAAATTTGAACTTTTATCTTTATTGATTTGCTTAGTAAATTTAAAACAGATACTACGCCGTAGCATGCTGTATCAAATTTATAATAATTAGATATGAAATCATACGGGGCATGAATCTCGTTAATACAATTTTTCACGATACTTTTTAACAATAAGAAAGCAACGCTTACAAAGTATAAATAATTCATAAAATGCTGCCATTTTATTTGCGTTTTTGCTAATCTATTTTACGTTCAAAACAAGTTGAATGCATTTTTTATACAAACTCTTGTATACGGAATTATTATACGCATATAAAAACTCAAGTCAAACCATCTTTTAAATCGACAATAACTGTATATAAATGTATCTTTATACATATTAACCATACTTAATGTATAAAGATGTGGCACAATTCATTCGCCTTCAGTCCTATAGATAAAGTCCATAGCGTGTCATTTTACCATGTTACTCATTTATTCATTAAAAGTATATTCACAGTAAATATCAAATTTACACGCAATTGCCTCCAAACCTTTTGATGCCAACACTTGTAGCCATTTTGCAGCCTTTCAAATCACAAATTTACCCTTATTTTACTTTTTTAATGTATTTATACACAAATGAAGCAGTATCTACAAGGAATTGTGTTTAATCCATTTAGATACTGCTTTTTATGATGTTACTCAAATATATAATTATGCTTTTAGTAAGGTCATTACATAAATAAATCTAGTATTAGGACAACAATTAATCCAGTAATTGATGTTGTCAATAATAAGACACCCCATGTTTTAAAGGTATCCTTTATGGAAATATTAAAGTATTCTTTAAATAGCCAGAATGAAGCATCATTTACGTGTGTAATGGTATTACTACCTACTGCAGTAGCGAGGACCATAAGCACAGGACTTACATTAAACGTAGGTATCAGTGGCCCTACAATGCCTGCTGCAGTAATCGCTGAAACTACACCTTGTCCAGTAGCAATACGAATTAACGCTGTAATGAGCCAAGCCATGATAAGTGGTGAAATATTAGTATCTTTCATAATATCTGCTATATAGTTCCCAACATTAGCTTCTAGTATTACTTCTTTAAATGCACCACCTGCACCGACGATGAATATAATCGTTGCAACACCTTTCAAGCCGCTTTCAAATGTCTTCATCATATCATCCATATTTTTACCTTTTCTAAGACCGAAGATGACAATAGCAGTTAAAATAGCAATAATAAGACTGATTTCTGCACTTCCTAAAAATGTTACAGTTTCATGTAATAATGTATCCTCAGTAATAAATAAACTTAGAATTGTTGAAATCGAAATTAAAATTGCAGGAATAAGTGGTATAAATAAACTCATTCCAAAACTTGGCATTTCACTTTCTGAAAAAACCTTGTTCTTTTTTAATAACGGAGGTACTGGATAATCCATATTTTTCATAAACTTAGGTAGTACAATACCTGCCATGAACACACTAGGTATAAAGACAATAATTCCTAATATATAAACCATACCCATATCTGCGTTGTAAGCATCTACAAGGGCAGTTGGTCCTGCTTGAGGTGGAAATATACTATGCGATAGTGTCGTGGCAGCAACCATAGTAATCGCTAACTTCATAAATGGTGTTTTTGCTTCCACTGCAATACTAATTACTAATGGTGCTAAAATCATAAATGCCACTTCATAAAACACAGAAATACCAAATACAGCACCTACAATAATTAATGCCCACTGCACATGTTTAGCACCAAATTTATTTATAAGTGTCGATGCAATACGTTGTGCTGCACCTGAATCCACCATTAATTTACCAAGTACTGCACCAAATCCAATAATAAGCGCTAGACTTCCTAACGTTGATCCTAATCCTTCTTTAATTGTTTCTAATATTGCAACAGGTTTCATCCCGTTTATAAAACCAACCACTATTGCTGAAAAAATGAGCGCTAGAATACTATTGATTTTGAGCTTAATATTTAAGAATAATAGTAAGGCAACCCCTATTACGAGTGAAATGAGTGGTAGATGTTCGCTTAAAAATGACAATTTCATGTCCTCCCATCCCTTAATAACTTATGAAAGCGAATTCACAACTTCTAATTATAATAGATTTAATTTAAAATAACAACGTTGTTATTTTAAAAATTGCTTTTACTTTAATTTCTCAAAAGATATCCAACTAATTAATATAAAAATAAAAGCATACCCGTCACTGTATAGGCTTTTTATAACAATAACGGATAGGCTTTTTAATTTTGTTAATTATACGTATCAAAGTGCCATTGCTTATCTTTCAGGACATCTCTATAGAATGGGTCTGTGCCGATTACTTTAATACGATCTGCTAACGCTTCTACTTCGTCTAAATGATGTGTCGTTAATATAATCAGACATTGTGCTTTCATTTTATTGAGCAAGCTATGAATATCATATCTTGATTTCAAATCTATACCTACAGTTGGTTCATCTAATATTAATATTTGCGGATTACTTAAAAGCCCTATTAATACATTCACTTTTCTTTTCGTGCCACCTGATAGTTTCGACACAGCAACTGTTCTATCTGCTAAATGAAGTTGGGATGCATACTGGTCTATTGTGTCCTCTGTTATAGGATTTTTACATAATGCCTTAAAGCAATTGATATTTTCATTTACTGACATGTGTTCAAATAATGCAATATCTTGAGGCACATATCCAATCATATCTTGAAGTTGCTTTTTTGCAACTTGGTCACCAAAGTAAGTAATATTGCCTCGATCCGCATCCTCTAATCCTGAAATCATTCTTAGCAGTGTGGATTTTCCAGCCCCATTTTCACCAAGTAAAATAGTTAACTGTTTATCTTCAAATGTCATATCTAGCGATTCAAAGATGCTTTTACGACGGTATTGTTTTTTAATATTTTGTAATTTTATCATCTCATCACTCCTATAATTGTATGAAGATATAAATTAAACTCATCACTAGTGCATATATAAGGGTCATAAATAGTCTATGACTTAATGTATTTACTTTAAATAATAGCCAAACTACGCCCAATTCATAAATTAAAATAACCAATAGCGATTTCACATAAAATATCAATGATAAATTTTGTTGAAATACGATTGTTGTCAGACTTAAAAAAATCATTAATATAATGGTATGTGCAATAGCATATGTTCCAAACAATTTAAGTCGACTATAGCGGAACATAAATAACCTTGCCAGTGCTCCATTTTGTTTCAATCTTTGATGTAACACAATTTGAACACTGCTAACACATAATAAAATCGCAAAGACAATACTTAATGATATTGAAGTATTAGAACTATGATTAATAACATAATGCGCTATCTTTGATTCTGGTGTTTCTTGATTTAATTTTTTATTAACTGTATTTAACGAATAATCTCGACCGTTATCTTCTAAATGCGACTTCACTATATTAGGTATTTGCTGTTCATACAACGAACGACTAATCATTTCTAACGTAATATCACCTATAAAGTCATCTCTGCCATATAGGGTTAGTGCATTTTTTAAATTATTACTATGCAACTTGTCACTATAATTTTCTGGTATTTGTAAACTCACTACCGCTTCTTTTCTAGTAACGCGTTCCTCAATATATGATTCATCAAGCGGAACATGCTCAATTTTCACAAATTCATTATTATCTATACCTTCAATCAATTTTTTAGATGACGACGAGCGTTCTTGATCTTGGACTGCAACTGGTATTTGAAATGATTGATTGAGTGTCTTGTACACACCCCACACTGCCAATAGTGTAAATAATAATAATATCGTCAGTAACACGTATTGTTTCCACTGTTTTACGACTACGATAAAAAGGTAAGGTTGAATCATCTACGATACCTCCTGACAATGACAAATATTAATACAACAAATGATAATAGCAAGCTAATATAAAACATAAGCGGCGTTTCTAAAATGTAATTATTTAATATGATTTCCAACATTTGATTTGTTACAAAACTAAATGGTTGAGTCGTAAAAATACCATTGAATAAATGCTTAAAATATATGGTAGGTATGATTAAGCCTGATAGCAGCAAAATCACAAGACTTAATATACTTTTCAAAATATAATTCATCCATTTAAATGATATTAAATCAATAATCGTCAGCCAGATTATCAGCATCAAGATATAATATATAAGTTGAATTACTAGAGTAGACCAATTGTAGCTTTCAAAATCATTCGGCAATACATTGAGCATCCAAAATAAGCCAACTACAGCCCAAATACTCGTATAAAATAATGTAAATAAACTTCGAATAAGTGTTAGTTTCTCAAATGAAAAATGATACATGCTTAACCTAGATTTTAATGCTGTTACTTGATTCATTTTTAAAATTGAAAATAACGATAAAGCGAAGATAAAAATAGACGCTAAATAGCCAGTTATCACATAATAACTCGCAGTATCATAGATTTGTACAGGTTGATAATCAAAACCGCCTGTACGGTTTAACCCTGTAAACAATAAGTCTGTTAATAAAAGCATCGTGTCTTCTTTTCCAGCGTCCTCTGCAAGTGATGTATAAGCAAGTCCCCCACCCATAGACAACATGAGACGATTGTACACTGAATCTGTTAATTGATTAATGACTAAACTTTTAGTCGATTGTTTATCATATGTATAAACCGAAATAGGCAAGTTACCATTTTTATAAAATGACTTAGTCATCCCTTTTTCAAACACATAGTATCCTTCTAACTTCCGAGCTTTTAACAATTGGTGTGCTTCTTGTTTATTATAGCGTTTGATACTAATGTCTTTGCCTAAGTTTGTGCCATTGCCCATCGATTTAAGTATTAATGCAGTTTCTGTCGATTGATCGCGATCCACAACACCAATTCTAAATTTGGAATCATCTTGGTTAAATTGTTGTATGACAAGTAAGACTGAAAACAAACCAATGATAATTAACACCAAATATAAAAACAAATGCCATTTTTTCAATAAAAAGGAGTGGTAAATGCGAAACAATTGTAATGTTCTCATTTAACCACTCCTTTCATTAATATTTTAGTTTAAATTTTTATAATGCTTATTTATCTTCAAGATCTTTCACAACATCTTTCAAGATGTCTTCAGCATTATCAGAAATTTCTTTTTGTAATTTACTGAAATCACTGTTAGACATTGTATTTAAATCTTTCGCACCAGCTTTATCAAACTTAATGTCTTCTTTAAGTTTAGTTTCGCCTTTTATGTTAACTGTAACAGGTTCATATTGAACTTCAGTAGTAATGTCAAGATCTTGTTTTTGTGAATTATTCTTCACATCAGTCTCTAATTTATTTTCATATTCAATTGTAGTTTCATCGTAGTTTGCACTGATTTCGATATCACCTTTATCAGTACGTTTGTTACCGTCCACTGTTTCTTTATTTGTAACTTTGATATCTGATTCTTTAATACCATCATCAAAACCTAAAGTATATTTATCGTCATACTTATCATCTTCTTTTGTTGACTCACCTTTAAGCGAAATCTTAGCCTCATCAGCAGATACGTTATAATCCATAACTAACTTGTCATCATCGATTAGACTTGTACCCTCTAATTTAATTTCAGCACCGCTGTTATCTTTCAATGTTAAATCACGTTTAAGAATTTGATTGTCATCTTCCCATATTACAGATTTAATACTTGGGAATTCATCTTTATCAGCATCTTTCACTTCTTCTAAAGCCTCATCAATTGAATCATCATATTCTTCAGCATTAAATTGATCTTCTGCAATGCCTTTAATATCTTTATCTTCTTTAGCTTTTTCTAGAACTGCTGTCAAAATTGATTTCGTTTCAGCTTTGCTAATATCCATTGTTACTTTATTCGTATCTTTCTCTTCGCCATCAACATCGATCTTATCGTCTTCTTTTTCAAAATTATCATCATCAAGTTTATCGATAATTAATTCACTATAGCGTTCACTAATTTCTTCAACTTTTTCTTGTGAAATTTGTGTCCCAGATAATAGAGAATTTAAATTCAATGTATCATTCGTGATTGCTGAATTATTGCTGTTCATACTTGATGAGCTACTTGAAAAATCGCTTGATGAACTGCTTGATGAACTACTTACTGTTTCACCCGTTAATTTTTCATAAACATCTACGAGTTCATCATTTTTAGCTTTGTAAACATCATCTAAAATTGGTGCTGAGTAGTATTGATTATCCTCATCTGCTGCCCATTGAAATTCCCCAATTTCATTATCGGCTACAGTAGGGTTTAATGCTAATACTGACTTTTCGTTCTCAGGATCATGTCCCATTTTAAATCCTATTTTAGAAGCATCTACTGCAGATTTTGGTATATCAGATGATTTAAGTAATTTCTCTGGTACATCTGCACTTGCATCTAAACTAATTAAATATGACTCATCTTTCATTTTGTCTTGAAATTTAAATTCATTTTCAAAACGGTCTTTAGCGTATTCTTGCATTTGCTTAGCGGTTTCTTGCTCACTTAATAAATATGTGTTCTTCGGTGAATTTTTCATGAAATAATAAGCAGCTGCACCGCCTATCCCAACAACGAGTAACAACCCAATAACGACTGCTATGACAATCTTCACTGTCTTTGACATATCGTCCAACCTCCCATAAACTTTTATTTCTTTTATAATATCACAAAACTTATAATATTAATTAATTAATTTGATAATTTTTATAAGTTTTTGCATCTTTTTAAATTATATATTTATACTTTTTATACCGATGATATTATTTAATTAAGTGCAATGTATTGTGCTTAATTGACGATTGCACAAATTATTACAACTCACTTTTAAAGATTCATCATATAAAAAGACGCAATGCTCATAAATAAGCACTGCGTCTTTTCGAAATTATTTAATTCTTATAATTCACCTTATTAATCTTTTTTAACTTCATCTTCCCACCAAAGTGCATCTTTAGGATTTTGAATTACGTCTTCATATTCTTCTTGATTTTCAACGTTTGGATAATTTCCTCTCAATGATTTGTTTGATGTTGATTTAAACATTGTTAAGAAAATGATAAGTCCGATGACGTTAATAAACATCAAATAATATGAAGGTGAAATTTCTTGACCTGTCGTTTGTACTAACATTGATAAAATAAACGGTGTTAAACCACCAAATATTGCAGCACCAATATTATAAACAAGTGACAAGGTACGTAATCTCACTTTTGTATGGAACATACTTGGTAACACCGATGGCATTACGCCTTCAAATGTTGACATGAATAGTGCGATGATAAATAATCCTAAGATAACAACTGGTATCATTGGAATACTCATGAGCCAGAAGGCAAGCACAGAGAATAAACTAAAGCCAATTAAACCAAATAAAATTGTATTCTTATTACCAACTTTATCACTATACCAACCAAAGAAAAATACAGCTGGTATCATCACTAACATCGTGACCGTACTCAGTATAGAACTCATAGTGCCCCCTAAGTTAATGGTTGAGTTTAAGTACGATGGCATAAAGGATAACACCATGTAATTAGCCACATTTAAGAATGCGACACCTGCGAAACAAACGATGATATCTTTCCAATAATATTTAAATATATCTAAATAAGAATATTCTAATTCTTCTTGTTCTTCTAATGTCGATTCATAAGCAGGACTTTCGTCTAATCCTGTACGCAAGAAGATACCTACGATACCTAATGGCGCAGCAAGGATAAATGGAATTCTCCAACCCCAGTCTGCCATTTGTTGATCGCTTAACAATGCATACATCAAACCAGCTAGGGCCGCCGCCATAATACTACCTGCGAGTGTACCAATTTCTAATCCACTACCTAACTTACCACGTGCTTTATCTGGCGATGATTCTGCTATGTAGGTCATCGCACCAGCGTACTCTCCACCAGTTGAAAATGACTGAATCATACGTACTACAAGTAATAGAATTGGCGCCCATATACCAATTTGATCTTGCGTTGGTAGTAACCCAAGCATCAATGTTGAAGCTGCCATAAGTAATATTGTTGATGATAATACAACTTTCCGTCCATATTTGTCCCCTATATGACTGAAGAAGATACCACCAATCGGTCGTACTATAAATGCAAAAGCAAATACAGCAAATGTAGATACAATTTGCATCTCTTGCGGTAAATTACCAAAGAAATTGGCACTTATAACTACCGCTAATTGCGCATATAACCCGAAGTCAAACCACTCAATTGCGTTACCAATACCTGTGGCAACTACACTTTTTTTAGCTTGATCGGAATCTACCCTATTAACTTTTTCTTTTTTAAACTTCACAAAAAAAACACCCCTTAATTTTTGTCTATCAATATAACATAACATAACCTGTGTACAAATTTTTAAACAATTTAGATTTAATGTTCCTTGTATTTTACATTTAAAATGCATAATTACTTATATATCAAAGCGATACAGTGACCTACTTTAATCTCTATATTCATTATAATTCCCATAACATTGGACTTTATGGATTTTAAAATTAATTCAATTAAACAAAAACAGTTTATTTTAAATCACATTATGTTATATAAATACTTTTTACACCCCAAAAATCATTCTTAAATTAATTTTTCAGAACGCTACATATTGTTTTCTTTGGTATAATAGCCTCATAAAATGAACATATGGAGGCATTCAAATTATGAAACAAATTTACTTTAACCATGATGGTGGTGTAGATGATCTCATTTCATTATTTCTATTAATACAAATGGATGATATAGAGCTTATTGGTGTAAGCGCAATTGGTGCAGATAGTTATATCGAACCAGCAGTAAGTGCATCTCAAAAAATAATTAACCGCTTCTCTGACCAACCAATACATGTTGCCGCTTCAAAAGAGCGCGGTAAACATCCTTTTCCAAAAGATTGGCGTATGCACGCATTTTTTATGGATGCGTTACCTATTTTAAATGAACCATCAAACCAACACTCTTTATTATTAAAGCAACCTGCCTACCAAGATATTATAGTTAAATTACAAGCTCCGTCCCAAAAAGTCACTTTACTTTTTACAGGTCCCTTAACAGATTTAGCCAAAGCTATCACAGTAGAGCCTACTATTGTTCAGAATATCGATTGCCTTGTATGGATGGGGGGTACATTTTTAGATAAAGGTAACGTTGAAGAACCTGAACATGATGGAACAGCTGAATGGAATGCTTTTTGGGATCCCGAAGCTGTGCAAATTGTATTTGATACGAATATCAAAATAGAAATGGTAGCTTTAGAAAGCACGAATCAAGTACCTATGACATGGGATGTTAGACAAGCATGGGCAAACGAACGTCATTATCCTGGTGTAGACTTCTTAGGTGTAAGCTATGCTGCTGTCCCACCATTAACACACTTCCAAACGAATTCCACTTACTTCTTATGGGACGTATTAACAACAGCTTACGTTGGCATGCCTGAACTTGTTCAACAACACAGTGTGAATGTGTCTGTACATACTGAAGGAGCTAGCCAAGGACAAACGTATATTGACGATGTGAATGGTAGACCTATTTCACTAGTAGATCACGTTGAACATGACGCTTTCTTCAAATACATCACTGATTTAGCTAAAAAAGTCATACACTAAAAAGTAAATAATAGTTTTACTCATAAAAAAAAGGGATTTCCAATTTTTTGGAAGATCCCTCTAATCATTAAAATATTTTTAACAGACCTATATTAATAACTATCCGGAGTTAAATATTGTTTATCGATGACATCTTTAGTAATTGTTTCTAAACGTTCTTTCGTAACATCATTTTCGTCATCATAGCTTAGTGCGTGGCGTTTTGCTAACTTATCATCGTATCTTTTAAGTGGATACATTTTAAAACTATGTCGTGTGTTGTCATCAAGTGGATTGGCTATTTCATAATGCGTAATTAAAGACTGCCATTTAACATTTTTAATCGTTACGCCCTTGGGCAATTTCTCAATATTAAAACGAATATTACCTCCTAATACATTACTTTCATCACCTGTACTTTGCCCATTCAAAAAATTTCCCAGGGAATAAGCTATTAGCGTCTTATGATTGTCTTTTCCTTTTACCCATTCTATAGGTTGAATGACGTGAGGATGTGTCCCAATTACAACATCTACGCCTGCATTTGCAAATACTTCAGCATATTTATTCTGTTTACGCGTTGGTTCATGTTTGCCTTCACTTCCCCAATGTGCCGACACAATAACCGCATCACTTTGTGTTTTAGCTTTCGCTACATCTTCTTTAATCTGAGCTTCATCAAAATAATTGATATGATACGGTTTTTCAGGAGAAATATCATTTGTGCCATATGTATAACTTAATATTGCAACTTTGATTCCATTTCTCTCAACAACAGGTATATGATCTCTCGCTTTTTGTGAATTAAACGCGCCAGTATATAAGATATCGTCAAATTGTTTCCATAAATTTATCTCATTCCGCAATCCATCGGTTCCTTGATCAAGCGTATGGTTATTCGAACCGTTAACAATGTCAAATCCCACATCAACGATATCATCCGCTATATCCGTCGGCGTATTAAATTGTTTGAAGCCTGAAAATCCTTTTTCATCTCCACCAATTGGTGATTCTTGATTTATATAAGAAATATCTGCAGATTCAATATCTTTTTCTAAGTATTCATACATAGGTTTAAAGTCGAAATTACCATCAACTTGTAACGCATCCTGATAAACTACTGGATGAATTAAATTATCTCCAACTGCATAAAATGAAACTTTATCTACTAATTGCTTTTGGTCATGCAAGCATAATCCACTAAAAAATATAAAAACAGTAAATAACATTGTCATCATTATTCTATATTTCCACATAGCTTCCCCCCTTTGACCATTTCAAATAAGTTTCACTTTACATATATTAATTCTATTATAATTAAATATCTCAAAATATTATAGAGGATTTACAATATACTCAAACTTCCTTAACAATATAATAAGAGCTTAGGTAAAATCTCTGTTTGTATGAGTTCTTCATAGTGATTGAATTCGTAGAATTCTGTTTCTAGAATTGTTTCAACAATTTGATTAACTGCATGTGCGATATCATTGTTAGGAATCAAAATTTCAGTTTCCATTGGTAGTGTTAACTGAGTCATATTATAAGTTTTATACATAAGACACCTCGTTTTAAAGTTATGTTAGAGTAACTTTATTATACGAAAGTGGCTAATTTTTTTATAAATTTATATAATTGTACCGATTTTATAAAGCTCTGACGCCTAGGGGAATAGTATGAGTCTGTAAAACAAATAATATCTCAACTCTATTGCTATATTGGCAGTAGATGACTGAAGTGAAAGCGCGTATAATATTAAGCTTGTTTCACTTCTAGTCATCTTTGCCGGGGTGGGACGACGAAATCTTATTAGAAAAATTAGATTTCTGTCCCACTCCCATACCCCAGGCAAGCATGCGCTTTCAAAATCGGAATATTTTAACATAGAAAAGCAGCAATCCATTAGAAACTAATAGATTGCTGCTTTTAATTTGAGAATGGGATATTTATGTCTCAGCCCCAATTGGATTCAGCTTATAATATTATACGTGCTTAGTAATTGTTTCTGCTGGTAAACGATATGAACCATGAGCAGGATTTTTTGCTTTTCCTATTGCTATAATCATAACAGGTTCATAACGTTCTGAATCGATATCAAAGGCTGCGGCTATTTGATCACTTTCAAATCCACCTATTGGATTCGTATCATAACCATAAGCTCTGGCAACTAACATGAATTGCATAGCAGCTAGACTACTATCAATTTTTATAATATCGTTCATTTCAGTTTTTTCTAAACTTCTATAGAAAGGTAATACTTTCCCAAGTAATTCATCTTTCACATCTTCGGGCATTAATCCTTGCTTGACAGCGTTATTATAGATTTCCTCACCGTATTCATGACTTTGCATATCCCCAAAGATAACTACCATTGCGGACGAAGAATCATTTTGACGTGTATTAAAGCGTATAAGCGGGCGTAATTTATCTTTACCTTCTTCACTCTCTACAACTAAAAAGCGCCATGGTTGCATATTGACTGATGATGGTGCCTTTGTTGCTTTTTGAATCATTTCATCCATCTCTGAGGTTGATATTTTGACTTGCTCATCAAAAAGTTTTACAGATTTTCTATTCATTACTATATCTTCAAAGTCGTTATTAATCATTATTCATTTCTCCTTAACTATTTTTAACAAAAACAAATTATACTCAATTTATTTCAAGTTACAAATCATCTGTTTGAGAATGAAATGAATACCAACGAGAACTTAAATAATCATTAACAATACTTCATCAAAAACTTAATATAAGGATACACTTTTCCAAAAAATCTATTATACTCTTTTTAATTAAATGCAATTCATCCACTTAAACTTCACGAGTGCAAAATCGTAAATTACTCTAATCTGTTATTTGCATAGACATAGTTATATTTCTATCACAGAAACCCATTTTTTCGTATAATTTTTTAGCAAAATTATTCGCAAAAACATTCAGCCTTACTTCTTTGATATTTTTCGCTTTAAAATACTCGCCGACAAATTGTATTAATTCTTCAGCGACCCCGTGCCTTCTATATTCATCAAATACATACAACTCATATATAAAACCATACTCTTCTTGAATAAAATAATCTGTTTTGTCATCTATAAGCACGAAACCTTTCATGTGTCCTTCTTCTATTAATACATAATACTCAGCACCTTCATTTATTAATTGTTTTGACGCTGATCTCATCGCATGATCTGATAAGTCAAACTCTGCTGTTATTGCTTCTTTAAACACGGTCGGTACCGTTTCATTGATTATTTTCAACTCTTCTTGGTTTGCTTTTCTAATTGTCATCATTACGCACCCTTTCTGCAACACACTTGCTTTGTAAATACTTACAATCATTGTTATATCACTTTACAATTCAAATAATTTTTATTACTTTGACAATACCCTAAATCAAAATAATTTAATTTCAAGGCTTTGCAAAATAAAAACTTTATTATTCAAAAAATTTAATATCCATATAATTCTTCTTAACTACTGTATATATTGAATTTTTATAGTAAAATAGGATAGTGACTTTATCTATATACCATTAATTACAGGCGACTTCACTATATTATCAAGAAGGTTTTTGCAATATACAAAGACCTATTTTTTATAGTGAATACTGTACATGATACAATGGATGCTTTACAATCAACAGATCATCTGATGATTGATTACCATTGTTTCTTAATAGAGCATTTAAATAACTTACAAAGCTATAATCAATAGCCGAAAATATTATAAAAAGTTCGATATATTCTACCTTATATCAAAATATAAAGAGAAAATTTTAAAAAAAGAGGGAATAAATAATGAAGTCCATATCTGTCATAGTGACTTATTACAACTCAGAAGACTATATAGAAAGTTGTTTAACTAGTCTTAAAAAACAAAGATTTCAAGATTTCGAGTTAATTTTAGTTAATGATGGTTCAACTGATAATTCAAAAACAATTGCAACACAAAGTATTGCAAATTGGGATATACCAATAAAAGAAATTGATTTACAACAAAATACAGGTCATGCACATGCAAGAAATATTGCCATGCAAGAAGTAGATGCACCATATTTTATATTCATTGATTCAGATGATTATTTAGCTTCTTATGCACTTGCATTTTATATGAAAAAAATAAATCAATTTGATGCACTTATTTCACCAATACATTCATTTACACTGGATATACCACAATATATAGACCAAGACTTAGTGCGTGTGGAATATTTAGATACAAAAACTAAATCAAATCAATTTTTACGCAAAAATTCAGCGTGTAATATTGTCTTTAAAACCGCTATCGCACGTGGGCATAATCTACAGTTCAATGAAGGATTAGATGTCTTTATTGACTGGTCATTCATATTAGATTTTATAAAATATTCAAATGGTTTTGTACGTGTGAGTCGCTTCCCATTTTATATCAAAGGCGAAGTTTACGACCCATTCTTAAAACCAAGATTATCTAAGCAAGATTTCGGTATTGTCTTCAATGATTATGTTTATAGTTTTTCAGATTCTATTCAACGTGCGCCTTTAAAGGAAAACAAGCGTTTCATAAAAAATAAAATGAAAAGTTTATTTAAATATTCGTTTGAACCTTCATTAAGAAAAACACCTGAAAGATACGAACAAAATAGTGAGTTATTACCAAGCGTAACGAGAAAACTATTTCCTACAATTTTCAAAAATGAAAAATCTTTATTTATCGCAGAAGCGCTCATGCTTATGTTTAATAAGAGAAAATCAGCATTTAAAATTAATCAGTTTAGAAATAAAGCTAGATTAGCTAAAAATGTTGTTTTACGTAGAAAAAATAAACATCGTGCGCTTTATCAATTAACTGATTCTGAAGATAAAGTAAATCCAAAAACAATCGTATTTGAAGCTTTTGGTGGTAAAAATTACAGCGATAGTCCTAAATATGTTTATGAATATATGATGAAACATCATCCAAATTATGAATTTATATGGGTATTAAAAAAGCCTAACAGCGTACAAATACCAGGGCCTGCAAAAAAAGTTAGAAAGAATTCTAAAGCATACTACGATGCTTATTCTAGAGCAAAATACTGGGTATCAAATGCTAGGCTCCCACTGTTTCTAAATAAAAAACCTAACCAAGTCTATATCCAAACTTGGCATGGTACACCATTAAAACGCTTAGCAAACGATATGAAGGTCATTCGTATGCCTGGAACAACAACAGATCGTTATAAACGCAATTTCAGAGAAGAAACAAATCGTTGGGATTATCTCGTTTCACCAAATGCTTATTCATCAAAAATATTTGAAACAGCGTTCTGGATGAGTCCAGAACAAATTCTCGAAATTGGTTATCCTAGAAATGACGTTTTAGTTAATCGCTCACAAGACGAAGCATATCTTCAAGAAATCAAAGAAAATTTAAATTTACCCGAAGATAAGAAAGTAATTATGTATGCTCCTACATGGAGAGATGACGAATTTGTTAAAAAAGGTAAATACTTGTTTGATTTGAAAATTGACTTAGATAACTTACATGAGCAATTAGGTGATGAATATGTAATTTTATTAAGAATGCATTATTTAATTTCTAATGCTCTTGATTTAAGGGGTTATGAAGAGTTTGCAATTGATGTTTCAAATTACAGTGACATCTCTGAATTATACTTAATTTCAGATTGTTTAATCACGGATTATTCATCAGTCATGTTTGATTACGGCGTACTAAAAAGACCGCAATTCTTTTTCGCTTATGATTTAGATAAATATGGTCAAGATTTACGTGGTTTCTATCTTGATTATCATAAAGATTTACCAGGTCCAATTTATCAAGATGCTTATAAATTAGCTGATGATTTGAAAAATTTAGACCAAGTAAAAGTAGATTACAAAGATAAAATCGACACTTTCTATAATGATTTTTGTTCATTAGAAGATGGTAAATCGTCTAAAGCAATTTCTGATTTAATTACTGGTCGACAAGACAAGTAGTTCTTAGATAAATGTTTCAGCTCTTGTATTCCATTTTAAATTAGCCTTGTGGGGCGGAAATAAGCAATCAAATTTCAAATTTTGATTGCTTATTTCCGCCCCTATTTTCATTTAATTTTTGAGCTAATAACTGCCAAGCTTTGTGATAATTATCATCTAATTGTACAGGTTTAAAACCAAACTCAAGATACATATTGATGGCTTTATAACTAATCGTTTGTGAAGTTAAATAAGCTTTATCATGATATAACGCTAAAATATTCATGGCTGCACTAAGTAATGGTTTAGATAACTTTTTTCCTTGATATGGTGGTATAATACCCACCCAATGAATCCTCCCCATCATTTGAGTATCATCACCTAAATAGCCATACCACGCAGTTGTCGTACCCACAACTTCTCGCTGTTCATTTTCAATGAAGATACAACGTTGTTCCATCTCTGTTACATGATTCCCAAATTCTTTATTAAACCTCTCTAATGCCATTTCCTCAGTTGTAAACTCACCTGCTAGCGTTTCTATATAAGCCCATAATTTTTCATCGCCTTTACGGAATTTCCTAATGACAAAACCTTTAGGCACATCATACTGTGGTATGTCGTCTAACTGGGTTCTCATCATTTGTACTTTAATATTTTCCATCCTGCCACACCCCACATCTTTAAATTTGTTATATCAACTTATATTTATAATAGCCTTATTCCCATCATAAAAACACATATTACAACTTCAAATAAAAATTTATATATTATGCACATTATAAATTTATGAAAAACATAAAAAAACTGCCAACCAAAAAATCATACATTTTTGGTGACAGTGAAAATATCTATACTTATCTAGGATGTTATTCAAATCTATACTTCCTTATTTTGAAACACCTATCGTATTCAACAATACAATACCTATGAGTATAAACACGATTGCTATAATACCTGTGAGATTTAGATTTTCATTAAATAAAACAACTGCGAGTACTGTACTCAATATTAATCCCAAACCAGCCCAAGTGGCATAACTTAAGCCTAATGGTAGATATTTCATAGCTAAACTAAAAAAATAAAAGCAAATAATAAATGAGACAGTTGCTGATAAACTTGGGTATAATTTACTAAAGCCTTCAGAAGCCTTGAGTGAAACGGTTCCTGTTACTTCAGTAATAATAGCAATCACTAAATATAAATAAGCCATAATACTCCTTTCCTAAATCGAAGCACTTGGAAAGTTAATCGTTTTTATATTAACCTTTTTAACAATCGCTCTACTTCTATTTAATCAATATCAAAGTCTTTTTTACTATTGTAGCAATTGTTCACTTTGCCATTTCCAACTCTAAAATAGTATCACTTTAACACCTACAAATAATAAGAAACTGGTGAAAATCATTGAATTTATGACTTCACCAGTTGTTATTTCAAATTATATATTTGTTCATTTCTTTTATTTTACTGTTCCTGCATCTTTGTCATGTACACCATGACGATAGAAATCGATATATTCTGGTTCCATAGGTTTTTTACCACGGATAATGTCTGATGCTTTTTCTGCCATCATTAATACAGGTGAGTGGATATTTCCGTTTGTAGTACGTGGCATTACAGATGCATCTACAACACGTAAGTTTTCCATACCATGTACTTTGAATGTTTCAGGATCAACAACTGACATTTCGTCTGATGCTGGTCCCATTCTACAGCTACATGATGGGTGTAATGCAGTTTCGCCGTCACGTTTTACCCATTCAATGATTTCTTCATCTGTTTGTACTTCAGGTCCTGGAGAAATTTCTCCACCATTAAATGGATCTAATGATTTTTGAGACAAGATGTTTCTAGCTACTTTGATTGCTTCAACCCATTCACGTTTATCTTCTTCTGTAGATAAGTAATTAAATACGAAATCTGGTTTTTCAAATGGATCTTTAGACTTAATCTTCAAGTAACCACGAGAGTTAGAATACATTGGTCCTACGTGTACTTGGTAACCATGAGCATGTGGTGCTTTCGTACCATCGTATCTTACCGCGATTGGCAAGAAGTGGAACATTAAGTTTGGATAATCTACATCATCATTTGAACGTACAAATCCGCCACCTTCGAAGTGGTTAGATGCTGCTGCACCTTTACGACCTAAAATCCATTGTAAGCCAATGAATGGCATTTTCAATTTGTTAAGGCTAGGTTGCATTGAAACGGGTTGTTTACATGCATGTTGCACGTATACTTCTAAATGGTCTTCAAAGTTTTCCCCAACACCTGGTAAATGTAGACGAGGTTCAACACCAACTGAACGTAGGTGTTCTGTATCACCAATACCAGATAATTGTAATAATTGTGGAGAGTTAATTGCGCCACCAGATAAAATAACTTCTTTCGCATTCACTGTATGTTCTTTACCATTCTTCTTGAATGTTACACCAGTTACTTTATTACCTTCAAAATTTAATTTAGTTACAAACGCACGTGTTTGCACATCTAAGTTTTTACGTTTCATAGCTGGATGTAAGTAAGCTCTTGATGCTGAAACACGTCTACCGTTATGCACTTGGCTATCAAAAGGACCAAATCCTTCTTGACGGAAACCATTAACGTCTGGTGTTTTATTATAACCAGCGTCAACACCAGCATTGAAAAACGCTTGGAATAACGGGTTTTTAGCAGGTCCACGTCTTAATTTAATTGGACCGTGGTGACCACGATACTGATCATCTTTAGTAGAACCAAATGTTGTTTCCAAACGTTTAAAGTATGGTAAACAATGCGCATAATCCCATGATTCCATGCCTTTTGGTTGTGCCCATTTTTCATAATCCATTGGGTTACCACGTTGGTAAATCATACCGTTAATGGAACTTGAACCACCTAATACTTTACCACGCGCATGTCCAACTTTACGTCCACCCATATGTGGTTCTGCATTTGTTTCATAAATCCAGTCATATAGTTTATTCCCTGCTGGATACATTAATGCTGCTGGCATTTGAATTAATAAATCCCAAGAATAGTCACTACGTCCAGCTTCTAATACAAGTACATCTTTAGATGCATCTTCACTTAAACGGCCACCAAGTACCGAACCGGCACTGCCACCACCAATAATGATATAATCATACGATTTTTTCATTTTTGATAAAACCTCCTAAATTTTTAATTATTAATATTTTGTATTTGTGTGTAAATTACCTATTGTTTACCAAACCAATTTACTGGCTCTGGGTTCGTATTACGTAGAATATGTTTCTCAACTTGATATTCTGCTAAACCTTCTTTACCAAGTTCTCTACCAATGCCTGATTGTTTATAACCGCCCCATGGTGCTTGTGCAAAGTATGGATGGAAGTCATTAATCCAAACCGTACCCATTTTCAATTTATTAACAACACGTTCAGCTTTACCGATATCTGAAGTGAATACGCCACCTGCTAAACCATAAATTGAATCATTTGCTAGTTCGATTGCTTCTGCTTCTGTTGAAAAGCCTTCAATTGTTACAACTGGACCAAACACTTCTTCTTGTACAATACGCATTGAAGTATCACAATCTGTAATGACAGTTGGTTCAAAAAAGAAACCATCTTGTAAGTCTTCACGTTCTGGTCTTTTACCGCCAATCGCAATTGTTGCGTTTTCCGATTTTGCAACTTCCATATATTTTTCGATTTTTTCTCTGTGCTCAGCTGAAATAACTGGACCCATTTCGGTTTCTGGATTAAATCCATCACCTAATTTAATATTTTTAATTCTTTCAATTAATGCTGCTTCAAATTTATCTTTGATATCGTTGTGTACTAAGATTCTTGCCCCAGCAGAACATACTTGTCCTGCATGGAAAAACCCACCATTCAAAGCTTGATCGACTGCAAGATCAAAATCAGCATCATCGAAAATAATATTAGGATTTTTACCACCAAGCTCTAATGCAACATTCGTTACGTGATTAGCAGCTTGTTTCATAATATGTTTTCCTGTTTGAATACCACCTGTGAAAGATACTAAGTCTACTTCTTTATGCGATGATAACGGCTCTCCTACTTCTGAACCTTTACCTAAGACTAAGTTAATTACACCTTTAGGGAACCCCACTTCCGCCATCAATTCAAATACACGAATTGTTGTTAGCGGTGTGATTTCACTCGGCTTCATAACAAGCGTACAGCCTGTAACTAATGCTGGAGCAATCTTCCATGAAGCTTGTAGTAAAGGATAGTTCCAAGGTGTGATTTGTGTGACAACGCCTACTGGTTCTTTTATCACTTTACTTTCAGTATTAGGGATTGGTGAATCTATTATTTCGCCACCATCTTTATCTGCTAAACCAGCAAAATAATTAAATACATTCGCAATGTCGTCCATGTCCGCATAAGATTCTTCTAATGTTTTACCTGTATCTAATGTTTCAAGTCTTGCTAATTCTTCACGGTGTTCAACGATTAAGTCAGCAATTGCGCCAACTTTTTTGCCTCTAGATTCACTTGTTTCTTGAGACCATTCGCTACCTTCAAATGCATTTCTCGCAGCTAAAATGGCACGTTCACTATCTTCCGAAGTACCTTCTGCGACTTCAAAAATGACTTCTTGATTATATGGATTAATAATTTTTCTTGTTTCTTCGTTCGAGCTATTTACCCACTCACCATCAATATATTGACGACGAGATAATTGATTTAAAAGTTCCATGAAAATTACCTCCGTTAAGTTTGTTAAATTTTTATTTAACGAATTTTACAAGCTTTATGTTAGCATAGTAATTGAAAGGGTGTCAAACGAGTTTAGTTATAAGCTGATTAGGGATTTGTATAATTATAAAAATGTAATTATTTTGCATTACTTAATCATCAATATCTTAAATTCGTATAAAAAATTATCGGAGGTGTACATCGTGGTACATTCAAACAACCCTGATAAGCAATTGGATGAAGCAAAAGACATCGTTATCAATGCAATTGGTGAAACGATGGACTTATACGGGATTAACAGAAGTGTAGGTAATTTATTTGGTACTATGCTCTTTGAAGACAGCATGACATTAGATGAAATGCGTGAACAACTACAAATGAGCAAACCTAGCATGAGTGCTGGAGTAAAAAGGCTCCAAGAATTCGATCTTGTCAAACAACAGTTTACACGCGGCAGTAGAAAACAACATTTCATTGCTGAAAAAGACTTTTTCAATTTCTTTAGTAACTTCTTTACCCGCAAATGGAAAAGAGAAATTGTAATTAACTCTGAGGCTGTTTATGATTCAGTAGCTATACTTGATAAGGTCATCAACGACAAAAATGCTGATGCAGCGACTAAGACAGAAGCTAGCGAAGTCAAAGCACAATTAATCGATACATTACCCTACTATGATTGGTTAGATAATTTAGGCCAAGCAATCGAAAGTGGAGAAATATTTAAATACTTCCCAATTCCCGAAAATAAGAAATAACACTTATTTCAATGCTTCAAGAGAAGTTTTACAACTATAAAAATGGCAGTTAGATTCTTTCTTAGAAATCTAGCTGTCATTTTTTATTTTCAGATACATCTTCATTATTAAGTTCAATATATTCATTGAAAAATCAGTGTGAAATACGTATTTAAAATTCCTGATACGTCACAATACATTTCCATCTCCACTACCAAAAAAGCAGTGAAGCAATCTAATGTCATAGATACTCCACTGCTTTTTTATATGTTTTTATCTATAAGTTGTCGTCATTTTTCTTTTCTCTCACTTGTGTAATTCTCAGTGAGCGTCTTTCTACTTCTTTATATTTATCCGCACGACGCTCAAGTTTGAGTCGATCCTCATTTAATGTCCGTAAGAAGGAAATCATCATCATGACGAAGACAATGAGTACTGGCACACTAGCAAGTAAGGAAGCTGTTTTTAACACTTCCAATGATCGCTCACCACCAACTAGCATTAATGCAAATGGTAATAAACATAATGCGAATGCCCAATATAAACGGTTTGCTTTTAAAGGTTCTCCAACCACTTTTTTCTGAGATGCTGCTGCTAAAATATAAGATCCAGAATCAAAAGTCGTTGCTAAGAACAGTACCGCAGAAATCAAGAATAAAATAATAACTAAATTAGGGAATGGTAATTGATGCAACACTTCAATTATAGTTGCTTCTGTACCATGTGTGTTTAAATTCTGAACAACATCAAACGCTCCAGTTATTTGTAAGTAAACTGCATAGTTACCGAAAATACCAAAGAACAACATACAGCCTAAAGTACCGTATATTATCGTACCTAGAACGACTTCTTTCATAGTTCGCCCTTTAGAAATTCGAGCAATAAACAACCCTATAAACGGTGCATATACAATCCACCATGACCAATAGAATATTGTCCAATCTTGTGGGAAGTTCGTTTCCTTACGTCCACCGATACCTCCGAATGGTTCTATCCATGTCGCCATTTGGAAGAAGTTTTTTACCATATTACCCATACCTGTTATTGTTGTTTCCATAATAAACACAGTTGGACCAACAATCAGTACAAATCCGAGTAAAACAAATGACAAAATAACGTTCCCGTCACTTAATACTTTTATACCTTTTTTCAATCCAGAATAAGAACTGTATGCAAAAAGTGCAGTTATGATAAATAGAATCGCACCACGCATGACCATACTATCTCCGTCTAAACCGGTTAATCTTTCTATACCTGCTGTAATCATCGGTACGCCAAGTGCGAGTGATGTTGCAGCGCCTCCAAGTAAACCGAAGATAAATATAATATCAGTAACTTGTCCAATAAAACCATCTGTCTGACTTTTTAAGATAGGTCGTAACGTTTGGCTGATTTTAAACACTGGTTTTTTCTTCACGAATATAAGATAACCAATACATAACGCTGGCAGTACGAATGTTGCCCAAGCGATAGGACCCCAGTGGAACATGCCATACATTGTAGCGTAGTTTAAAGCACTATCCGTCATTCCTTTACCACCGTGTGGCGGGTCTTGATAGTAAAAGGCCCATTCAATAACGCCCCAATATAAAATATCTGAAGCAATACCAGCACAGAACAGCATTGCTGCCCAACTAAAATTATTGAATTCAGGTTTATCTGTAGATTTACCTAATGTCACATTTCCATATTTTCCAAATGCAATGTACAAAACAAATATTAAAATTGCCAATCCAATAAATAAATATACTGAACCAATTGTACTTACCACAGCTTCATTCATTTTCGTAATAATATCTTGACTGGCCTTTGGAAAAACCATCATAGGAATTACTGCAATTAATAAAATTACGGAAGACCCTATAAAGGTCGTCCAATCCATTACTTTATTCTTTTTCAATTGTTGAACACCCCTCATAGTAAATTTGTATGTAAAATTACCGCTAATAAATTTAATGAATTAGCAAGAACTATTTAATTATTCACAAACATGAGCCTAACGAATTTTAAATAATAATGCAAATTACATTCAAACGAGTTATTTGTAAAAGATGAATAATTATATAAAAACACCAATTAATTTGAATATTAAAATTGCTACAAGCACAGTGTTAAGTTTAAACTTAACGAAATTAATGAATCTTACAAACTTAACTAACTGTATTTTTATACACATAATATGAATATATATTCTATTTTATTTTTTTATTTTATTTATGTATTTGGTGATTTTTCACAAAAAAATCGTTTAATTTTTACATTGCTTGGTTTTTGTTAATATTAGTGAAAAGCATAAAATAATTATAAATATAAATGTCTTTAAATTACGTCATATTAAAATGACTTCGAGTTTAAATTAATGGCATTCAAAACTAAAAAGGTATAGTGAATCGCGTACAAAAAAGTGTCGACAAAATCCGAGACTTTGTCGACACTCATAATCTATTTTTTTAATTTTAATTTCATCTTCCTATATACCAATTATTGTTATCGAATATTAATATTTTGCAGCATCAGATGATGGATGTAAAATTAACTCTACATCTTTGTCCGATAATTCATAATCGTAAAATTTTTGATAATATGATTTAATCTCATCTTTCATATTATATTTAAATTTATCAGGATGGTTATGTTGTGCCATCCATTTCAACATTAATGGAGCATCGCCATTTGGTGGGAACCAACGATAAATACCTAAAGGTACCTTATAAACTTCTTTGTCTTTCACTGCCTTCACTTGGCTCCAATCTTGACCATCCGTTTTATTTTCAATCAAATCTTCTGGTTGTGTTTCAGTGAAATTAGTAATATAGATTTTATCCGGATTCCATTTATAAATTTGTTCCATATTGACTTCTTTTTGTCCTTCTACGCCATCTTCTCCAACTATATCAACTCCGCCAGTTGCTTTAATCCATTTTTCACTATGGAAATTTGATCCAGCTACAACGATAGAATTATCTGAGTGCTGATGTAGAAATAAAACTTTGGGTTTCTTTGATTTTTTTGTGTCTTTTAAGCTTTCATCAATCATTTTTTGAGATTTTTCACCCTCTTGCATAAAATTATCAGTTCTCTCACTTGTTTTACCACCTTTGATTTCTGAAGTTATTTCTAACCAACTGTTAAATGTAGTCAATGGATCATCATCTTCATCATTTACAGTATCAAGACCAATTGTAGGTATACCACTTTCTGCAACTTTATCTAAGGTTTTCTTTTCAGATGCAAGTTCAAAGTAGACATCTGGATTGATTTTAGATAATTCTTCTATATTTATATCACCGTTTTTAACAAATTCAGTAGATGTTTTTTTAATATCAGGAGATATTTTAGCTAGCATTGAATTTTCTGCAGCATTGTAGGCATTTGGATGTAATCCTTTTATTTCTTTAGTAGAATTCGTCCCTACAAACCAAGCAGAAAAATAAGGCAGTATGCCCCCTACTACAATACTATCCGGATCTTTTTTAATCTTCACTTCACGGTTTGTTTGATCGGTAACAAGTTTTTCCTCTTTCGTTAATTCTTTATCTTCTGAATTACTCGCTGTATTGTTTGAACTGCATGCAGTAAGTAATGTAGCTGATAATACAATCCCAGATAGGATACTATATTTTCTATTCATTGCTGATCTCCTGTTCATATCTATTTTCTAAACTAAGTCAAAATAGCCTAGTGTAATTTATAAGTACTAGACCTATATGCATCCATAAAAATTGATTAAATACTTCCAATAGCATTCAAAGTCTATATTTATGCATATTTATCTATATATAAACCATTCTAATGATAATGATAATCAATTTCAATATGTATTTTAATTATCTTACTTTTAATTGAAAGTATTCTATAATATAGAAGGAATAATAAAGTCTTGAATAAAGAGGGTTTGAAAATGGATAAAAAACAAATTGTAAATTATTGGGATAAACGTGCCGAGTCTTTTAGTAAAGATAAACAGGCCGAATTAGAAAGTAGTCATGCAACAGCTTGGTTGAAAGAGATAGAAGCAATTACTCGATTAAGAGATGGTTTAAAAGTCTTAGACATAGGTACAGGTGCTGGTTTTCTAGCAATCATATGTGCACAACAAGGCGCTGAAGTATCAGGTATTGATCTTGCTCCTGATATGATTCAATCTGCAAAACAGAATGCACAACAATTAAATCAAAATATACAATTTAAAGTCATGGATGCAGAACATCTAAATTATGAAAATGAAACTTTTGATGTCGTTATCGCTCGAAATGTGACATGGTTAATGCCTAACACACAAGCTACTTACAAAGAGTGGTTACGTGTGTTAAAACCAAATGGTCATCTTATTAATATAGATGGTAACTATGGCAAAGATTCCTTTATTAATTACGGGGATATCTCAACAGATCACGCACATAACACACTGGGAGATGAGATGTTGCAGGAAAGCGAAATCATCAAACAAAGCATACCTATTAATCATCAATCAAGACCACGATATGACATAAACATCTTAAAACAGTTAGGATATCAAAACATTCATCTTGATACTGGTGTTTATGCTCGAGTATATAAAGAACAAGATGCTTTTTATAATCCAACACCTATATTTTTAATATCAGTCTCTAAACCTATGACCTAGTTTAATGTACATTTTTTTATATTAGATAGAATATTTATTATATTTTAGTATCTTAAGTGCCTTGAACTTGCGTTATGCTTCAATTTTTATCATACTAAAAGAGAATACAGTAAAAGGAGTGGTAAGAATGAATAAAGAACAATTTGATAAAGTGAAAAATGGTAAAGGTTTCATTGCTGCATTAGATCAAAGTGGTGGTAGTACACCAAAAGCGCTTAAAGATTACGGCGTTACTGAAGATCAATACGATAGCGAAGATGAAATGTTCAAACTCGTTCATGACATGCGTACACGTATTGTATCATCACCTTCATTCAGTGCTGATAAAATTATTGGTGCAATTCTTTTCGAACAAACGATGGATCGCGAAGTAGACGGTAAACATACTGGAGATTACTTAGCAGATAAAGGCGTTGTTCCCTTCTTAAAAGTTGATAAAGGTTTAGACGAACAAAAAGATGGCGTTCAATTAATGAAACCTATGCCAGATTTAGATGCTTTATTAAGTCGTGCCAATGAACACAAAATTTTTGGTACGAAAATGCGTTCTAATATTTTAGAACTAAACAAAGATGGTATTGATTTAGTGGTAAAACAACAATTTGATGTTGCTAAACAAATTATCTCTGCTGGATTAGTTCCAATCATTGAACCAGAAGTTAATATTAATGCTGAAAATAAAGCAGAAATTGAAGCATATTTAGCTGACTCAATCTTAGAAGAACTAAACAAATTAAACGATGATCAACTTGTGATGTTAAAACTATCTATCCCTACAAAAGCTAACCAATACCAAACACTTATTGACCATGCTAATGTTGTACGTGTTGTTGCACTATCAGGTGGATACAGTAGAGAACATGCAAACGAAGTCCTTAAACAAAACAAAGATTTAATTGCTAGCTTCTCACGTGCACTTATTAATGATTTAAATGTAAATCAATCAGATGAAGAATTTGATAAAATCTTAGGTGAAACAATCGAATCTATTTATGACGCTTCAGTCAATAAAGCCTAAATAAATAATTCCTACACATTATTTATTTCCCAGGAAAATCAGAGCGCTTGAGATTTGAATACCTCAGTAAACTAATAAAAGCAGTTTTCTACTCAAAATGTAGAAAACTGCTTTTTTCATGATTAGGTTTTTTTATTTGTACATAGAGGTACTTTTTTCGTAACAACAAACACCTAAAACACATATTTTTTGTATGCGTCCTACTAGAATGTGAGGTGATTTGAGATTATAAGTTCATGAAGTTCCTATGGTATGTAATCAGCAATAACATCCTAATTACCTTCATCAATTTCAGGATAAACAATGTATCCATCATCTTCTATAATCGGCAAAGCACCCCATTGTCCTAATTCATGCTGTTGCTGAATAATTTGTTGTTCGTTATCAAGCATAATATGATGTACAGACCATTTGTGAGCAGTTAGCCAATTACTCACAATTAATCTATGACATCGCGCTGGATGAGGTTCTGAACACATGTATGCTACACGTTTTGAATCCCCTAACACTTCTAATGCATTGATTCCTTCTTGAAAATCTTTCGTCAAAGTATAATCAGCGTAATTATGGAAAGACTCATTATTCCATGCTTCATTTATTGTTCTACCTACACTTTCAGAGGCTTTTCTTCTACCACCTAACAACGTATTATATTGATATTCAATGTTTGCTTCAGTGAGCCATTTTCTCATATTCTCTTCATTAAATTGAGGATTGCGTTTACTCCCTCTATACGCACGTACATCCACAATGACCTCTATATTAAATTGTTGAAGCATATCTATAAATTGCTGTTCCGAATGATTCGCGTGACCTATCGTATATATTTCCGACATTCTAATCCCCCTAACCGTTGAAACATCTTGTATTTATACTATATAACCTAATTAAATTTTTATAATCTCAACTATTTAATTTTGCGATATATTGACTATAAACTAATTCTTAAAATATACTAGCCATCATTGAAAAATATCTGTATACTAAATTTAATTTATAAAATAACTTTATTTAAAGATTAAGGGGACAAAAATGAAGAATTATTTACATAGGTGGGTCATAGAAGCACTCAGTTTTATGGCTTTAGGATTATTCGGATCGTTAATTATCGGGTTAATTTTGGATACAATAGGTAGTCAAACATTACTACCTCAATTAGACTTAACATTTTTAACTGAAATAGGTAAGGTTGCCATGTCTGTGACAGGTGCAGCGATAGGTGTTGCAATTGCATATGGATTAGGTGCAAAACCACTCGTTGTTTTTTCTTGTGTCATTGTAGGAACATTGGGGTATACCACTTTTGAAGGTGGTCCTGTGGGGGCATATATTGCTACTTTAATCGTAGTTGAACTGAGTAGATTATATGCAGGAAAAACAAAAATCGATATTATTATAACGCCCTTACTAACAATTATTATTGGTGGTTTCATTGCAAAAAGCTTTGGTCCAGCGCTCAATCAATTTATGACTGGCTTAGGCAAAATCATCAACGCTGCTACTGAGCAACAACCATTCATAATGGGGATTCTCGTAGCTGTCATCTTCGGTTTAGCTTTAACGGCGCCTATTTCTAGTGCTGCACTTGCACTTATGCTTGATTTAAGTGGATTAGCTGCCGGAGCGGCGACAATTGGTTGCGCAGCTCAAATGGTTGGATTTGCAGTCAATGGCTTTAAAGACAATGGCTGGGGCGGTATATTATCCGTTGGAATTGGTACAAGCATGTTACAAGTTCCAAATATTATTAAGCACCCTATGATACTCTTACCTCCAACACTTGCGAGTGCAATTGTTGCACCTATCATGACAACATTGTTCCCTATGACGAATAATGCTGCTGGTGCCGGTATGGGAACAAGTGGATTCATCGGTCAAATTATGACTATTAATACGATGGGTGGCTCACTACAAGTTTGGATGTTAATCCTTGTATTCCACATCCTCTTACCTGCAGCTATTAGTTTTTCATTATATAAACTATGTTTAAATAAGCAATGGATTAAACCTGGAGATCAACTTATCCATATCGCTAACTAATTTTTAAATAGTGATAATTGAATCTGACTCATATGTGGAAAAGCGTGCACAAAAAGCAGCCCGAATATAAAATTCGGGCTGCTTTTTGTATTTATCCTATATTAAAATAATATTACCTATCTTCTTGTATTGGTACTTGCTCACTACTCACAACATTTCTCTTTTGTGTAAAATAGAGTACAAATGCAATGAAATACCAAACTAAGACAATCAACCATTCTGATGGCCAAGCCAATGATGATGGCATGCCAGGCAAGTATATGATTAAGAATAACACACTTAATACAATTGCAATTATACCGACTGCTTTACCATTCTTAATACGATAAGGGCGTTCTAACTCTGGCTGTGTTTTACGTAACTTAAGGAATGAAATAGCCACGAGTAAATAACCTAATACAACACCTATACCCCCTGCATTAACAATCCACTGAAGTGCAGGTCTACCTAATAATGGTGCAACAAATGCAAGTACACCTAAGAATAAAATACCGTGTGTAGGTGTTTTAAACTTGGGATGTATATAAGCAAACCATTGAGGAATCATCTTATTTTTGGCCATGGCATATAATATTCTGCTACCACCAATAATGAAAGCATTCCAACTCGTAATAATACCGGCGACACCACCAAGTACTAGCAAGATACCGAAACCACTATGACCGAATAAATTGACCATCGCATCAGCTGTAGCTAAGCTACTTGTCGTCAATGCTTGTGGAGATAGTCCTGTGGATACACCAAAAACAATCAATAAATAAAATATGACTGACGCAATAATAGAAAAAATTAAAATACCACCAATTTTTTTAGCTGGTGCTTTTACTTCTTCAGCTATTTGCGGTATGACGTCAAATCCCACAAATAAGAAAGGAATCATCATTAAGACAGACATTGTACCACCAACACCATTTTCAAATGGTTGTAAATTATTAAAGTTACCATTAAACCCTGCACCAAACACAAGTAGTAATCCTACTCCAACGATAAATATTGTAAACACTGTTTGTATAATCGCTGCTGGCTTAACGCCGAAGTAATTAAGTGACGTTAAGATGATACTTCCTACAGAACCGATGAGTACCCATGTCAGATAAACATCCCATCCTGCGATATTCCACAATAACCCTTGATGCTGAAACGGAATTACATAATCTATCACAGTTGGCAAAGCAACCGCTTCGAATGTTATTACAGAGACATAGCCAAAAAGTACCGACCAGCCGGATATAAAAGCAATCCCCGGAGAAAATGCTTTTTTCACAAAAACAAATCCGCCTCCTGTTTCAGGAATAGCTGCAGCTAACTCTGCATATGTAAGTCCTATCACAATAACTAAAAATCCACCTATTAAAAATGCAATAATACTTCCTACAAAACCTGCTGTTGAAACCCATTCTCCTGATAATACGACCCATCCCCATCCAAGCATGGCGCCGATAGCAAGAAACAAGACATCAACAATACTCATTGATTTATTAAATTCTGATTTCATTGAACATACCCCATATCATTCATCAAATTTCAAAAAGTGATATATTAAGGCTGAAATAACATCTAATTAATTACGATATTTCCAACCTTGCAATCACTTTATTTCCGCACTTTGTTTACGTTTAAATCATTTCATATTGTAATTGTTGAAAATCAAAATTATCTGCTAAGTTTCTATTGATAGATATTTAGTTTCTAAATATGGTTCAATTCCTTCTGTACCGCCTTCTCGACCATAACCACTTTCTTTCAAACCACCAAAAGGTGCGTGTGCTGCAGAAGGGCCACCGTCGTTCCATCCAATGACGCCGTACTCTAATTCATTAAATAATTTCAATCCAGTACGATAATTATTTGTGAAGAAATATGAAGCTAACCCAAATTCAGTATCATTTGCAATGTCTATCACTTCATCTAAATCATCATAGGTCATGATTGGTGCCACAGGTCCAAATGTTTCTTCATGCATCACTTTCATGTTCAAATCTACATTAGAAATTACTACTGGTTTTAAGAAATTGCCACCTAATGCTTGGATCTCTTCTAAACTACGAGATAACTTGCCACCTTTGTCTTGTGCATCCGTAATATGTGTTAACACTTTCTCGACAGCATTGTGATCTATTAGAGGACCTATTTTAACTTCTTCCTCTAAACCATCACCTACTGTGAGTGCATGTACTTTTTCAGTTAGTCTTGCTGTATATTGTTCCGCTATATCTTTATGTACAAAGATACGGTTTGCACATATGCATGTTTGTCCAGCATTTCTGAACTTAGAAGCAATCGTCCCATCAACGGCTGCTTCAATATCTACATCATTATGTACAATAAACGGTGCAAGACCTCCAAGTTCCATCGTTACATTTTTAACTGTTTGTGCTGATTGTTCAATTAATGTTTTACCAACGGCTGTCGATCCAGTAAACGTTATTTTATTAATTTGGCCATGTCCAGTAAATATATCACCCGCATCTTTACCTGATGCAATAATATAAGATATCGCATCTTTCGGAATACCCGCTTCATGTGCAAGTTCTACTAATTTGATTGTAGTTAAAGGTGTCTTCACTGCTGGCTTACAAATGATTGTACATCCTGCTGCTAAAGCTGGTGCCATTTTACGCGTAATCATTGCTGCTGGAAAATTCCAAGGTGTAATTGCTCCAACCACACCAACTGGAAATTTATCTATAACCATTTTCTTAGAAGGTGTATGGGCCGGAATTGTACGTCCATAGACACGTTTCGCTTCTTCTGCATACCATTTCACATAAGAATTCGCATAAGCTACTTCCCCTTGAGCTTCAGCTAAAGGTTTACCACCTTCAAGGGTAATCAGACGTGCAAGTTCATCTTGGTGTTCATCTATAAGTGTAGCCCATTGGTTTAATTTACTAGCACGTTCATGTGCATCTACAACTTTCCATTCTTGAAAAGCTTGATGAGCACGGTTTATCTGTGCATCAATCTCCTCATGCGTCGTGTAATCTAAACGTTCAACTACTTCATTCGTTGCTGGATTATATACTTCTAACTGTTCCATATCCTTCACTCCTTAAAAAACGTTTTATACTCTATGTCTATCATTAACTTATACCTTTTAATATTTTGAAAATGAACTTCATTTTTTAAGAAACGCTATAATTTGAAGTCACTTCATCAAATACATGCGTTAAAATGTTTAAGCCTTGGTTAAGTTCTTCATCAGTTATTACTAATGGAGGTAAGAAGCGTATAACATTGCCTTTAATTCCTGCAGATAATAACAATAAGCCTTTGTCATTTGCTGTTTGTGTGATTTTACCTGTCAGTGCTTTATCAGGTAAACCTGTTTCAGCATCTACAACTTCAAAAGCTACCATAGCCCCTAGACGACGAATCTGTGCGATATGCTTGTGTGACTGACTGAGTTCTTGCAAATATACTTCAATATCATGGCCAAGCTGTTCTGCTTTATCATTTAATTGCTCTTGCTCTATAATATCAATTACTTTTAACGCAGCTTCACAAGCTAATGGATTACCTGCATACGTACCTCCTAATTCTCCTGGCGCTGCACTATCAATGATTTCTGCTTTACCTACTACACCACTTAAAGGAAATCCCGCAGCAAGTGATTTAGAAACTGTGATTAAGTCTGGTTCAATACCAAAATGTTCAATTGCAAAGGTTCTACCTGTTCTAGCAAAACCCGTTTGTATTTCATCTACTACAAAAACGATACCATTATCTTCACAAATTTGTTTTACTGTATCAACAAACTTTTGATCAGGAATAATAAATCCACCTTCACCTTGTACGGGTTCCATTACAATACATGCAACGTCACTTGGATCTACAGTTTCAATGAAGAAGTCATGTAATTTATGAATCACTTGATCTACATATGCATCTTCCGTTAATTCTTCAGATTTTTCAGAAATATTAGGATATGGTGCTTGATAAACTTCAGGTGCAAATGGACCGAATCCATATTTATAAGGTTTCACTTTGCTTGTCATAGACATTGTTAAATTTGTACGACCATGAAAACCACGTACAAATGATACAACGGCTTGTCTACCTGTATATTTCCGAGCAATTTTCACTGCATTTTCTACTGCTTCAGCACCAGAGTTTAGTAAAATAGCTTTTTTAGCAAATTCACCTGGCGTAATCTCTGTTAATTTCTGTGCTAGGTTAAGGTAACTTTCATACATCATGACATTAAAGCCGGGATGAATGAATTTATCTAGCTTTTCTTTTAAATGTTTGGTAATTTCTGGGTGCGTATGACCGACATTAAGCGTACCAATAGCACCAGCAAAATCAATAAATGTATGACCATCTACGTCAGTAATTGTTGCTCCTTGCGCTTTATCTGCAACATGCAAATTTCCATTACCAACACCACGTGCTACATACTTTTCTCTTTTTTCTTTAAAATGCTCAAATTGACCTGACATTAAAAAACCTCCTCATGCTTATTAAAAAAGATTTATGGTTGTCTAAAAATTTAAGTCATTATTGGTATTATGTAAAGACCCAGTTTATTCAGAAAGCACTTGTTTCAAACGCTTTACAGCTTCAGGTATCTGTGATTGTTCAATTTTTGAGAAGCCAATAATTAAAATTTTAACCGCCTCATTCTTTTGAAATGTTTTTACAGAAAAGCGTTTAATAGTATAAAGTTCTAATTTTTGTGCTTTTGCGCGTGTTTCAATTTCTGTATATGTATAAGGAGAAACTACTTCTATGATGAAGTGTAAACCTGCGCGTGTATCTTTTATTTGAATGTCATCTTTAAAAACATTTTCTAAATGTTCGATTAATAGAGACCTTCTTTTTCCATATAGTTGATGCATTTTTTTAATATATTTTTCGTAATGACCTTCTTTAATCATTAAATTGAGTGTTAATGCATTTAACATAGAAAAATCTGGTATCATATTATCATTTTGTAATTCAAACTGCTTAATCAATTTTGATGGTAAAATCATATAACTCATACGTAAACCTGGCATTAATGTTTTGGAAAAAGTACCCAAGTAAATCACGCTGTCATTTTTATCAAAACTAAACAATGACGGTATATTGTCTGTTTCATACTTAAACTCACTATCGTAGTCATCTTCTATAACATAGCTATGTGTTTGGCTTGCCCAGTTTAATAAATCGATTCGTCTTGAGACAGGCATAATGGTGCCCATAGGAAACTGGTGAGATGGTGTTACAATAACAGCATTAGGTTGCACTTGTTTGAGCTGATCTATAGATATACCTTTATGATCTAATTCTATTGCTGTGGTTGATGTATTCGTTTGATTTAGTAATGTTCTAAAACGTGAATAACCAGGATTTTCTACAGCAATCGTTACGTTTCTTTCCAATAATTGAATTAACTGCATCAATAAAGTATTCGTTCCTGATCCTATAACGATTTGTTCAGGATGACATTGTATCCCTCTTTGATATGACACAAGTTTTGCAATAGATTGTCTTAGTTCTATTGGGCCCTTAACGTGTGGAATAGTCGACAAATAATAATCATAATCTTGAAATACACGCTTTGTTAACTTTGCCCATGTGTCGACTGGAAATTCTGATATATCTGTACTCATATGGGAAAAAGAGTAATCAAATGTAGTTCGAGTTGTATGTTCGTGGCCCTCTAATGAAATTTGTGCGTCAGGATCGACGATTAATTTATCTAACGGTTCTATAAAATAACCTTTTCGTTCCTTTGTATAAATGTAACCTTCAGCTAATAGCTGTTCGTAAGCTGATTTCACACTGTTCACACTCACATTAAGATGCTTTGCCATATCTCTTTTTGAAGGGATTTTTTCATGACTTTCATATTTGAATGCGAGTATATCATCTTTTAAGCGGTTATATAACTGTCTATAGATATATTTTTCTGTGTCTTGTTGCATAACTACACCCCTTCGCTATATTACAATTTGTTTATGATACACATGGTTAAGTCTACTATACTAATAAAATTGTTTTTTCTATTTTGATTTAAAAAACAACGGTAGCCACCATGAGGTTAACTATCGCTGTTGGTATTGATTTCACGTCAAGAATTATCAGACATTAGAATCAAATATTATAAAATTGGAGATGCTAATTTAGCAATAGATTGTTTAAACTTAATCCAATGTGAACGCTGTTCGTAACGTTCTTCTGTGAGTTCTTTTGAAACTTTAAGGTCTTCAAAGAATGCTTCTTTTAATTGTTCCGCGATTTGCGTGTCATACATAAATGCATTAATTTCAAAGTTTAATTCAAAACTACGAACATCCATATTTGCAGTACCCACGCTTGATACTTCATCATCAATCATAATCATTTTAGAATGGATAAATCCATTCTCATATGTGTAGACTTTCACACCGTCTTTAATCAGCTGAGCTACGCTTGTAATTGTCGCCCAATATACAAATATATGATCAGGTTTACACGGTATAATCAAACGAACATCGACACCAGATTTCGCAGCAATACGCAGGGCATTAATAAACCCTTTATCCGGAATAAAATAAGGACTGTGCATATAGATGGACTTTTTAGCATTCATAATCATCTTCATATATCCAAATTCAATTTGATGCCAATTATCACTTGGTGCACTGGCAGCCAGTTGCATAGACACGTTGCCACCTTGATAGGCATTGTTCGGGAAATATCTTTTATTATATTCTAGCTGTTCACGTTTAGCTTGCGAGTTCCAATCATGTATGAAACTCAATTGTAGTGCATCGACACCGTCGCCTCTCACTCTTAAGTGTGTATCTCTCCAATAGCCAAACTTCTCGTCTAAACCTAAATATTCGTCACCTATATTAAAACCACCTACATAACCTGTCAGTCCATCAATAATTACAATTTTACGGTGATTTCGGTTATTTACTCTAAAGTTTATAAAAGGTATTTTAGATTTGAAAAATGCCTCGACTTGTCCGCCCTCTGACTGAAACTTTTTAAAATTAGAATTATGTACCGATTTAGAACCTACGGCATCATAGAGTAGTTTAACCTCTAGACCTTCTGCAGCTTTTTCTTCTAATATTTCAATAATTTCACTACCTAAGCCGTCTAATTTTAAAACGTAATATTCCATATGAATATAGCGCTTAGCATTGCGTAAATCTTGCTTCATTTGATCATACAAATCATGACCATCTGTGTAAATATCGATATTATTGTTATTACTTAAAAAAGATTGTTCTTTCGTTAATAACGTATTAGCAATATCAGCATGTTTTCTTACAATAGGATTTTTTGAATCACTAATTTTGTTTGTATCATCTTGAAGTTGTGACCGTAACCTTTTCAACCCATCTTCAATTTGATTATGCTCAAATCCGCGTTCACGTTTTTTTCTAACTGCACGTCCGAAGAATATATACACAATAAAACCTAAAATCGGCATAACGAATAATAAGAATAACCATGCCCAAGTTGAGGTCGCATCTCTTCTATCCCTATCTAAAAATACAATAAGTAAAGCGAGCACGATGTTCATTAGAAAAAAGAAAGCTAACACGATTCTATATATCGGACTTATACCTGTATCAAACATCAATTGCATAAAATCACCTCACTACTTCTCTTTTATGAAATCTGTTATTTAAAAATTAAATATTGCATCAAAACTTCCATTTTATTCACATATAAATTGAATGTCATAAATAATAACGTTCAATGAATAATATTTCAATCGATATAATCATTTCAATTATATTCTATTGTGAGTATTTTTACCATTTTAAATACATTTCATTTAATTTATAAAAATATATGACAGCTTATTTTCAAACTATTTATTTTGTTTTGATTGTGCTTGATTGTTCTATAGTACGTTTACGTCCCGCTTGTGAGCCAAATAACGTTATAACAATCGCAGTAATTAATAAAATACTTAGTGAAGCGGTCCATTTACCTGTCATATCATGCAAGATACCAAATAATAACGGACCTACTGCTGCAACAAGATAACCTACTGCTTGAGCCATTCCTGAAAGCTTTGCTGATGTTTGAATATGTTCCGTTCTTAAACTAAAGAACGTATTCACTAAGCCAAACGCAAGACCACCCGCAACGCCGATTAAGATAGTAGAAATGATTGCTAGATTTGGCGCAATTAGCATAATTGTCACACCCACAATAAAACATATACCTGTAATAAAGGTTAAGAAGAATTGCGATTTCATTTTAGTCGCAAATATAGGTGTAATGAAGGTAAATGGAATAATAGCAATCTGCATAATAGATAAATATGCGCCTGCCTCATTAATAGTCATACCACTATGAGATAAATAAGCAGGCAGCCAATTAATCAACGAATAAAATATAAGTGATTGTCCTCCCATAAGTATCGTAATTTGCCATGCTAATGGAGATTTCCACACATTCACACTTTTCCGAGGTAAAGCTGTGGCGGTTTCTTGTGTTCCTTTTAATTGAAATGACCATATAATAATTGTTATAAGTGTGATAATTCCTATAACACTTATAGCGATATTATAATTAAATGCCTTTACTAAGGGCGCTGTCCCATATGAGGATAAGCCACCAAACACATTCATCACAACGGTATAATATCCCGTCATAATACCGATATGTAGTGGAAATTTCGCCTTAATCATTGCTGGTGCTAGTACATTACCAAATCCGATACCAATACCTATTAGCACTGTTCCTATGTATAACCATGAAATGTCCGTAATTGATCTGACAAGAACACCAATAAAGATTAAACAAAGTGCTAAGAAAATTGTTTTTTCTAATCCCATTTTATTACTTGTTCGAGCAGCAAATAATGAAATCACAGAGAATGCCAATAATGGCACAACTGTTATAACACTGACTGCACTATTAGACATCGCTAAATCTGTCTTAATGTCAGGTAACGCAACACCAATTGAGGTGATCGGTGCTCTTAAGTTAGCGCCTATCAATAAGATTCCTATAAACAATAACCAATTAAATGGTTTTATTTTTCTATACTTTTCCATATTGTACCGCCTTGCTCGCTTTATTTTAAAGCAACACAATATATGGTACGATATGTACGTTATATTGTAAATAGGAGGATTCACTTGTATAATATTCAGAATATAGTAGCCAGAAATTTATCTGACTACCGAAAAAAACACAACCTCAGTTTAGATAAAGTTGCAATAGCAACAGGTGTGAGTAAAAACATGCTGAGCCAAATTGAAAAAGGCACTTCTAATCCAACGATTACAACGTTATGGAAAATCGCAAATGGATTACATTTATCATTGTCTCAATTAACAGCGATGAATAATGATAGCGTAGACTTTATTGATGAATCAGATATCATCCCTATCATTGATGAACAAATAGCGATTTATCCTTATTTTCCTTACGACGATAATAAAAAATTTGAAATGTTTAAAATGGAGATACAAGCAGGAGGCAAGATGCTTTCTGAACCTCATCATACTGGGTCTGAAGAATATATTATTGTTAACAAAGGCCAGTTAAAAATAGCAGTCGATACAACAATGTATACGATCAATAGTAATCAAGCTTTCCGCTTCAATAGTGACGTGCCTCATCGTTACTTTAATCTAACTGATGAACCTGTTGTATTTACCGCAACGATTCATTATCAATAGAACATTCAATTTAATCCTCATAATATTATGAGCCATTAGTCTCCTAACAGAAATCTAATGGCTCATTTTGTATTCAAGATATTTTAGAGTCTTGTTGATTCCTTAGGCATTTCGTCATGAATCTTTCATAAGCTAAAATAGCTTATAGTGTCGTGTATATTTGACACATACTCTCATGTCATATATATTGTACATGTAATATATATTTGACACTAAAGAAGGGTAATAAATCTATTATGAATAAAGTTAAAAACTTTCGTACTGCTAAAAACATGTCACAGCTCACACTTGCGCGTTCAGTAGAAGTATCTCGTCAAACCATTAATATGATTGAAAACGATAAATATAATCCCTCGCTTAATTTATGTATAAAGATTGCTAAAGCATTAGATGTCACCTTAAATGACTTATTTTGGGAGGATGATAATCATGAATAATAAAGATAAATGGCTTTATCAAAGATTTGCAGGAACAACGAACTATCCCGATGAATATCAAAGACATGAAATTGACAAATTACTTGCTAAACTTTCAATTATTTCACTATACATATTCTTATCTTTACTTTACTTATCTATATTTTTTGATATTGAGCGTTCATTTATTTCACCTTTTAGTATAGGCGGTATCATATTGATAATTATATTGGCATGCAGGATGTCTATGAGTCATTTTGCAGCAGATGCCCTTACAATAGAAGTTACTGATAAAGAAACGTATCATCAAACATTAAAAAATTCACGTAATAAGAGAATTATATTTCTTATTGTAGCAATCATTTATATACTACTTGTTAACTCAGTCATTGCTCCAATGCTTGCAGGAAACGCATTGAATATGGAACGTCTAACTGACTTAAACACATTTTTCCCTGTAATAGTTATTGCAGTATTTACAATTGCTAAAGATTCACGTGTAAAACTTATTGATCAAAAGGAGACGTATAATGGAAAATAACAAGTTACTTCGTTTAATTCCTAACTTCAGGTTTACTGATGAATATGAAAGACAGCAATTACTTCATGAATACGCTAAATATTTTGTGTGGCTATTTTGGGGCATCATGATTATTTCTGTAGCAGATATATGGATAGAATTTTACTTATACCGTATACCTATCTTAGGTATTTTAGGTTTTGCTTTAATTATGATATTATCTCTAATTATGATCATCGCTATTAGAAGCAAAAAAATAGATGTAGTAGAGGCTTATTCAGAAGAATCATTGAAAAAAGAGATGAAGAAAGTGCGTAATGGGAGTTATATTTTTGCTGGAATGATGTTCTTGATTGCAAACTTTAATCAATATATTCTCCCTTTTATTATACATAGTATGCTTCCTGAGAAATCTGATATACTGACTAACTTATTCATTTCTATTGGATGCGCCATTATAGCCGGCTTGTTTGTTTATACCCTTGGTCGCAGAAAAGTTACGCGTGCCTATATGGATAAATAAATATAAAGAACCACGTACTCATAAATAATTGAGCACGTGGTTTTATACTATGTCGGAAAAGTATAACTTAAATCCCAACCAATATCATATTTATCTACCAGTTTAGCGTACTTAGCACCCCAGAACATATCTGCTAGTTCCATCTGTACCTCTCCACCCTCTTTGAGACGGTTATAAACTTCCTCTATATCTGCTTTATTTTCAAACTCTAACACAATATAGACATTGCGATCTTGTAACATAGTATCATCATCTTTCGGAATATCAGACAGCATAAATATTTGACCATCTACCTCGAGTTGACTATGAATAATTCTATTCGGGTCATCAGCAACTGATTCATTCGCTTCGCCATAAGTCATGATTCCTTTGGTCGTCCCACTTAATATTTCACTATAAAAACCTAGTGCTTCTTTACACGTACCGTTAAAAAACAAATAAGGCATTACTGTTTTAAGCATAGTGACACTCCTTATTAAAAATTTTATATCACTTTAACAGTACCCACTCTCACACATAACTAGTCTCCACTTTTTTAAAACAGACACTGACCGACGTCTTAAATATTTCATTCGCTTTGAAACATGATTATAAAATCTAAAATAATAGATGTTATTACAAGAATTTTTCAATATAAAATGCAGATTCTTCAATAGATTTATATTCCGTATTAATCACAGTCGCGTTTAATTTTTCAAAAATTTCCTCAGCATATACTAACTCCTGTCTGATACGTTCAATACTATTGTAATTTGTAGGGCCATGTAATCCTAAAACTTTTACACGTTCATTACGAATATTCAAAATGTAATTAGGACTAGCAGTTAAACCAAATACTTTCAACTTCTTATATTTAAAGACTTCATCTGGTATATCAACTTCTGGTACTAAAGGAATGTTTGCTACTTTATAACCCTTATTCGCTAAATACATACTCAAAGGTGTCTTTGATGTTCTAGAAACTCCAACGATGAGCGCATCCGCTTCGCCGATATCAGTAAAATGCTTACCATCATCATATTTCACTGAGTATTCCATTGCTTCAATTCTTTTAAAATAGTTTTCATCTAATTTGCGTAAAGCGCCACTTTCAAGAATAGGTGAACAATTGGTAAGCTGCTGAATAATCCCTATTAAATCTGACATATAGTCGACATAAGGGATTTGTTCATTTTGTGCGTACTTTTGACCTACTATATTAAATTCTGGGTTCACTAACGTCGTAACAACGACTGCCCCTCTCTCTTTTGCTCGTTTCAAAACATTGATTAATTCTGTTTCACTTTTAATAAATGGAAACTTCTTAATCTCTATTTGTGATACTTCTGGAAACTGAGTTAACGTGGCGTGAATCATGCGTTGTGCAGTTTCACCAATTGAATCTGATACCACGAACAAAGTGAGTTGTGGTGTTTGAGTATCATTAAACACGTAATCGACCACCTTCAACTTCACTTTGCGCAGTAGAAAGCAATGCGCCTGGCACTCTATACGGAGAGCATGAGACATAATCGATATCTAAATTATTAAAATATTGTATTGATTTATGGTCACCGCCAAGTTCACCACAAACTCCTATTTTAAGCGTTGGATTGGCAGCTTTCGCTTGTTCCGTTGCCACTTTAACTAATTGTCCTACCCCTTCTACATCTAACGTTTGGAAAGGATCAATATCTAAGATGCCTTGTTCAGAATATGCACCAATAAATTTCCCAGCATCATCACGTGAAAAACCAAATGTTAACTGTGTTAAATCATTCGTACCAAAGCTAAAGAAATCACATTCTTTTGCTAAATCTCCTGCAATTAGACAAGCACGTGGTGTTTCAATCATTGTACCTATGAGGTAATTTACAGATTCTCCCGCTTCTTGCTGTAATACTTCAATACGTTCAGTGATTTGTGTCTTTAATGTCGTGAATTCTGCAACAGTTGAAACAAGCGGTATCATGATTTCTGGTTGGCAATCAATACCTTGTGCTTTTAATCTTAATGCACTTTCCATAATCGCTTCTACTTGCATGACATATAGTTCAGGATAGGTAATAGCTAAACGACAACCTCTATGACCAAGCATTGGATTCACTTCGTTTAAATTTTCTATATATTGTTCTAATGTTTTTACTGGTACGTTTAATTGTCCGGCAACAGATGATTTTTCCTCCGCTGATTTTGGTAAAAATTCATGTAGTGGTGGATCTAACAAACGAATAATTGTCGGACGTTCTCCAGATAGTTTTAATATTTCTTCAAAATCTGCTGTTTGATATTGTTTAATTTCATTTAAAGCTGCGATACGTTTATCTTGTGTATCTGACAGAATGAAACGACGCATTTCAACGAGACGTTCAGGTCCAAAGAACATATGCTCTGTACGTACAAGCCCAATGCCTTTTGCACCAAATTGATAGCCAGCTTGGATATCTTGAGGCGTTTCTGCATTCATACGTACGTCTAATTTTGCTACACCGTCTGACCATTCCATAAACTGTTCGAAAGCTTCACTTCTTTCTGCTTTCATTGTTTCAACTTCTCCAACATAGATGTCCCCTTGAGCACCATCAACAGATATCATATCGCCTTCGTGCAATGTGCCACCAGGATAATTTACAACTTTATCGACAACATTAATTTCTAAATCTGAACAACCTGTAACACAGCATTTACCCATACCACGTGCTACAACTGCTGCGTGAGAAGTCATTCCGCCATGCGTCGTTACAATTGCTTCACTTGCGACCATACCTTCAATATCTTCAGGTGACGTTTCAGGGCGCATTAAAATAACACTTTCACCTTGTTCAAATTGTATTTTAGCGGTTTCTGCTGAAAAGACAATTTTTCCACTCGCTGCACCTGGACTGGCTGGCAAGCCTAATTTAGAAATAACTGAAGCATGTTCTAGCGCTGTTTTATCAAAATTAGGATGCAATAATTGATCAATCGATTTTACTTCGACATTCATCACAGCTTCTTCTTTTGTAATTACACCTTCTTCAACTAAATCTACTGCTATGTGAATCGCTGCATTCGCTGTACGTTTGCCATTACGCGTTTGTAAAATATAGAGCTGTTCATTCTCAATCGTGAATTCTATATCTTGCATATCTTTATAATGTTTCTCTAAACGTTGCGATACATCTACAAATTGTTGATGCACATGTGGCATTTGATCTTTTAATGATTCTATATCTTTAGGTGTACGTATACCAGCTACGACATCTTCACCTTGTGCATTTAATAAATATTCACCAAATAATTTTACTTCTCCAGTGACAGGATTACGTGTAAACGCAACACCTGTACCACTGCGTTCGCCACTATTCCCAAATACCATTTCTTGAATATTAACTGCAGTACCTATATCATGTGGAATTTCATTTAATTCTCGGTAGACTCGAGCACGATCGTTATCCCACGATTTGAATACTGCTTCAATTGCTTCTGTTAGTTGATCAAATGGTTCTTGTGGAAATGGTTTGTATACTTCATCTAAATAGACACCTTTAAAATGTTCACAAATTTCTTGTAACCCTTCTGTCGGAATATCAGCATCATTTTGATATTCATGTTGCGTTTTATAAGCATTAAAATATGTATCAAATGCATTCATTGGTATGCCATATACGACCTCACCAAACATTTGTAACAATCTACGATAACAGTCATAAGCAAAGCGAGCATCATTTGTTTTCGCTGCTAATTTTTTCACGTTATCATCATTTAGCCCTAAGTTCAAAATTGTATCCATCATGCCAGGCATAGATATTTTTGCTCCACTACGTACTGAAACAAGTAATAATTGTTCCTCAGATGAAAATGATTTTTCTGTACGTTGAGAAAATGCTGCTAATTGACTATTCAATTGTTCTGATAATGCTTCAGGCACTTTAGAACCATGTTTCAAGTATTCAATACACGCTTCAGTTGTAAGCGTGAAACCATCTGGAACAGGTAACCCTAAGCGTTTCATTTCAGCCAAATTGGCCCCTTTGCCACCTAGTAAATCTTTCATTGATTTTTGACCTTCGTCAAATGCATAAATATATTTTGTCATACTAAATCACCCCTATTTTGAAATACGTTATACTAATTGTTATTGAGTATGTCATATTAAAAAGCAAAAAACAACTATAATATTTGAAAATTTGAAAAATATATTTATTTTTTCTTTATTACAAATTCATCTGATTCAAACAAATGGTAGCTGCTTTAAACACAAAAAAGCCCAAGCAATCATTATTAATGCATTGCTTGGAGCTTCTTATGTTCACCAGTTTATCGTCATATTTGAATGTAAGATATCATTTAATTTACTATGCAACTATGATGCTTACAATATAAGGAACCTGCTTCATAGGTAGTTTTCATATCACCATCAATAAAATGTTATATTTCTATCAATCATAAAACGCACAGTTAATCTATTTAATATTTTCATTTGATATAAACTGGTTCTATTCATTGATAAATGTTAAAAGATTAAGTGAGTTAAATAGATAGATTTGTGCTATATAAACAATCTAACATTTATAACTTGTGGTATTTACAATCATTCAAAGTGACATGTTACAGACCAAATGTCTGCTTTAAAGTAGGTGAATATTTAATATATAATCATTTGATAAAGTGATAAAGAGGTATACTTGCAATTGAATTATGTCGCGAGTAACAAAGGTGGAAATTATTAGTTTTGAATATGCTCAACTTTTAAGTTGAAAATAAGGTGCTACTTCCTCTGTAGTGTAATACTTATTTTATAGCTTCGTGCTTTGCAAAATACTTTTCTAAACAATAACTTTTATTTCGGCTATATCTTGTTCACGCTCCTTCATCTCGAAATACACCAATGACACATTGATGTGAGTTATTACTTAACAACTCAATAATGGCGCCATTTCCAAAACAAAATTTCAAACTGAAAACAAAACGTTTTGCATCTATAAAGATTTTCGTTATTTATTTTATAGAATTATTTAGCAATAACTTAATTTTATTATATTGTTGTTCGTGTAATTTGTAAAGTGGTTTTTAATAATTTTCTAAAAATTGAAGTTCTAATATTTTACACCCATTACAATTTGAAAATTCAATCATGATAAATATCAAAATTCTAAATTTTATAATCATTTGCTTTTCAAATCACACCTATCTATTCTCGCCTTAACACCACATTGCAATTTGTAATTTCAATGCCTCAGAATACTTTTTAGGGTTCAATCCTGTAACTGTTTTACATTTTTCTAACCTATATAACAGTGTATTTCTATGAATGTATAAGTGCTTTGCTGTTTGCGAGATATTCAAATTGTTATGAAAAAATATTTTCAATGTTGCAATACTTTGCTCATCTAAATCCCCTATTATTCTTTTTTTGAATCGTTCTCTAATTTCGCTGTCGATTTGATATAACAGTGTTTTTTCTTCTACCTCTTCAAATGATACAAGTGGTGCTGATTGCTCATTTAACATAAATACGAGCTCACATTCTTCATATGCTTTTTTAAAATCATTTAAATTTGTAAATATAAGACTTGAGGTCATATGCACTTCTAATTGTAAGTCTTTAAACATTTGATGAATTCGATTTATTTTCTCATCTAATGCACACCGGTCTTCATCAGTAGCAAGAATTACGATACGGTTATGATTCGTAAACGCAATGACAAAAGAACTAGGGTCAATCTTACTTGCTAATGTACGCACGGTGCTGTTCCTAGAGAATATTTGTTTTTCAATATTGATGATAATGCATTTGCCGAATGTTAATAGATTAGTATTAAGTTGATTACTCAAATGTTGAATAAATGATTTTGACGGTTCACTTTTCAGCAATTCTTCTATAAATAACTCCTGACTACGTATATTCCCTTCTAATTCGTATGTAAAATAATTTTGGTATAGCAATAATTCCGTAGACATTTTCACTAAATCCGATACATGTGTAAGTTTTTCAGGATCACCTGTTATACCGATCACGCCGACGATGTTATCTTGAAAAATAATCGGTAAATTTACGCCTGGTTGCGTTCCTTCTAATATTGCACTATCTTCCTTTGATAATATAACTGTCTCTTCTCGTTCTAATACTTTACGTGCACCTTCATGAATTGTGCCTACACGTTTTTTATCAAATGATGCTATGATTTCTCCGTTAAAATTCATGATATTAATATTGCTCTGTGTTCTTTTAGCTGTTTCTTCTACAATTAATGTTGCCATTTCCTCTGTGAGTATATTCATATTTTCACCACTTATCGTTTTTATACAAAATTATAGCTTTATATTTGTATAGTTTAACTCTATTTTCAATAAAATAAAATCGATACAATGAAATAATAAACAAAAGTAAGCGTTTACAAAGGAGGATTCACAAGTGAAAATCATTTTAGCACCGGATTCATTTAAAGGGAGTATGACAGCAACCCAAGTCTCAAAATATATGGCAGACAGCATTACAGAAGTATATCCACAAGCTGACATACATGCTTTACCCGTTGGTGATGGCGGCGAAGGTACGATGGAAGCACTAGTGAATGCCACAAACGGAAGCTTTCATACTGCTTCAGTAACAGGTCCTCTTGGAAATCATGTAACTGCTCAATATGGTGTGCTCGGTGACGACACATGCGTAATTGAAATGGCAGAAGCTTCTGGGCTAAAACATTTAACTGATGACACTTTAAATGCTATGACAACAACGACTTATGGCACAGGCGAATTAATTTATGACGCTTTAGAAAAAGGTTACAAAAAATTTATTTTAGCTATTGGCGGCTCTGCAACAAATGATGCTGGTGCAGGTATGTTACAAGCTATAGGCGCCAAACTATTAGATGAAAACGGCAAAGATATCGCCTTTGGAGGAGGTGCTTTGCAACATATTAAGCAAATAGACTTAAGTCATTTCGACACTAGAATTAAACATTGTGAATTTATTATTGCGACGGATGTTCAAAATCCTTTAATAGGTCCTGACGGCGCTTCACATGTTTTTGGTAAACAAAAAGGTGCCACAGAAGATAATATTAAACAACTTGATGACAATCTCACGCATTGGGCAAATCTTGTAGAAAGAAGTACGGATATGAGGCTTCATGATTTGCCAGGGGCTGGTGCAGCTGGCGGACTAGGAGGTGCTTTCAAAGCATTTTTACCTAGTCATTTTGAAGATGGTATTCAAGTAGTAATAAAACATACGCAATTAGAACAGCTTTTACCAAATGCAGATCTAGTTATTACTGGAGAAGGCAAAATTGATTTTCAAACTTTTTATGGTAAGACACCTATGGGCATCGCAAAATGTGCGAAACAATTTGATGTCCCTGTCATCTTTATCGGAGGCTCTATCGAAGTAGATATAGACCAATTTGATGAGGTTGGTGTGGTAAGTGCTTTTAGTTTAACCGATGGTCCATTGTCACTCGCAGAGACGTTAGCAAATTCGGAAAAATTAATAAAAAAAACGACTAAGAACATCATAAGAACATTTTTCCATAACCACTAGCATAATTAAGGGGATGTTTCGTTATGAGAATTAAAGATACGATTGAAAAAGTACCTGGTGGCTTGATGGTTGTTCCGTTATTATTAGGTGCTGCAATCAACACGATTGATCAATTGCACTTGAATTTTATTACGAATGGTTTGAAATTTTTAGGGGCTCCAAAGACTGAAGAAGGACATTATGAAATGTTGCAAATTGGCGGTTTTTCTCAGGATTTATTTAAAGATAGTGCGCTCGTTTTAATAGCCCTATTTATCTTTTGTGTAGGAAGTCAAATGAATTTAAAGATTGGTGGCAAAGCGTTAAAAAAAGGTATGATATTAACATCAACGAAATATTTTTCGGGGTTAGGCGTTGGTCTATTACTTGGCGCTATATTTGATCCATGGACAGGGTTATTCGGTTTATCTACAATAGCAATTATTGCAGCAATGACCAATAGTAACAGCGGAATGTATGCTGCGCTAACAAGTGCATATGGTAACCGCTCTGATATCGGTGGTTTATCTATATTAGCTATTAATGATGGTCCTTTACTTACATTAATATCTTTAGGATTTATCGGTACGAATTTTCCAGTCATTTCTTTCGTTTCTGTGTTATTACCACTCGCAATAGGTATGCTCTTAGGTAACTTAGATCCTAAAATCGCAGAATTTTTACGACCAGGAGAATCATTACTCATTCCCTTCTTTGCCTTTTCATTAGGAGCAGGAATGAATTTAGCTGAATTCTTTAATTTCTCAGTATTATCTGGTGGTCTCACATTAGCATTACTTACATTTGTCTGTACAGCTGTGACAGGTGTAATTGCCTTTAAACTATTTAAAGAGAAAAGTGTCATCGGTCCTATTTCAGAATCGTCTACTGCAGGTAACGCCGTTTCTACACCTGCTGCAGTTGTCGCAGCCGCTTCAACTGCAGCAGGTGGTAATTTGAGCCAAAGTGAATTTGCTATGATAGAAAAAGTAGCGCCTATCGCGACAGCTCAAATTTCAGTTTCTGCTATTACTACGGCGATTTTATGTCCAATTGCTGTTATCATGGTAGATCAATACCAGAAGCGCAAAGGCATTGATGGCACTCAGGAACATTTTAAAACCAATCACAAAGCATTTCCTAAGTTAAAACAAGCCACAAATGCCGCTAATTATGAAAGCGCTTTAACTAAAAAGGAGGATTAACTTTGAAGACTACAATATTATACGGCAAATCAAATGTTGAAGTTGACTTGCCGGAGCAAAGCGTTCTAATTGAACCCAAAAACATTGATCCACTTGAAGATCATGTAACAGCAATACGTACAGCCCTAAATAATCCAATTGGCTCAGAACCATTGCAAGACATGGTGAGTGCTAACCAAACTGTATCTATTGTTATTAGTGACATCACACGACCGACACCCAATCACATTCTCGTACCATTACTGATAGAAACATTAGCCCACGTACCTTTAGAAAACTTTGTGATTATCAATGGTACAGGTACACATCGCGATCAAACACGAGAAGAACTTGTACAAATGCTTGGTGAAGACATAGTGAGCAAAGTGAAAATTGTACATAATCATTGTAATGATAAGGATACGCTTAAAAAAGTAGGCCATAGTCAATATGGTTGTGATGTATACCTGAACAAAGATTATGTTGAATCTGACTTTAAAATTGTCACCGGTTTTATCGAACCTCACTTCTTCGCTGGCTTCTCTGGTGGGCCTAAAGGTATTATGCCTGGTATTGCTGGCATAGAAACAATTATGACCTTCCATAACGCTAAAATGATTGGCGATATACGTTCAACTTGGGGCAATATGCAAGATAATCCTGTTCAAAATATGACCCGGGAAATCAATGCAATGTGTAAACCAGACTTTATGCTCAACGTCACGTTGAATAAAGAGAAAGCGATTACCGAAGTATTTGCTGGTGAATTATATGAAGCACATGATAAAGGGTGTGAATATGCCAAAGCACATGCTATGTTCAAGTGTGATGAGCGTTTTGATGTCGTGATTGCTTCTAACTCCGGCTATCCTTTAGATCAAAACTTATATCAAACAGTTAAAGGCATGAGTGCAGCACATAAAGTAGTTAAAGAAGGTGGCAGCATTATTATGTTATCTGAATGTAGCGATGGCTATCCTAATCATGGTAATTATGCAGAGATACTAAAAATGGCTGACTCTCCTCAAGGGCTTGTCGACATGATCAGTGATCCTAACTTCGCGATGCTTGACCAATGGCAAGTACAAAAACAAGCTGTGATTCAAACTTTCGCTGATGTTTATTTATATTCTAAACTCAGTGACCAACAAACCAAAGATGCCATGTTGCATCCAGTGCATAATATAAATGAGACACTTAAAGCATTAGAAGATAAATATGGAAAAGATATGACGATAGGTGTTATGCCACTTGGACCACTTACTATTCCATACGTAGAATCATAATTTAGGAGGAATCATTATGTTAACTAAAGTATTAACTAAAGAACAACAATTAGAACGTGTATTAAAAGATATGAATCGTGTAATCGTCGCGTTTTCAGGTGGTGTAGATAGCAGCTTTGTATTAAAGAAAGCCATCGATGTACTCGGCACTGATAATGTAAAAGCAGTTATTGTAAAATCCGAGTTATTTAGAAATGAAGAATTTGATCAAGCCCTGCGTCTAGGTAAATCACTTAATGCCAATGTGATAGAAACTGAAATTGAAGAATTAAAAGATCCAAATATAGTTGAAAACACACCAAGTAGTTGGTATTACAGTAAACGTTTATTATATTCAAAACTTGAAGACTTGAGAGTAAACTACAACTTCGACTATGTCGTCGACGGTATAATTATGGATGATTTAGATGACTTCAGACCTGGACTCAAAGCAAGAACTGAATTCGGTGTTAGAAGTGTGCTACAAGAAGTTGAATTATATAAATCTGAAATTAGAGCGCTAAGTAAATCTAATGATCTCCCTGTATGGAATAAGCCTGCTTTGTGTAGCTTGGCTTCTCGAATCCCTTATGGTGAGCCTTTAAATTTCACAAAGGTTAACAAAGTAAATGAAGCTGAAAAATTCATTTTAAGCTTCAACATTAATCATGTCAGAGTACGCTATCATAATAATATCGCAAGAATAGAAGTAGACGACACAGATATCCCAGTAGTGATTCAATTTAAAAATCAAATTACACTTCGCTTGAAAGAACTTGGTTTTGATTATGTAACTATTGATTTAGAAGGTTATCGTACAGGTAGCATGAATGAAGTCATCAATACACAAGATGAGATTTAACAAAATAAAGGTGGCGAAACTATGACTGAAAACCAAGACACAATAGAGTCATTACTTTTAGCAGTTAAAGAGAACGAGCTTTCCATTACAGAAGCCAAAGATAAATTAAGTCATTATGATGAATTAGGTTTCGCAAAAATTGATTCACACAGAACAAAACGACAAGGCTTTCCTGAAGTTATATTTGGTGAAGGGAAAACTGTAACCCAATTAGACGAAATCGTACACACTTTAATAAAGCATAATGAAGTCATCTTAATTACTAGAATCGATCAAAGTAAAGCAGACAATATCATTGCTAAGTATCCACAACTTGAATACCATGAGACAGCACGTATTGTTTGTACACCCGTTAATACAATTAGCAAAACCGAACATTTTGCAGCGATTATTTGTGCGGGTACATCTGACCTACCTGTAGCTGAAGAAGCAGCTATTACAGCTGAAGTTATGGGTATTTCAGTACAGCGCTTTTATGACGTAGGTGTTTCTGGCATCCATCGTCTTTTTGCACATATCGAAACCATTCGTCAAAGTAAGGTGTCCGTAGTTATTGCTGGTATGGAAGGTGCATTGTCTAGCGTCGTTGCTGGCTTAGTGGATCATCCAGTTTTTTCAATACCTACGAGTGTTGGTTACGGCGCCAATTTAGATGGCGTTACCACACTCTTATCTATGGTTAATTCTTGTGCACCTGGCTCGAGCGTACTCAACATCGATAATGGATTTGGTGGTGGCTATAATGCCGCAATGATTATAAAAATGATTGAAAATGCTTAGAACGGAGTGAAACATTATGTCCAAAGCGATTTATCTTGATTGTCATGCTGGTATTGCTGGAGATATGCTATTGTCTTCGCTTGTAGATTTGGGTGCAGATGTCACCTTTATTGAAACACAATTAAAAACATTACCGCTCAATCATTTCAAACTTAACTTCTCAACTCAAAACAAAGAAGGCATTCAAGCTATGTCACTTAAAATTGATTTCGAAGAAGCACACCATCATAGAAAAGCATCAGATGTCTTTAAGATGATTAAAGAGAGTAGCTTACCAAGCAGAGTGAAAGAAAGAAGTCTCCGGGTATTTGACGTGATTGCACACGCAGAAGCTAAAATTCACGGTATGTCTGTTGAAGATGTTCACTTTCATGAAGTTGGCGCTATGGACTCTATCATTGATATTATTGGCGGATGTCTTGCACTAGAAGATTTAGCAATTGATGAACTCTATGCCTCGCCTATCCCAACTGGTAACGGTAAAATCAATATCGCACACGGTGTCTATCCAGTACCTGCACCAGCGACTGCTGAAATACTCAAAGGTATCCCGCTTGCGTCCTTTGATGTTAACAGTGAATTGACAACACCAACTGGCGCTGGTTTTATTAAAGCATTAGTTTCGGAAATCGGTCCTTTACCTGCAGTAACCATGGAGCAAATCGGTTATGGTTGTGGCACGAAAGATTTCGATTTCCCCAATATTTTACGAACAATTGAATATACAGTAAAAGACAACACACCAACACAAGTCCAAGTGATAGAGTGTCAGATTGATGATATGACACCAGAGATGCTCGGTTTCTTTATCGAACAAGTACTGGATGACGGTGCGCTAGATGCTTACTTCACTCCAATTACGATGAAGAAAAGTAGGCCCGCAACACAACTTACAGTGATTAGTAAATTTGATGACGCACAATACTTTGAGGATTATATACTTAAAAATACAAGCTCTTTAGGTGTAAGAAGTTATGCAGTCAATCGCAAAATTCTCCATCGTCAGTTTCAAACAAGTCACACAAAGTATGGTGCTATATTAGTAAAAATAGGCATGATGGATAATAAAATTATCAAAGCGAAACCAGAATTTGAAGATGTAAAAAATGCAGCAATCCAATCTGGCAAAACTTTCTCAACTGTATACAATGAAATTCAGCACGAAGTTCATAACCACATTAAAATAGAAGATTAAAATAGTCTATCACGAGCTAAAGACTACAGGCTGAGTCTGTACCCGCGGATACCCCACACAAAAGACTGCTCCAAAATTAAAAAATCTATCAACAACATAAAATCCAGCACTCACACTCAAGTGAAGTACTGGATTTTTTATTGCTTAATTATTTTAAAGAAGGACCCACTTTAATATTTGCACTATCTAATGCAAGTTCTAATACTTCAATAACTTGAATACTATGTTCTAACTTTTCTTCTGCTAAATCGAAATTTTTATCATTAATAATCTGAACCATCTTCACAAATTCCTCATACATACGATGTTTTTGTTGGTTAACTTGATATGATTGTGTACCACCGTCATTAAATGTAAGATCAAACGCTTTCAATTCATTTGTTGGACCTTTAATATGAATTGTTGCATTTTCACCTTGAATGTAAGACTGATTGTCAGAACTAGAGTCTTTTGCACCAATACAAACAACTTTCATTTCACCATAATCAAGATTTAAGATACCAGATGTATCAATATCATTTTTAACATTAGCAAAATAAGTAACACCTTTAGGCATCCCGAAGAGTCCAACTGCTAAATGGATATTGTATACATTGATATCCATGAGTGCACCTCCGCCCTTCTCAGGATCGAAAGCAGGTTGAATAATGCCTTTTTTAAAATTATCATATCTTGAAGAGTACTGTGAATAATTAAATTGGGCTATTTTACATGTACCTATTTCACTCACTGATTGTTTTAACACATCATAATTACTCAAATACAGGTTAGTAATAGCTTCGATAATAATAACGTTGTTCGCTTCAGCCAATGCTTTTAATGTTGTTAATTCTTCTTTAGTTAAAGTAAATGGTTTTTCACATATTACATGTTTCTGTTGCTCAATTGCTTTGCGTGCATAATCAAAATGCAGATGATTTGGTACAGCTAAATAAATCGTTTCCATACCTTCATCTTGAAGGAACTCATTATAATCCGTAAAAATTGTTTTAATATTAAACTGTTTCTGTAAACTTTCTACATTTTCTGGATTTCTTCCTGTTGAAACAATACTATGAAACTCAATGTCTGAAATTTCTTCCATCACTGGTAATGCTTCTTTGACGATCTTGCCCGCGCCTACGATACCTAATTTCATGTTGGTCTCTCCTTCTCACTTAATCTAAATTATGCTACGTTATCACTTGGTGCAATATTAAATTGTTAATAGCTATTTTAAAACCCATTCAATATATCATTATATTTGAATTCATCATGTAATTCAAAATCTACAGTCTTGATACAATTCGTATTTTGTTTTGAAAATCTCACTAGTGGTATACAATTAATATAAAGGTATAACATGAGATTATTTTTTATATTCTTTAAATAAAGGAGGCATTTTTGTGTCCATATTTTATTTTTTAATATTTATAGTAATTGTTTTAATTATTTATTTCATTTTCCGAAAAAATTATAAAAAAGAAGCTGCAGTTAATAAAAGAAAACGTAAACGCGAAAAAAGAGTAGCAAACTATATTAGCGAAGCTTTTAAAATAGAAAATTTAGAAGATGTTAAAGAAAGTAAAACAACAATTGTTTTGGTTTATCCTAAAGAAACATTAGATGTTGAACCTGAACAAGTCGTAAAAGTAGAAAATCAAAGTGAAGAAAAAGTCGTAACAGAATTTGAAATGCCTGAAGGTATTAAAAGAGAAGAATTATATGACTTTTCTCTTAAACACACTAAATTTTATATCGCACATGATCGTTACGCACGTCTTAAAACGGTTGATGAAAATGAACAAACAAATAGTGGCATTATAAAATAATTCAATTGTTAAAGGAGTATGTATATGACACCAATTGTTAAAGCTTATTCAAATGATGAAGACATTGAAATTAATATCAACACATTAAAAGATCAAAAAATTAATGCAAAAGATATTTATGTTCTATCTCATGATGCAGATCATACAGAACGCATCGTGAAAAATACAGAAGTCTCAGGTATTGATTACAATCGTTCTGATGTTGGCGAAGATGAACAAAATCAAGGTGACCAACTAAGAGATAAGTTACAAATTCTTGGCGTTTCTGAAAGTGATGCGCAAGATTACGAAGAACTTATGGATCAAGGTAATGTACTACTCATTGTTACAGATCAACGCGCAGCTAATGTACTCTAAAATTAAATTATTTAGCTAAACTAATGTACCCCGTATTCTTTTAATTAGGATGTGGGGTACATTAGTCTTTTATACATATTTATTATAATTGATTAAAGTTATTTTCTTGAAGATCTGTAATTTTAGCAATTTCTACTTTTTGGTCTTTAGGCTCCAATACATGTAAATACTGTTCATCGTCGTTATCTTCAATTTTCTTTACAGTAATGCGGTCATGTTCTATAGTTTCGATAATTATTTCTGAATGCTTATTTAAAGCCTCTTTAATATGTTGCTTATCCATGCTACAACCTCCTTAAGTAAAAGCTGATTATATTTCGAGTCTCTTCATCTTCTACTCTTAAGGTATTTTTCAAATCAAAGAAAACATAACCAACCTATTTATAAACCATTGAATATTGTTGTGACGAAAGTGAATGTAACAATTAAGGCTGAGACATGAATTTATGCCTCAGCCTTAATTATCAATTTTTATTAACTTAATATTACATCTACTAATTCTTCTGCAGTAGCTTTACCGAAATAATATGTAATGTCTATTTCACTTAAAGCTTTTAATAAATCCTCTTTGACTACACGTACGCCTTTGAGTTGTTCTTCAACGTCTTTAATGTCGCCTTGTCCAAAAAAATCTCCATAAATACGACATGCTGAAATACGTCCTTTTTCTACCGAAAGAGAGATATCAATCGTGCCTGCCGCTAATCTCGCGTCTCTATTATATTCATAGCGTGGGGAACCACCAAAATTCCATTCCCAATTTTTATATTTTGACGCTAACATTTCATCAACGGCTTCCCAATCAGCATCAGTTAATTCGTAACGCTTTGCGTCATTCATATCATCAATGTCTAAAATCTCTTTAACCATCAGATCTTTAAATTCATGGATCGTTACATTTTGATATTCCGGTGCCAAATATTCACGAATATTGCCTACACGTGATCTTACGGATTTAATACCTTTGGATTCTATTTTTTTACGATTCGGCTTCAATACTTTAACCATAGGTTCATAATCTACATCCAATAATAAAGAATAGCCACCATAGATACGTCCCTTAATCAAAGTCATTGCTGCACCAGATACTTTTTTATCGTGAATGGCTAAATCATTACGTCCACTTTGCACAACTTCTGTTGCACCCAGTTGATGTAAAGCATGTATACCTGGTTCGTAAAAGCGTTTAAAATTACCATAAATTGTATCGTCTTTTTCTAAAATACAACACATATTCACTGCACCACTGTCTACATAAACTGCGCCACCACCTGTATCACGGCGAACAACTTGAATACCATGTTCGTCTAAATAATCTTGGTTAATTTCTACCGCAGTATTTTGAAAACGACCTATCTCCACTTTTGGATCACAGATATACGGGAATAAGATATCCTCATTTAAAAATATATTTTGGCTAACGTGAATTTGCATCGCTAATGCAACTGCACCGTCTGTTATATATTCGCCATTGCGAATAGGTTCAATTAAATACATATTGTTCTCCTATATAGTTAATTTTTTGTTGGCTTCAGTTATGAGTGTTGAAATATCTTCGGTTAGATGTATTGTTCTATCTCGAATATTTTCTGGAATACGATATGCTTTCTTATTCATTGTCATAAATAAAGCATTTGGATTATGTCGTGTCATGCGTTGAAAAGGTTGTTTCACATATTGTGGTGTCGTATAGCCGATACCTATTTCTAGATATAATACTTTATCTTCTTTATGTGCATCAAGGAACTGATTATAGCGAGATAACTGCGCATGAAAATCAGTATCCTCTACCATACCAACTTGTGCTTTTCGTTTATTGATTTCCATGGGCGCATCACATTCAGGACAATGCGGCAAGAGTTCTCGTGGTACTTCCATATTCTCTTGTTCTACAATCATTTGACGTATTGCAGCATCATCACGGTAAGTCTGCGCATGACAATGTTGACTACATTGCCACAAGATATACTCTCCTTGAATATGAAAAACTTTATCCAAATCAAAATCAGCTACCGCAAATGCATTATCTGCATTCGTCGTGATGATATGATAATCTTTATTACTTAAAATTTGATTAAGCGCAGTGTAAGATGCGCCTACAGGTTGGTCTAAATAATTCAGCGCAACAAATCGACTTTGAAAAGCCCAATATTCTTGCCAACTTTCGAATGTATGAAGGCTTGCTTGTAGCATATCAAAGAAACCGTATTTTTTAATAAAATCCGGGAAATTTTGAGTGAAACGTTCACCTATATACGTAAAACCATCTGACGCTGACATACCGGCACCTATCCCAATCACAACTGCGTCCGCTTCATTTAAAGCATCTGCTAATATATCGGATTGTCGATTATAACTAGTATTTAAGACATCCCAAGTTGATTCAGTCATAATGTTTCAGTCCTTCCTTATACAATGCAGCATCTTTATCTGTAAACACATTGAAAACAACTGTGATATCAGAATCATGTTCTCTTTTATATTGCATTACAGTCGAAATTGCTATCTGTCTAGCCTCATCTTGAGGAAAACCAAATACGCCTGTTGAAATACAACAAAAAGCAATACTTGATAAGTTTTGCTGATCCGCAAGTTCGAGACAGCTTCGATACGAGCGCGCAAGTAAATCACGGTTCATTTGTGACACCGGTGTTTTACGAATTTGTGGCCCTACTGTATGAATGACATATTGAGCAGGCAAGTTATAACCAGGGGTGATTTTTGCTTTACCAACACCTTCACGTCTACCTTGTTTATCTATTAAATCTGCACAAGCTAAACGCAACTGGACGCCTGCTTTAGTATGGATGATATTATCAATACAGTTATGATTCGGCTCAAAACAGCCTAACAGCTTACTGTTAGCAGCATTTACAATAGCGTCTACCTCAAGCTGCGTGATATCACCTTGCCATAAATATATATCGTCATTGAGATATGGGGTTAATGATGTTAACGACGTAACTTGTTGCGCATTGTAATTTTTCAAAAATGCATCTTGCACCTCAATAAAATCAGCTTCAATCGGTGTTGCTGGTCTTACATTTACTAACCCTCGAAACGTTTCGAAACGTTCTGTTTCCGTATCAGGTAAGTCTGCAATGGCACCGTCATGTGTTTCTTGCCACAAATACTCAATTAAATACGCTAAACGTTCTGTTTGTTGCATAATTTATGCCTCAGGAAGTGCATTAAATGCTGCTTCGTCAACATTTTCTAATTTAACCAACCAATTTTCTTCAGCTTTTTCAGAATTTAAAAGCGTTGGTTCATCTTCAGCTTTTGTATTACGTGCAACAATTTTACCTGCTAATGGTGATTGAACGTCTAATACTGTTTTAGAAGCTTCAATACTAACAATTTCGTCATCGACTTTAATGTCGTCGCCACCCATAAATTCAACATAACCTACTGTTCCTACATCATCTTGCAATTCAGGTGTCATACTGTATACGTACTGCTCTCCAACTTTTTCTACCCATAAATAATTAGCTAATTTTTTCATAAAATATCTTCCTTTCATCAATTTGTTATAAATATATTTGCGCGAGTAATTCGATTGTACGACAGCGTTGCGCTATGTCTGGTATCAAAGGTACAACCATCACTTCGTCAGCATTAAATGTTTGAATCATTGTGTCTATTTGTTTTTTTGCACTTTCTTTTGTACCTACAATTATACGAGCTCGGCTTTGAGTAATCAAACGTTCATCTCTTTCAGAACGTGAATATGATTGCGCTGTTTCGATAGAAGGTAGACGCTCAAATTCGGCAAATTGTTGTTTTCCTAGTAGCCAAACGTCTAATGATTGAGCTAGTGCATCTGCTTCTGATGCCGTATCAGCAACTGCAACAAATGTAGTGAGCATAACAGTAGGTTTCATATTTAATGCCGTAGGTTTAAAGGCTTCTCTATAAGCTTGTACACTGCTTTCAGCTTTTTTAATTGCTTTTTCATTAGGTAATAAAAAAGTTCCCAGTGTATATCCCATGCCTTGACGTCCTGCCATTTGTGCAGACGGTACACTCGTACTTAATAGCCACATTTGAGGCACAGTAGTAACACGAGGTTGTGCAAATACTTGTTTAAAACGTTGCTCTGATTCACGCTCAGTTAGATAATGTCGCACATCGGTAATAGACTGCTCGTAGTCTAAGAAATGTGTTTTCGTTTCATTCATAGCTTGTTTTACACTGGGTGTACCTGAATTATTACCGATACCTAAGTCTACACGCCTAGGGTAAAATGCTTCTAATAATCGAAAATTTTCAGCCACTTTAAACGGACTATAATGCGGTAACATCACTCCACCCGAACCGAGTCGGATTTGCTTCGTCTTTGCCAGTAATTGCATCATCAATAATTCTGGACTACTACATGCAAACGCCGGTACATTATGATGTTCCGTCATCCAAAAGCGCTTATAACCAAGTTTGTCTGCTAATTGCGCTAAGCGTACTGTATCCTGTAAGGCATCTTGTGCTGACTTGCCTTCATCAATAACAGCGTAATCTAAAATATTCAATTGAACCACGTTGGTTACCACCTCCACCAATACTGACCTTATATACTTTGTCGTACTTATAATGTAAGCACTTTCGTTTGAGTGTATATCGTATCTCAGTTATGCTAAAATTCATGTACAAAACTTTAGACACGTATCTGCAAAACATGTTTCCTTTTTTAAATTACCCTCACCCTCTAGGATAACTGATATAGAAAATTTTTGTTACATTTTGCTTGAAAAAATTACCATATTTTTTATTTAATTGACCACGATATCCTATTAGTGTTAATTTAAAATTACATATTACAACGAAGATCGAGGTTATAGTTATGAAAACTCATTATCAAGCATTATTCGAACCATTAACGTTCCCCAATGGCGTCGTCTTCAATAACCGTTTTGTGCTATCACCTATGACTACGAATTCCTCAACACAAGACGGACATATTACTGAGCAAGACTTACGCTATGCACAACGCCGGGCACACGCTGCGCCCTTACAAGTAACAGGTGCAGCCTATATTGAACCTTATGGTCAATTATTTGAATATGGTTTTAGTATCACTGATGACAGTTGTATACCTGGTTTGAAAAAATTAGCAACTGCAATGAAAAAAAATGGCAATAAAGCCATTTTACAACTGACTCACGCAGGACGATTTTCAAATCAAGCCATCTTAAATTATGGCCAAGTTTATGGCCCAAGCGCTATGTCCTTAAATTCTCCTATTCAACATGACGTTCTAGCTATGTCTTTAGATAAAATCACTTCTATAACGCATCAATATGCGGAGGCAACTTCTCGTGCTATACAAGCTGGTTTTGATGGTGTAGAAGTTTCAGCTGCCCAACGCTTACTTATACAAACATTTTTCTCTACCTTTTCTAATCAACGTACAGATCAATACGGAAATCAAAGTTTAGATAATCGTGCTCGTATCGGATTGGAAATACTAGCTGCTGTACAAAAAGTCATTGATAAAGAAGCACCACCACAATTTATTTTAGGCTATCGCGCTACACCTGAGGAAACACGAGGGAGTGATGTCGGTTATACAATAGACGAATTCAACGAACATCTGGATTGGGTATTAGATACAGCGAATATACAATATTTAGCAATCGCAAGTTGGGGGCGTCAAATTTATCAAAACAAAGTCCGCTCTGACGGCAAGCACACAGGAAAATATGTCAATGCTGTCGTCCATGATTACCTTGATGGTAGAATTCCTGTCATCGCTAGTGGTGGTATTAATTCACCTGAAAGTGCGCTTGATGCCTTACAACATGCAGATATGGTTGGAATGTCGTCTCCATTTGTGACGGAACCAGATTTTGTCTTAAAATTACAAGAAGACCGTCCAGAGGATATTGATTTACATGTAACCATCGACGATATTGATGAACTCGCAATCCCGTATGCGGCATTTAAAGATATTGTTAAAATGATGGACTACGGCGAAGGGTTAAAAAAAGAAACCCGTGACGAGTTACGTAAACTTGAAACAAACTATGATCAAGTAGATTATAAAGCAATAGAAAAAGATTAATTTAAAATACAGACAAACTGAGCAGATAAAACAGCTTAGTTTGTCTTTTTTATATCGCGTATTTGCTTTGTAAAAACGAATTAATATCTCAAAATATGTAAAAAGCATTGGACCTTATCAAGTCCAATGCTTCCTTGTTACATTTTATGTGAATTTAACCATTTTGTTTGGCAAATGCTTGGCCAATTGCATTTAATTTATGTGGTGCGTCATGTACTGCCATCTTCACTTCAACTAGATGCATCATGTCTGGTTGTGCCTCGATTTCGAGGAATGTATTTTGTAGTGTTTCACTCGTTGTCACATCGTGCACAATGACTTCATCTTTTCCACCGAAGACTGTTGGTAATAATTTATAATCCCACATTTTAATATCGTTGTATGACGCATTTTCTCCATGAATTTTACGTTCTACTGTATAACCATCATTATTGATAACAAAAATAATCGGCTTGATTTGCGCTCTGATCATCGAAGACATTTCTTGTACTGTTAATTGTAAGGAACCGTCTCCAATTAATAATAAATTTCTACGCTGTGTGTTCGCCATCTGCGTACCCAGTGTCGCTGGTAAAGTATAACCAATTGACCCCCATAATGGCTGTCCTATAAATTTATTGTTACTGTATAACGCTAAATCATAAGCACCAAAGAATGATGTGCCTTGTTCAGCTAATATCACGTCGTCTTGCTTAATAAAATCTTGCATCATTTTGAAATAAGTTGCTTGAGATAAAGGTTCTCCATTCAAATCGTATTGATTTTCTTTAGGACGTTGAAATTGAGGGAACGTTGCGTCATTAACGTAATTAATTGTATTTAAGCCATCCAATAAATCGATAAGTGATACTTCCATATCTTTCGTTTCATTCATTTTAAAGTGACGATGATTAATCATAACGACATCATCAATATCAAATTGATATGAATATCCTGCAGTTGCAGAATCTGTTAATTTCGCTCCAATATTTAAAATTGCATCACTTTGATCCACGTAATTTCTAATATCTTCTTCTGCTAATGAGCCATCATAAATACCCATGTAATATGGGTTTTCTTCATTAAATGAACCTTTGCCTAATGATAATTGTGCTACAGGAATTTGCGTTAGATTCACAAATTGTTCAAGCTTTTCATGTAAATCGAAACTATTAATCTCATGGCCTGTGATTATGACTGGTTTATCCGCACTTTGTAACTTTTCTTTGATCATATTCACATACTTAGCAACATCCATCCCCTGATGTTGTGGCACTTCAAACGGTTGGTCTACTTCAATTTCTACGCTTGCTACGTCAATTGGTAAATGTATATGCACTGGGCGTTTTTCAGTTAATGCAGCTTCAATTACTCTAGGAATTTCTGACTGGGCATTTTCAGGCGTAAGATACGCTTGTGTCGTCGTAATCGGTTCATACATTTTTCTGTAGTCATCAAAATTTCCTTCTCCTAAGGAATGATGCACATACTTCCCTGCCTTTTCTACTGCTCTTGTAGGCGCACCGGTAATTTGAATAACCGGCACACGTTCAGCATATGCACCAGCAATACCGTTAACAGCACTGAGTTCTCCTACACCAAATGTTGTTACCATTGCACTTATCCCTTTTAAGCGCGCATAGCCGTCAGCCGCATAACTAGCATTTAATTCATTTGTGTTACCAACCCAGTCCATATCATCGCGACTAATAATATCATCTAGAAAAGTCAGATTAAAGTCACCTGGCACACCGAATACTTTATCGACGCCTACAGCGCTGATACAGTCCATTAAATATTGTCCTATACGTTTTTTCATTCATCATTTCCCCTTTTTTATCCATCTCTATTACACTACAAACTTAACTTAATAGAGATAAAAGGTCAATGATGTTGACTTTATTTTTTACTATTTTTTATATGTTAATTCTAATTGATGAATCATATGTGTCAGCATTTCATTATGTGGGGTCGCCACACCACAGGCTTTACCGTATGTAACAATTTGTCCATTTAAATAATCTATTTCTGTTAGCCGCCCTTTATATAAATCTTGATGCATTGATGGATAATGTAAACCTTGTGATTCAATTGGATAAGCATCTTCAATTTTGTTAATTAAATTTTCAAAATTGAGTTCTAGTCCTCGTGCATGAGCCACAGCCACGATTTCTTCAATAATAGGAATAACCATTTGTCGTGCTTGTTCATATAGTGAAAATTGGTTTATTGTTTTATCTAAGATCGTGCATAATGGATTCAGTACACTGTTCAATGTAGCTTTTGACCATATAGATTCAAAGACATTATCACTGATTGTAGAATTTAATTTTGCATTATTAAAAATTGTATTAATTGCTTCTGTACGATAGTCTTCCCCACCGTCTGCGCGCTGCAGTTCTATTGTTCCTGTACCTTCTAACAGTATTTGTCCAGGCCCTCTTAAACCTGCTGTCCACATCGTTACTGCTAAAAATATTTGTGATTTTGGTATAATTTTGGCAAAACGTTCTTCATGTCCTAAGCCATTCATCATTGTTAATACCGCCGTCGTTTCTTTAATCGCATTAGCTTCATTCAACGCCTCAATCATTGCTTCTGAATCCATTGCTTTTGTTAAAATGATAATCAGATCATATTGTTCATCGATTTGTTCTGGCAACTGCGCTTTGATATTAATATGATATGTATCTTTTTCGGTTTGTATATTCAAGCCATGTTGCTGAATATTTGTAATATGTTCTGTCCAATAATCTATTAAAGTTACATCATATCCTGCTTCGGCAATTTGCGTTCCAACACGACCACCCATTGCTCCTGCCCCTGCAATTGCTATCTTAACCATACAATCATCCTTCCTTTTATTTCATAATAGTAATTCAGCAAGTTAATTCCGCTATAGTTAGAAAATTCTTAATTTTTAAATAGTATAAAGTTGTTTAATCATTTAATCTTTCTTATTCTCGTCTTTTAAATATTTTACTTCTTGAAATCCTGTACGATAAGAAGCAAATTCTTCCATTATGGCATACCAATCATTGCCAACTTTTTTCTGTATATCTTGAAATAAATCATTTTGTGCCTTATTAAGTTCTTTTACTAATTTGGTTCCTTTTTCTGTGGGGTACAAGGCTTTAATACGTTTATCCGTTTCGGTTGGTTGTTCAGTGATATATGCCTCATCTTTTAATTTTTTCAACGTTGCATGACTGCCTTGTTTAGAAATCTCTAAACTTTTCAATAAATCTTTTATTGTAATTCCAGGTACTTTTTCGATAAAAAATAAGAACCTATGATGTTGTCTATTTAAGCCATATGCTTCAATAATTTCATCTGCTGTATTTATAAACGTTTTGTAAGCAAAATAAAATAACAAATTCTCATAATCATTATTATTACTTTCCATTATTCACATTCCTTTTTTGTAATTTTTAGCGCATCGGCGGGGGATTACTAATTAATATATTTATAACAGTTCAGTTGATTGTTACAAGTGCTTTAAATGTGGCTCCAATAATACGGAAAGTTCTCCTACTAAAGTATCTATATCACATGGTTTTGATTCTTCAATCCACCATATAATAACGCCTACTACAGCAGAAGATAAAAACTGGGCAGTAATTTCACTGTTTTGTTTATTTATGGTGTCGCGCATTTTCTTTGATAATGTTTGCTTAAGCATATTAAGATCTGACTTTTTAACCAAAGTTTTCAAAATATCGTACTGATCGTCAATCACGTACATGACTTCACTCAACGTTTCTTTATTATTTCCTGATTCTGCAAGATAAATATTGCATTTATCAACTGCTGCGCCCAAAATATAATCAATTGCATGATCTAAAATGTCGTACTTATCTATAAAATTCAAATAAATCGTACCTCTATTTATATTGGCATGTTGAGCAATATCATTCATCGATATTTTATCAAAGTCTTTTTCTCTAATCAGTTCAACAAAGCTACGAATAATAAGTTTTTGGGATTTTTCTTTTCGTTTATCCATTTTAACTCCTTTTAATTTCAACAATTTTTAATATTTGTTCATTAAACATCAACAAGGTTGTATTGTTCATTGAGTTTAAATCTTATTGATGATAACTTCAAGTTATTAAACAATTGTTCAATAATTAAATTGGAGTGATAATGATATGAAAATTTTAATATATGGTGCAGGTGTACAGGGGCAATTTTTAGCTCACGCACTAAATACCAAAGATAATGACATTACAATGTTTGCACGTGGAAAAACTTTAGAGCACTTGAATCAAAAAGGTTTGAAACTTCAGCATTCATTGCAAAGAAAAACGACAAATGAACATATAACAACGATAAGTACACTTTCAGAACATGATATTTATGATGTTATTTTTGTAACTATGAAATATTCAGATTTTTACAATGTCGTACCAACATTAGCTCAAAACAAAAGTGAAAACATTATTTTCATTGGAAATAACATGAATCCTAAATTACTACAAAGCACATTGACGCAACAGAGTAATCACCTTAAGCATATCACTTTCGGCTTTTTAATGACTGGTGGTTCAAGAGAAGCAAGCCATATTAATATTTTAAGATTTAATGCTGGAGAGCTCAAAGTAGGAAACATGCATGGAGAAATTACATTCTCAGACAAACTAAATTCAATATTTAAAAATGCGAAAATCAAACTAACTTATGAACAGAACTTTGAAGATTGGTTGATGTCACACGCTGCTTTAGTCTTACCTTTAAACATGCTATTTATTCTAAAACAAAACCAAAACACTAACGCGCAGACGTTAACCAAAGAAACGATAGCTGCTTTTACTGAACTACATCAATTGTTAGAACACAAAGGCCATACTATAAAACCAAAAGCACAGTCTATTATATTTAAAAATTTCAAAGGATTATCCAATATAGTATTAAAAACAGTTATGAACATTGGCCTCATCAATCAAACACAAGGTTCTTTTAAAGAGCTTGAAGCACTTTATAACGATGTTAAAGTACTCAATCAAAATACAGCACTAACTACAAGTCATCTAGATGCTCTATTTGAAGCGAGCAAATCCGTCAGTTAAAACGACTCAATTCATTGCAGTTAAAAAGGAGTGGGTATACGAAATCAAAATTTAATTTCGTATACCCACTCCCACTATGCTGACTAGATGATAGGTTCATTCTTTAATTTAGGTTATTTTATTTCAATTGTACGTTTCTTTAGAAATGAAGCATATCCTAAAATCACGTAAATCACAGTCACGATTGCAAATATCACTTCAAATATCATTACAAAATACAACACACTTTGTACTTTATGAGGTAAAGATTCAATTTCAAGTAAGTTATAGAGTGATGTCGCTGTTGTCACCCACGGGAAGGTTAATGCTGAGAATGAAAATCTAAAATTCAATTTATATAATTTCGGTATAAATGTTAATGAGTATATAAATATGAGTTGAGAGATAATCAACATCGTTATAATGTAAAACATTTGTGTATGTACTACACTTAATAAATAACCGTTTAAACAAAGTGAAGCTGGTGCTGCTATGATGATTGTCATAGGAAATTGATTTTCGTTATATAATCGCCATGTCTTTTTAAACAGTACGACACATATTAATACTAAAAAGCATAGCGTCGCAATATACACGATCAATTCCCCAAAGAATGGTGAAAAATCTTCAGCAGTTTCTGAAATAACGCCAATTCCCACAAATGTAACAAACCAACTGGTACTCGGAACGATACGTTCATTTTCATGTAAATAAATATGGTAATAAATAAATAACCCAATAATAACAAACTGCAGTATCACAACGAACCACCACAACCAAATTATGATTTCCCAGGTAATATTCAGTTGGTGGTATAAGATATAGAGTAATGTCAGAAACGTCATTGTAAACGTGGGAAAAGTCGCACATATATTACGGTCAGATAATTCTTTCAATACAATGCTAGGAAATTGTATACATTTTAGTATAAATAATCCAACCACAATAACACTAATAATTAAAAATATTGTAGCTAAAACATTCCTATCCATAATGTACAAAAGATTACTTAATGCTGAAATACCCAATGCTAAGCCACAAATAGCAGTCGGTATTACACTTATAAATTTTCGAAACATATCATTTATTAATCCTTTTTATTTATATTTGAATATTACATACATTATAACTATACTATTTTATCGAATTCCAAGCGTTACATCTGTTTATATTGCTTTGAAAGCCGATATGATTCTTCTCATTTATCAAATGAATTTTAACACTAATATGTGACAGATAATACCTCACTGGGAATAATCTTTTTTTATATAAACAAGCAGCCCACTGTTATTAATTATAGACTGCTTTACATTATTTTCATTACAATTGTATATTAATCTTCAATAATGTCTAATCCATCTTTACGTAATTGTGCTAACCCTTTTAACATTTGTTCAATATCATGATTCGAGTGTCGTTCCCATGTAGCTAATTTTGCTACAATTCTCAAAGGTTCCTTCGAGCGATATGAGCGAGTTGGGTTACCAGGAAATTTTTTATCTGTGACATTAGGATCATTTTCAAATGCCCCAATGGGTTCAATAATATAAATATATTCTTGTGCCGGTTCGTCAGCTAATGTAGCCGAAAGTTCTGCCCCCCACTTAGCTGTGTCTAAAGCGCCAGTAAAATAAATATGGTTCATTTTACGGTTTTGATAATTAGAAATTCGCTGTGTTTGTAGTAAATCACCTATTTGTAATTCAGCCTTTGTCCCATGAAAAAATGGTCCTTGATCCAACACTTCTTTTTGTTCTACCATTGTTCAACACTCCTTCTTCATCTAAGCTATTCACCAGTATAAACTGATAAACAATAAAGAAGTAGTCTATAATAATATTATTATTTAATGTATAATTAAGACAAAGGACCTCTGATTTTAAATCATATTAAAAAAGAGCAGAAGAAAATCAAAATTCGGAATTTGCTTTCCTAATCCCCTCCAGAAATACAATTTTACAATCTTTCTAAATGAATCATTTCATCTGCTTTGTCTGTAAAAATACCATCAACGCCCCAATTTGCTAATTGATTTGCACGTAATTGCTTATTTACTGTCCAAACGTTTAATACATAGCCAGCATTTTTAATTTTTTTAACACGTGCTTCTGTCAATTTCGCATCTTCTATATTCACTATTTTCGAACCACAATAATCTAATAACGTTCTCCAATCATCACCAAAAGCTGCTGATTTAAATATTACAGCTCTCTCATAATCAGGTATAAACTGCTCTGCTAATTTCACTAAAACCAAATTAAAACTTGATATCAATACATTTAACTCCGAATCTAATCTTTTTAGTTTATCTGCAACTTGTTTAATCATACTTTCTGATAATACTGTGCCATTCGGACCTGTAACGCCCTTCAATTCAATGTTTAAGTTCATGTTATAGGCATTTGCCAATTCAATAACCTCATCAAACGTAGGTAGTTTTTCTGCTTCAAATTCTGTGCCAAACCAGCTACCTGCTGATGTATCTTTGATGTCGGAATAATTTAATTGTGTCACTTCTCCTACCATATTCGTTGTTCGATCTAAAAAATCATCATGGATTAAAATCAACTGTTCATCTTTAGTAATCGCTACATCTAATTCTATCCATTTTAATCCAGGCGTATTCCCAGCTTCTTTATAAGACGCGAGCGTATTTTCTGGTGCTTTACTTGGTAAACCTCTATGTCCATAAACAGTAAACATACCATCATCCTCTTCAATTTAAATTTAATGTAAGTATGATATGGTATTAAAGATATTTCAAATATTCTTTGTTAATTCTGCATATTACTATAAAAAAACGTCCTTGAATTCTATAACAGAATTTCAAGAACGTTTTATTTTATCATTTTAATTTATGCTTTTGAGTTTACGTATGAAGTTGGGTCTACTGAATAACCGTTACCAATTCCGCCTTCCATGCGTTGGAAGTGTAAATGTGGTGCAGTAGAGTTACCAGTGCTACCTGACTCACCGATTTGTTGTCCTTCTTTAACTTGGTCACCTTTTTGAACGTTTAATGAATTCATGTGCATATACCATTGATAGTTGTCACTGTTTTGTTCTTGGATTGTAACTTGGTTTCCGCCACCATAATTACTCCAACCACTTTGAACAACAGTACCATCTGCTAATGAATACACTGGTGTGTTTTCATCCATTGCATAGTCCACACCGTAATGTGCCCCGCCACCATGATATTGACCATATGGTTGCATTTGACTATTACTTGTTAACCAATTTGATGAACTTGTGCTGTTATTATTGTTTGATGATGTATTGTTATTTGAAGCTTCTGATGTGCTCGCATTGTTATTGTTGTTTGATGATGCATTGTTATTTGAAGCTTCTGATGTGCTCGCATTGTTATTGCTGTTTGATGATGCATTGTTGTTTGAAGCTTCTGATGAAGGTGCCGCTTCTTGTTGTGTAGCTTGTCCTTCATTAGAACTATTTGTGTTTGTTGATTCTGTAGCAGGTGCATTTGTTGTGTTCTCTACATTATTTGATGTTGCATTTTGTTTTACATCTTCAACACCATTACCGTCATTGCGCGTATAACTATTTTCATAGTTTTCGTTTGATGATGTATTATTTTGTGTATAAGATGCGTTGTCGTTAGCTGCTGTGCTTTGTTCTTGTGATGAAGTTTGAGCAGAAACTTCATTATTAGAACTTTGTGGTGCTTCTTGTGATTGCGCTGGTGCTTCATTTACATCGTAGCCACTCTGTTGAACAGCTTCATGACTTTTATCAGCACTATAGTTGTTATCATTATATGCACTTGTTGCATTCGTATTTGTTGAGTTTGTGCCCTGATCATTCATAGGGAAATAGTAATAATGGTAATTTCCTTCTTCATCAATTAAATAGAAATAATATTGTTGTTGATCAAACATTGATTGATCCCAGTTTCCATCTAATGTATGGTGATAATTCCCATTATTATCTTCATCAATATAACCATATTCAAATATACCATTTGTAGATTGGTTACTTGAATATTGCGTACCTGATTGATTATTCTCTGATGCTTCTGCGTCTGACTGTGCTATGCCCACTGCTCCCAATGACAATGTAGCAATTGTTGCTGTAACGATTTTTTTCATAATTAATAAATCCTCCCAAAATTTTTCCTTAGCTAACAATAGCAAAGAAATTATATAAAGAGAATAGCAGAAACTGTTTTTTAATTTCTTAGTAATTGATTTGAGATACCTGTAATTTTTTTGAAAATTCTATCTAAAGCTTCTAAAAAATACAGTCACTTCTCAATAATCTAAGTCCTCATATTATTAGATCTTTTAAAATAAATAATGTATTTTTTATATTATCTGTTAAGTGATACTATAGATATATTAAGAATAAAGGGGTCATATAATGGAAGATTTGAAAAATAACTATGTAAATAGAGGTTCAAAAGCATATATTAAAATTATCGTTGCACTTTTCATTTCAGGATTTACTATTTTTTCAATTCTATATAGCGTTCAACCATTAATACCCCACTTCACACAATCATTTAATGTGAGCGAAACTGTTGCAAGTTTGGCATTGTCGGCAGCAACCCTGACATTAGCTTTTGCTATGTTATTTTTCGGTGCAATATCGGAAGTAATTGGACGCAAACCTATTATGATTTTTTCTGTAATTTCGGTGTCATTATTAGCGCTAGTGCAACCGTTCATTACAGATTTCAACACCTTCTTAATTGTTAGACTTATACAAGGCATTTGTTTAGCAGGCTTACCCTCTATCGCCATGGCATATATCGGAGAAGAAATTTCTGCACATAGTTTACCCGAGGCAATGGGTATTTATATTAGTGGCAACGCCTTTGGTGGTGCGTTTGGTAGAATATTCACTGGATTTATTTCAAGTATTTATGGGTATCAAGTCGGCTTATTCTCTATTGCAGTTATTAGTGTTATTGCAGCAATATTATTTGCTTTCTTACTACCAGCATCTCGACATTTTGAGAAACAACACTTTTCTGTTAAAGCATTAGTATTGAGCTATAGTCAACATTTGAAAAATATTCGTTTACTAAAACCATTTATGATTGGCTTTCTATTATTAGGCTGTAACATCGCTGCTTTTAACTATATTGGCTTTGTGTTGGCAGCTAAACCTTATCAATTGCATGACAGTATTATTAGCTTTGTTTACTTATTATTCTTAATTGGTATGATATCTTCTATATTAAATGCAAAATTACGTAATAAATTAGGCACATTAAACGCTTTAAAATTCAGCATATTACTATTAATCGTTGGTATTTGGATTACACTTTTACCTTTTTTAGCTTTTAAAATACTCGGATTGGCATTCAGTGTTTATGCATTTTTCAGTGGTCACGCGATAGCAAGTGGCGTAGTTGCAAGTCGTGCTGAACATCATAAAGCGCAAGCATCTAGTTTATATCTATTATTTTATTACATGGGGTCATCTATTGGCGGTACATTAGCAGGTATCTTCTATGGGCTGATACAATGGCCAGGTGTTGTATTTATGATCACAGCTTTCATGATTATTGCATTTATTATTTCATTAACAATCAAACAGAAAACAGCTTACAAATCTTAAATTTAAGATTTATAAGCCGTTTCTTTTACTTCTTCAGTGTTTTTATCCAATTATATTAATGTTATTGTATAGGTGTCATTTGTGCTTCAAATTCATCAAGCAGTGTCCGGACTTCATCTGTTGTACTCGTACTCATCAGCTGATGTCTCAGTTCACCTGCACCTTTGATGCCACGTACATAGACTTTAAAGAATCTGCGCAATGGTTTAAACTGACGGGGTTCTTCTTTTGTATATTTATCGAATAGATCAAGATGTAATCTTAACAAACCTAATAGCTCTTCACTCGTATGCTCTTTTGGTTCTTTTTCAAATGCATACGGATTTTGGAAAATTCCACGTCCAATCATTACACCATCAATGCCATACTTCTCTGCCAGTTCGAGTCCTGTTTTTCTATCCGGAATATCTCCATTAATCGTTAATAATGTGTCCGGTGCGATTGCATCACGAACCTTTTTAATTTCTCCAATCAATTCCCAGTGCGCATCCACTTTACTCATTTCTTTACGCGTACGAAGATGAATCGATAGGTTCGCAATATCCTGTTCGAATACGTGTGTCAGCCAATCTCTCCACTCATCGATATCAGAATAACCGAGTCGAGTCTTAACACTTACGGGAAGACCTCCTGCTTTAGCTGCTTGAATAATTTCAGCTGCAGTTTCAGGATGCTGAATTAGTCCTGAACCTTTACCTTTTGTTGCAACATTCGGCACAGGACAACCCATATTTAAATCGATGCCTTTAAAGCCCATTTCTGCCATACCGATACTCATTTCACGGAAATGCTCTGGCTTATCTCCCCAAATGTGAGCGACAATAGGCTGTTCATCTTCAGTAAATGTTAAGCGTCCGCGTACACTGTGTACACCTTCAGGGTGGCAAAAGCTTTCTGTATTTGTAAACTCCGTGAAGAAAACGTCAGGTCTGCCTGCTTCACTGACAACGTGACGAAAAACAACATCTGTAACATCTTCCATTGGTGCCAAAACAAAAAATGGACGTGGTAATTCACGCCAAAAGTTTTCTTTCATATATATTTAAACCTTCTTATCTATTATTATCTCGAATTTTTATCCATGACGATATTACCACAAAAAGTCAATTTACACAAAAGTATTATGACTGTTAAAAAACCTGAATAGAGTACTTCTACACGTGTATATAACTCCTCTAACTTTTTATTTATTTAAATCCATTTTCTCTTTTGAATATATCATTTAATTTGTGACTCTATAACTATACATACTGCTTAATAGTCCCACGCAAAGTATAATTGACGCGAAAATCAGTGCTGCATTATAATTTCCAGATTCACCGATCAATACACCAGAAAGTGCTGGTGCAATCATTTGTCCCAAACTATAAATAACCGTTAATGAAGCAACTAAATTTATTTTACTATTACTTTGAAACATTAACGTTTGTGCTTTAGACATAAACAATGTCGTTAAACCAAGAAACGTAGCACCAAATAAAATAGAACTTATCACTAAACTCGTTATACTTTCTGAAAAAACAGGCAATATTACGGCAATAATTTGTAAAATAAATGCTAAATTAGTTGCTTTACTGTACCCTAATTTTTCAGCCATCATAGACCATAAAATCGTCGATGGAATAGCTCCTAATCCTACAAACATCCAACTTAACGCTGCATAATCTGCAAATTCAGGTATGGATTTAACGATTGCTACTAAAAATGTACCTGTAATTATGTAACCCGCACCTTCACAAAAATACGCTATTGAAAATCCCCAAATAAATTTTTTATTCAACTTAACTTTCGGTTTATCTTCCTTTTCATTTAAGGTTTGTGTTTCATTTTCAACATTTGAATTTTGGCGCATACCAAAAAACACAAAACTTCCCATAACTAAAGCAAAAACGCCCAGTAAAATCCACGTTATCTTCCAATTATTTTCTGTAGTGAATAAAAATATGAATATACTACTTGTGAAAATGCCTAGACCCACACCACTATAAAGCATACCTGAGATACGACCCTTGTTCGCTGCTCTCAATGCTTCGAGCGCCACATTTGAGGCTAAAACAAAAACCGTTCCGCTCGTTATCCCTGCGATTAAACGGAAAATTATCCATAATGTAAAATTATCAAATAATCCCATCAATATTGTTGAAACTATATTGATTAGTAAATAAACTTTCAAATCTGTAACCTTGCTAAACACAACTATCCATATAGGAATAATTGCTCCAATTAAATAACCTAAGTAATTAATAGTTGCAAGTAATCCTGCACTCTGGTTATCCATATGTCCCGTTTGTTGCATAAACGGCATAATAGGTGTGTATGCAAAACGTCCAATTGCCATAACTATAAACAAACAAATCATACCTAATATAAGTTGCCGATAAGCTTTTTGCATTTCTCCACACCTTTCTTTACTAATTACTCCATTATACGCCTAAGCTATATTTTTAGAAATGGCACATCATCAATAAGTTATATACAAAAGAAGACGGAAGCTCTATTTAAAGAGCATTCCGTCTTCTTTATTTTGTAATACTTTAATGATATTTTATCTTTATAATATTAATACTTATTAATGTTCTTCTGTATTTTTACGACGTCTTCCAATTAATATAAATGCACCAATCATAGCTAATAATGAACTGAATAATCCTTTATTTTGGTTCTCATTTTCACCAGTAGTAGGTAATTTATCTACATGTTTATTATTTCCTTTATCTAGATTATTTTTATCATTATTCATATTTGAAATAGTACCTTTTTCATCATTAGTTTGTATAACATCGCCTTTGGAAGCTACATCTGTCCCTGATTTATGATTAACTGAATCATCGGAATGTTTGATGTTACTATTTAAATTTGTGTGTTCTTTTCCATCTTCCCCTTCAATTCCATTCAATCCTAATTGACTATTTAAATCAAAATTATTGCTAGATTTATCATGATCATTCGCTTGTTTTGTTATTGAAACACTACTATTATTCACAATAATTGTTGTTGTTCCAGACATATTTCCTGACTTATCAATTGATGAGACTTGTATAGTATCTCCAGGGTTTAAATCTATTATAGAAGGGATATTAATTACGTAGTTTCCTTGATTATCAGCCCTTCCAGTTACGATAGTTCCATTTGGGAATTTAACTGTAATTGTTGATCCTGGTTCACCTGTTCCTGTTACTTGCGTACTTTCACTCGTAACTTCATTCACCGCTGGTGCTGCCGGTGCTGTCGCATCTGTTACAGTTACTCTTGTTTCTGGCGATACATTGCCCGCACCATCTGTTGATGTCACTACCAATTCTTCATTTCCTACTAAATCAACATTTGTTGGGATATCGACTGCGTAGTTGCCTTGATCATCTGCTGTGCCCGTCACAACACTTCCATCTGGGAACTTAACTGTTATTGTTGATCCTGCTTCGCCCGAACCTGCCACTTGTGTACCTTCACTCGTAACTTCATTCACCGTTGGTGCTACCGGTGCAGTCACATCTGTTACAGTTACTGGGTCTGATGCATAGCTAGTTTTTCCTTCTTAGTGGCAGTGGCAGTCAAAACTGTTCCAGCTTTTAGCGGTTGATTTAACTGTAATGATTTTGTTGTTTCTCCTTTTCCTAAAACAACCGTCCCAATAACATTGTTGTTATTATCCTTAACCACAACAGTAGAACCTTCAACACCTTTGACTTGGAGGTTTGTATTTTGATCGTTAACTGGTGCAATGGCAGGCTTTAATAATGCTTTCATATCAATTACATTAAATGTATTTACTTCAGCATTTCGATAATTCGGTGACTCAATAGCCACTTTATATTTTCCAGGTGGTAATTTTGACACGTTAAAACTAAACGTACCATTTTTATTTAGCGCGCCTTGTTTTATGACATTGCCATTTGGATTTAAAATTTTCACCTTTTGTCTTGCTGCTGATTTATCTAATGGGACATCACCTCTAATAATAGTATCCTCTGTTGTGATGTCATTTACGATGGGTTTCCCTACTAAAGGAGAAGTTTGATATCTTAAAACCTCGTCCCCATCATTTTTGCCATCTCTATCTGTATCACCATTAAATGGATCAGAATGTGAATTGTGAATTTCATAATTATCCGTTAAACCATCTTTATCTAAATCTTGTATATAGTAGGTTGCAGATCCAAAGGTGTTATTAATTATTCCTCCATTTCTATCTGTAAAATACCCATAGAATGCAAAATCTTCTTTTACTTGAGTTGTACTAGATATTAAATTACCCTTTTGATCATAGGAAGCATTTCTAGTCAATATATTATTAGGACTTTGATTATATTTAATTACTATTCTAATACCTACTGTTTCTGGCAAAGCATTATTAAATTCTATTAATTGATTTAAGTCACTATGTGTAATAGATCCTCTACCTTTCGAATCTACACGTAGCGTCGCTACTTTATTGGCTGCATAATATTTCTTGTCAAAACCATATAACCCGCGAAAATCTTGTTTATGTAACTCTATTGAACCGATATAAGGTAATAAAGCTGGGTCAATTTGGTAATGATATGTCCATTGTTTATATAGACCTGCATCCATTATTTTCCCACGATAGTTAAATATTCCATTTTTTAATATTTGTTGATCTATAATTGCACCACCAAAGTTGCCGATTTTAGGATCGTATTGTACTGTTCCACTACTTGCTTTAAAAGAATTATTAGCATTAGTGGATTGTGACGGTGGTATATTATTTATTTCTCTCTCTGCTGCTGTTAAAAAATATCCACTCGTTTCTGAAGTTTGGATTTTTTTATTTTCAGAATTATCTTTAACATAGATTAAATAATTTAACTTATCATGTTTATTGTTCATACTGTTCAGGATATTTTTAACTGTAGTATCAAGATATATGACCCCATTAGAAGCTGTATATTGACTTAATATTTCACCACCGCCAAATAAACCGTTATTTGCTCTAATGAAATTAACTTGCCAAATGTTAGTTAATCTACCTTGTTTATTAGATAATCTAACAAATTGTACTGGTGATGTACGACCAGCTAGGTTAACAGTAATTCTTGTCACATGGTTAGCAATTATTGGATCAAGTTGTAAGTTTATTTTATATCTATCCCCTGAATTTGCTCCTGTCATATAACTATGGATTTCAAAAGGAATCGTTTTACTATTTAAAACACTATTCTTTGCTAATGATTCAGGATCAAAAATTAAAGTTTGAAATGTGTAATTTTCTGAATACTCTAATGCTTCTAAAGCACTATCTTCGGTCATTGCTTTGCTTGATGTTTTTCTATTTATAATTGAACGTCTCTTTCTCACTTTAGCAACCGCATTATTTGATTCTTTTGTATTTAGTACGCTTTCAGTGTTATTTCTGTCTGGGACATTATGTTCACTCGCTGGCTTAATATTTTCGCTTTGAGTATTCACTTCATCTTTTGCTTCTAATTTATTACTTGTATTATTTTCTTCATGGCTAATATCTTCTCTGTTTTGGGCTTCGCTTTGGTTTATTGTAGCTTTCTCTGCTATGTCATCTGTTTCTCTATTCTCGAATTTTTGAGATGAGTTATCAAAATTATGAGCAGCTTTCATTTTATTTTCCGTTTTTACAATTTCACTATTTTCTTCATTAGTTTTATTAGCTTTTGACTCTTCAATTTCTTTTTCAATTACATTCGACGTGTTGTTATTATTCTCTTTATTGTCAGTGACTTTATTTTTAGTAGTGTTTACAGCTACTTCTCGTCTTTATTGCTAGTGTCTATTTCAGCTGTGTTATTTACTGTTGGTTTATTTTCAACAACACTTTGCTCTGAAGCACTATCACTAGTATTTAAATTATCGTTATGAATATCATGGCTTTCTGAAAAATCATTGACTGGATTTTGTTCGTTGCTATTTGCTTTTTCTGTATCAACTAAGTGGTTATCCTCTTCATTCACATTAGTACTGAGTGCTTTGGAGTCTTTTGAAAGATCGTTTTCTGCTGCATTAGCATCGTTAGAGATTCCGAATACTAACACGCTTCCCACTAATAATGACGCTGTGCCAACTGAAAGTTTTCTAATAGCATATTTATTCATTCTATTGGGTGTTAAATCATGATTGTTTTTCATTGCTTTCCTCCATTAATCTTAGTCGTTTGATATAATATCACAATTGTATTATTTTTTTCAGAGTTTTATATGGATTTAAATATAAAAATTAAGTTAGAAAATTATTTATTAGGTTTATGAAAATATACAATTAGAAATATTTTTAGTAACAAAAAACTATCACGCATTAGCGCAATAGTTTGAAATGTCTCATTATATTTATTTATTTTTCATTAAAATAGACCTGTTGGCTTTGTATCATAACTTACAAGTAGATTTTTAGTTTGTTGATAATGGTCTAACATCATTAAATGATTTTCTCGTCCGATACCGCTCATTTTGTATCCGCCAAAAGCAGCATGCGCTGGGTAAGTATGATAATTATTAACCCACACACGTCCTGCTTGAATTCCTCTACCAATACGATACGCAGTGTTCTGGTTTCTCGTCCAAATACCTGCTCCAAGACCATAGATAGTATCATTCGCCATTTCTAGAGCTTCTTCATTTGTTTTAAAAGTTGCAACAGATAATACCGGACCAAATATTTCTTCTTGGAAAATACGCATACTTTGGTCACCTTTGAATATCGTTGGTTCAATATAAAATCCATTTTCTAAATTCTCGTTTTCTTGTCTAACATTTCCACCTACAAGAATTTCAGCGCCTTCTTCTTTACCAATATCTAAGTATTTTTTGATTTTTTCTTGTTGTTCGTTTGAAGTTTGTGCACCAACCATTGTGGTTTCATCTAAAGGATTTCCTAATTTTATTTTATTAACTTTTTCTATACATAAAGCTATGAATTTTTCATAGATATCTTCATGAATCAGTGCTCTTGAAGGACATGTGCATACTTCACCTTGATTTAGTGCAAACATGACTAAACCTTCTACAGCCTTTTCTAAAAATTCATCATCTTCATCCATAATATCTTTGAAGAATACATTCGGTGATTTACCGCCCAGTTCAAGTGTAACTGGTATAACATTGTCACTAGCATTCTTCATAATAATTTTTCCAGTTGTTGTTTCACCTGTAAACGCAACTTTATTTATGTTTTTATGCGTCGCTAACGCCTCACCAGTCTCATTTCCGAAACCATTTACTATATTGAGCACACCTTCTGGTAGAATATCTTCTATCACTTCAATAAAATGTAAAATCGATACCGGCGTTTGCTCTGCGGGCTTTAGTACTACTGTATTACCTGTTACAATCGCTGGCGCAATTTTCCAAGTTGCCATAAGTAAAGGGAAATTCCAAGGAATAATTTGTCCAATTACGCCTAATGGTTCTTTGTAATGATATGCAACTGTATCATTATCTATTTGTGAAATGCCGCCTTCTTCTGCACGAATCACACCTGCAAAATACCTAAAATGATCTACTACTAATGGTAAATCTGCTGTAAGTGTTTCTCTCACTGGCTTTCCATTATCAAACGTTTCTATCACTGCTAAATATTCTAAATTTTCTTCAATACGATCAGCTATATCTAATAATAACTGTGATCTTTCAGATAATGATTTTTTACCCCATTCTACTTGCGCTTTCTGGGCAGCTTCAACAGCTAAGTCCACATCTTTTTGTGTAGACTTAGGTATCTTGGCATAACTTTCACCTGTAACTGGTGAAATATTATCAAAATAGTTCCCTTCTTGTGGTTCAGTCCATTTTCCACCTATAAAATTAGCATATTTCGATTTTACTTTGTATTTTGCATCTTCTTGATTTGGATTTGTATATATCACTGTAAAACCTCCTTTATTGAGTCTAATACCCTCAAAAAAATAAAGTAAGCGCTTTCCTATATAATGTTTTAATTTTGATAAGAAAAGGCTCTCCACCCTTAATGGATGAAGAGCCTTTACAATATCACTTTGATTATGACATTTTGTTTTCGTCTTCTTCTTTTTTTCTACGACGCATCACAAGCAATAGTAAGCCGCCTAAACCTGCAATTAATGTGCCGAATAAAGTGCTATTACGTGTTTCATCTTGACCTGTTTCCGGCAATTCATTTTCTGAATTAAGTTTGTTGCTATGAGCACGTTTTGATTCACCTTTGTTAATGCTTGAATTAGTGGTGTTTTTATTCACAGTAGAATTGCTGTTAGTTTTTTCTATTGTTGAATTCTCTTGTGACATTATATCTAGTGATTTGCTTTGAGTTTCTTCTTTACTTGATGTTTCGTTTGTATTTGATTTTTCACCTATACTTGCTGTTTGTTCTGTTTTTGGTGTTTTACCTGTATTTGGCGTTTCACCTGCATTTGGCGTTTCACCTGCATTTAGCGTTTCACCTGTATTTGGTGTTTCACCTGTATTTGGCGTTTCACCTGTATTTGGCGTTTCACCTGCATTTGGCGTTTCACCTGTATTTGGCGTTTCACCTGTATTTGGCATTTCACCTGTATTTGGCATTTCACCTGTATTTGGCGTTTCACCTGTATTTGGCGTTTCTTCTTTATTAATAACTATAACTTTAGTACTTTCAGAAATATTTCCATCTTTATCGGTTGAAGTAACGGTGATTTCTTCTCCGCCTACTAAATCAATGTTTGATGGAATATCTATTGTATAGTTACCATCTTCATCTGTTGTGCCTGTTACTGTTGTGCCGTCTGGGAATGTTACGGTTACTTCTGAATTTGGTTCGGCTGTGCCACTAACTTGTGTATCTTCACTCATTACTTCTTCCACCGTTGGTGCTTCTGGTGCTGTCACATCAGTTACTGTTGTTGTCGCCTCTTCAGATATGTTACCTGCATTATCTTTTGAAGTCGCAGTAATTTCTTCTCCACCTTCTAGCTCAACATTTTCTGGAATATCTATTATATAGTTACCTTCTTCATCTGTTGTGCCTGTTACTGTTGTGCCATCTGGGAATGTTACAGTTACTTCTGAATTTGGTTCAGCTGTGCCACTGACTTGTGTATCTTCACTTGTTAACTCTTCCACCGTTGGTGCTTCTGGTGCTGTCACATCAGTTACTGTTGTTGTCGCCTCTTCAGATATGTTACCTGCATTATCTTTTGAAGTCGCGGTAACTTCTTCTCCGCCTTCTAGCTCAACATTTTCTGGAATATCTATTATATAGTTACCCTCTTCATCTGTTGTGCCTGTTACTGTTGTACCATCTGGGAATGTTACGGTTACTTCTGAATTTGGTTCTGCTGTACCACTGACTTGTGTATCTTCACTCGTTACTTCTTCCACCGTTGGTGTCTCGGGTGCAGTGATATCAGTAACGATTGTTGTTGCTGTTTCAGATATATTACCTGCATCGTCTTTAGACGTCGCTGTGATTGATTCGCCACCTTCAAGTATTACACCATCTGGTATATCAATAATATAATTACCATTACTATCTGTAGTTATCGCAGTGTATCCTCCACCAGGAAAATTAATTCTAACTGAAGTTCCTGGTTCTGCCGTCCCACTCACCTGTGTATCCTCGCTCGTAACAGTATTAATTATTGGAGCGTCAGGTGCGGTTGCATCTGTAACCGTTATTGTTTTAGATGAATCACTTATCTTACCATTTTCACTAGCAGTTGAAGTCAACACTGTACCTGCTTCTAGTGGATTAGATAATGTAATACTACCTGAAGTAGTGTCATTTGCTATTTTCACTGTTCCTATTACATTGTTGTGGTTGTCAGTAACAGTTACTGTTGACCCTGTAGCACCATGAACAACAATGACTGTATCATTATCATCTACTGGATCAATCGTTGGTGTGGGGACTATAGTATTATCTATAATATTAAATTTACTTACTTCATCATTAGCATAATTTGGTGAATCAATCGCAATTGTATATTCTCCTGCGGGCGAGCTAGGTATAACAATAGCAAATGATCCATCGCTGTTTACAGTTGCACTGCCAATGATCTGATTATCCGCATTAATCACTTTTGCAGTTTGTGAAACTGCTCCTTCTTTTAATGGGACTGATCCACTTACTATAGTATCTGCCATGTTAATATCTGCAACTACTGGTAAACCTACCAGTGGAGATGTTTTGTAATTGACTACTTCATCACCATCATTTTTCCCATCAGCATCAGTATCTAAAACTTCAGCATTACTCAATGATACTTGACGCTCATACCTATCTAACAGACCATCTTTATCATAATCTTGTAATGCTAATGTTGAAGTGCCCATTGTATTATTGATAAGCATTCCACCGTTATCAGTTAAATATCCTGCAAATGTGAAATCTTCTTTTTGCTTAGTTGTTTCACTAATTAAGTTACCTGCAGAATCATACAATGCTTCTTTAGTTAAAATATTATTCACGCTTTGGTTTAATTTCAAAACTATTCTCATACCTACAGTTTCTGGCAAGCTATTATTGAATGATATAAGGTCATTCAAATTTTCACTTGTGATTTTACCATTACCTATTGTGTCTAGTGTTAAATCTGCTACTTTATTAGAAGCATAATAAGTTTTATCAAACCCAGCTAAACCAGCGTAATCATACGTGTGTAATTCTGCACTCTCAATGTAAGGTAATAAGTCCTTATCAATTTGATAATTGTATGACCATTGTTTATTTCCAGCAGTATTGTAACTAAAAATGCCATCTTTCATAACTTGTTGGTCTATTATAATGCCACCATTATTACCGATATCTGAATTAAACACCGCAGAGCCACTACTTGATGTAAATGATTTACTATTTGCAGTGGATATCTTATTTTGCAGCTGTATTAAATCTGAGTCAGCATTTGTTAAGAAATATCCACTACTTTCGGTAGTACGTACAATTTTATTTTCACTAGAATCTCTCACAAACATTTGGTAATTTAATTTATTGTTACTTAAATCTCCAGCCTCATTAATTATATTTCTAACTGTATCATCTAAATAAATCTTACCGTTTTCAGCTGAATATTGACTTAATATTTCAGCACCACCAAATAGCCCATTATTAGCTCTGATAAAATTGACTTCCCACGTATTGGTTAAATTACCTTGGTCGTCAGTTAAACGTACAAATTCTACTGGATTACTACGGTTGGCAGGATTTACTGATATTTTAGTAACGTGCTTAGCAATAATTGGATCTAACTTCAAATCAATCTTATATCTATCACCAGAGTTTGAACCTGACATATAGCTATCAATATTAAAATCTATTTCCTTGCTGTCTAAAGCACCTTGTGAAGATAATGTTTTAGGATCAAATATTAAACTCGCAAATGTATAGTTGTCTACGTAACCCAGTGATTTATCCACTTGCTCATTTGTCGCATCAGCTGTTGCTATTGCTGTTGGTGCTGCCATAGTGCGTAGCATTGTTCTTTTAGGTGTAGCTAAAATTGTATTCGCATCTTGCTCATTAGCTAATTGAATCGCTAATGCTTTTAAGATTTCATTCTTAATTTCCTCATTAGACGCTTCTTCAAAGTTAATATTTGTTTGATCTATAATTGATTTTGTTTCTTCTTCTGACAACTCACTATTTAAGAAAGTTTTAACTTCTGCTTCTATATCCGTAGTAGTTGATAATTGTTGTATCAATGCTGAGTCGGCTGTAGATTGATCAGTAGGTGTAATTTCATCATTTACATTGTCGCCATTTTCCATTTCTGTTTGATCTAAAGTTATTTCTTGTTCTGTTTGCACTTTTTCATTAATTGACTCTGTTGGTTGCTGAGAATCCTCTTCAATTTTTGTTTTCTGTTCAGTCATTTCATGCTTATTTTCATCAGTTGTTTTCGGTTCGCTTGTATTTATTTCATCATTTGTTTTCGGTTCGCTTGTATTTATTTCATCATTTGTTTTTTCTTCAATTTTTAATGTATCCGTATTTTCATTTATGTTAGGAGTTTCTGTATTTTCACTTTCTACTTTTTCATTAGTAGGTGTTTCTTCTTCAATTACATTATTTTCTGAAGTAGCTTTTTCATTAATTTCCTGATTTTTGTTGTCTGTTGAAGGTTAAATATTTGTATTTTCTTTTGTTGTCTCTACAACATTTTGCGATTCAAGAACCTTTTCTGTATTTTCACTTTCTACTTTTGATGTGTCTATATCAGAATTTTCTTCTTTACCCTCTGTATCTTTAACGTCATTTGCATTAGAAATTGGTTCTTTCTCAACATCTTGCGTTTCTGTTTCAATAGTTTTTATTTCACTTATATCTAATGCTTCCCCTTTGTTACTTCCACTATCATTAGTCTTAATCTCATCTAATTCAGCTGCTTGTGCTTCGCTTCCTACGCCGAATACTAATGTAGCTCCAATTAAAAGTGACGCCGTCCCAACTGTAAATTTCCTAATAGAATATTTGTTCATTTTATTAGGTAAAAACCCTTGTTTGTTTTTCATAATATTTCCACCTCAAAATAGATTTGTACAACTCAATATTACTCAACCATATTTTAAAACACAAGAATTATTTTAAAGTTATTATAGTACAGGACATATAAAATGATATATTTCAATGAATAAAAATAAGTTAATAGTGAATTTTAGTTGTTTCATATAGTTATATGTAAAATACACGAGAGTATTCTTCAAAACAAATGTAAGCGAAAAATTTTATTTTCCGACTTTAAAATTCAAGGGAATTTCACTAGTAGGATTGTGCTGAAGGTTTGTAGATAGTGTCTTACTTACAGATAGTCAGTGATTGTAATTCGTTTTCAAAATTATTATCAAACATAAAAAACCCTTGAAGCCAAACTGCTCCAAGGGTAAATTTGTTACTTATTATAAATTATTCAAACCAAGTTCAGCATTATTTGCTTGTCGTATTTCTTTTAATAATGCGTAATCTTCAATTAATGATTTACCATAAGATGGAATGATTTCTTTCAACTTAGGTTCCCATTCAGCCATATAATCTGGGAAGTTTTTCTCGATTACTTCTAATGCAACTGAAACCGAAGTAGAAGCACCTGGAGATTCACCTAATAATGCAATTACAGAATGGTCTTTTGAATTTACAACTTCTGTACCGAATTGAATAAATCCTCTACCGTGTTCTTTCGTATCTTTGATAACTTGAACACGTTTACCAGCTTGCATAATATCCCAATCTTCATCCTTAGCATCAGGAACAAATCGACGTAATTCTTTCATTCGATCTTCTTTTTTAGCTAATACTTCTTGAATAGAATATTTAATTAACGGGAAGTTTTTCGCCGCTGCAGCTAACATAGTGATTATATTGCTAGGATTGATTGATTTAAATAAATCTAAATTAGAACCATTTTTCAAGAATTTAGGGCCAATCGCTGCGAATGGTCCAAATAGTAATGAGTTTTCATCTTGAATATAACGTCTGTCTAAGTGAGGTACCGTCATTGGCGGTGTACCTTCAGGTTCTTTACCATAAGCTTTAACTTCGTGCTTAGCTACAACATCAGGATTATTACATACTAAGAATTCTCCTGTAATTGGGAATCCACCTAAATGTTTACTTTCTGGAATACCAGTTTTTTGTAGCATTGGAATTGCAGCACCACCTGCACCAATAAATAGATAATCAGTGATGTGATGTTCTACTTTATTAGTCTTAAGGTCTTTAATTTTAACTTCCCATTTACCATCTTTACGACGGCTGAAGTCTTGAACTTCATGTTTGTAGAAAAGTTCTGCATTTTCATGTTCGTTTAAGTTTTTAGCCATTTTTCTTGTAAGTTCACCGAAGTTAACATCTGTACCTTCGTCAATTTTACTAGCTGCAACTACTTCTTCTGGGTCGCGGCCTTCCATCATTAATGGCATCCACTCTTGTAGTTTTTTATGATCTTCTGTATATTCTATACCTTTAAACATTGATAAAGGCGCAAGTGCTTCATAACGTCTCTTCAAGAAATTCACATTTTTATCGCCTTGCACAAAACTAATATGCGGTAATGGGCGTATAAATTCTTGTGGGTCTTGAATTTGATTACTTTTTACTAAGTGAGACCAAAATTGTTTTGAAATCTCAAATTGTTCATTAATTTCTTTCGCTTTTTCTATATCGATTGAACCATCTTTTTGTTCAACTGTGTAGTTCAATTCACATAATGCGGCATGTCCAGTACCAGCATTGTGGCGTTCGTTAGAACTTTCAATTGCAGGTTTTTCGAGTCTTTCAAAAAGTTTAATATTCCATTCTGGTGCAAGATCTTTTAACATCGTACCGAATGTTGTACTTAAAACACCAGCACCAATTAAAATGACATCTTTTGAGTTAGATTCACTCATTTTTTTACCACCTCTCATAATCACTTTTTAATTAATTATATAAGATAAAACAAAGTTGTTTAGTTCTTGAGATACCGCATACATTATTTTCACTACTGTATTTATACCCTTAAAACTATTTAATTATCATATAATTGTTTTCTCGATAAATATCTCTCTCTACATATGATAAATCAACACTAAGAAAATGTAAATTGTATATTGAGAGAATGTTGTATCTAACTGAATTGTTCACTAATCATGTAAATACATTACGACAAATTAATCACCGATAATAATATTATCTATTAAACGTGCCTGACTAAATTTGACTGCTAGCGATATAAAAATTTTATCTGTAATTTCATGTTGTTCGACAAGTTGAGGATAGCTATAAATTGCCACTGTTTCTATATCCCCACTCGTATGTTGTTGTATATAATCACGCGTAGCTTCAATAATTTTCAAACTGCTTCGTTCACCTTGATTATATAATGATTGTGCTAACTGCAAACTTTTATAAAGGTGAGGCGCTTCTGCTCTTTCTTCTGACGTTAAATAAATATTACGTGAACTCTTAGCTAGACCATCCGCTTCACGAACGATGTCTACGCCTACAATATCAATTGCATGATTAAAGTCTTCAACCATTTTTTCCACTATAGCTAATTGCTGTGCATCCTTTTTTCCAAAATAAGCACGTTCTGGTTGTATAATATTGAACAGTTTATTTACTACTGTCACTACGCCGTCAAAATGCCCCGGACGTTGTGCGCCTTCTAATACTGATGCTAGACGTCCAGCCTTTACTTCAATTGTAGGTTGTTCCGGATACATTTCTTTTTCACTCGGATAAAAAATATAATCTACGCCTACTGATGACGCTTTAGTTGTGTCACTTTCAATGTCTCGAGGATACGCATCTAAATCTTCATCAGGTCCAAATTGCAGTGGATTTACAAAAACACTAATCACTGTCACGTCATTTTCAGTAATAGATTGTGACATCATTTTCAAATGGCCCTCGTGTAAAGCGCCCATCGTAGGTACAAAGCCCACTGATTTATTTGATTTTATCCATTGCTTAGACATTTCAGTCATTTCTTCTATAGTAGTAATTAACTCAGTCATTCAGACACCTCGTTCATGACCTGCTTTTTGTAAGTGTGCGCATCACTTGGAAATTGTTGTGACTTAACTTCTGTATTATATAGAGATAACGCTTGAACACCTTTTGAAAAATCACCATATTGTTTCACAAATTTTGCTTGATGGTTGACTTCATAATTTAGTAAATCATGATACACCAATACTTGACCATCTGTGCTTTTACCAGCTCCAATTCCAATAACTGGTATATCTAAATTTTTAGTGATTTTAGCAGCTAAATCGCTTGGAATTGCTTCTAGCACTAACATAACAGCACCTGCTTGTTGTACATTATATGCATCATCTATAAGTTGTTGTGCTGCTTCTTTAGTATTTGCCTGCATTTTGTACCCAGTTATACCAACACTTTGGGGTGTTAACCCAAGATGTGAAACAACTGGAATACCCACATTGCTACAACTTTCAATATATTGAGTTAAATGTGCACCTTCAGCTTTAATCGCATTCGCTTGAGTCTGCTGATATAATTTTACAGCTGTTTCTAAATCCGACTGCTCGTTTATACCCACCGCGCCAAAAGGTATATCTACAATTATAAACGTGCCTGGCGCACCTCGTCGTACTGCTTTTGCATGGTGAATCATATCGTCTACCGTCACTTGTACTGTACTATCATAACCTAAGACGGTCATCCCTAATGAATCACCAACTAATATTGTATCTATTTGTGCTGATTCAGCTTGCTTCGCACTAGGATAATCATAAGCTGTCACCATTGATATTTTATCGTTACTCTGTTTCATATCTAATAACTGATTTAATGTTTTCAATTAAAATCATCTCCGCAGTTTGTTATATTTGTATTGTTATCCATATACTAACCAATCTACTTAGAAAAGGAAATTAAAAACATGAACAAAATTGCAATAATTGGACCTGGCGCAGTAGGTAGCACGATTGCAATTGACCTTTTAACCATACATCCTGATTTACGCTTACTCGGTCGACACCATCAAACACTCACCTACTTTGCCAATAATAATACTGGACATGCACATACTTTACAGGTAACGCCATTAACAACTGATCAAAGCCACGTTGATGTTTTAATTATTGCGGTTAAAATACCTCAACTTGATGCTGTATTAAGAGAAATAAAACATTTAATCCATGAGCAAACAACTATTATACTTGCTCAAAATGGTCACGGTCAGTTGTCACGCTTTGAACACCCTCACGTATTTCAAGGTGTTGTTTATATTAGCGGACGAAAATCTGGTTCTACAGTAACGCATTATCGTGATCACAAAATCATTTTAGAAGATTCTCCAGAAACGCGTGCATTCCAAGATATTGTAGCTGGCTCTTCTTTAGAAATTGAACTCACAAACGATATTGATTATGCCATTTGGTATAAACTACTTGTTAATTTAGCTATTAATAGTGTCACAGCATTAAGTCGTCGCACTGCCGAAGTACTTCAAGTCCCAGGAATGAAACACCTTTGTAAGCAATTATTAGTTGAAGGTGTAGCCATTGCACAAGCTGAAAATATCTATTTTGGTGATGACATTATCGATGGTATTATGACGATTTACGAAGGTTATCCCAATCAAATGGGCACAAGTATGTATTACGATATCATCTCAGATAACCCATTAGAAATAGAAGGAATCCAAGGCTTTTTATTTAGAAAAGCAAAATTACATCAAGTGGATACGCCAGTACTGGATACTATTTATTCGCTGTTATTGGCACAACAAAAATAATAAGGTGCTATTTTTTAAATACGCTCTACTTGATATGCTAATATTAAAATTTATATTTCATTCGTTATCGTGCGTTTCTTTCATATTGTTATAAACGGTAATTTATTTTTATGCTGTTCATAAATAGTTCATAAAATTACTTTATATTGCAGTTATTAACAATTTGGAGGAAGAAAAAATGAAAAAATTAATGTTCAGCTCTGCCTTTTATACTTTATTAGGATTACTTAGTGGTTTGTTCTATAGAGAAATGTCAAAAGGAGAAAATTTTAGCGGTTATTCGCAATTAAATGTAACGCACACACATTTATTAGTTTTAGGTACAATTATGTTCTTGATTTTCATGGTTATCGAACATCAACTTAAATTGACTCGTAATAGTAAATTATTTAATAGTTTCTTTTATATTTTCCACTTAGGCGTATTAGTAACTGTAGCGATGCAATTTGTGAACGGTATTGCTACTATCAAAGGATTCAGTGTAAGTCCTGCAATCGCGGGCATTGCTGGTTTAGGTCACATCTTTATTTCTATCGCATTCATCTTATTCTTTGTGTTATTAAATAAAAGAATTAACGCCACTGCAGAAAAAAGAAAATAGCATAACCAAAAATCTGTTCAAGTCTCAATAATAGAAACTTGAACAGATTTTTTGTGTGTTTTTATTTTACTCCATATATAAAATTATTAAAAATTAATTCTATATTTTAATTCATTAAAATGTTAATGAATTAATTGACACTCTTGCTCACAGATTTCAGACGTGTACAATTACGAGCGAGCGCTTACATAAATCAGTATAAAAATTCATTTTATGTTAGGAGAATTAATTTGATTACAGAATTCATTGATTTCTTAGATAAAATTATATGGAGTCCTCCGTTAGTTTTTGGTTTATTAATAACAGGATTGATATTTTCACTTATTACTCGCTTCGCACAAGTGAGACAATTTAAAGAAATGTTACGTTTATTATTCAAAGGTGAAAAATCTCCACAAGGTATTTCTAGTTTTCAAGCTATTTCATTATCACTAGCTGGCAGAGTTGGCACTGGGAATATCGTTGGTGTGTCAGCTGCCATATTTATTGGCGGCCCCGGTGCAGTCTTCTGGATGTGGGTGACAGCTTTACTAGGTGCAAGCACTGCATTTGTAGAGTCTACATTGGGTCAAATATATAAACAAAAGGAAAATGGGGAATACAGAGGCGGCCCTGCTTATTACATTGAAAATGGTATTGGAGGAAAGTTCGGAAAAATATTTGCGTTAATATTTGCTATAGTGACTATTATTTCAATCGGACTTTTAATGCCAGGCGTACAGTCCAATGCAATTGCAACTTCATTACATAGTGCTTTTAGCATTCCAAAATGGGCAGTCACAATTTTTCTAGTAATATTACTATCGCTTATCATTTTTGGTGGAATTAAACGCATTGCCAGTATGGCAACAGCAATTGTCCCTTTTATGGCTATAGCTTACATTTTATTAGCTGTTATTGTAATTTTTTTAAATATTGAGGAAGTTCCTGCATTATTCGCACTTATTTTTAAATCTGCACTAGGGTTACAATCTACTTTCGGTGGAATTATTGGGGCAATGATTGAAATTGGTGTAAAACGAGGATTATATTCAAATGAAGCAGGTCAAGGGACAGGACCCCATGCAGCTTCAGCGGCAGAAGTATCTCACCCAGCAAAACAAGGGCTTGTACAAGCTTTCTCAGCTTATATAGATACTATTTTCGTCTGTACAGCTACCGAACTAATTATTTTAATTTCAGGAACTTATAATACAACAGATGGCACAGAGAATGCACAAGGACAGCCTAATTTAATTGAAGATAATGGTGTTTATGTATTAAATGCAGATGGCTCTAAAGATTTCTCTGGGACTGCCATGTATGTACAATCTGGTATCGATAAAGCATTTCAAGGCGATAGCTACCAATTTGACCCAAATTTCGCTGGATTCGGCTCTTATTTTATAGCAGTTGCATTATTTTTCTTTGCATTTACTACCATATTAGCTTATTCGTATATTACCGAAACAAATATTGCGTATCTTACTAGAAATTTGAGTGCTAAAAAATCAAATTTTTATATTACATTGACCCGTTTCCTACTTATTTTTGCCACTGCATATGGCACAATCAAGACCGCTGATGCTGCGTGGGCAATGGGCGATGTAGGTGTTGGTATGATGGCATGGCTAAATATTATAGCTATATGGATTTTATGTAAGCCCGCCTTTCGTGCTTTAAAAGATTTTGAAAATCAGAAAAAATCGAAAGGCTCTGGCAGCTTAGCTGTTTATAAACCCACGCAACAAGATGCTCCTAATGCATATTTTTGGTTTAACAGAGAAAAAAATAAAGACAATTTTCATAAAAAAGAATAATAAATCTTTTACACACAGTTATATTATTTTATAACAAAACCCATGCCCTCTACTATGTAGAGAAACATGGGTTTTAATTTATTGATAGTCAATAACCATAGATATTAGGGTCATATTTTCTCCATTATTAACATAACTATGAGAGATGTCTGATCTGAACCTCAAAGCATCGCCTTCGCCTAAATGAAGCGTTTCATGTTCTAAATGCATTTCTAATTGTCCATCAATTACAATAATTGATTCCTCTGAACCGGATAAATGGGGTTCGGCATCTAATGTTGCTCCTGGATCAAGCTCAACGTAAAAGAATTCAAAGGACTTACTCTTTTCAAATGGAAAATATGGATAAACACGATATTTCCCCTCATCTTCAGTAACAGGTACAACATCTTCTTTTTTTAACTGTGTATAATCTGACTCTGCCTCATTCATTAAACTACTAAACGATAATTTTAAACCATTACTAATTTTCCAAACGGTATTTATTGAAGGAATCGTATTACCTTTTTCAATTTCATTCAATGAAGATGTGCTCACCCCTGTGAGCTTTGATAATTTGTCCAAGCTAATCTTATTTTTCTTTCTATATAAGTAAATATTCTTAGCTACTATTTTATGAAATTCCATTATTATGCCCCTTTTACATTGACTTTCCTGTTTAATGGATATAAAATCCTTTTAAAAGGAAATATCCTATTGAGCGGAAGTTTTATATTTATATTTCCATAATACAGGATAATGAAGGGAGAATGCAATTTGTTTATATCATTTGTTTTTTATACTTTTTTTATGAGTTATACACCTGGACCAAATAACTTATTAGCATTAGATGGCGCTTTAAAATTAGATCTTAAAGGCACTGCGAAATTCTTAATTGGTATTGGATTAGGTTTTTTAACACTTTCCATGATTTGCTTATTATTTAGTGAGTATATGGCTGCTTACTTTTCGAGTTTTATATTTGTAATTAAAATAGTGGGATTTATTTACTTATTGTATCTTGCTTATTCTGTATTTAAACACAATGCTAAAGACGCTCAACAAAGCAATACGTATCGTATGAGAGATGGTTTGCTTCTTCAATATATGAATCCTAAAACAATCGTTTATGTACTTACTGCAATCGTGACCTATGTAACTACTCAAAATATAAGTTTTCTTGCTACACTCAGTTATACAATTATCATTGCACTTATTGGTGTTTCAGGTGCAGTTGCCTGGGCAGTTATGGGACTTTGCTTTAAAAAACTTCTATTAAAATATGAATTTATCTATAAAGTTAGTATGTCTGCATGTCTTGTAGTTTTAGCATTTATGATGATTTTAGAATAATTATTATCTAATTGAACTTCATTAGTTTTTTTCGGAATTTAGTTTTTAAATATCATTATTAGGGAATAAAGCAAACAGAGGTGATTTATATATGGATAATACTAATTTAACTAACAAGATTAATGAAATACTTAATACATCACGTGTCGGAGTGCTATCTACCGCATATAATAATGTGCCTAACAGTAGATATATGATTTTTTATAATGACGGTAACACGCTTTATACAAAAACAAATGTTAACTCAATAAAAATTGACGAAATTGAGTCAAATCCACGTGCACATATTTTAATTGGTTACGATGACACAAATAATCGTAGTTTTCTAGAAATTGATGCCACATTATCAATTGCTCAAGACCAAGAAACAATTGATTGGTTATGGCAAAATCAAGACAAATCGTTTTTCGATAACAAAACTGACCCAGAATTATGCGTAGTTAAAGCTCAGCCACAATCTATTAAGATAATGAATGATAAAACATTAGATGAACCACAAACTATTAATTTTGAAGATTAATTTTCAAAGCACTTGTATAAGCAATGCTTATACAAGTGTTTTGTCTTTCATTAAATAATCTACGATTCAAGATACACTGTCTTTTTTACATAGAAAATGAATACATCTTATTTTTAATAGGTTATGATAGAAGTAAGCTTTATAAAACAAGTAAGTTGAAAATGAATTTTTTAATTTATATAAATATAATCGCAATTAACACATAGGAGGTAATTTATGTTTTTAGCATGGAATGAAATTAAGCGTAACAAGTTGAAATTCAGCTTGATTATCGGTGTCTTAATTATGATCAGTTACCTACTTTTCCTTTTATCCGGCTTAGCAAGCGGTCTGATGAATATGAATAGAGAAGGCATCGATAAATGGCAAGCCGATGCTATTGTATTAAATAAAGATGCAAATGAAACTGTAGAACAGTCTTCGTTCAATAAAGATGATGTCAGAAATACATATGATAAACAAACGACTTTAAAACAGACTGGTGTTATCGCTTCTAATGGTAATGCAGAAGAAAATGCCTTACTATTTGGTGTCACTTCTGATTCTTTCCTAGTACCTGATATGATAGAAGGCAAAAAAGTAAAATCTGACAATGAAGTAGTGGCGGATGAAACTTTAAAAGATAAAGGGTTTAAAATAGGAGATAAATTATCGTTATCACAATCAGATGAAAAATTGGAAATTGTAGGCTTTAGTGAAAGTGCTAAATACAATGCCTCGCCAGTCCTATTTTCTAATAATAGTACAATACAAAAAATTAACCCTTCATTGGATAAAGATACAACCAATGCGGTCGTGGTCAAAGATAAAAATTGGAATAAGCAAGATTTAAATAGTGATTTAGAAGCTATAGAAATTGAAAGTTTCGTTGAAAATTTACCAGGTTATCAAGCTCAAAACTTAACTTTAAACTTTATGATCACGTTCTTATTTATTATTTCTGCAACAGTGATTGGCATTTTTTTATATGTCATTACGTTACAAAAAACAAATTTATTCGGTGTATTAAAGGCACAAGGTTTCACAAATGGATATTTAGCAAAAGTTGTATTATCACAAACATTCATCATTGCAATGATTGGTACATTAATTGGACTGGCGCTAACTTTACTGACCGGCGCCTTTTTACCAAGTGTAGTCCCGGTTAAATTTGATGTTACTACATTATTAGTATACGGCGTCGTCCTTATCATAGTTTCTCTATTAGGTAGCCTCTTCTCGATATTGACGATTAGAAAAGTAGATCCACTCAAGGCAATAGGATAAATAGGAGTGTATAATAAATGCTAGAATTTAAAAACGTCACTAAAAGCTTTAAAGACGGGAATCAAACAATTGAAGCTGTAAAACCTACATCTTTAAAATTTAATAAAAATGAACTAATTGCCATTATCGGACCCTCTGGTTCTGGAAAAAGTACGTTTCTAACAATGGCCGGCGCATTACAAACACCTACATCTGGTGAAATTATCATCAATGATAAACACGTTTCTCAACTGTCGTTAAAAGAATTAGCAAAAACGAGGATGCAAGAAATTGGTTTTATTCTTCAAGCTACGAATCTTGTACCATTTCTAAATGTAAAACAGCAATTTAAGTTACTACAAAAACAGAAAAAAGATGTGCTAGATGAAGCAAGTTATAATCAACTTGTTAAGCAACTAGATATTGCGGTGCTTGAGAATAAACTTCCAAGTGAAATATCTGGTGGACAAAAGCAACGCGTTGCGATTGCTAAAGCACTTTATACAAAACCATCAATTATTCTAGCTGATGAACCAACCGCTTCATTAGACACGAATAATGCAATGGAAGTAATGAAAATTTTGAAAGAACAAACGATGGAACAAAACAAAACTTGTATCGTCGTTACGCATGATGAGCGACTAACAGAGTATTGTGATAGCGTATATCACATGGAAGATGGTATGCTTACGCTGACTCAGGACAACAAATCATAATAAAATCCCTTCATAGCAATCACATTCAAGTGATTGTTTATGAAGGGATTTTTTATTTTGGTTAACAATTAATATCATATAATTAAATTTGTGATTAATATTAAGATAAGACCTACCACAGATAAGATAGACTCTAATAGCGTCCATGTTAAAAATGTTTCTTTCATAGTTAAACCAAAGTATTCTTTGAACATCCAGAAACCTGCGTCATTAACATGAGAACAGAAAATACTTCCTGCCCCAATTGCTAATACTACTAAGGAAATATTCACATCTGCTGTTTGCAATAATGGTAATACAATTCCTACTGAAGAAATCGCTGCTACTGTTGTAGAGCCTAATGCTGTACGTAATAAAGCAGCGGCCAACCACGCAAGAATAATCGGTGACATTTCTGTGCCTTTAAATATTTCTGATATAGTGTCACCAACACCGCCATCGATCAATATTTGCTTGAATGTTCCTCCACCACCAATGATAAGTATTAACATAGCAATTGGTGTAATTGCGTTAGCAACAGTGTCCATAATTTCCTTCATTGTTTGTTTACGTCTAATTCCCATTGTATATATCGCAAACAACACAGCGATAAGCATTGCAGTTACAGAAGTACCAATAAAGTAAATAAAACCTTCAAATCCTTTGGCGTTACCATCATCATTACCCGTAATGAGTTGTACCACTGTCGCCAATAACATCAATATAACTGGAGCAAGTGCTGTTAGTAGACTAATACCAAAACTAGGTAATTGATCTTGATCGTATTCCTTCATTTCTCCAACTGCTGCTTGATTACCTTCTCTTTTAAAAGCTTCTGGTGTCAGTTTATGTGCAATTAAAGGAAATGTTCCGCCAACAATAATCGCTAACGGAATTCCAATAATGATTCCATACATTAGCACATAACCAATATTTGCATTAACAGCTTCGGAAATCGCTACAGGACCTGGATGAGGTGGTAAAAATCCATGTGTTATAGCAATTGATGTTGCCATTGGTAAGCCGACTTTTAAATTCGATATTTCCATTCTTTTTGCTAATGTAAATACTAATGGAATTAATAATACAAACGCTACCTCTAAAAATAACGAAATACCAATAATAAATGAAGCAATAATCATAGCCCAGGTCACATATTTTTCGCCAAAAACGTTTATAAGTGTGTCTGCAATACGTGTTGCTCCACCACCGTCAGATAACAGTTTTCCTAAAATGGACCCGAGACCAAAGATAATTGCAATATGTCCTAAAGTATCGCCCATCCCTTTTTCAATAGTAGTGACAATCGTGTCTAAAGGCATACCTAGCAAGATACCTGTTACCATTGAAGTAATGATTAATGCAATAAATGTATTTAATTTAAGCCAAATAATTAACATTAATAATATAAGTACCCCTATTACTACAGCAATTAATGGCCACATTTCTCCCATCATTTTATCTCCCTACCTTCTAATTCTCTTTTATACTACTGTTCATTTTGTATACATTTGTTAACGTATTAGTACTACCAATATTTCCCGGGAAAATAACATAAGGCATATTAGAATACTTTGCTTCTTCACCAGTCAGCCACACAGGTACGCCTTGCGTTATTTGCCCAATTACTTGTGCTTTTTTAATTTCCAATCCTTTAGTGGCAACATCACTAGAAGTGATTCCGCCTTTGGCAATAATAAACTTTGGTTTTATGCTTAAGCCCCTTACAATTTCTACCAAAGCATTTGAAATATTTGTAGAAATCCCTAAATTATTTGTTAAATCTTCAGTCTTAATAACATCTCTAGAAGTATAAACAACCACATCTTTACTATTTTTAATTAATGCTTCTACTTCTTGAATTCTTTCGTCTATATATACGTTTAAATCTGCTTTAGTAACTGATTTAACATCAAATTCAATTGGTGTGATATGAGTGTTGTTTAGTAAATGGTGTAATTGTGATGATGTTTTTTTCACATGTGATCCAACGATAATCAAACCGCCATGGTTATTATTACTAAACTGATTTAGATTAATGATTTCACCTGGAGTCTGACACATCGATTTCACAAACGATGCAGCTGTTCTAAACATAAATTTCTTATCATCATTCGCTAAAAATGCTGTTAAACAAGATACAAAATAATCCATATCTTCATCATTTAATGCATCTACCACGACTGCATCAAAGTTTGATACTGCGTGAAATGTTTGTAATATACTTTCTTTATTTCTTTCTCTTATTTGAGATAACGTAATATGGTATACATTTTCAGCTTTAACGTCACCAAAACTCTTCTCTTCTATAAAATCTGCCATCGTTTGGGATTCAAAACCAAATGTAGTATCATTTGCAAATTCACTTTCAGAAACAGGAGTGTATTTCCCATCTTCTTTAAGATAATGGACGCCGTTATATGTATACCTCTCACCTTCAAAAAATTCAGGTAAATAAAACACCGCATCAAATGCTTTTTCTGAGGCATCACTTAAGACCTTAGGTTCTAAATAAAAGTGACCTCTTAGAGTGGAATCGCCCCTACTAATTACAATAAAAGGGTAGTCTAAACGTCGAGAAACCAATTCTATATTTCGACTAATTTCCTGATGCAATTTTGTCGTTTCTTGTTCATTCAATGCTCTAGAATTAGTTAATATATAAAACATATGATTCTCTTGGTTAAATCCATCTTCAATTAAATCTTCCGACCAATCTGTATACACAGGTAAGTCTTTAACTGTTTGTGTACCAGTTGGATCATCATCCAAAACTATGATTTTATATTTAAAGTCATCCAATTGCTTATGAATCTCGTCATTGTTTGTTTGATTAATTAAATCTTCAGTTAGCACTTTCTCACCTCATCTATATATTATTAATTTTTTCAAAATATTTTATAATACCAGAATGATCATTTGTACCATTCCCTTGGGCTACTTCTGATTTATATATTTCTTTGACTTGATTTGCTAAAGGTAGTGTTAGTCCAACTGTATCTGCTGTCGAACTTACATTCTTCATATCTTTCAGGTTTATATTAAGTGTGCCACCAGGTTGATAATCTTCTTCAATCATCTTAGGAAATTTTGCTTCCATAACATTTGAACCTGCAAGGCCATCTTTAATTGCTTCATGCATGCTTTCTAAGTCAATATCAAATTTTTTCGCAAGTACAACTGCTTCAGAAAGTGCTGCAATATTTGTATTTACTATAATCTGATTAGCCAGTTTAACAACACTTCCTGCACCGACATCACCGACTCTTATCACAGATTTTGCAATAGGTTTTAGAACGCTCTGAACGATTTCTAAATCTGATTCATCACAACCAATCATGACTGAGAGTTCACCAGTAATTGCTAATGGCTCACCGCCACTTACAGGTGCATCTATATATTTAATTTGCTTTTCTTTCAAAACTTTACTTATCTCTAACGACTCATTTGGCGTTAACGAACTTGTATCAACGACTGTCTGAACACTAATATCTGACTGATTTAAAATTGCATCTTTTCCGCTGTATAAAACTGCTTTTACAATTTCACCATTAGGTAATGAAGTAATAATGTGATCTACTTCTTGAGCCATTTGTTTTACAGATACTGCTTGTGCCCCCTCATTAATAGCTTCTGCTTCTGCTTCTTTATTCAAATCATTAACGAGAACCGTCACATTCTCTTTCAAGTAATTCTTAACCATTGGTTTTCCCATTATACCGAGACCAATAAATCCTATTTTCATAAATTACACCCTCCTGAAAACGTTTACAAACATTATTGTATACTAAAACAGTTAAAATGTATACATTTATACAAAGAATTATTTATAGTACACTTATGATAATGAGGTGAAGAAATTGAACACTAATGAATTAACTGTTTATCAAAAGATTAGAAATGATATTATTTCTGGTGAATTGAAAAAAGATGAAAAGATTACAGAAGCTAAACTTGCTAAGAAGTATGATGTAAGCAGAACACCTATACGCGAGGCTTTGAAACAACTAGAATTAGAATATTTTATTAAAAACTCTTATATTTTCATGCCAACAAGTGAAGAATATAGACAAATTTTTGAAATGCGTATTTTATTAGAAACCTATGCATTAAGAAAAGCAGCGGTAGTATACACAAAAGAAGATTTAGAAGAATTAAATAAGTATGCCGAAATAAATATCGATAAAGAATCTGAAGATCAAATTATTGAAACGAATGACAAGTTCCATCAAAAGATTATTGCAGCTACAAATAATCAATTTATACTCGATACGTATCAAAAATACAAAAGTTTTATCTATTTATTTAGTCAAACTGTCATTAATCAACGTCGCCCTGGATTAATCGAAGAACACAAGGAAATTGTTGCGGCACTTTTTAAGAGAGACATAGATTTAGCTGTTGAATTATTAGAAACACACCTAAAAAATGATTTAGAATTCAGTCTCTATTATTTAGATTTTAAAAAAACTGAATAACATCAAATAGGCATAGATACATAGTAATTCAATGTATCTATGCCTATTTTTATTTCGACTAATTATAGAACTAATATAATTTAAATGAAAACTATGTATAAATTATATTAGTTCACAGTTATTGCTTTTTTTCCATTTTCGACATATATTATAGATAACTAGTATACTTTTTATACTACATCGGTTTATTTTCTTTTAAATAGGTAATGAGTATTAAAACTAGAAATTATCATAATACGGGGGTACACATATGAACATTGTCGGTCATCATCACATTTCAATGTATACAAAAGATGCTCAAATAAACAAAGACTTCTACACTCAACTATTAGGATTACGCTTGGTAGAAAAATCCGTGAACCAAGATAATCCAACTATGTATCACTTGTTTTTCGGTGATGAAATTGGCTCTGTCGGTACATTACTAAGTTTTTTTGAAATTCCACATGTAGGTAAGAACCGTCCTGGTACAAATTCTATCCATCGTTTATCATTACTCGTCCCAAATGAAGCTGCACTATCTTATTTCAAGTCGCGTCTCACAGAAGCTAATATTACGACAACTGATATAACATATCTAAATCAGCCAGCACTATTATTTAAAGATGTCGATAATCTAGAAATCGTATTGCTCGTTAACGATGATTATAAAATCCCCACAACGTGGAGAAAGAATCCTTATGCGGATGTTCCTGTACAACATCAAATATTAGGTATGGGACCTGTTGAGCTTAGAGTACGTGAAGCTCAACCAACAATCGATTTTTTAAAAAACGAACTAAATTATGCACCTCGTCAAGACACTGACGAAACTGTTATGACATTAGATCAAGAAGGTTTGTATACTGATTTCGTAGTTATTGAACAACAAGGAGAGCGTGCGCGTCCTGGTCAAGGATATGTACATCATATCGCCGTGAACACGCCAAAAGATTCAAATTTAGAGTCCGTATTAAACACAATTGATCATAACCCAGGAAATAATAGTGGCATTATAGATCGCTACTTTTTCAAATCTCTTTATTATCGACATAATAGTATTATGTATGAATTTGCAACTGATTCACCTGGATTTACGGTTGATACAGAGATTGAAAACCTAGGTAAAGAACTCAATTTGCCAGATTTTATGGAAAATCAAAGAACAGAAATAGAGTCTAAACTACATGATTTATAAAGGATGATACGCTATGGCTAAATTAAAAATGAATGAAAATACCCCATTAGAATTTGGTCTTTATTCACTTGGAGACCATTTACTTAATCCTCATAAAGGTGAAAAAGTAAGTTCTGAAAAACGTATACAAGAATTAATTGAAGCGAGTCAATTAGCCGAACAAGCAGGTATCAACGTTTTCGGCGTTGGTGAAAGCCATCAAGAACATTTTACTACACAGGCGCACACTGTTATTTTAGGTGCAATCGCACAAGCAACAAATACGATTAAAATATCTAGTTCATCCTCTATTATTAGTGCAGCTGATCCAGTTAGAGTCTTTGAAGACTTTGCAACACTAGACCTTATTTCTCAGGGTCGCACAGAAATTGTAGCGGGAAGAGCATCACGCACTGGTATATTCGATTTATTTGGTTTAGATTTAAATAACTACGACGAACTTTATGAAGAGAAATTAAATTTACTGTTAGAACTTAATAAAGCAAATAAAATTACTTGGTCTGGTAAGTTCAGACCTGACTTAAATAACATGGAAATTTTTCCAAGGCCTATAGATAATGTGTTACCAATTTGGAGAGCAGTTGGTGGTCCTGCTGCTAGTGCAATCAAGGCTGGTCGTCAAGGTATTCCGATGATGATTACAACTTTAGGTGGTCCAGCAATGACATTTAAAAATTCTATAGACGAATACCGTTTAACTGCCAAAGAATATGGCTTTGACAATTCCGCTGAAGCATTACCTGTTTCTACAGCAAGTTTATTCTATACTGCTGATACAACACAAGCTGCTTTACGTGAATTTTATCCTCATATTAATGTAGGCATGTCATTTATAAGAGGAACTGGTTATCCAAAACAACAATTTGCAAATACACCTGATTATAGAGATGCCCTAATGGTAGGAAGTCCACAGCAAATTATTGAAAAAATACTTTACCAACATGAGTTATATAATCACCAAAGATTTATGGCGCAAATTGATTTTGGTGGTGTACCTTTCGATAAAATCATGAAAAATATCGAACTTATCGGTAATGAAATTATACCTGGAGTCAAAAAACATTTGAAAAAGTAGGTGACTTAACATGAAAATCGTAATTCTATCCGGCTCAACTGTCGGTTCTAAGACAAGTACAGCCATGACATATTTAAACGAAGCAATTTCTCATCAACATGAAGAACATGAAATTCAATTTTTTGATTTAAAAAATTTAAATTTGTCATTTAGTGATGGTCGCAATTATTTAGATTATTCAGGGGATACTTTAGAATTCACTACTGCCTTAATGCAAGCTGATATTATTTTTATTGGTTTCCCTATATTCCAAGCTTCAATTCCTGGCACTTTAAAAAACGTATTTGATTTACTTCCTGTTAACGCTTTTAGAGATAAAGTTATCGGAATCATAGCCACGGCCGGTTCGCCTAAGCATTATTTAATTCCTGAAACACAATTAAAACCAATATTAGGTTATATGAAGGCACACATTATTCAAACTTATGTATTTATCGAAGAACGTGATTTCTCACAAGGTACGATTGTAAATGATGATATCTTATTCAGAATAGAGGAATTAGCTACTTCAACATTACGCGTCTCCAAAGTGTATTCACAAATAATAGAAGAAGAAAATGATCAATATGACTTTTAGTATATAAATTTCACAAATTAAACTTAAGTACATTAATCATTAATTATAAAATAGTTGATTTAATACAAATACGGAGAAACGATAAATATCATCGTCTCTCCGCTTTTTTAATCTTTCATCATTATAATCAATATGTTATTAATTCAATTTATTGGTAGCTAAACCTTTAGCTGTTTCAAAAACAGTAATATCTTTTTTTGTGATGAGGTCTTCAGTTAATTGCAATTCAGTCATTTGGTTTGTATCGTACCATTTAACATACATTGTGCGTGTTGTTAAATTGAACACTGTTTGGTAAAGGGTATAATGCAATTCTCCATTTTCATCAAGTACAGCGCCTTTAGGAATACTAATGCCATCTAATAATTTGAATGCATCCAACACATCATACTCAGGTTTGTCACTATTTATAAGATGATTTTTCAAAAATGCGGTGCGCACAAATCGCTCTGGTGCTGTATAGCCACCCGGTAAACCATAAGTGCCACCTTCATTTCCTAAGGATTTTAGTGGTTGCCCCATAAATGTACTTTCCTTTGGTTTCTGTGGTGTAATATTTGTATAATTTCTTAGGTTTTCGTAATGCCAGTTTAAATCTGGGTTATTCGTTAATACGCCGATTGGATTTTCATTTATGACGATACGGCCACCTTGGAATGTAAGTTCGACAGATCTACCTGTATCATCAGAAACGTGATAATGCAATGGCGGTACTTCTGCAATTTCGTTTACTACATGTGCTACCACATTAACTGATTTAGCATTTTCGATTAAATCGTCAATATTTTTATTATAGCCAAGTATCCATGTAATAATTTCGTTTTGGCTAATATTTATAAAGCCTTCTCGTACTTCAGAAGCATACGATGCATAACCTCTAAAGTATTGTACGGAAGCACCCACGCCGTGTTCATTCACGCCGTCTCCAAATACAAAGCCTGCCATATCGCTGCCTGCTCCGATAAAACCATACAGCGTCTCACCTTTATATCCAACACGTGATTCCCAATAAAAATGACGCGGCTGTACTGCGGGTTGTCCGTCCAAATGATAGACAAAATCCATCGTACGTCCTAAGATCGCCTGGTTACTCTTTGATAAGAATGAAAATCCTGTACACATTCATAATCTACTCCTTTACGCTATGCTTAATCTCTATCTATAATGATTAAATTCAGTTTCTTGTTCCTTGTTCCCCTCTATATTAGGAAACTTCTTACTATATTAATACTAATTCGCTTGCGTAACCGAGTTAGAATATAAAAAATTAAGTTCTTTTTAAGTCGTAATATATTCACATCGTTTACCTGTGCTCAATGAAATTGGTACATCAATAATGCGTTGATTTAATGAACCTTTATAAGGTAAGTTAGGTTGAAACAAATGATTGATAAAAGGCCCATCTACTAATACATCGATGAGCTCAAGTAATGCCCTTCTCTCAGCAGTATCTTGAACTAAATATTCATATAAAAATCCTGTCCATACCCATAACGATTTGGAATTACCAAAACGTTGCCTCAATACTTGGGCACATTTTAAAGTAATATCTAAATTGCAAAAAGGTTCGCCACCTAAAATGCTTAAACCTGAAATATAATCAGGTTCACAATAATCCATAATTTCTTCTAAAATAGTTTCGTTAAAACGTTCTCCGTATCTAAAATTTTGAGCAGCTTTGTTATAACAATTTTTACAAGCAAAAGGACAACCAGAAACGTACATACTGCATCTAACCCCTTCGCCATCAACAAAGCTCTGCGCTTCTATTTTGGCAATATAACCTTGTCCCTTTGTGATTTCTAAGATCTTCATAATGTTGTATCTTTCAAGTGTTTAACACGTGCACACATTTCTTTATGACGACCTTCAATTGTCGGCCGTTGTACAGGATTGCCTAAATAACCGCAAGTTCGTTTAACGACATCTACGGTTGTTGGGTCATCATTACCACATTCAGGACATCGATAACCTTTAGCTGTTGTTTTGAAATCTCCTTTAAAATCACATTTACGACAATGATCGATAGGGATATTCGTCCCTAGATAGCTCACCTTGTCATAGGAATAATCCCAAACCGCTTCCAAAGCTTTCAAATTATGATTGAGCTTTGGATACTCGCAATAGTGAATATACCCACCGCTCGCATATACAGGATAATCTTTTTCAAAATCTATTTTCTTAAATGGTGTAATGTCTTTACGTACATCATAATGGAATGAATTTTGGTAGTAGCCTTTATCTGTAATGTCAGCAACGTCACCAAATTTTTCTCGATCTAATCTGCAAAATCTATCTGTTAAAGATTCACTTGGTGTACTATATATGCTGAACCACACATCGTATTTTTCAGTCCAACGTAGTTGATAAACTTTCATGGCTTTTAAAATAGCTAACGTAAATGCTTTGCCTTTGGACTTACTTTCCCAATTCGGACCAAAGAATACTGTAGCCGCTTCATATAAACCGATATACCCCATAGACAATGTTGCACGTTTACCTTTAAATAGGTCCATCACACTATCATTGTCTGTTAAACGATGTTTAAATGCGCCATTTTTATATAAAATAGGAGCATTATCAGGTGTTGCTTCTGCTATTCGCTCTAAACGATACACTAACGCATCATGCATGATATTCATGCGTTCATGGAATAATTTCCAAAATAGTTCTATATCTCCATCAGATTCTAATGCAATGCGTGGTACATTGAGTGTCACTACCCCAAGATTACATCTACCATTATTTTCATATTCACCTGCTTCATTTTTCCATGCAGGTAAAAATGAACGACATCCCATCGGTGCTTTGAAATCGCCTAGCAATTCCACAGTTTTATCATAATTTAAAATATCTGGGTACATACGCTTTGTAGAACATTCTAGCGCAAGTTGTTTAATATCATAATTGGGATCTGATTCACTGAAATTCACACCCTTTTTGATGGAAAATACTAATTTAGGAAAAATTGCGGTAATGCGGTCTTTACCTAATCCTTTAATACGCGTGTGAAAAATTGCTTGCTGAATTTTACGGCTATATTTATCTATACCGAGTCCAAATCCCAGTGTTACAAATGGCGTCTGTCCATTAGATGTATATAAAGTATTAATTTCATACTCTAAACTCTCAATAGCATCGCCTATATCTTGTGTCACTTGATTATCCACAAATGTATCAATATCCGCTGCATTCACAAATTTTTCTGCAACTTTGCGGTGTTTTTGCTCATTAAATAGAGCGTACTTACTTAACAATTCATCGACTCTATCAATTGTGCAACCGCCATACTGACTACTCGATACATTCGCAATAATCTGTACTAACTGCGCAGATGCTGTTTGAATCGATTTCGGTGAAGTCACTGTTGCGTTACCTATTTGAAAACCGTCTTCTAGCATAATTTCAGCATCGATTAAGCAACAATTCGTTAATGGTTGAAAAGGATGATAATCTAAATCATGAAAATGAATATCTCCCTGTTTATGCGCTTCAGCCACATGCTTTGGCAGTAAATAGTCCAATGCATATGATTTAGAAACTACTCCCGCCGTTAAATCTCTCATTGTTGAAAACGTAGAACTATCTTTATTGGCATTTTCATTAACTACTGTAGGATCTTTAGTAATAAGATTTTTTAAATTCGTTTCAAGTTTATTCACATTATCCCTCTTTACTATATATTGTGTTTTATTTTAATTTATAACACTATATATAGTGATTCAAATATGAACATCTACGTTAACGAATTTGTCATATATTTTTAAACATTTCATGAACTTTAGTTTGTTTTTGCAATAAATGTATTAACTCATTTATCACTTTAAGCATTTTAGAAATTCTTCATATAATGCTACAGCTTGGTCTTCATTTTCAATACCATACACGTTCATTCTGCCGTCTTTAAATAGCGTTATTTCATAATCTCGATAAGATATCATTTTAGCGAAATAATTACTTTTCATGACTTTCACTGGTAGTAAATCTGTATATTTAAATATTTGAGGAGTAAATCTCAATAGAAATACATTACCGCACTGTTTTTCAATAGAATTTTGTTGAGCCATGTTGAGATATTCATAATTTCCTTCGTTACAGATAGGGCAGTTATTGTTTTTTAATGTATCTATATTAAGTGTTTTATACTGCATCGTATAGCAGTCCATCGTTGTTAACTTTCTAGAAAAACCTTTTCCAGACAGCCACCTTAATAACTCTGATACTTCCATGCTTGCCACTTGATGAATCACTGGAGGAAGTACACCATTTATTGCGCAACTTTCCCCTGTAGATGGTGTTGTACCAAGCATACATTTTAAGCATGGCCCATGATAATCAATGGCATATACTGTACCCTTACTGCCTACAGCTGCTCCATAAATCCATGGCACACCTAATTTATGACAAACTTCATTAATCAAATACCTAATCGCAAAATGATCCATTCCATCCAGTACGATATCAGGTTGATGTTGACAGAGTAATGCTTCTATATTTGTATTTGTAATCTCTTGATATAACGCCTGTACTTGAACTTCACTATTAATTTGTCCAAGATGTACTTTTAACGCTTCTACTTTAGGCAGCATTTGCGTGGCATCTGCTTCAACATAAGTAGCCTGTCTGTGTAAATTGGATTCTTCTACAATATCCATATCGATAATAGTGAGCTGACCAACACCCATTCGAGTTAACAACTCTGCACATTGGCTTCCAAGCGCACCTGCGCCCATAATCATGACATGTGTCTGTTGCAATTGCGCTTGTCCATATTTACCAAATGGTTCATAACGCATTTGACGATCATAGCGTTGTGTCATAGGAACCCTATACCTTCAGTAGGGCTTGAAGCTTGTGCTGTGTATTTCACTGGTATTCTTCCCGCTTCATAACTCAACCTACCTGCATGAATACCTAATTTCATCGCTTCCACCATTTTCACTGGATTTTGTGCGCTAGATATTGCCGTATTAAGTAGGATACCATCTGCTCCGAGTTCCATTGCATGACAGGCATCTTTAGGAGAACCAATACCCGCATCAACTATGACAGGAACATTTACTTTTTCGATTATATAACGTAAATTCAAAGGATTATTAATACCTCTTCCCGTGCCTATCGGTGATGCGAGTGGCATAATTGCATGCACACCTAAATCTTCTAATCGTTTTGCTAATACCACATCATTAGAAATATAAGGACAAACTGTATAACCTTTATCTAACAAGATTTCACAAGCTTTATACGTTTCTAACGGGTCGGGTAATAACGTTTCATCGTCTCCTATAACTTCTACTTTTATCATGTCACAGACACCTGCATGATTTGCGATTTCAGCTATGCGGACTGCTTCTTCTGCTGATTTGGCCCCGGCAGTATTAGGAAAAGTAATGAATTTAGATAAGTCTACTTTCGCTAATGGATTGGGTAACTTTTTATCATATAAATTCATTCGACGTACTGCAAAGGTCAAAACCTCTGTCCCTGACGCCTCGATTGCTTCAGTTTGTATCGCTTCACTATCAAATTTCCCTGTTCCTAATAATAATCTTGAATTTAACTTAAATTCGCCTATCTTGAACATGTTATCCGCCTCCTACAAATTCTAATAATTCCAAACGATCGTCATCCGTAACCTTATGCTTTGAAAATTGTTCTCTCTGAATTAATTGTTCATTATGTTCCACAATCATACGCGTTTCATCCAAATCTAGTTCTTGAATCACTTCCTGAATACTTAATGCCCTATCAAAAGTAAAGTTGTCACCGTTTATAATGCACTTCATTGGTCTTACCCCTTTCAATTATAAAATCTGCAAATTGTTCCGGCTTACGATCATACTGAATCCAATCGCCCATCCATTTTCCAACGTAAGGTGATAGTAAAATGCCATTGCGATAATGTCCTGAAATGATAAATAAATGTTTAGCTACTTCATCCATAATGGGTTTTTCACCTGAGGTATAAGGTCTAATGCCTGACCATTGATTGATTAATTTACCATCTCTTAAGTTAGGAATATGCATCGTAGCCTGTTGTAACAACCATTTTTTCCCTAATTGAGAAACACCTACTGAATAATCATCAAAATAACTTGTGGCTCCAATTAAATAACGATTTTTCATTTTTGGAACAACGTAACAACCATTTGTAGTAAATAGCGTTGTTTCTAAAGACAGATTTGGATGCTCTACAAGTAACACTTCACCCTTAACTCCTGTAACACTACTGTTTGGCATGTGGTGGCTCAATAATTTTCCACTCCAAGCTCCTCCAGCGACCACTACCTTTTCCGCAGTTAACACATCTGTATCCGTTACCACACGATATCCTGGATTTAATGGTGTTATGTCACTAACTTCTGTGTTGTAAATACGGTGAATGCCCCGTTGTTCTAATGATTTTAATAACGCTTTCGTGTATTTATTGGCATTGATTTGATTATCATTCGGTATATACATCGCGGATAAATTGTCTGATATTACGTTGCCATTCGTTCTTTCTTTCAGTGACTTTGCAGGCAATAATTCCACATCTCGGTTGTATTGCTGCAGAAATTTGTATTGCTTTTCAACACTTGCATTATCATCAATACTGCTTGCGAGTTTAATTAAACCACTATCCAGATATTCAATATCTAAGCCTACTTCATCTAGCAAACTATCCCTCAGTGGCTCGAACATAACTTGAGACTCTCGTGCTATATGAAACAAATCACTGTCTTCAGTAAATTCATTTTGAGCACCAAGCATGCCTCCAGCTTTAAATGAAGCATGTTTCCCTGGTATATCACGATCTATCACAGCAATTTTGATATCTGATTTACTTAATTCTCTCGCGATTGACATGCCCATTACACCAGAGCCAATGATTATGACATCATACATACGTCTGCCAAGCCTCCTTCAGCTGTTTGATTTCATTTACGTTTTGTTGCGCAAAAATGGAAATCCCTGCAATGCCTTTGAATCCATTAGGTAGCTCTTTTAAAGTTTGTGTATTGATACCGCCTAAAGCGATAATTGGGATATTGAATTTTAACGCTTTATTTATTTCATTTTCTGTCCTTGAATGTTGATTCGGTTTGGAATTGGTTTTAAAAATATGTCCATATAAGACAAATGCTAACTGTAATGCTTCTGCTTGTGCTATATGTTTTGTGTCGTGTGTAGACATACTAACTTGGATGTCTGGATGATTATATTTAAAGTCCGCTATGCGCTCATCTTTTTCTTTAAAATGAATCGCACGTAACTTGCATCGTGTTAATACAGTTAAATTGTCATGAATAATTATTTTACTTTTAGGAAAGCCGGATTGATTAAGCAAATGAACCCAATCAATCAATTCAGCCGTCTCCATTGGTGTTCTGATAATTAAATAGTCTATAAACTGCTCTATTTTGATATACTGCTTAATTTCTACTGCATTTAAATACTTATACTGTGTAATTGCTATAAACAATGTTTTCACCCCAAATAAAAAAACGTCATTTTTCTGGTAAGAAAAATGACGTTGGATTAACGAATTCGCATGTTTATAACGCCACTTTCCTACGCCAGTACAAACTGGATCAGGTTCAAGGAATTCCCAAGTTACTACTTCGGTCTCAGCCTTATGCAAGGCACTTCCAGTGGTTATTTAAGCTATTTAATTTTTATAATAATTATTAAATATGTGTTGAAGAATTATTACATACAACTTAACCTATTCCATTGATTATTTCAAGTGGTATTATAATTTAAGTTGTTTTTAAGTGTTAAAGTAGATACTATTACTTATTTTTAAATAATTCAACTAGTAACTATTTTTTACTTTTAGATATTTCTAGTAAACTAGCTGTAAGACTTTGAGTTTGTCGATATACACTTTTATATAAAGCAAAATATTGCATATATTGTTCGTGTTTCTCACTATCTGGTTTAAAAGATTTTTCATAACGTATAAATTGCTTTGTAGTCGCTTCGATACTTTCATACCATCCTAGACCACATACAGCCAAGATTGCCGCACCCATACAAGGCCCTTCTTCATACTTCAATTTACTAATTTCAGCATTAAATATATCGGCTTGTAATTGCAACCAAAAGTCGCTTTTTGCACCGCCACCGATAGACACGATATGTTGAATATCTTTACCACAATCGCGTAAATATTTTATCGACTCGAATAAAGAAAAGGTTATACCTTCAATAACTGCCCGTGCCATGTCACCACTACTATGTAAGCCACTTAAACCTATAAAGCTCCCTCTGATGTTGGAATCCCCATGTGGCGTGCGTTCTCCCGATAGATATGGTGTGAATAATAATCCATTACTGCCAACCTGTGATTGACTCGCCATGGTAATGATTTCATCATAGCTTAAATGTCCTAATATATTTCGGCGTAGCCACTGCAAACTGTCACCAGCAGCAAGTGTCACGCCCATAACATAAGCCATATCTTCTAAAGCATGATTAAAATAATGCATATTCCGGCGATACTCCGTATGTTTTTCACTTTCACATGATAAGACCACGCCTGAAGTGCCAATACTACAAAGTGTTTCATTGGTTTTAATCATTCCCGCACCAAGCGCTCCACATGCATTATCACCACCACCTGCAATAACAGCCACTTGCCCATTTAGTCCGAGTTCTGTTGCTATCTTCTCGTCCATATAACCAACTAATTTATGTGAAGCTACAAGTTTAGGGTAAATATTATGAATATCAAATTGTTCACCAATATTTTCATCCCAAGCTTTGCACTTATGATCAAATAATAATGTACTTGAGGCATCTGAATATTCCATATTTAACTTGCCAGTTAATTTGAATCGAACATAATCCTTAGGTAATAAAAACACTTTCGTATTGCGCCAATGTTCAGGTTCATTTTCCTTTATCCATAATAATTTCGTAAGGGTAAAACCTTCTAATACAGGATTATCTAACACATAATCACCTAGTTTTTCTCTAATAACTTCACATTGAGGTGTAGTCCTTGTATCGTTCCAAAGAATTGCATTTCGTAGTGGTTCGCCATTATCGTCCAATATTACTAAACTATGCATTTGTCCTGAAAGTGATAGTCCGCTAATATGCATATGCTTAACTTCATCTGTCACCATTAATCGCTTAATACATCGTTTAGTTGCTTTAAACCACGCTTCTGGATGTTGTTCATTAAACCCATTTTGTGGCTGTATGATGTCTAGAGATTCGCTTGCACTCTGTAAAACTTTACCATGTCTATTTACTGCTATTACTTTAACAGAGCTTGTTCCAATATCAATACCTAACACTGCATCAGTCAATTTAATCGGTCCTTTATAAATAGATTTTAAATTTTTATTTCGTAATATGTGATATACGACCTATTTATAACACGTCCGATAAATAAATCAAAATTCTAAAAAAGAGAGCGGGAATATAAAATCAAATTATGATTTCATATTCCCGCTCCACTAGGTTGTCTAGATATTTAAAATAGAATTCTAGAAAAATAGATGACGATGACTACTGTTACTGCACTTAGTAGTGTTGATAAGAAGACCAATTGCGCAGCAAGTTCTGGGTGGTTATCATATTCTTGCGCAATAACTGAACTATTTACCGATGTTGGCATAGCAGAAGCGATAAATAACGTTTGTGCAATCACGCCTTCTAAACCAAGTAATTTAATAATCACTAAAGCAATAAGTGGACCAATAACTAGTCTCACAAATATATAAATATAAGAAATTGACCATTTAAAGCTGAATTTAATATTCGCAATTTGAGCCCCTAGCAATAATAATGCAACAGCAATCATTGCATCCGCCACGTAATTTGCTGGCGTCCAAATAAATTCTGGTATTGGCACATTATTATAATTTAAAATAATAGCTAACACCAAAGCGTATAAAACTGGCATTTTAAAATATCCAAGTAGCGCCTGTAATTTCCCTATTTGCAACGACTGAATCGCAAAAATTCCGTATGAAAAAGTGAATATATTTTGTAATGACAATACAATAACTTGCACAGACATAGCTAATGGATCGCCTTTAAACACTAAATCATTAACTGGAACGCCATAGTTGCCTGAATTGAAAAACAGAATGCTATTCGTCAACGTTGTTGCTTCCCCTTTATCTGTTTTACGAATAGTAGACAACAGCTTACCAATTATATATAGGACGACCATATACAAAATAAAGAAAATGACTATGTAAAATAAAAGCTTTATAGCGAAATCTGTTTTATAAAACTTCACAAATATAAACCCTGGTACAAATACATATATATTTAATTTAGCTAGCGTCTTTAAATCTAATGTGAATTTCTTTTGTAAAATAAACCCTAAAAAAATCATGATAAAAATAGGTAAAAGTACAGTTTGTAAAATATACAACATCTCACTCATTATATTCCCCCTTTGTTCAAAATCATATATGAATTAGACTTATATAAATTAATTATTATAGTTTATGATAGCAGAATATTAATTAATTTACTGTTTGTCTGACTAATAAAATATTTTTCATCTTTATATTTACATATGAAATAAAAAACGGATTGTTTAACGTGAAACAATCCGTTGTTTTATAAATATTTTATGTATGGAATTTCATTTTTAAGATTCTGAAATCTAGACTCTTTTTAATTTGGTCGTCTGAAAAAATATATATCCAAACCACTATGAATTCCACATACTGAGTCGAGAATTAGACTTCTGCTAGTCTTCCTTCACTAAGAGGTAAGGCTAACCTTTGGGTAAAATGCCAATTTCATGCGGAAATTAGCTCTATTTTGTAATTAAGTATTCTAAGTTTAGTGTTCCTTTCAAATACTTAATTTTTTATTTCTTGCGGTTTCTTTTTTTCTCTTCTAACACTGACATCACTATAAATCCAACTACCAAAATAGGTAATAGCATTCCAATTACCATCATCATATTTTTCACCCCATTTTAATATCAGAAAATAGCCTGATAACAATTAATTTAATTGAATAGCTCTTTATTAAAATATAACATATTTTTTACGGTTTTATGAATGTGAATATGACTATAATATGTCTATTTTATTTATAATTTGAAAAACTAGATTTCCAATCATCTGGAAACCTAGTTTGTTTTTGATCCATTTAATTATCGAGTTTAATTAGTATTTATATGGATCATTATGATCTTGTTTCGTTTTTCCATCTAAATCATCAAAGTCTTTTAAATCTTGATCTTGATTAGAATTAGATCTTTCATATGACTCATTCACTGCGTCTTGTTTATTGTCATTATACATTTCACCTTCACCATGAATCGGTTGTTTTGGTTTTCTCACTAATAACATAACACCTGCAACAATCCATAATATCGCATTTATCCAGTTTCCTAAGAATGAAATGACACCTACTAGAATAAGTAAGATTCCGGCTGCTTTAGCTTTTTTATTTATTAAAATAGCTCCAATGATTGCAATGATCAAAATTACTATAGATAAAACCAAGCCTGCTGTTAATAAACTACTCAACATACCGAAGATATTTGTACCATCTTCATATGAGAAGCTTGGATCATCTGCCATCATTTGTTGAATGACTGTTTCTTTCACCTCATTGTTACCTATCATTGGTATGAAAACTGCGATAAGAACTACACCAATTAATTGCAATGCAATACCTATCCATGTGAGTACGCGTTCAGTTGTTCTTTTTATCATAATCGTGCGCCTCCTATTTCTATTTATTCGCTTCAATTACAATGCTAATTATACTAATTGTTAATATTTAAGTCTATTCATTATAAACAAAATATGTTTAAAATAATAAATAATATAATAACAAAAAAGGCTCGCATTGTATGCGAGTCTTTTTGTCAGTTTTTATGTGCTTTAAATGCGTCATTAAGACGCGACAATTGGTCTACAAACTCATGTACTTCATCTGTTGTAAATTTGTCACCTATACGTTCTTTAACAGCTTCAATCATAACTGAATTTGCTTTTTTTAAAAAAGTCTCCCCTTCTGTACTGAGTTTAACTAATTTAATACGTTTATTATCTGTATAGGCTCTTTCAACGTAGCCCATTTCTTCTAATTTAACGATACGTTTAGAAGCTGCCGTTTTAAATATATTTTGCAACATTGCAAGTTCATTAATCGTCACTTTACCTTCAGTTTGTATTATTCTCATTGCTTCAATTTGTTCTCCTGATAAAAAATTACCTAAACCTGTTTCCTTTATCATTTCTACAATTTCTTTATTTAAATGCAACATAACAAACTGAAATTTGGTAATGGCTTCTTCTATCGTTTGATTGATGTTTTCATTTTCCATACTTTTCACCCCTACATTGCTTTAGCTTTACTTAAATTCCACTGAAAATGGAACTTTTTCTCTCTTGTTAAACCATAATAGCACTAAGAATTGTAATAATATCATTCCAATAATAATAGCACTTAATAGTATTACAATGAAACTAAAGTTAAAGTGTCCAGCATTGGTAAAGATTGCTTCTCTATATCCTTGAATTGCATAGGACATTGGAGAAAATGGATGAATCCATCTAAAGAAGCTGGCTGAAAGTTCAATTGGGAACATGCCTTCACTTGAACTCAATTGTAATATGAGTAATAACATGGATAAGAATAATCCAATTCTATCCAAGAATAATGCTAAGAATGACGTAATCGTTATTGCAGCAATAGCCCATAAGAAGCTCACTAATAGGAACTGGCCTACGTTGTCAATCGACATATTGAATGCAAATATAACCCAGCTACTCATAAACAATGCTGATAAACCACCTTGCAGAAGATAAAGTAATAGCTTACCAAGCGCTTGTTTAGTTGAGGAAACGCCTTTGTTTAATGTTTTTCTCAATGGATAAATCGCACTAAATGACACTGCTCCAACAAATAAACTTACACTCGCCATATAAGGTACAATTGTTTCGCCATAATTGTCAGCCTCAGTAGGATTATTTTCATTTATTTTCGTTACATTATTTAATGCTTTTTCATTGTCATCTTCAAGTGAAACATCTTGCTGACTCGTGATTGCTTCATCTAACTTAGCTTTTAATTGATCATTATTTTCCTGTAATTGATTTAAACCATCAGTAACTTGGTCATTACCTGATAATAATTGCTGTGCAGGTTGTCCTACCGCTGGGACTAATTGTTGCAAGCCATCACTGACTTGCTGATTACCATCAATTAATTGTGACTCTGCATTAGACATTTCGCCTAGTGCGTCAGATGTATCTTGATAACCATCTTGTGATTTTTTCGTACTCGCAAATATTTCAGTTAAGTAATTTTCACGAATATCATCTTTAATTGTGTCTGTTACTGTATCAATTGCTTTCTGAGCAGTTTGACTACCCGTGTAACTTGATCCCGGATTAACTTGCATTTCTAAATTAATTTTTTTAGGATTTTCATCTAGTAATGTCGTTGCATTTTTAGATGCGTCTTTAGGTACAATAATTGTTCCCACACTATTACCTTTTTCCAATTCATGTGCAGCTTTTTTCTCGGAAACTGCTTGGAATTTAAAATCCTCATTATCTTTTAATTCATCTACTAAATCATCGCCAATTGTTATTTTTTCACCATTTAATTTGGCTGATTCGTCTTGATTTACAATAGATATTTCCAATTGATCTGTCTTATCATATGGGTCCCAAATTGAGCCTACAAATAGTGCCACATAAATTAGAGGGATAAGCGCTATGGCTATAAGAGATACGATCAACATTTTATTTCTGAATATAAATTTAAATTCATTAAACATTTACTATCTACCTTTCTTTTTAAAATTGTACACCTCATGTACTATTAGTTTGAAAATAATCCCAAACGCTATAAACATTGCGTTATGGAGAGTATTAATCCTTAAATTTATCTATTTTTTAAATATGTGGAGTGTTTTTATTTATACAGTACACCCCATGTACATTTTTATATAATACGCTCTTGAAAATAACTTGTCAATCATAAAATATTAGTGAAATCTAAAAATCTCTTTATGCTAACTTAGATTAGTTTAGTAGAAGTATATATTGAAGGAATTTTTTCATTGATTCAGTTATATATTTATTTTCGTTTGCTTTTTCTTCTATATAAATTCAAAAAATGGATAATTGATTATAATATGTTTTTAAGAATGGCAATGATTTGGGCCGTCTCATAACTAGTTAATAAAGTGCTAGATGGGTACTACAGGATATGCCAGCGGAAATCTTGCATATAACAATTGCCAACAAAGTCGGAGGTTTTGTCGACACTCTAAAATAATCTAAACATAAAAATGTTTAGATTATTTTTATGTTTTATCTTCATAATTACCATTTTTTTAATCTGTCTACTATAATATATAATATAAGACTTGTATCACTAATATTACTTGCTAACATAACTTTATCGATAATCTATAACTTTGGTGCAATGTGTTACACTGTTGTAATATTAGACAAAAATCGCATTTAAACCCTGTTTAAACTTATAAGAGGTAATTAAAAAATGGAAAATAATTTAAAAATCAGTATGAATGAAAGACGTGTATTAAAACAAATCTTCAATAATCATAATATTTCACGCACTCAAATATCTAAGAATTTAGAAATCAATAAAGCCACTATTTCTAATATATTAAATGCTTTGAAAAAGAAATCCTTAGTCATTGAAGTGGGCGAAGGTAATAGTACGAAAAGCGGAGGACGCAAACCAATCCTCCTAAAAATCAACAAACATTATGGCTATTATATTTCTATGGATTTAACATATAGCTCTGTAGAATTAATGTACAATTATTTTGATGGTACCGTGTTAAAACATGAATCATATAACTTACCTGACAAAAAAGTGAGTAGCATCTTGGCTATATTAAAAACAAATATCCCTACTTCTGAAAGCTATGATACTTCCTATGGCTTGTTGGGCATGTCTGTCTCAATTCACGGTATTGTAAATCACAATCAAACTATTATTCACCTTCCCTTCCATGAAAGTGAAGGCATTTCCATTACAGATGAGTTAAGATCACTGACTCAAGTTCCAGTAATTATTGAAAACGAAGCAAACTTATCTGCAATTTATGAAAGAAGCATCCATAGTAATTCAGAAATGAGAAATTTAATTGCTCTAAGTATTCACAAAGGCATTGGTGCAGGTTTAATCATTGATAAAAAATTATATCGTGGCTCTAATGGTGAAGCTGGCGAAATCGGTAAAACGCTCGTTCTTCAAAATGGTGAAACATACAATACAATTGAAAATATTTGCTCTCAAGAAGCATTAATTCAAAGTATTAGTAATAAATTTGAACGAAATATATCACTTGCAGAACTTATCGAACTTTATCATCAACATAATGATATTGTTATTCAAGAAATTGAATATTTTACAACTAAAATTGCAGTATTAGTTCACAATTTAAATACGCAATTTAATCCGGATATGATTTATGTTAACTGCACATTAATCAATGAATTACCTGTTATTTTAGATTCGATTAAAACACAGCTACATCAATATTCGACTCATTCCGTACAACTCAATCTTACTACGAATGTGAAACACGCAACCTTATTAGGTGGCTCAATCGCAATTATGCAGAAATTATTAAACATTGATGATATTCAATTAAAATCTAACTAAACAAGCACACCCTTTTACATTTTTGTAGAAGGGTTATTTTTGAATTATTTTAGAAAGCGTTTACAAAAATAATTTTCCGTGCTATATTATCTCTAAAGTTAGTTTGTTTAAAAAACTAACCAACTAGTTATAGGAGGATTATCATGACATATTTCAATATTGATAAAGTAAATTACGAAGGACCTAAATCAAATAATGTTTTTAGTTTTAAATATTATAATCCCGAAGAAAAAGTAGGCGACAAAACAATGGCAGAACACCTAAGATTTGGTGTGGCTTATTGGCATACATTTACAGCTGACTTATCTGACCCATTCGGTGTTGGTACAGCTGAACGTGATTGGGATAACTTAAGTGACATGGACAAAGCTAAAGCAAGAGTTGATGCAATTTTCGAATTTATGGAAAAAACACGTATTGATTATTTCTGTTTCCACGATATAGATATCGCTCCAGAAGGTGCAACATTAAAAGAATCTAATGAAAATTTAGATATCATTGTAGACCTTATTAAAGAAAAAATGGAGCAAACTGGTAAAAAATTACTTTGGAATACGACAAACAACTTTACACACGAACGTTTTGTACATGGTGCAGCAACTTCTTCTAACGCTGAAGTTTTCGCATATGCCGCTGCAAAAGTTAAGAAATCATTAGAAATCGCTAAAAAATTAGGCGCTGAAAACTTTGTTTTCTGGGGCGGACGTGAAGGTTATGAAAGTTTACTAAACACAGACATGAAATTAGAGTTAGACAACTTAGCTAATTTCTTAAAATTGGCTAAAAGCTATGCAGAAGAAATTGGTTATACAGGACAATTCTTAATTGAACCTAAACCAAAAGAACCTACAACACACCAATATGATACTGATGTTGCGACTTCACATGCTTTCTTACAAAAATATGACTTAGATAAAACATTCAAATTCAATATTGAAGCAAACCATGCAACATTAGCTGGTCACACTTTCCAACATGAATTAAGATATGCACGTGATAATGATTTATTAGGTTCAGTAGATGCAAACCAAGGTCACCCACTATTAGGTTGGGACACAGACGAATTCCCTACTGACGTCTACGATACAACATTAGCAATGTACGAAATCTTAAAAAATGGTGGATTAAATCCAGGTGGTTTGAACTTCGATGCTAAGCCAAGAAGAACTTCATTCAAACAAGAAGATTTAATTTTAACGCATATCGCTGGTATGGATACATTTGCACTTGGATTAAAAGTAGCTCATAAAATGATTGAAGATAATTTCTTTGAAAATATTGTAGATGAAAAATATAAATCTTTTGCTGAAGGTATTGGTAAAAAAATAGTTGAAGGTAATACTTCATTTAAAGAATTAGAGGAATATGCTTTCAACATCAATGAGATTGATAATACTTCTGATCGTTTAGAAGTAATTAAAGCTCAAATGAATCAATATATTTTAAACATTAATAATGGAGACTGATAAAAATGACTTATGTAATCGGTATAGATATTGGTACAAGTTCCTTAAAGTCTATTGTTGTTAATAAAAATGGAGACGTTGTAGATTCATACAGCGTCTCTTATCATACGCTGCATCCTAAATCTGGATACAGTGAAATGAATCCAGATATCTGGTATGACGCAACAATTGAAAGTTTAAAACATTTATTAAACAAATATGCACAAAAAGAAATTACTGGCATTAGTTTTTCAGGTCAAATGCACGGCCTAGTGGTTATTGATCAAGCAGGTGCAGTCATTAGACCTGCTATTTTATGGAATGATACACGCACATCTAATGAAGTTGATGAAATCAAAAATAAATTAGGTCTCGACGCACTACTGAAATTCACACAAAACACTGTGTTAGAAGGATTTACATTACCTAAACTAATGTGGCTTAAAAATAATGAAATTGATAATTACAACAAAATTCATAAATTCATGTTGCCAAAGGATTACATTGTTTATAAATTAACTGGCAACATTTTTACAGAACCTTCAGACGCGGCAGGTACAATTATGTTTAGCGTGAAAGAAGAAAATTGGTCTACTGAACTACTAAATAGTTTAGATATTGACACATCTATTTGTCCAGATATCATTGCTTCTCATGAAAAAAGTGGTCAATTAACTGACAACGTGAAAAAAGCTTTAAACATCGATTGGGATATCAATGTCTATCAAGGGGGCGCTGATAACGCATGTGGCGCTTTAGGCTCTGGTATCACAGATGAACAAAAGCAATTGGTAAGTATTGGTACTTCTGGCGTAGCACTCTCTATTGAAAATAATACTGACTATGAAAATGATGGCAATGTTCATTACTTTAATCACTGTGTGCCTGATCAAAAATACATTATGGGAGTTACTTTATCCGCTGGTTATAGTCTGGAATGGTTAAAACAACTACTAAACCCTGATGCAGATTTTGCTGCATTTTTAAAAACGATTTCTGATTCTGATGTTGGATCGAATGGATTAATGTACACACCTTATTTACTGGGTGAACGTACACCACATAATGACGCGGCAGTTAGAGGCAGCTTTATCGGTTTGGATGCGAATACCACACAACTCGATATGAAACGTTCTGTTATTGAAGGTATCACATATTCTATAAATGAAAGCATTCAAATTATGAAAAACAACGGTATTAACATTAAGGAAATTGTTTCTATCGGGGGCGGCGCAAAAAATCAAGAATGGCTCCAAATACAAGCAGATGTCTTCGATGCAGCGATTACCACAAGAACTGAAGAACAGGGTCCAGCTTATGGGGCAGCGATGCTAGCTGCCATGGGTGAAGCGTGGTTTGATACTTTCAATGAAATGAGTCAATCATGGATTACATATAATCAAAAAGTATCTCCTATTGAAGAAAATAGTAAATCATACCACAACTTATTTGATATTTATAAAACAATCTATGACGCTACACAACCAGTAACTCAAAAACTAAGTAAATTTAAGTGATTTATCAAGGGGATGGATATATGTCAACTTATAATAATAAGAAGTTTATCTTTAAAATAGCTTTAATCGCAACGCTTGGTGGGTTGTTATTCGGCTATGACACTGCAGTTATTTCTGGTGCTGAACAATCTCTCCAGAAATATTTAACTAAAGATTACGGTAGCTTTATCCATGGCATTACAGTTTCTAGTGCCTTAATCGGCTGTATTATTGGCGGCTTGTTATCTTCAAGTTTCTCAAGTCGTCTCGGTCGTAAAAAATCATTACAAATAGCAGCTATTTTATTTATAGTTTCTGCGCTTTTATCAGGCTATCCGGAGTTTTTATTTTTTGAACCAAGTGAATCCAGTCTTGCTTTACTGATAACATTTAATCTATATCGTGTCATCGGCGGAATCGGCGTAGGATTAGCCTCTGCAATATCTCCAATGTATATTAGTGAAATTGCACCTTCTTCTATAAGAGGGAAACTTGTTTCATGGAACCAATTCGCTATTATATTTGGTATGTTAGTCGTTTATTTTGTAAACTATGGTATCACTTTCGGTCAATCTCAAAGCTGGATTGAACTAATCGGATGGCGTTATATGTTTATGACTGAAGCAATACCAGCAATTGCATTTTTCTTTTTATTATTTTTAGTACCTGAAACACCAAGGTATTTATCTTTAAATAATAGAAACACTGAAGCACTTACAGTATTAAATAGAATATACTCTTCTAAAAATCATGCACAGAACGTTTTAAACGATATCTTATCAACTAAAAATAAACTAACAGATGTAAAAGCACCATTATTTAGTTTTGGTAAAACTGTGATTATTATCGGTATTTTATTATCTATTTTCCAACAATTCATCGGTATCAACGTGGCATTGTATTATGCACCTCGTATTTTTGAAAATTTAGGTGCAGGTGAGAATACCTCAATGATACAAACTGTTGTGATGGGATTAGTAAACGTAATATTCACCGTTATCGCTATATTATACGTCGATAAATTTGGTCGTAAGCCTTTATTAATTATCGGTTCTACTGGTATGGCAATTGGAATGATCGGAATGAGTACACTCGCTGCTAATGGTGCGTTTGGCATTACAACATTAATATTCTTAGTTATATATACTGCATCATTTATGATGAGTTGGGGACCAATTATCTGGGTGTTATTATCAGAAATATTCCCTAACAGAATTAGAAGTGGCGCGATGGCTATAGCTGTCGCAGTACAATGGTTAGCAAACTTTACAATCACTTCTACTTACCCATCTATGATGGATATTAGCGGTACAATGACTTATGGATTTTACGCACTGATGAGTATTTTATCTGGCTTGTTCGTATGGAAATTCATTCCAGAAACAAAAGGTAAAACACTAGAAGAATTAGAAAAAGTTTGGATTAAAGACAAAGATAAACAAGTTTCTAATAATGTGGAAGAAGTTCAAAGTAATAACTCAGCACAGTAAAATTCGAAGTTAATGTATAGATATTTCCACTATCGTTAAACTTAAAAACAATTATATATTTTTACGAAACAGACTAAATTATAGAAATTAATAAAAACACTTTCGCTAGATTCATATTTATTGAATTTACGCGAAAGTGTTTTAGATTTATATTTTAATGTATATAAAATTTCAAATTTATTCTTTATACTTTTCTGTAACGTTTAAGACCAATGATATTTAGTATTGTAAATATCAAAATGAATAGCAACAGTATAACAATATCGAACCAAATAAATTCAAATCCCTGTCCCTTAATCATTACATTGGTCAGCGTATCACCGGCATATCTTAACGGAAATACATAGCCAATAGCACTGACCCAATTGGCAATGCTATCTAAGGGGATAAGTCCAGAGAAAAAGACTTGAGGTATAACAACTAACGGTATAAATTGAACCATTTGAAATTCTGAATTTGCAAAAGTTGAAACAAACAAACCAATAGCTAAAGCAGCTAATGCAATAAGTATATTAATTAATAATACCCACCAGATACTTCCTACAACTTCAACTTTCAGTAAATATATCGAATAAAATACAATAATTAATGTTTGTAATATCGCAAACAAACCATAACCTGCTAAATAACCAAAGACAATTTCACTTCTTTTAACAGATGTTGCAAGTACACGTTCTAAAGTCCCTCTCGTACGTTCTCTTAAAAGTACTATACCAGAAACTAAGAATACAAAGAAAAAGACAAAGAAACCTATGAGAATTGGAAATATTTTATCAAAAAATGTGCTGTCAGCATCACCATAAAGATAATGACTATCTATGCTCAATGCCTCTGCCTGTTGTCCATTGTCTTGTTTCATGTTGTCCGGTATCTTTTCAACAATGTTAGTCATATCTTGCATCTTATTTTTTTGGATTGCACTTGCTAACAATTGTTTCGTTGACCCTGTAAGACTTGGATCTTCATTTTTATAAGTAACTTCTAGGTTAGATCCTTTTTGTTCTATATATGCATCCAAATCTGAATCCACAATTGTATCTTTAATTGAGCTAGGCGCATCATATTTTTCAATATCTACTTTATCTGAAGGCAAAGCGTTCACAATTTCATCTGATACTGAGGCATTCACCCCCATTTTTATATTTGTTTCATTATTAGTATCAAATATAAAATACATCAATGTTAAAACCAAAATAGGTGCAAATAACATTAAAGCTAACGTTCTTTTATCTCGTAATAATTCTTTAATAACTCTGATAAAAATCGCCTTAAATCTCATTATTGCACCTCCGCTTCTGCTTTTATAAACACTTCTTCTATAGAATCAGCTTCGAATTTATCTTTTAATTCTTGAGGTGTTCCAATCGTAAATAATTTTCCTTCAACAATTAAGCCTATATAATCACGACGTTCCGCTTCCCCCATAACATGGGTTGTAACAATCACCGATTTCCCCTTATTTGCTAATCCATTCAATTGCTTCCAAACATCTTTTCTAAGTTTAGGATCAATCCCAACCGTAGGCTCATCTAAAATAATAAGGCTGGGGTTAGCTAACAGTGTTATAGCCAAAGAAAGTCTACGTTTCATACCACCTGAAAAATGAGAAACTACCTTTCCTAATTCATGTTCTAAATTTACTATTTTTGTATTTCCAGCAATTGCTTCTTCTAATTTCTTACCTTTTAACCCCATCAAGTTCCCAAAAAACACTAAATTTTCTCTTGCTGTTAATGATTCATACAAAGCGTCACTTTGGCCCATATAGCCTATTTCATTCAATACTTTACGATTAGGTATTTGTTTATTGAATATTTGAGCCTGTCCTTCATCTAAACTTTCCATACCCATTAAACATTTTATTGTCGTAGTTTTACCTGAACCACTAGGACCAATCAATCCTAATATTTCTCCCTCAGTTAATTCTATATTAATACCATCTAAGACTTTCTTTTGATCATAATATTTTATTGCGTTTGTTAACTTTGCTACAAGGTCAGCCATAGAGTTCCCTCTCCCATGTAAATTATTGTTTATAAAACGAGTATATACCTCTCATTTGTAAAATCAATTTAGCACTTAAAAAACTGTGCCGTACTTCCATAATATGGGTGTGCGGCACAGTTAAATTTTAAATACACTTTTGCTAATTTTTTTAACTAAACATACAATATTACTACTTTGATTTCACTGATTCACTAAAAGCTTGATAGCCTTCTCTTACATTAACAATATGATTAAAACCTTTATCTTCTAATATCCCTACTGCTATAGAACTTCTTACCCCTGATTGACAGTGAACATATATTTTATCTTCTTTATTAAATGGTATATCTTCAATCATCAATTTGCCATGTGGAATATGAATCGCTTGTGATAGATGTCCATTCTGCCATTCTTCTTCAGTACGCACATCTAATATGTGTTGTTCTTTGCCAGTTATATCACTGCTATGAATAGATGATGTCATCGTTAAACTCTGTGGCAAACGGTATCCGCTAACATAATCGAATCCTATTAATTGTAGTGTGTGTACCGCTTCTTCTAAAATTTCTTTGTCACCTATTAAATCAATGGGTTGATTATAATTTAAATACCACCCGATTTGGTTAATAAAGTTCTTATTATAAGGGATATTGATTGTACCTTTAGTATGTCCACCATGAAAAGCTTCTTTAGTACGTAAATCAAATGCTAAATTATCTTTATTTAAACTAGGATAAACGTTATACGAATGATATAAGTTCATCCCAAACTGATTAATTTTTTTCATTTGCGCAAAGTGATGTGGCGGCGCGGGTTGATTTGACGTCAATGTCTCAATGAATGTTACTTTATTCGTTTCATTAAACGCCCAATTGTTCATTTTTTCATAACCTAAGGTAGACATTGGCACCGCACCTAGTGACTTACCACAAGGACTGCCTGCCCCATGTCCCGGCCATATTTGAATAGAGTCAGATAACTCTTTCACAGTTTCAATAGAATGATACATTTGCTCCGCACTAACTTCAGTAGAACCTTCCATTTGAACTGCTTTTTCTAATAAGTCAGGTCTGCCGATATCACCAACAAATATAAAGTCACCACTAAATAGCCCCATAGGTACTTGGCTACCGCCACCTTCGTCAGTTAATAAAAAACTAATACTCTCTGGGGTATGTCCTGGCGTGTGTAACACTTCTAATTTAATGTGACCTACTTTAATTTGATTTTGGTGTTTAACGTAATGTGTTTGGTCTGGCATATTTTGATAACTTAATTGATCATCACCTTCTCCAGATACATAAATTGCTGCGTTTAAACGCTCTGCGACATCACGAATACCTGAAGCAAAGTCAGCGTGTATATGTGTTTCTGCGGCATGTGTAATCGTAAACCCTTCACTATCTGCTACTTCTATATATTCTGCTAAATCGCGTATCGGATCTATCACTATTGCTTCACCTGTACGTTGACATCCTACTAGATAAGAAGCTTGCGATAATTGCTCATTATAAAATTGCTTGAAATACATAATACATCCTCCTTTTTAACCGTTACACTCCTACTAAATAAATAAATTATGACTCGCGTTTTCAGTGTCGCCGATATACGTACCTACACCGCCATAGGAAACTTCATCTCTCAACTCTTCTTTTTTAATGCCCATAACATCCATGCTCATCGTACATGCAATCAGTTTGATCTCTTGATCTATCGCTTGGTTGATGAGCGATGGTAACGAATCAACATTTTTCTTTTTCATTACATAACGCATCATCACATTACCCAATCCAAACATGTTCATTTTAGAAAGCGGCATTTTTAAAGGGGACTTCGGCAACATCAAATCAAACATTTTCGCAATACCTTGCTTACGCACTTTTGAATTTTTTTCCTTTTTCAAGGCGTTAAGCCCCCAGAAAGTAAAGAAGATAGTAACATCTCTGCCGGCAGCTTTAGCACCATTTGCGATAATCATTGCTGCCACTGCTTTATCTAACTCGCCACTAAACAATACAATTGTAGTGCCTTTATCTGTATGGTTAACTTCCATATCTTTGGTTTGCTCTTTTTGGATAGTAGCTTTAATCTCACGCCCATCTTCATTTAAATTAACCAAGGTATGACCTGTTTGTTTCACCCAACTTTTAATATCACTAGAGAAACCTGGATCTGTAACAGTAACCTCCATTTGGTCACCTTCTTGAATATTTTTCACTTCTTTACTGATATTAACTATAGGCCCTGGGCATTGAAGATTACTGTAATTAAATTGTTTACGGTCTGACTTAATATCTACCTCTGTACTTTCTACTGCTGCTTCACCTTCACTCACATTGTTCTGTGCATAAGCTTGATAACCACCTTCTAAATTTACTACATCATAGTTTTGCTCAGATAAGTATTCGCTCACTTTAGCACTGCGATTTCCACTTTTACAGTGTATATAGTAAGTTTTATTTTTATCATAATTAAATGTTTCAATGTTATCTACGGGATGTAGTATGGAACCGTTGATATGTCCTAATTCATATTCTCCTTCTGTTCTAACGTCAATCAGCTGACCCTCAGAAGCTAATCTTGCTAATTCTGTTTCACTTAAATCATTTATATGTTTTTGGTTATATTGTTTCATATTCATCCTCCTATAAATACCTATAGGGGTATCATAAGGTCTGTATACATCATTTTCAAATACCCCCTACCCTATTTGACACTTTTAATTTATTCACTTAGTATGTAGGTAATTAGTTTTTAATATGGAGGGGAAATTATGGATTACGATAAAAAAATGGTTAACCGTATAAAACGAGTTCAAGGTCAGTTAAATGGCGTCATTAAAATGATGGAAGACGAAAAGCATTGTAAAGATGTCATTACTCAACTTAGTGCATCTAAAAGTTCTATCCAACGATTAATGGGTGTCATTATTAGTGAAAATTTAATTGAGTGTGTAAGAGAAGCAGATGAAAATAATGAAGATTCGCAAGAATTAATTAACGAAGCCATTGAATTATTAGTGAAAAGTAAATAATGGATATTCTCACAATGACTATTATGTTGCTTATTGGGATATTTGGAGGATTTATCTCTGGATTAGTAGGTATAGGAGGCGCAATTATTATTTATCCAGCTATCCTATTATTACCACCATTGTTTGGCGCTCCTACATATAGTGCATATATCGCCTCAGGCCTTACTTCAAGTCAGGTTTTCTTTAGTACATTGAGTGGTTCAATAAAAGCCAGGAAAAAACCTGAATTTTCTCCACAACTTGTAATTTATATGGGTGGGGGCATGATTGTAGGAAGTGTTTTTGGTGCGCTCCTAGCAAATTTATTTAATGCTGCATTTATAAACGTTATATATATTATAATCGCTGTACTAGCGCTAATACTGATGTTTATTAAAGTGAAGTCTTCTTCACAAACTTCTCAATTTAACGGTCCTTTACTCATAAGTATTGGAGTTATAATCGGTATTATTTCAGGTATAGTCGGTGCAGGTGGTGCCTTTATTATTATTCCTATATTACTAGTAGTATTTAAATTACCAATGAATACTGTTGTCGCTAACAGTATTGTCATTGCTTTTATGTCTTCAATAGGAGCTTTCATTATAAAGTTTATGCAAGGTTATATACCTATGGCAGATGCACTATTTTTAATTATTGGGAGCATTCTTTTTGCGCCATTAGGTTTAAAAGTAGGCAATAAAGTGCCAAGCTCTGTACAAAAATGGATTGTGAGTATTTTAATTATTATCGCAATTATGCAACTGATAATCTAACTTAATTTAAAAGGAGGCTTTATAATGAATCATTGGGATGAAAAATTCGACTCAGACAACTATATCTATGGTGAGGAAGCAAACGAATTTGTGAAAAACATTTTTCAAACTAACACTACAAACAATGAAAATATAGTATTATTCGCAGAAGGTGAAGGCCGAAACGCAATCTACCTTGCACAACTTGGTTACGATGTCACAACATATGATATGTCTAAAATAGGTATCGATAAACAATATAAACTAGCACAAAAGACCGGTGTTGGTATAAAAGCAAATTATGGTGACATCACACAACCTGACCTAACAACTCAATCAACATTTGATTATAGTATTAATATTTTTGGTCATGTCCCTACCGAGGGCAAACAAGCTATGTTTAATAATCTTATTCAATCATTAGCCAAAAACGGTCACAGTTATTTTGAATTTTACTCAATAGAGCAACTAGAATATCGTACAGGTGGTCCTAAAGATAAGACAATGCTTTATGAAATAGACGAAATTAAGCATTACTTAGCTCAACACACTATTAAAATTCATATGCTAGAAAAACGCGAAACATACCGCTACGAAGGGACAAAACACACAGGTTTGGCTTCTGTAATCCAAGGTCATATTGAAAAATTATAATTCATTATTAAATCAGCATATTCTATTAATAACCCTTCTATACAGTTAACAGCAGGATCTGAATTATATAGAAGAGTTTAAATCACTTAAATCCCCCTCTATATTCCTTGTCTATTTAAAATGCTATTCAATAAAAATTTATAAAAACCAAAGGAAATCCTCAATTCTTACAATTCCAATTAAATAAGTAATATTACACTTAGGCATAAAAATCCGCTAGTTAGGCATTTTCAAGCAAATTGACAGGGAAATATTTTATATTGTAGTTGATAAATTAAAACTTTGTTTTAATTTTAAATACTTGGAAAGGGGTGTTTTATATGTCAGCAATCATAGAAGCACTAAATAATGCCATCCAAGCAGGTATCGCTCATGATTGGGTAACTATGGGTACAAGCATTGCGAGTGCATTAGCTAGCGGTGTAGACTTTGTTTTAGGTTTCTTAAAATAAAGTCATTTTCCTCACAAAAAGGACCTTCTCTAAAATCACGTGTGATATTTTTAGAGAGGGTCTTAAATTTAACTTCTAAACATTTGTAGTTTTTGAAAATAAAAAAGACTAGGACATAAATATATGTCCCAGTCTCAAAGTAATATCTTAATTATACTTTTTCAGTTTGTGCTTGTGCTTTTTCATTGTTTGAGGCATGTGAAGCACCGATTGCTTCGATTTCTTCTAGTGTACGTCCTCTAGATTCTGGAACGAATTTTTTCACAAACAGTACGCCGAGTATACAAATGATGCCGAATATCGCAAATACGATTTGTTGTGGGAAATACACTGTCATAATTGGGAATAGTAATCCAACTAAGAAAGAACCAATCCAATTTAATGAAGATGCTGCACCTGAAGCAAATCCTCTAATTGCTAATGGGAATATTTCTCCAACTATAACCCATGTTAGCGGCGCCCATGTAAATGAATAGAACGCTACATAAATACTTAAAAATATAACAATGAGTATTGGATTCGCATTTGGTAATATCAAATTAATGACTGCTGGTAATATGAATGATAATCCCATCACAGTACCACCTAACATAAGTAATGTTCTTCTGTTAAATTTATCCGCTATCCAAATGAAGAGTAATGATCCTAATACTAAAATCACACCTTGAATAATTGGCCACATTAAAGCTGTACTTGCTGAGTTACCTGTAGCTTGTTCAACAATTAATGGAATATAGTAGAATATTGCATTTGCCCCTTGGAATTGTTGGAATGCAGCTACACCCAATCCAGCGATAACTAAATATTTATATTTGCCACTAAATAATGTTGCTAATGATTGGTTTACTTTATTCTTACTTTCTATTTGAATAGTCTTGTTTATTTCTTCAAATTCTTTATCTACGTTTTGGTTATTTCTAAGGTTGCTTAAGACTATTTTAGCTTCTTTAAATTTATTATTTTTAATTAAAAATCTTGGAGACTCTGGTAATTTTAATACGCCCCAGAATAAAATGACTGCTGGAACTGCTGCTGCACCTAACATTAATCTCCAACCCATTTCAACTGGCAAACCTCTTAAGAAATAGTCTACGATGTATGATAACAACATCCCAGATACAATCATTGTTTGATTCATACCAGACAATTGACCACGGTACTTGGCTGGAGCCATTTCTGACATGTAAGCTGGTACTAATGCTGATGCAGCACCAACTGCTAATCCAAGAATTACCCTTGATATAATTAAGAAATAACTACCATCATGTGGTGCGATGCCTGACAAAACAGAACCAATTACGAAAATGATTGCAGAAATTAAAATCATTTTCCTTCTACCAAGCGTATCAGATAATTTACCTGCTAAAATACCACCAAATATTGCGCCTAGCATTACTGACGAAGTAATTAACCCAATTATAAATCCACTATTAATATTCCAGTCTTCTCTTAAAAATGGTAACGCTCCGGTCATAACACCTATGTCATAACCAAAAAGTATCCCACCAAAAGCACCGAAAAAATAGATAAAGCGATTCGAAACTTTACTGTTTATTTTCATCCCATTCACCCTTTTTTAAAACAAAATATGCCTTACATTACGTTATTTGATTAACGACAAATCTACTGTAATTTAATTTATTAATGTATATTCTGAATCAAACATGTTTAATAATATTTCTATTTGCGATGTATTCAATTTAAGTGACAGTACTGTGTGATGACCACCGCCTTCTTCAATCCAACGTTTCACGCCTTGTTCTAATGATGGTTTAACATCCCATAACACTCTAGCTACTGGTAAGTTAGGTGCAGGTTCATCTAATTGTTTAGCAGTAATTTCATTCACAATAAACTTGAAGTGTGTGCCAAGATCCATCATTGTGACCACTACGCCGTCGCCAGCTTTTCCATCGAATACTAATCTTGCTGGATCTTCTTTACCACCTATACCTAGAGGATTTACAACGATTTTAGGTTTCGTGTCTGCTAATGTTGGATCAACTTCCAACATATGTGCGCCTAGTATATGTGATTGGTGACTTCTTAAGTCGTACGTATAATCTTCCATGAACCCTGTTGCTTCATTTTCTGCAGCAATTTTAAGTAAGCGGTCTAAAGCAGCAGTCTTCCAATCACCTTCACCTGCAAATCCGTAACCTTGTTCGTTAAGTCTTTGTACTGCTAAACCTGGTAATTGTTTCATGCCATGTAAATCTTCAAAGTTAGAAGTGAAAGCAGTATATCCACCCTCATCTAAAAAGCGTTTAATCGCAATTTCATATTTTATTTGTTCTTTAACAGAAGCATTAAATGCGTCTTTACTGTACTCTCTGTATTCAAAGTCATATAAATCTTCATATGATTTAAATAATTGATCTACTTCTGAATCTGTTACTTGATTCACATATTCTACTAAATCACCTATACCAAAATAATCTACAGTCCAACCGTATTGGATTTGTGCTTCGATTTTATCCCCTTCAGTAACAGCTACATTACGCATGTTGTCACCAAATCTTGCAACTTTTAAGTTGAAGCTTTCATTATAAGCATTGGCTACAACCATCCATTCTCTTAATTGCTTTTGTACATTTTCATCTTTCCAATGTCCAAAAATAATTTCATTTTTCTTATTAAGACGGCGGTTAATATAACCGTATTCTCTATCTCCATGTGCTGATTGATGTAAATTCATATAATCCATATCAATGTTTTCCCATGAAATATCATTGTTGTATTGAGTTGCTAAATGTAATAATGGTTTTTGTAATAATTTAGTACCTCTAATCCACATTTTCGCTGGTGAAAATGTATGCATCCATGTAATCACACCTAAAATATCATCACGATAATTCGCTTCTTTCATAATATCTGTAATAACATCTGTAGAAATTGCTAATTTCGTTTGTAATTCTATTTCAAACGGTAATTGTGCTTGCGCGTTTAATTCGTCCGTAATATTTTGTGCATTTTGTTTAACTTGTGCGAGTGCATCATCACCATAGAGTTCTTGTGATCCAATCACAAACCAGAATTTTTTTGTTGTAGTCATTTTGTTTCCTCCTTAGTTTTGTCCGTAATAGGCATTTGCGCCGTGTTTTCTTTCAAAGTGTTTATCAAGTACTGCTTTAGGTAATGTTTCTGCGAATGGATTTAATTGTCTTGTGAAGATATTCATCTTACATACTTCTTCTAACACTACTGCGTTCATCACAGCTTTTTCACAATTATCTCCCCAAATAAATGGTGCGTGACCATGCAATAATACTGCAGGTACTTCATGTGGGTTGATACCTTTTTCTTTAAATATTTCAACAATGACATTGCCTGTTTCATACTCATAATCTTTATTGATTTCTTCAGTCGTTAAAAATCTAGCACACGGAATTTCGCCGTAGAATGTATCTGCATGTGTTGTTCCCATAGCTGGCACGTTCAATCCTGATTGCGCCCACGTTGTTGCCCATGGTGAATGCGTATGTACGACACTGCCAATATCACCAAATTCTTTATAAAGGACAGCATGCGTTGGCATATCTGAAGAAGGTTTTAAATCTCCTTCAACCACTTCACAATCTAAATTACAAACCACCATATCTTCTGGTTTCATGACATCGTAATCTACGCCACTCGGCTTGATAACAAATAATTGCGATTCTGCATCAAAGGCACTCACATTACCCCATGTGTATTTAATCAATCCTCGGTTTGGCAATTCTAAATTTGCTTTAAAAACTTCAGCTTTTAACGTTTCTAACATGTTATTTGCCTCCTAAATATTTAGCTATCGATTGTTCTATAGGTAAACCTTTTTTAACTTTTTCTACATAGTTATTAAAGTTAATCACTTCTTGTTCTACTGGTTCCGTAGTTACTTCTTCCGTGTTTAAAAATACAACTTCATTTAAAAATGTAGCTAAAGATTGTTGAGATTCTTGTGCGGTATAGTAAGCTAAAACACTGACACCCCATGCGCCACCTTCACTTGCCGTATCCATTACGGTAATCTTATTTTCAAGTGCTGATGATAATACTTGCTGTGCGACACCTTTGGTTTTAAAAATACCGCCATGTGCTATCAATTTATCTATGTTAATCGATTCATTATTTTTCAATAAATCCATTCCAATTTTCAAAGTACTGAATGCACTATATAAATGCATTTTCATAAAATTAGCTAAATTGAAATTATAGTTTGGTTCACGTACAAATAATGGATAACCTGTCTCTACGTCTGTGATGTTTTCTCCTGAAACATAGTTGTATGAAAGTAAGCCACCAATGTTGTCATCACTTTCCAATGAACGCTCGAATATCTGTCCGTACAACTTATCCGATGAAAAATCAACACCCATGACGCTTAATACTTCGCCAAATATGTTCATCCAATCATTAATATCAGAAGTACAGTTATTGGTGTGAATCATTGCTACTTCACTACCATCGGGCGTTGTTACTACATCAATTTCTGGGTACATGCCTTTTAATGCATCAGATAATACAACCATTGCAAATGCACTAGTACCGGCTGATATATTACCTGTATTCTGCGCTACTGTGTTCGTTGCTACCATACCAGTACCAGCATCGCCTTCTGGCGGACACATAACGCTACCAGCTTCGAGATTACCTGAAGGATCTAATAATGTTGCACCTTCACTTGTAAGACGACCGCCACTTTCACCTGCCAATTTAATTTCAGGTAATATAGCTGATACTGACTTTTCAAATCCTTTTCCTTTAAATAAGTCATTAGCTGTATTTAATAAATCTGATCTATAAGCTTTTTTGTTAACATCTATAGGGAACATGCCTGAAGCCTCGCCAATACCGACAACTTTTTCACCAGTTAAGTACCAATGTACGTATCCAGCTAACGTTGTTAAATATTCAATTTGATTCACATGGGCTTCTTTATCTAATATGGCTTGATATACATGCGCAATACTCCAACGTTCTGGAATATTAAATTGAAACGCTTCGCTAAGTAACGTAGCTGCCTTTGCTGTATTACCATTTCTCCAAGTTCTAAATGGTACAAGTAAATCTTCATTATGATCAAACGCTAGATAACCATGCATCATACCGCTGATACCAATCGACTTCACTTGTTTTAATGTTAAATTATGTTTTTCTTTCATTTCTGTTGTCATTGCACTATAACTTTTCTGTAACCCGACCCAGATATCATTAATGGAATACGTCCAATATCCATCTACGAATTGGTTTTCCCATTCAAAATGTCCAGATGCAACTGTATTTAAATGCTGATCAATTGCTACGGTTTTAATTCTTGTAGAACCAAGTTCAATACCAATCGATATATCTTCACTATTTAATGCTTTCTTCAAACCATCCATTTCCAACACTCCTATTGAAACCGTTTTCAAATATACCTTATAATATTTGTCCGTACATGTCAATATTTATTATTTTATGTCCGTACATGTTTTGAGTTATAAAAAAGCTCAAACCAATAGCGTGATTGATTTGAGCCTGTCTTTTATATTTTTTTTACAGAATTTCGTTCGATAATATATGTATCTATAAGTTGTGACGTTTGTTTTTTATCTGTATTTATCGCGTTAATCATCCATTCTGCTGCTTTTCTACCAAGTAATTCTTGAGGATGTGACGTTGTAGTCAAATCCATCTCACTCAATTTACTTAGCACTGAATTATCTTCACCAACCACAGATAAATCGCTTGGTATCTGCACGTTTCGCTGTTTTAATCTTTGGATGATCTCGTAAGCAATTTCATCGTTATAACAAACTAAGCCAGTGATATTAATCTTTTTCTCACAAATATGCTGAACAATTTGTTCGATGACTTGTGGCTTACTTTCGGTATCAAATGTATAAATATGTTCGCCTTTAAAAAGAATATGATTACTTTCAAAAGCATTAAAATAACCTTTCATTCTTAATTTACCTTGGTTATCGTCTATTTTAGTAATTAAAGCAATATTTTCATGTCCTTGATCTACTAAATATTTTGTTGCTAAATAGCCAGATTTCACATCATCAATTGCTATATAAGGCAAATTCAACTCATCATACTTAGCATTAATCATTAAAATCGGAATATCTCGCTGTTTGAATAATGAATAATAGGACAAATTCGGGTTATAGACATTACTCTTAGTAGGTTCTATAATAAGTCCCGTCACACCTTGATTCAGCATCATCTCTAAACATTTACGTTCTTCCTCATGATTGTTATTCGTACTTGCTAATATTAAAGAATAGCCATTCTTTTTTAATACATTCTCAATACCTCGAATAATACTCGGGAAAATATAATCCGATAAGTAAGTCACGATTACGCCTATTTTTTTAGTTTCATTGTTCTGATTTGTATTTAAATAATTGTAACTCACATATGATCCAGAACCTTTTTTCTTTTTAATGTATCCTTCTTTGACTAATAAATCCATTGCTTGTCTGATTGTATAGCGACTTAAATTATATCTATCCTGAAATTGCTTTTCTGTAGGTAAGAGCATTCCAACTTGATAGCTTTTGTTAATTATTTTTTCTTTAATTTCGTCCGCTACAATTTGATATTTCGGCTTATTCATAATTGAAAATCTCCTAGTCTCACCAATTTGTCTTAATACCGCATATTATAGCATACGTCATATTTATTCAATGAATCAAATTTTAAGAAAGATTGAATTTATACGTTGAATTCATCATATAATATAAAGTAATTACGTACTTAGTTTAAACGTCGTTCTTTGTACTGCCTTCCCTCTTGAAAGACTACTGTTAAGCCATTGAAACGTCACTCATTAAAATCTTTTGACTTATGAATTGACTGTTGTTATATTAAAATTAAGAAGGAGATATGCGCTAACATACCTCCCTCACAGACCCGTTAAAATACGGTGGTTTTTTGATTTGAAAACAACGTTCCAACACTTATTAGCCTAAAGTTGGAACGTTATTTTTTTTGGCTATTACAAACTAAAATGAGTCCAATGATTGTTAACACAACCATTAGGATTTCATAATCAGTCATTTTCTATCCTTTCTTGGAGTAGAGACCAAAATCATAGGCATCACCCCATTTTCAATGAGATTAGCCACCTTTATTCCAACTTGTCTGTAAAAATATTTTACTACATGAACTGCGTCACTCCTACCTTTTCTTCACTTTTTGAAAAATTTAACTATCCCTAAATGAATCATTTTATTGAAGTCTTATAACGTCTCTATGTACGCTTTTAAAAATATAATAAAATCTTTTGACTTATGAATTAACCGTTGTTATATTAAAATTAAGAAGGAGATATGCGTGAACATACCTCCCTCACAGACCCGTTAAAAAGACGGTGGCTAGACAAAGTGAAAATAACGTTTCAACATTTATCTGCCTAAAGTTGGAACGTTATTTTTTTTGGCTATTACAAACTAATATGAGACCAATGATTGTTAACATAACCATTAAGATTTCATAATCAGTCATTTTCTATCCTTTCTTGGAGTAGAAACCAAAATCATAGGCATCACCCCATTTTCAATGAGATTAGCCACCTTTATTCCAACTTGCCTGTAAAAATATTTTACTACATGAACTGCGTCACTCCTACCTTTTCTTCACTTTTTAAAAAACTCACCCCCAAAATATAAAACGTTTTCATTTTATTAATAAGAAATGATACATTTTACTTTGTACATGGTACGCTATAATTAATAAAAATATTACTTATTATATTAAATGGATAGATTGTATAAGGAGTGAACTTGGATGAAAAAAGTTTCTATCAAAGATGTAGCTAAAGAAGCAGACGTGTCTTTGACTACGGTTTCGCAAATTTTAAATAAAAAAAGCAACCGTTTTTCAGAGGAAACAGTAAACAAAGTCATTGCTGCTAAAGAGCGATTAGGCTACTTCCCTAATAAAAATGCGCAACAATTACGTGGTAGCCAAACAAAATTAATCGGTGTGCTATTACCAAATTTAACTAATCCATTCTTTTCCACGATGATGCAAACTATGGACGATCATAAACCAGATGATGTCGATTTATTCTTCTTAACAACAAAGGAAGATAAAATCGAAGAAGGGATTATGCATCTTGTCGAACGAGGCATGGATGGTCTGATTATTGCGCAGATGATTAAGAATCCGTCTCGTTTAAATCAATATTTATTAAATCATAATATACCTTATATCGTACTAGATCAAAGTGATGATCATGGATTTACTGATATCGTAAAAACAAATGAACGCAATGGTGGTGAACTTGCAGCTGCACATCTTATTGATTACGGGCACACGCACATTTCAATCATTCAACCTCATAATTTAACGAGTAATATGAAAGCAAGAACAGATGGCTTCATCAAATATTGCGAAATGTATGAGATACCATCTCCTATAATTATCGAAACCCCTTTAAATAAAGAAGGTGGATTTGCAGTCATTGATGATATTATAAAGTCCAAATCTAGTGCTATTTTTGCAACGAATGATGAGATGGCTATTGGTATTATGCGTGGTCTCGCTGATAAAGGATTTCACGTACCAAACGATATTTCAGTTATTGGATTTGATAATATAGACATTGCAAAATATCTTGTCCCTTCCCTCACCACAGTTGCACAACCTATTAAAGAAATAGGCGAGGCTGCATTAGCTTTAATCACTCATAAGCTGAATCAAAATGATGCAGTTTTACATAATGTTGCATTACATAATGAGTTAATTATCAGAGAAACAACGCAACATTTTAAAAAATAAAACACACATAATATAAGACTTAAAGATATGTCATTGATTGCTTGACTCGAGTTAGCAGTTATCAATTTTCAGCTTATCTTCTAGGTCTTATATTTTTTTGCAAAAAATGAAAGCGTGTACAAATATAGAAATTGATGTTATTATGACTTAGTAAAACGTTTTACTAAATCGTTTTACCTAAAAATAATCACTACATAAATATATATAGAGGTGTCTTATGGATATTATAGCAATTTTAATTGGTCTTGGACCATTACTGGGTTGGGGACTATTTCCTACCATCGCATCGAAGTTTGGTGGACGACCAGTTAACCAAATATTTGGTGCAACAGTAGGAACCTTGATTTTCGCATTAGGTTTCGCATTCATTCAAGGTATCGATTTTCCAACAGGAATGAACCTTATATTTTCATTAATATCAGGTGTTGGTTGGGGCTTTGGACAAATTATTACTTTTAAAGCATTTGGTCTAGTCGGTTCTTCCAGAGCTATGCCAATCACAACTGCATTTCAACTATTAGGTGCATCACTATGGGGTGTCTTTGCATTAGGAGATTGGCCAGGATTAACAAATAAAATTATCGGCTTCACTGCCCTACTTGTTGTGCTAATTGGTGCATATATGACTGTTTGGAGTGAAAAATCAGAACAACAGTATAGTAAAAAATTAAGAAATGCAGTTATTTTACTACTTATAGGTGAAATAGGTTATTGGGCTTACTCTGCAGCACCTCAAGCAACTAATATCAGTGGTATGGAAGCATTCTTACCACAAGCAATGGGTATGGTGCTTGCTGCAGTAATTTATGCATTTATGAATATGAAACAAGGCAATGCTTTCTTAGAAAAAGTCAGCTGGAAACAAATTATTTCAGGGTTGTTCTTTGCATTTGGTGCATTAACATACTTAATTTCTGCACAGTCAGATATGAATGGATTAGCGACAGGATTCATACTGTCACAAACATCAGTAGTATTAGCTACGTTAACAGGTATTTATTTCTTGAATCAGAGAAAAACACCAAAAGAACTTATCGTTACTATTATTGGACTTGTAATCATATTAATAGCAGCAGCAGTTACAGTATTTATTAAATAAACTATAGGATGGGAGATTTAATTATGAAAAAAACAAAGGTTTTAAATAGTCATGTATCACATGCAATTGCAACATTGGGTCATTTTGATTTAATAACAATTAATGATGCGGGTATGCCAATTCCAAATGACGAACGTCGTATTGATTTAGCGATTACTAAAGATCTACCGCGCTTTATTGATGTTTTAGAGAACGTTTTATCAGAAGTTGAATTTCAAAAAATATTTCTTGCAGAAGAAATCAAAACACAAAACGCTGAACAACTTAAACAAATTAAATCATTGATAGGTGACAATGTAGAAATTTCATTTATTCCACATGAAGAAATGAAACAAAATTTAAATCATTCACTAACAAAAGCTAATATTCGCACAGGGGAAACGACACCATTTTCAAATATTGCACTTGAATCTAACGTGACATTTTAAAGAAAAAAGGAGAATATACTATGACAAATAAAGTTGTAATTATTGGTTCTACCAATGTAGATAAAATTTTAAACGTTGACCGTTTTGTTAAACCGGGAGAAACATTACATCTTCAAAATGCTCAAAAAATTTATGGTGGCGGTAAAGGCGCAAATCAAGCACTTGCAACTGCACGCTCAAATGCCCAAACAACTTTTATTTCTAAGATTGGAACTGAAGGAGACGCAGATTTCATGTTAGAAGATTTTGAAGAAGCGCATATGAATACAGACTACATCATGACAACAGATACTGCCCAAACAGGCCAAGCATTCATAACAATTGATGCCAATGGACAAAATACAATTTTAGTTTATGGTGGCGCAAATATGGAATTAAATGATACAGATGTAAATAAAGCAGCTGACGCAATTGCAGAAGCAGATTATATTATTGCTCAACTTGAAGTGCCTGTTCCTGCGATTATTAGCGCTTTTAAAATCGCACGTGAAAACAATGTCACTACTATTTTAAATCCAGCTCCTGCAAGTGAATTATCTAAAGATTTACTTACTTTAACTGACATTATTGTGCCAAACGAAACAGAAGCAGAATTATTAAGTGGTATCGCAGTTACAGATCGTGCATCAATGCATCAAAACGCCGAATACTTTTTATCTTTAGGAATGAAAGTTGTTATTATCACACTTGGCGAGCAAGGTACTTATTACGCGACAGCAAATTCTGCTGGTTTAATACCTTCGTTTAAAGTAAAAGCGATTGATACAACAGCAGCAGGTGACACTTTTATCGGTGCATTTGCAAGTCGTCTCAATATGACAGACTTTAATATAGAAGAAAGTATTACTTACGCAAATAAAGCAGCTTCGCTTACAGTCCAAGTTGAAGGCGCTCAAAAATCAATTCCATTAGAACAAGATGTGTTAAAGGCTTAAAGATAAACTACTTATTTTATACATCATGAGATAGTTCATAATCACTGCTCATAAGCAAAGGCGGCTCTCACTAATCTGAGAGCCGCCTTGTTTATTTATTTATATTTATTTACGAGTGCTTTAGGAAGATGACAGTAATCATCAGGGAATCTTGTTAATCTATCTTGATTTTCTTCTGCACTTTTCACGTAATTTGTCAGTGGTAATACTTCTGTTGCAATCAGATGATGGTCTTCAATTGCATCTATAAATGCTTGTGCCTCTTTTAAATGCTTGGCATCTTCACTGTATAATCCTGTTCTATATCTCAAGCCAACATCTTCACCTTGCTTGTTTACGCTATAAGGATCAATAATTTCAAATAGATATCCCATTAAGTCTGTAACTGTCACTTTTGCTGGATCAAATGTTGTCTTAATGACTTCTACATATCCATCATATTCTCCATCGAGTGTATCTGTAATACCGTTTGCCCTACCGCCTTCTGTGTCTACTACGCCAGGTAAAGTTTTAACAAAGGCTTGTACACCCCATAGGCATCCGCCTGCCAAGTATACCGTTTCCATTTACATCTCTCCCTTTTCAACTAACAATTATCAATTCAGTATAGTAATAACCACGTTCATTTGCAATTACTTATAGTTTAGCGTTTTCAAAGGTGTATGATTGATTTTTTGTCAAAAGGGAAAATATTAAAGTAGTATACAAGGAGGAATTACATGCCTAAAGTTGAAGAAAGAATGTTAGAAGATATCGAAGAAAAACCTTCAAGATCACAAAGCGATTTAAGCTCTGAAAAGGAAATGCAGCAAAATGCCTTTGAAAGATTAGGCAAAGACGTCGTAATCATCGAAACTTTAGCAATTATGAACATTATTTTTGCTATAAGTACAATTGGCTTAGTGACTGCACTTGTTTGCACAAATAAAAAGAAATAAGTTCATCATAGCTGTTTCTAAATTTTAAGAAGTATAAAATGAATGCTATATACCTATGCTCTTTTCATGGTTTTCACTATTAAAGTGACGGCTTTGAGAAGAGCATTTTTATTTTTCTATTTCTTCAAATGTACTTTTCATATATAATGAAAATATTGCACTAATTTAAATTAATAAATTGAATATTATCCCTTTTTTGTTATAATGCAATAAGGAGAATTTTGTTCTTTTACTCGAAATAATGAGTAAGTAAATTATAAATGAAGCATTACGTTGCTTCAATACAACCAACCACTTCAACCATAAATTTTATATTAATAATAATGAAAAGAATAGATTAGAGGAGAATCGAATTATGGATTATAGAGTATTATTGTATTATAAATATACAACACTTGATGACCCCGAAACTTTCGCTACGGAGCATTTAGAATTTTGTAAGGATTTAGAACTTAAGGGCCGTATTTTAGTATCTACAGAAGGTATCAATGGTACTGTATCTGGGACAGTCGAAGCTACTGATAAATATATGGAACAATTGAAATCAGATGAAAGATTTAAAGGGATTACTTTTAAAGTTGATGAAGCTGAAGGACATGCTTTCAAAAAAATGCACGTACGTCCAAGAGAAGAAATCGTTGCTCTAGATTTAGAAGATGACGTTGACCCAAGAGAATTAACAGGAAATTACTTATCACCAAAAGAATTTAGAGAAGCTTTATTGGCTGATGATACTGTAGTCATTGATGCAAGAAATGATTACGAATACGATTTAGGTCATTTCCGCGGCTCAGTTCGTCCTGATATCACGAGATTTAGAGACCTACCTGAGTGGATCAAAGAAAATAAAGAGCAATTCATGGACAAAAAGATTGTCACTTATTGTACTGGCGGCATCCGTTGTGAAAAATTCTCTGGTTACTTATTAAAAGAGGGCTTTGAGGATGTAGGTCAACTTGAAGGTGGCATTGCTACTTATGGTAAAGATCCGGAAGTAAAAGGTGAATTATGGGACGGTAAAATGTACGTCTTTGATGAACGTATTAGTGTAGAAGTCAACCAAGTAGACAAAACAGTTGTGGGTAAAGAATGGTTCGATGGTACACCATGCGAACGTTATATCAATTGCAGCAATCCAGAATGTAACAAACAAATTCTTGTTTCTGAAGAAAATGAAGAACGTTATTTAGGTGCTTGTACACACGAATGTGCAACTCACGAAAATAATCGTTATGTAAAAAAACATGACATTAGCGAAGAAGAAAAAGCCGCACGCTTAGAAAACTTCAAAAATCTTGTAAGCCAATAATATAAAAACTGTTATGCATGATGCATAACAGTTTTTATTTATCGTTTTACTCGTGTTATCAAGCTTTTTACTAACTTTTCAATACTACTATTAGTAACTTCTATATTTTTGCCATTTCTTTTTTTATCACCGTTAAACCAAATTGGTTTCATGCCTACATTAAGTGAACCAGAAACATCATTTTCCCAAGAATCCTCTACATATATTGTATCCTCAGGTTTGATATTTAGCATATGAGTTACCTTTAAGAAAGCAGCACTATCAGGCTTTTCACTTCCAATATCTTCAGATATAAAAATATTATTTTCAAATATCTTTTTTAATTCTAAACGTGCTATCTTAGTTGTTTGTTCTGAATTTTTCCCGTTAGTTAATATACCTATATTGACCCATTTTTTCAATTCATTAAGGTGATTATTTAATGTTATATTAGGTTTAATATGTTGAATAATAATGTCAAAAAAAGCTAAGAAATATTCATGTGCTTCTTTTGTTGTAATATTTTTCTTAAAATATTTTAAACTTTCTATTAATGGTAGTTGCCTGAGTTCATCTAAAGTTATCTCTCCTCGACTATGTTTCAACCAAAATTTTTCATCATAATAAGTGTAAATTTTGAGGAATTCATCATATGCAATATCTTCTGCATACCCTGAATCGTTGAAAATTTGTTTATTCGCAATTAACCATAAATCATTGAAAGGAAATAAAGTATTATCTAAATCAAATAATACTAATTCTGCATTTTTAATTAAAAACCCCTCCTTAAGAGTAATTAACATCTTTACATAATAATTATAAAGCGACTTTTCACTTTTACTGTATTAATTTTTTAACAAAATTATGAATTTTAAAATCTTCTCTCCATAAACTTAATCCCTTTATGCGTACAAACTAAAAATAGAATATGTGCAATAGTCCAACAGATATAACCCATGAATTGGAATTGAAAAACAGGATTAATTGCCATATAAATTAATAATGGATACAGTGCTAAAAATGAAAACATGACACAAATTAACGCGATATAATAATGATCCCCTAACTTTTTATAGATAAAATAGAGTAAAGCATAAAGTGAAATTGTAATGCCTATATGAATTAAAAATTCCAAAACAATATTTGAAGCATTGTCATCTATTAAAAAATCTATATTCAGTAATAATGCTGTTAAGTGCATCGATTTAAATAAATCGAAAAATAAAGTAGTCAAAAATAATATAATTGCTAAAGTCAATGCTACGATTAAATGTGCTAAAAGTTTTTTCATAATATCATATTATTCCCTTACACCCATTAGTTAATCAACTTTCAAAATAAATTTATTTACATATAAAAATCCCTGCCTCTACATAGTAGAAACAGGGATTAGTTTATTCACTTAACTATATTTAATTTTAATTAGACATTACTGCTTATATTATGCAGTAACCCATTGTGAAGCACCTTCAGATTCGTAAAGATCCATTGCTGCTTGGTCTTGTACTGATTCTGGAGCTTCAGTTGGTGATTGACCTTGGTATTCTTCAGGTGCTACTGAATCCCAAGTGCTTTGTAAGAATTGGTATTTACCTGCTGCACCTGATGAAGGGTTAACAGCTTTAAGGTCGCCACCTGATTCACGTTCAGCGATTGCTTGTAAATGAGAATTAACTTCTACTGATGAACCACTTGAAGCTTCACTTGAGCTTGATTCATTTGAACTTTCTGAAGATTGAGTTGAAGCAGCTTCTTGTTGTGGTTGTTGAGTTTCTTCAGTTTGTGGAGCTGATTGTTCAGTTGGTTGCTCAGCAGTTGCTTGTTGAGCTTGCTCTTGTTGTGATTGAGCTTGTTGTTGACCACTATTAGTTGAAGCTTGTTCTGATGAACCATTTGAACCTTCACCATAGCTCCAAGTAAAGTTTGTACCATCTGATTGGAAGTTATAATTTACGCCATCTTGAGTAAAGTTATGATTATATGAACCCTCTTGTATAGGTGCTTGATTTAATTGTTCAGAGTTTGATTGAGCTTGTTGCGCTAAGTCTGCTTTGTCGATACCTTGTTCTGAAGCGTCAGCTGAATTTCCTGCTGCTGCTCCTGTTACGCCTAATCCTACTGCTAAAGTTGATGCAATTACTGTTTTTTTCATTATTAATAATCCTCCTAAGAGATAATTTCCATTTTATAGTTTTAAAATTAATTCGTAATTTCAATCATCGCTAAGACGATTTACTTTCCTCAATTAATTTACAAGACCTACTGTAACATCTATAAATAGCTCGTGGGTTACAGTGAAGTTAAAAAAACAATCGACTTTTTACACTCCCATTACGCTAAATTTCTTAATAATTTCCAGAAAATTCAACCAAAATACTCTCACGATAGTTCACAAATAGAATACTTGCTTTACCTCTATGTAATCTCTATGTAATTAGTGTGACAACGGTGTATCTTTACACCAATAGTATACAGTTACTTTTTACTTCGATTGATTTTTATTTCACGTTATTTTAAACACATTTTTTTTATTTCTAGAATATATTTATGATATTGAATTTATTCTACGATATGATAATATACTATGTTGATATAATTTTAATTATTTTTTAATATTGTGTACTAACTATGTAAAATATTATATCGATTTGGAGGAGTTCAATGTTTATCAATGTCCTTTATGAGGATAATCATTTACTTATGGTCGAAAAACCTATTAATATACCAGTACAGGCTGATGACTCAAAAGATGAAGATTTATTGTCTATGTTAAAAGATTACATTAAAGAAAAATATAATAAACCAGGAAAAGTTTATCTTGGCTTAGTACATCGTCTTGATAGACCAGTCGGTGGTGCTATGGTATTTGCTAAAACATCCAAAGCTGCATCTCGTTTGTCAAATGAACTAAGAAAGCAAAACTTTGATAGAACTTATTTAGCAATTGTTCATGGCGCACCTGCAAAAAAACAAGGTGAACTTAAAGATTATCTCTGGAAAGATCGTAATAAAAACATCGTATATGTGGTAGATTCAAGAAGAAAAGAAGCAAAACAAGCGATCTTAGACTACAAAATGATTCGTAATGTTGAAAAGAAAAGTTTAGTCGAAGTACAATTGCGAACTGGACGTTCACATCAAATTAGAGTGCAATTTGCGAATCAAAACTTACCATTATATGGAGACCAAAAATATGGACAACATATTAATAAACCTGGTCAACAAATTGCTTTATGGGCATCACATCTTAGCGTAAAACATCCGACTAAAGATGAAATTATATCTGTAGAATCAATTCCAAGCGACGGTATCTGGTCACATTATTTGTAATACTTGCATTGTATTCATACTAAAATTTCATTTCCTCGGAAATATTTTAATAACAAAAACAATAGGCTGGGACATATCACATGTCTTAGCCTATTGTTTTATATTGGCAGTGGCTGACTGAATTGAAAATACGCTTATATCAAGCATTTAAAGAGCTACTACTTCATTTATGAAGACAAGTAGTTCTTATGCAAGAGCTAAAGCTCTTGTATTCCATTTTCTAGTCAGCTGTGCCGGGGTGGGACGACGAAATTTTATTAGAAAAATTAGATTTCTGTCCCACTCCCTGGTTTTATTTATCTCAAATTATTTATTAAATCAAAAAACCTGCCTCTATATTATAGAAGCAGGTTTTGAATCGTTTATTTAAAATGATTAATTACTGTTTAAATTATGCAGTAACCCATTGTGAAGCGCCAACTTCATTGTAAAGTTTAACTGCTGCAGCATCTTGTACTGATTCAGGTGCTTCTGTTGGAGATACACCTTGGTAAGCTGCTGGAGCTACTGAATCCCAAGTGCTTTGTAAGAATTGATATTTACCTGCTGCACCTGATGATGGGTTAACAGCTTTAAGATCGCCGCCTGATTCACGTTGAGCGATTGCTTGTAAATGAGAGTTAACATTTACTGATGAACCACTTGAAGCTTCACTTGAGCTTGATTCTTTTGAAGTAGATTCTTGTTGTGGTTGTTGAGTTGCTTCAGTTTTTGGTGCCTCTTGTTGAGCTGGTTCTGCAGCTTGTTCAGCTGGTGCTGATTGTTGTGCTGGCTCAGCTGCTTGTTCAGCTGGTGCTTCTTGTTGAGCAGGTGCCTCAGTTGAACCTTCATCTGATCCTCCACCAAAGCTCCAGCTAAAGTTTGTACCGTCTGATTCGAAACTATATTCTGTACCATTATAATTAAAGTCGATGTCATATGAACCTTCTTGAACAGGTGCTTCATTTAATTGCTCTGGATTTGATTGCGCTAATTGTGCTAATTGTGCTTTATCTACGTTTTGCTCTGAAGCGTCAGCTGAATTACCTGCTGCTCCTGTTACGCCTAATCCAAGTGCTAAAGTTGATGCGATTACTGTTTTTTTCATTATTAATAAATCCTCCCAAAAAGATAATTTTAATTTTTTATTTTATATGGCTGAATTTCAATTATTTAATTAAAAATTAATTTACTGCTTCAACCAACTCACAAATAATACTATAACATCCATAAAATGTTTGTAGGTTACAGTCAAATTAAAATATACGCATGTTCTTTACATCTAAATTACAGTGAAAAAGTTACTAATAATGGCGAAAAAGTTACTAAAAGCTTTCATAAACGTCTATAAACAGATTATTATAAAATATAAACACGTAATATTTATGTAATTTGTTTGTCAATTGTGTATAATTCCACTTTATTTTTCATTTTGCAATTTATTAGAAATCATACTCAGACTTTTTTCGAGCGATATTTTACATCAATTTTCTATAAATCAACTAAGTCAACTACATACCAAATTAAAAAAGCCGTTCTAATCCTCATGATTTGAACGACTTTCTAGATTCTACTATTTAGATAATGCTATTTTAATATGTGCTAAGTGATGTTCTTCATGCCAAGATAATTTTGCTATCTTTTTAGCTACCGTTATCTCGCCACTATCTTTCAACGTAAATGTTTGTGCTAAGTGATCTTCATTTAAATTGTTAGCTATCACTACGATACGCTCATTCATGCCTTCTAGCATCTTAATCGAGCTTTCGATAGGTAAATCGTTATCCGGCAACATCACCCATTCATCTTGAATAAACGCTGGTACGGTCGGATTGTTATCCGTGATTGCTAACTTCAAACGCTGATACATATTTAATTGAGAGTCAGCAATATGATGTACAAGTTGACGTACTGTCCAACTCCCTGCACGATACTTTGCATTCAACGCTTCATCATCTAGCGAGTCTACAGTCTCTCTTAAGCGTTCAGTATAACCTTCTATTTCTTTCGCCCATTTTTGTATATCATCTAATGTTACATTATCTGGAACTTCTAAATCTCCTATTGGAAATCTTACATCCATTTAATCACCTTATTATCATTTATTTAAATTCACGCACATTATCTCTACATCATTATTATTCTCTGTTTCTTTAAAATTAAACATTTTATAAAATGCACACAATTTTTCAGTCATTATAATGTAGGTTCTCATCCTCTTCTTTATATTTCTTACTTAACTAAAGGCATTTTTATGAACTTTTTAATATTATAGTGAGCACATTTTACTGATTTGATATTATAAAATTGAAAAATTAAGAAAAGGAGCATTTTAAAGATGAAACAACATTCAGCAAAGAATAAAAACACCACATTTAAACCGCTTTGGTTAATCATCAGTGTGCTTGCGCTTGTGATTATCATGCTATTACCAACGCCAGACACCTTACCTTTCATGGCTAAAAGTGCATTAGCTATCTTACTATTCGCCGTTATCTTATGGGTAACTGAAGCAGTCACTTACCCTGTATCAGCAGCGATGATTGTCGGTTTGATTATCTTGCTCTTAGGATTTAGCCCCGTGCAAAATTTAACCGAGTCTCTAGGAAATCCACAAGCAAGCGGTAAAGTTTTAGAAGGTAGTAGTTTATTCGGGACGACTAACGCATTGAAACTCGCTTTTAGTGGATTTTCATCTACTGCCATTGCACTCGTAGCTGCAGCACTATTTTTAGCTACCGCAATGCAAATTACAAATCTACATAAGCGTCTCGCACTTATCGTTCTTTCTATGGTAGGCAATAAGACTAATCGCATCGTTATCGGGACGATTATTGTTGCCATCTTTCTAGCTTTCTTTGTACCTTCAGCAACTGCACGTGCTGGCGCAGTTATTCCTATTTTGTTAGGTATGGTTACTGCTTTTGGCATTTCTAAAAATAGTAAACTTGCTGCTTTACTTATCATTACGGCGGTGCAGGCTGTATCTATTTGGAATGTAGGTATTAAGACGGCAGCCGCTCAAAATATCGTTGCTACCAATTTTATTAATGATCAATTAGGCATAGATATCTCATGGGGACAATGGTTCCTGTATGCTGGTCCGTGGTCTATCTTGATGTCTATTGCACTTTATTTCATTATGCTAAAAGTAATGCCACCAGAAGTAAATGAAATATCTGGAGGCAAACAACTGATTAAACAACAATTACATGAAATAGGCCCTGTCACTGCTAAAGAATGGCGTCTCATCGCTATTTCAATTGCATTACTTTTACTTTGGTCTACAGAAAAAGTGCTACATCCGATTGATTCATCTTCTATTATTTTATTAGCGCTAGCAATCATGTTAACCCCTAAAATTGGTATTATGACATGGAAAGAAGCTGAGTCGCGTATTCCATGGGGAACGATTATTGTATTTGGTGTGGGTATTTCCTTAGGTAACGTGTTATTAAAAACAACTGCTGCGCAATGGTTAAGTGATCAAACCTTTGGGCTTATCGGCCTCGAACATTATCCATTAGTGATGACGATTGCTTTAATTGCTTTGTTTAATATATTGATTCATTTAGGTTTTGCGAGTGCCACAAGCTTGGCTTCTGCATTGATTCCAGTGTTCATTTCACTCACAACCACATTAGATTTAGGAGAACAGTCTATGGCCTTTGTGCTCATACAGCAATTTGTAATTAGCTTTGGCTTCTTACTTCCTGTTAGTTCGCCACAATCTATGCTAGCATATGGTACCGAAACATTTACCGTTAAAGATTTCTTGAAAACAGGTATTCCAATCACCGTTATCGGCTACTTACTTATCGTGTTATTTAGTTTCACTTACTGGCAATGGATTGGTTTAATTTAGTCACTTTTAGTTATCAAAAAAGCGAACGCACAATGATTAAATTGGGCGTTCGCTTTTATTTTCATGAAAATTAATATTTATATGGGTCATCGTCTATTTTTTTTACATCTTCTTTTCTATTAGCATAAGCCTCTTTAACTTCATTTTGTTTATGCGTTGAATTACTGTGATCACTAAATGGATCATCATCCTTTATTTCTCTTTCATTATAAAGGGAAGTTTTAGGTTTTTTAACCAATAACATAATTCCAGAAACAATCCATAATATAGTAGCAATCCAATTTCCAAATAATGAAATGACACCAATAATAATTAAAATAACTCCTGCTACTTTAGATTTTTTATCAATCCACTTTGCTGAAAGAATTGCTAAAACTAATAGGACTATACTTAAAACCAATCCAATTATTAGGAATATATTAGTCAGTTGAGATGAAGACGCTGCTTCACTAGCTGTCATAGCACCATCTTCAATCATACTTTCTTTAACAGTTTCCATATTCATAAGAAATAGCAATAAACTTATTCCTAAAACCGTTAGAATTTGAAAGCCTATACCTATCCATGTCATTACTTTTTCTGCTGTTCGTTTAATCATAATTTCACGCTCCTTCTAATCTTTAACAATTGTTTTCACTAAATTTCATTATCGATACTTTCAATTTTACTTAGCACTTTTTCAATCTCTTTATTTTTGCCTTCATACCAATCTATTGTCCAAATTCTATGAATGTTCCAACCTAATCCTTCTAAAACACTAGGTTGTATAATATTTCTATCATTTGCTGTTTGGGCTTGATAGTAATTCTGTCCATCAATTAAAATAGCTAATTTATATTTATCATTATTGTCTGGATCAATAATCGCTAAATCAATTTTAAATTTAGAATTACCTAAATGTACTTTTGCATTAATACCTCGATTATATAACTCCTCTTTAAGAATAGTAGCAATTCCATTTTTATCATCAGAGACACTACTATTTATTGAAGGTAATGAACCGGCATTTCTAGCATATTCTACAAATCCTTTCAAACCAATTACACCCTCTGCTTTTGTACGTTTAACATCAATATGCTCAGGATTAAAAGAGGTTATAATTTTCATTTCTTTTCTTGCTCTAGTAATTGCTACATTTAACCTTCTCCAACCCCCACTATTATTTAAAGGGCCAAAATTCATAGTCATTTTCCCTTCTTCGTCAGGTCCAAATGTAGTTGAAAACAGTATAATGTCACGCTCATCACCCTGTACATTCTCTAGATTCTTTATAAAAACTGGTTCTTTAGAGCTAGTATTTTTAGAATCTAGTAAAGGGTATTTTGTTAGTTCATTATTAAATAAATCTTCAATAGTATTTTGCTGCTGTATGTTAAATGTAATAACTCCTATACTATCTTTACTATCCCTTTTCAAATGACGAATAATAATTTCAACAACTGCTTTTGCTTCTATTTCATTATTTCTCTGAGTTCCACGTTTATAAATTCCTTCTACATTTTTAAATGAAACTTTCGAATTTAAAGCATTTGATGAAGGATATGTCTGTAGTGAGTTATTATAGTAAGTTCGATTACTGTAATGTATCAGACTTTCATGTGTAGAACGATAATGCCATTGCAGATATTTTTCTGGAAAATTCGCGGCTAAACAATCGTCTAATAAACTTTCTAAATCTTCCATTTCTAGATTATCTTCATCCATATTATTAGCTCCAAAGAATGTGGTTGGAGGCATTTGTTTAGGATCGCCTACTACTATACAGTTTTCTGCTCTTGAAATCGCACCTATTGCTATGTCAGTAGGAATTTGTGATGCTTCATCAAAAATAACTAAATCATACTTAGGAAAATCAGGATCTATATATTGAGCTGTTGATAACGGACTCATTAACATTACTGGAAATAAGTCTTGTATAACATTTGATGTTTTATTAAATATTGTACGAATGGATTGACCTCTAGCATTACTTCGAATCGCTTTTTGTAATAATAAAAATTCTGATTCAAAATCTTCGTTATTTCGTTTTTCTTTAATATTTTGAGTAGCTTTATTTACAGTATTATTGATACTAATTTCATTAAATTCTCTTTCTTTTTCTTTAAGTAATTGAATTTTTTGTTCTATTTCAAATCCATTAAAGGAATCTAACACTTCATATTCAGAAAAATTTATTCTGATTAAATTTTCAATGATATCCTTCCAAACTATCATTTTAAGTTTATAACTATTTTCTTCATCGAAGAATTTTTTTCTCACGTTTATTTTTAATATTTTTTCTAATTCATCGAATTGTTCATTAATAAACGTCCAATTTTTAAAATCTGCCATACTAGTTTTCCATTTTTCCATTTTAGTTCTTAGTTTTTCTAATTGTAAATCTTTTAAAAATTGTTCATCCAAATTATAATCATTAATTAAACTGTTTGAAGATGATCTTAGTAAAGCAAGGTTTTCTTTGAATAAGTTAAATTCATTTGGGTCCTCTATAACTAAATTCATTAAATTTTTTATTATGTTCTTTTCTTCTTCATTTTTATTATGAAGATTAATATCCTCTATAAATTGGATTTGTTGACCTAATATAACTAGGTCAGTATTTCTCCCTTTCCAACTATTACCAAAAGAATTAATAAAATCTTCATTTCTTTTTTGTAAAGCTTCTCTTGCCTTTTGAAATTCACTAATAAGTTGTAAATCATCGACAAATTCTTTTTCCTCTAATTCTCTTGGTTGCAATAATTCTATAGCTAAATTGTCTATTAGTTTTTTTATTTTTTTACTTTTGAACATTTTTTTATTCAAATCTGCATATTCTGAGTTTAAATATTGAGTATTGATATCTAATACTTTTTCTTTATACTTGTTTAATAATTTATTGCTTGTATCCCTATATGTCGTTAATACTGCACTAGCGTAATTATAAGCACTTTCTAATGTAACTTTTTTGTATAGACTATACATATTGTCACTTAAAGGCTCACTAAATTTGTATTCTTCTAATTTATTAATCTCATTTTCAAAGTTTTGAATATGCTTAATTGTTTGCAAATCATTAATTTTTGCATGTTTTTTTATTAATATTTGTAATTGAGAAATTGACGATTGTAACTGCATTATAATTTCTGGAAACTTATCTCTCTTTGAAATACTATATTTAGTAACTTTAAAATCACTTAAAGGATGATTATTTTTACTATATTTAAGCTGATTAACTGTATTATCAAGAATAGTAGTAATATCATTAACTTTCACTAAATCTGAGTTTTTAAATGTTTTAACTATATTAGATTTCAAATTTATATTACTAGGAATTGAATGATATTTTTCGTGTAACTGTATTAATTCATATAAGCTGTATCCACTTAATCCTTTTTTATGAAGGGCTTCAACATAATCACTTAATTCATTTTTCAATTTATATAATTCATTAGATTTGTTGTCAATATCTAGATTTTGTGGTTCTAAATTATGAGCTAAACTTTTTTCTACCTTATCTAAAAATACAGATTTTTTTGTCTTGTTAGAGTGTAATTCTAATATAAAATCTTCTAACCCTAATTTTGTCAAACGATCATTCACAACATTTAAAGCAGCTCTTTTTTCAGCAACAAACAAAACTTTTTTTCCTTTGTTTATATTATGAATAATCATGTTAGTAATTGTTTGAGACTTTCCTGTGCCAGGAGGTCCATGTAATACAAAGCTACTTTGATCACTTGCTTTAATTGCTTCTAATTGCGATGCATCTACTAAACTCCCAGTACTCAATTCATGAGGTTTATCTGTTTTCTCTATATTACGAGCATTTATTTCTTCTAAATTTCTGTCAATTTTATAGTTACCTTTGATTAAAGCTTGGACGTTAGAATTAGAACTGATTTCTTCCTTCCTTGCTTGTAAATCATTCCACATTACAAATTTACTAAATGAAAAGTTGCTAATTGCAGCTATTTCTTCTATGTCCCAACCTGCTTTATCCATTATTGTTTTTCTTATTGATGAAAATAATAGGGGAATATCTATACCTCTATCATCTTTAGGTAAGTTTATAAGATGTCTTAAGTCTATATTGAATTTTTGTCTTAAGTATTCTACTAATGTGACATTTAATTGAGGTTCATCATCACTTAATTCAATTTGAAACTTACTACTCGCACTTTTTTTCTCAATTGATAACGGAAGTAAAAGCAATGGCGCTCTATAGAATTTATTTGTTGTTTCTGGTTCACACCACTTCAAAAAACCAATTGCAATAAATAAAGAATTAGCACCATTTTCATCTAAATTAGATTTTGCTTTTCTATATAGTGATTTTAATTGCTTTTCTAGCATATACTCAGTTAAAAAACTTCTGATTCTATTTTCCTTAAAATCTGCATCTATCATATTTTTAAAACGTGATTTTAGCGCTTTAGAATTAATTACTGAATTATTTGCTTCTTCTAAAGTTAAAATTTCTGGTTTTTCAATGACTTTAAACCTTTCATAACTGGATAATTCATCTTCTAATGACGCTAGGTCATAAACCATTAACTGAATGGCACTTTTATTCATTCTAAAATTAATCATAGAATTCCTAAGTGTTAAATCCAACAAATTTCTACTCCAGATATCTGTTTTTTCAATAGAATCCAATTTAAATTCTACATTTCCTAATCTTTCAATAACTGTGTTAGGTGCTTCTGTTACAGTTTTCCTATCTCCATAACCTTCCATTATATAATCCGATTGATCTGATTTTGTCATTATAGGTGTAATGCCATATTGCCTGCCACTTGTAACATCTACTACTCCTTCAAAATTATAAGGACTAACCAAATTTTGATGAGCTATTATTATCGCATCTTCAAAAGAAGCATCGTTACCATTTACTAACGACGTTGTTTCAATAACTTCTATATCTTTAATATCTTGAGATAATCGTTTAGATATTGTTGCGTAATCTGATATATAAGGTTCAGTAAAATTTTTATCTAGTAACCAAAATCCTACGAAGGCATGATCTTTAATAAATACAACTAATGGATGTAAGCCTATTGCTTCTAAACAAGCAGCATATAAAAACGCTAAATCTAAACACGTTCCATTTTTATACTGTATAATTTCCTGTGGATAACGAATATTTTGTCCAAACCTTTCAAAACTTGCTGGAGGGTTTTTATAAGCAATATTATCTTTTTGTAATGCTGCATAAATAGCTGCAGCTTGTAACCTTACTTTTTCACTTTCACCTGCTTGATAACCAACAAAACTTGGATCCCCAGTCCATTCTTTTAATTTCACACCTGCCTCAGCAACAATTCTTCTTATTTCATTATCATTAGGAACTATATACGTACATGTAAGTTCTGGATAAATTTTAGTACCTAACCAATGTTGATAAGGTAATATATTGATTCTATAAGGCTTTTTATATAACGTTTCATTATTTTCATCTACAATTTCAATAAAAAAATGTGTTTTAATCCTTTCAGTAATTTCACGGAAATAATCATAATTATAAGAAATACTTGGTTTCTGTATCAACACATCATTCTCTATATCAATAACTTCTATATCTCGCTCAAATTCATATATAAAACCTGAATTAGAATATATTTTTAATTTTGCATTTGTCAACTCTATGTCTTCTGATTCATTTATTATATATATATTATTTATAAGTGAAAAATCGTTATGTGCAAGTGAATAGTTAATCATTTCTATAAAATCAACTTTGACATCTAACTCTAAATGAGCAAATTTGGATGCTTCCATCGTTGCTTCTCCCCTTTTAATTCATGTGTAATTATCAATTTTTTAAAAAACACCTTATAGTCAATATTAATAAATTTAAATCAATTTTACTACATATTTTCAATTATATATATATAAAAAGAACCATTTTAATATTCCACCTTACGATTAATGTTTTATACTATCGTTATTCATATTAATTAACAATTTTATTCGTGAACTAGAGTAACCGCAATTCTGTATTAAACTCTATATTTGTAAGCACCTGAATTTTAAAATGAAATAAATCCTAACTAGTCAAATAACTAGTTAGGATTTATTTATACTTATATTTCAATTTTTTTATTTACTAAACTTCTTAATTTAAATCGTTTGTCTATTTCTAATTAAACGTTTTTCCAAAACCTACAATGATATCTTTATATTGATCTAATGAGTCTACTACGGCGTATTCACCATCGCCATGCCGCGCATCACCAGAAGGTCCAAATTCAATTGCAGGCACATCAAATCTAGAAAAATATCTTGTATCAGCAAAGCCATGCTGTCCAAAAATATTGGCTTCTTGATTGCCAGTTACAGATTTAATTTCTTTTACAAGATGTTGAATATAAGGATTATCTATTTCATTTTTCACACTCGGACCTGACATATGCACAGCTATTTCATCATCTGTAACACCTTTAATTTGTTCTAGAATGTCATCTTTATCTTGGTTAAGTAAATAACGAATATCAATTGAAAGCGTACATGCATCTGGTACTTTGTTATAAACCTTACCACCAGCAATTTTAGCGAGATTGATAAGCTAATTAAGTTATAGAAAATCATTCAGTAAAGGTAATATAATTTCTCTTTTTAACTTTCGTATCTTATAATCAATGAATTAAGAATGAAATTATTAAAATAATAAACATATTATACGATAAGCACTTATCATTCCAAATGCGATGGTAAGTGCTTTTTCTCATGCTAATCACAATGATGTACATAAAACGGAAATGCATTTGTGTCTAATGAGTGTACAACTCTTTGATGAGCTGTGCTAAATTAGAGTCAACAACAAGGGAGGGATTCAAAATACAAGCAGAAAACTTTAATATCATTACCGAAATGATTAAAAATCCGAAAATTAAAGGCAAAGACTTAGAAGTAATGTTCAACATGTCTCGTAGACAACTTGGCTATCGAATCCAAAAAATCAATGAATGGTTAACTGAACAAGATTGCCCAACGATTGAACGCACAAGCCAAGGATTTTTCATCGTTGATGATATAATCAAAAATTTTCTTAATGTATCAATTGAACCTATTCCACAGGAAGATGAGCAAGTATATACTGCTTACCAACGCGCGCATCTCATTTTACTGATGTTGTTTAGAGAAGATGAAACATTGTCATTAAATCACTTTGCAATCGATTTAAAAGTAAGTAAGAACACAGTGTTAAATGATTTGAAAAAATTAAAATTATTACTAGAACCATATGATGTCACTCTGAAATATTCACGGCAGGAGGGTTATTATTTAGTCGGTAATGAGTTTGAAATTAGAAGACTTTTAACACGCTTAATTGATAAAGTATTCACTTTAAATATTTCAAAAGATGATATTTTAGCAAGTTTAGCGTTGCAAGAAGAGAAACTTCAAATCATCGATTTTCAAATCAACAAAATCGAACAATATTTAGAGAATAATTTTATTGATCAAAGTACTGAGACATTACGCTACAAACTCTATTTCATTATGAGAAGAATTCAGCACGATAAGATCGTCTCACCTTTTTCAATTGGATACGATGACCTTTCCGACACTGAGGAGTATCGAGCAACTGAAATACTAACTTCAAACTATCCTGATATACCTCGGCAAGAGAAATTATTTATAACATTGCAACTCTTATCAACAAGTGTGCAATGGTCGGAATTAGATGATGTGAAAGTTTTACCAGAATTAAAAACTGCACTACAAAGTATGCTTGATCAATTTGAGAAAATCACTTTTATCACTTTTGAAGATCGTGAAACATTGGTCAACCAATTGTTATTTCATATGAAGCCTGCCTTTTACAGAATTAGATACGAGTTATCTGATGTCGATAGTTTACAGAATAATCTGAAAGATAATTACAAAGAATTATTTCATCTTGTTAAACTCTCTTCTAAACCTATGGAAAAGTTCTTTAACCAACCATTACCTGATAATGAACTCGCATATCTAACCATACTCATTGGCGGTATTTTAAGAAGACAAGATGAAGACATCGACAAAAAGGTAAAAGCTGTTGTGGTTTGTACACAAGGTACATCAATTTCTCAATTGATGTTACAAGAATTGCGTAGTGTGTTTCCAGAATTCATATTTTTAGATGCATTATCACTACGTGAATTTAATCAGTATACGCTAGACTTTGATATTGTCTTTTCACCAATGCACGTGATGACACACAAAAGATTATATATCACGAAAGCTATATTAACTGCCAAAGAAAAACACGACCTTCGTCAGCACGTATTCGGTCAACTCAACAATAGTTTCGAGACAGACATACACGCTGAAAAGATGTTAGCCATGATACGTGAACATGCTGATATTCATAACGAAGATGCTTTACTTAATGAAATTAAAAACCAATTTGATGATATTCATGCATATGCTTCAATCAAATCGTCTTCAATTTCGTTAAATGGTCATTTGAATTTACAAGATTTATTACCGATACACCATATTCAATTTGCATCTCATGTTTCAAATTTGGAAGAAGCAATTCGACTAACAGCTGAACCACTTTCTAGTCAAAAGTATATAGATGCAAATTACATCGATTCAATGATTCAATCTTTTGACGATACTTATATGGTTATCAATCAACACATCGCCATACCACATGCTGAAAACGAACAAAACGTAAACCGTACGTCTATGAGTATGTTGGTATTAGATGAACCATTAACGCTAAGTACAGGTCTGAAAGTACAGGTCTTTGTGGTTATCGCAGCAACAGATAAATTCAAGCATTTAAGACCTCTACTACAGTTACGAGATTTAGCACAAGACAATGAAAGTATGCAAAGCATTATACAAACAGATTCAAAGTCCCAAATATTTGAAACAATTAAACAATTTTCAAAAATAGACTAAAGCAAAGGGGTTGCGTCATATGGAAGGTTTAACAGTTGATGCCTCGAATGTTGTCATTGGTTTAGAGGCCACAACAAAAGAGGACGTATTAAGTCAATTAGCTGATTTAATGCATGACAATGGTTACGTAAAAGCATCATACAAAGATGCAGTCATCGAAAGAGAACAATCATTTGCTACAGGGTTACCTACAGTTTATTGTTCTGTAGCTATCCCACACACAGATATTCAGCATGTGAATTCAAAATCAATCAGTGTGGCTGTCCTTAAAGAAACAGTGCCCTTCGTCATCATGGGCGAAGTTGAAGAAACAACCGATGTGAAATTAATCTTTATGCTCGCAATGGATAAAGAGGATGCTCAGTTATCATTACTTCAAAAATTGATGGGTATTTTCCAAAATGATCAAATACTTGAAACCATTGCCAATGCAACAGATAGCAATCAAGTCGTAGAAGTTATTGAACAAGAATTAGCAGACGCATAATCATTCAATTTATTAATAAAAAATATAACAGGAAGAGAATTTAAATATTAAGTTCTCAAATTAGGAGGAATTTATTATGAAACAAGTATTAGTAGCATGTGGCGCAGGTATCGCAACTTCAACGGTAGTAAATAACGCAATCGAAGAAATGGCAAAAGAGCACAATATCAAAGTAGATTTAAAACAAATTAAAATTTCAGAAGTTGGCGTTTACGCAGATTCAGCAGATTTATTAGTTACAACTGCAATGACGCAAAAAGAATACGACTTCCCTGTCATTAACGCACGTAATTTCTTAACTGGAATTGGCGTTGAAGATACTAAAAAAGAAATCTTAGACGCGTTACAAGAATAATAAGTCATTTAATTTAACATACCGAATCAATCGTTGGGATAAATATTAAAAAAGAAGTTCATGGTTATATCAAAATGGCGTCTTAATTTATACCAACATCACTTTATATTAAAGAGGATGGTGTAAGGGATGAGTGGATTTGTAGATTTTATTCAAGCTTTTCTAGATTTAGGGGCAACAGTAATCCTTCCAATCGTTATATTTTTACTAGGATTATTCTTTAGGCAAAAAATCGGTGCAGCATTTAGATCCGGTTTGACGATTGGTGTCGCATTCGTAGGGATTTTCTTAGTTATTGATTTACTTGTAAACAACTTGGGACCCGCTGCTCAAGCTATGGTTAAAAACCTAGGAGTAAGCTTAAATGTTATTGATGTGGGTTGGCCAGCAACATCATCTATTGCATGGGCATCTGTTATCGCAGCATTTATTATTCCTTTAGGTATTGTGATTAACATTGCCATGTTACTGACAAAGACTACTCGAACAATGAACGTAGATATTTGGAACTTCTGGCATTATACATTTATGGGTGCCATGGTTTACGCCGTATCTGATAGCATTTGGCAATCATTAGTGGCTGCAGCAATATTCCAAATCGTCTGTCTGAAAGTGGCTGATTGGACTGCACCAATGATGAGTGAGTTCTACGATTTACCTGGGGTATCGATTGCCACAGGTAGTACAATTTCATATGCGCCAGGTATTTTCTTAGTCAAAGGTTTACAAAAAGTGCCTGGTATCAACAAACTACATGCAGACCCAGAAACGATTCAAAAACGTTTCGGTGCATTTGGTGAATCCATATTCGTCGGTTTAGTACTTGGTTTAATCATTGGTTTGTTAGCTGGTTACAACGCTGGCGATGTTATCAACCTTGGTATGTCAATGGCTGCCGTTATGGTGTTAATGCCTCGTATGGTTAAGATTTTGATGGAAGGTTTAATGCCTGTTTCCGAATCTGCACGTACTTGGTTAAACAAACGCTTTGGGGATCGTGAAATCTATATTGGTTTAGACGCTGCGGTTGCATTAGGCCACCCAGCAGTTATCTCAACAGCTTTAATTTTAGTTCCGATTACAGTATTATTAGCAGTTATTTTACCTGGTAACCAAGTCTTACCATTTGGTGACTTAGCAACAATTCCATTTATTGTCGCATTTATCGTAGGTGCTGCACGAGGTAATATCATACACTCTGTTATTGTCGGCACAATCATGATTGCCATCTCTTTATATATCGCAACAGATGTTGCACCGATATTCACAAGCATGGCAGAAGGCACAAACGTAAATATGCCATCTGGCTCAGCTCAAATTTCAAGTCTTGACCAAGGTGGTAACATCTTAAATTACATTATTTTCAAATTCTTTAGTTTATTTAATTAACAGATAGGAGCTGACATTACATGAAAGCACTCGTTAAAACTGAACCAGGATTCGGGAATCTAGAAGTCTTAGATAGAGAGAGACCTTCACCGAACGCAGATGAAGTAAAAATAAAGGTCCATTATGCAGGCATTTGTGGCACGGATGTGCACACGTATGAAGGCCATTATAAAGTGAACTTTCCAGTGACACTTGGCCATGAATTTTCAGGAGAGGTTGTAGAAACAGGCGCTAATGTCACTGATTTTAAAATTGGTGACCGCGTCACTTCTGAAACAACATATTACATTTGTGGTGAATGTGAATATTGTCAAAGTGGTGATTATAACTTATGTAATCATCGTAAAGGTTTAGGCACACAACAAAACGGTGGCTTTACGCAATATTTAGTTGCACGTGCAGCTAGTGTCCACCGTATTCCTGATAATGTTTCATATAAAGCAGCATCTATGACGGAGCCATTAGCTTGTGCCCACCATGCCGTTTCTAAAATTGAAATACAGCCTAACGATGTCGTAGTCGTTATGGGGCCTGGACCTATTGGATTACTTGTCGCGCAAGTCGTTAAAAGTAAAGGTGCAGAAGTCGTAATCACTGGATTAGATAATGATCAAACAAGATTAGATAAGGCAACAGAACTTAAATTAGATCATGTCGTCAATATTCAAAATACTGATTTAAAAGACTATGTAAACAGTATTACGAATGGTTATGGTGCAAACGTAGTTTTAGAATGTTCTGGTGCAGTACCCGCTGCCAAACAAGGTTTAGATATCTTACGTAAAAAAGGACAATATGTCCAAGTTGGTATCTTTAAAGATCCAGAAATTTCTTTTGATTTAGAAAAAATCATACAAAAAGAAATACGAATGGTCGGTACGAGAAGTCAAAAACCAGACGACTGGGAACCTTCTTTACAACTATTAAGCAGTGGTGATGTTAATGCTGAAGCGTTAGTCACAAATGAACTTGATATTACGCAATGGGAAGAAGGCTACAACCATATCAAAGGTGGAGAAGGCATCAAAGTACTCCTTCGCCCTATCGATTAACTTGTTTCAAATAACCATCATTTAGCAATTAAATGATATAAGGAGATAATTATTATGGTAGAACATATGTTAGATTTCATGCTTGGGCCATTGAGAGGTATTACAGATTTATATATGAATAACTTACTTTATTGTAATATAGTCGTTTTTCTTGGTTACTTCGGCGCAAAATTTTTTAAAAAGAAAAAAGTTACTTCTGAACAAAATTAATATTCAGAAGATAAGAGGTGAAATACTTTGAAAGCTTTGAACCTATACGACATTGAAGATTTAAGATACGAAGAAACAAAACCGCCTGAAATTGAAGACAGTAACGATGTCATTATTAAAGTGATTGCAACTGGTATATGCGGTTCAGACAATTCTCGCTATAAGAAGCTAGGCCCTTATCGTGAAGGCATGACATTTGGTCATGAATTTTCAGGAGTTGTAGAAAGTATAGGCAATAACGTTAATCATGTGGCAGTTGGCGATGCAGTCACGGGTTGCCCAGCTATCGCTTGTCACGCCTGTGAACAATGTGAAAAAGGTGAATACTCTAGATGTGAACATTTATATGTTATTGGCTCTTATGAACCTGGCTGTTTTGCAGAATTCGTTAAACTACCTGCAAATAACGTCTTAAAATTGCCAACTAATGTAGACTTTGATACAGCTGCTATGGTCGAACCTTCTGCAGTAGTAGCACATGGTTTTTATAGAACAAGTATGAAACCTGGGGCGACTGTAGCTGTTATAGGATGTGGCAGTATCGGTTTGCTAGCCATTCAATGGGCTAAAATATTTGGTGCCGCTAAAACGATTGCGATTGATATCGACCCAGATAAATTAGCAATTGCTAAGACGCTTGGCGCAGATTATACGATTAATTCTAAAGCAGAAAATTTAGATGACGTTATCGCTACTATTCCTCATAACATAGATGTCGCTGTTGAATCAGCAGGCTCACCATTTACGATTGGACAAGTCTTAACGTTACCAGCTAAAGGCGGGGAAGTCTTACTGCTGGGCATACCTTACTCCGATATTGAAATGGATCGTGTTCATTTTGAAAAAATATTACGTAATGAACTTAATGTTATTGGATCTTGGAACGGCTTATCCGCCCCATTTCCAGGCGAAGAATGGCATGCGTCCCTTCATTACATGTCTACAGGAGAGATTCAAGTGGATCCGATGATTTCAGATCGCTTAGATTTAGCAAAAGGTCCTGAAACATTTGATGCATTAGTTAATAAAAAGAAACATTTTGATAAAGTAATCTTCCACCCATAATTAAAATCTAACATTGCCATAATTATTATCAAAAAGTCCTAACACTGATGACAGTATTAGGACTTTTTGATGCATATTTATATCTACACATATTTTACGTTACTGTACTTTCATAAAGCCATTGCCTAAGACATCTCTCACATCATGAATAACAAGAAAAGCATTTTCATCGTGAGCATTAACGATTTTCTTAATTCTTGATAATTGGTTTTGCGGTACAACGACATAAAGCACATTCGTCTCTTTTCGTTCATAACCACCGACTCCATTCAATAATGTTGAACCTCTACCTGTTTCTTTATTAATCCCCTTACTAATTTCATTATTATAATTTGAAATAATTGTAATTGCCTTTTTAGGATTAAAACCTTCTATTACAAATGACATACTTTTCTCAACGATAAAAAGCATAACAATGGTATATAAAACATTTTGCACGGGAAGGATGAATAAGAAAGATAACACAATGATTGAATCAAGCATAAACAACGCTTGAGAAGTTTTGATCTCAGTATACTTGTTTATAATTTTAGCAATAACAGATGTGCCACCTAATGTACTTCGCGCTGAGATTACAAGTCCAGTACCGACACCAAGTAGTAAGCCGCCAAACACTGTGCTTATAAAATCAGATTCAATCTGCATATTAAATGATTCAGTTAGTCCTAAAAATATTGAACTTGAAATTACTGTAATCAATGTGTAAACTGCTGTCGTTTTACTTAAATATTTCCAACCTACCGCAATTAATATCATATTTATAATTAGTGAGGTAATTGCCGGTGATAAGCCTAGTGTATATTTTAGATTTAGCGAAATACCTACTGTACCACCCTCCCCTAAATTAGCAGGAATTACAAACACATTAATGCCTATACCTATAAGAAATGTTCCTAAAATACAGAAACATATATTTTTAAAATGGATTTTGTACAACATCCCAATAACACCTCATTCCTTTTATTTGAAAATCACTCATTCCTACTGTTTTATTTCATTTATATTGATCGGCTAGGAAGCACGACATAAAAAGAAACTTTTCAGTTATTAACCAAAAAGTTTCGAAGATATAATTTTTCGTTATTTTTTTAACACAAGTATATATCATAGTAGAAATGATCATCTATTTCAATTGAATAAGGTTAATTTGTTTTATAAATTGTAATTGAATCCGTTACTTTTATTATATATTAGCAATAGCGTTGAATTAAAAAGACAAATCAAACGATATGACTCGTCCGATTTGTCTTAGTATAAGTTGAATATTTTAAATATTATTCTTCTATATCAATATTATTTATTGCTTCCTTAGAGTTAGAAATAATACTTGGAATTATCAAAATAGTTAGTAGGAGTCCAAGTATAATGTAAATACCTATATGACCCATCCATGCCCCAATATTCCCTATGATTACTCCAATTACTCCAAAATCAATATCGCCGAATGTAGTATTTTTAAACCCTAAATCCCCAAGAACCGGTAACAGCATTGCAGGTAAAAATGTTAATAACAAGCCATTAACAAAAGCACCAATAATTGACCCCTTTCTTCCACCTGTTGCATTACCAAAAATTCCCGCCGTTGCCCCAGTGAAGAAGTGAGGAACGAGACCAGGAATAATAAACACCCCAGCTGTAATACCGACTATAAACATTCCTACTATGCCTCCTGCAAAACTACTAATAAAACCAATTATTACAGCAGTTTGAGCAAATGTGAAGAAAACAGCACAGTCGACTGCCGGCACTGCATTAGGAATGACTTTAGTAGCAATACCTTGAAAAGCAGGAATTAAATCTGCAAGAATCATTCTTACACCGGCATATACTATTGCAACACCAACTGCGAATTGTAAACCTGTAATTATTGCGTATAGATAGGGTGACTTTCCATCTGACAAAGTTGCTACGTATTCACTCCCAGCTGCTATAGCAGCAATCAAGTAAATAATCATCATAGTTAAAGCTGTTGAAATAGTGGTATTACGTAAAAAACTCCATTTTTCACTTACTTGTATATCTTCGGTGCTAGGACTATTTTTTCCAACTTTTGAACCTACATAAGCAGCTAAATAATAACCTAAACTACCAAAATGACCAACCGCTAAATCTTCATTATCTGTTACACGTTTCGTATAACGTTGTCCAATAGCCGGTGATATTGAACTCCAAGCTCCTAGAATAAACCCACCAATAAGTACTAAACTTATTCCCTTGAAATCCAATGCTCCTAATACTGCAGAAAGTAAACATGCCATAAAAAAGCTATGATGACCTGTTAAAAATATATACTTAAATCTAGTGAATCGCGCTATTAGGACATTAAATACCAACCCTACAATAAGTATGCTCATTGTTTCTACACCTAATACTTCCTGAGCTACAGAGGTGATCGCTTCATTATTAGGTACAACACCTTTGATATGAAAACCCTTCTCTATCATTTGAGACAATGGGTCTAAAGACATTACAATTACATTTGAACCTGCAGTAAGCATTAAATAACCCAGAATAGGGCCCATTGTTCCTGTAAACACTTTATGTCCAGGTGATTTAAGTGCTAACAAACCAATCATAGCAATCAATCCCATTAATATTGCTGGTTCACTAATTAAATCTTTAAAAAAATATAATATCTGCATTTTATCACCCGCTATAAATTATTTACTTAACTCTTGCATTGTTGTTAACAAATCTTCTGTTATTTTCTTTTTATTAGTATAACTTCTTACAAGAGCTACTTTCTGACTTTCTTTAAAAATACTTGCTAATTCTTTAACTGTCACAAATAAATCTGCATCTTTACCAACTGCTGCATTCGAATCTATCGATTCAACATCCACTTCTAAATCATTTTCTTTTGCAATTTCTTCCACTTTCATTTTTAGCAATAAACTACTACCAATACCATTTCCACAAACTGTTACAACTTTTAACATAATGATTCCTCCTAAGAATTTATATATTTATCTATCACTGTTGATAAGTCTATTTCATTATCAGCCTTAATAATTTCCTCTATTTTTTTATTATCATCGATTACTTTAGACAATTGTTGTAATAAACCTAAATGTTCATTATTATCAACAGCTGCAAGAACAATAATAATATGCACTTCTTTCTCTTCATCAAACATCTCTTTTTTATCTAGGTTAAAATCAATTGGCACATTATTTTTCAATAAACTCAAACCAATTTTATTCACACCATTTTCTGGTCTTGCATGTGCTATGGCGACGTGTGGCGCAATAACAATGTAACTACCTAATCTATTTACTATTTCGATCATTGCATCAATATATTTCAACTCAATATAACCATTATCTTTTAATGGCTGAGCAGCTAATTTAATTGCTGATTGCCATCCGATTTTTTCTTCTATAATATTTATGTTCTCTTGTTTAAACAGCACCATCAAACAACCCCCTTTTAAATTCACCAATAATTTAAATGTGATATTAATATATTGTTCAAGGCTTTAAAATTGAATTTTAACCATTAGCATTCCTCTTATCCATAGCTTTGAAATACCATGTAAACAATAATATATAAGCCACTAATGATACTATAGCAAAAGTAACAAGAGCTAAATCCATTGTATCCCAAGCTCTACCAATTAACACACCCAACATTTTTTCAATTGGATCTGAATCCACAGATGAAAACATTTGATTTTCAGAAAGTCCTGATGGAAATTCACCTATTTTTTTAGATGTATTTGTTAGATAATTAGATATCATCGTCGCTGCCCATAAAAATAGTGGAATGAGTATTGTCCCAATCACTGTCATCCTTATTACTTTTCCTTTAGTGATGAGTAACAGTGCAGGAACTAATACTGTCATTAAAATACCACCAAGTGGCAAAACATTATTTCCAGGTAAGAACATTGCAATTAGTAATAATAATGGAGCTAAAATGTTTACTACAGCCCATAGTTCGGCGCTAGCTGCAAGTATCGGCCAATCAATCCCAATGAACAACTTTCTATCCTTAAATTTTGAAGTCATCAATGTACTGATTTTCTCGGATAAAGGACCGATAGCAGGACCAAACCAACCACCAATATATGCAAATAATTCTAATACCACGCCAGTGGTAAAGCCTAGTGTCAAAATTTCTTTCACTGATTGCTGACCAAGTATTCCAATAAACGCCCCTAAATAAACACCTATGGCAAACTTACTACCCCAAAATCCAATTTTTCTATTCAAGGTTTCTGCATTAAAATCATATTTATCAATAAAAGGTAAATATCTATTAATAATTTTATCTAATATTAATACAAAAGGTGCGATAAGTAGTGACGGATGTGCAGTAGTAGTAACATTTTTCTTATCATATTTTAATACATAATTAATCGAAGGTTTTAGTGCATCTGAATTTTTCAACATAAAAATATAAATCAAAATAACAAATAAACTAGTAATTATAATGTTATGTGCATAATATTCAATCAATAAACCAATAATAGATATATTCCAAATGTTGAATAAATCCACATTCAATGTTTGAGTTTTGTTAAAAAATAGCAAAACTAAATTCGTAATGATGCAAATAAGAGCAAAATATAATGTATAGACTGATCCCCAAGTAATAACAGCCATAGGCGCCCAACCTAAATCAGTAATATTTAAGTTCACACCTGTAGACTCTACAAAAGCATTTAAAGCAGGTCCAAGTGCTTCAGTAAGCAACGATATAGCAGCAGTCATACCAGTTAAAGCTATTGCCATTCTAATTCCACTTTCTAACGATTTAGAGAATTTAACACCAAATCCTAATGAAAGCAAAGTAATGATTACAAACATAATTGCTGGACCGCCTAAACTGATAAAACTTTCGAAAATATTATTAATAAAATCAATCATGCTCTCCCTCCCTTTTGATGTAATCGGTTACAAAAGATGGTTATTTACATAATAACCTAATAATATTTTGAATTCAAGTTAAATTGACATAATATTCAGAAACTTATATACTTTAATGTAATCGGTTACAATGAAGAGGGTGAAGTTTATGGTTACAATAAAAGATGTAGCAAAGATGGCTGGAGTTTCTACTGCTACTGTTTCTAGAATACTTAATAACCGTCCCGGAACTAAACCAGAAACAGAAGAAAAAGTTAAAAAAATAATTGATTTATTAAACTACAAACCTAATCACATTGCTCAATCTTTATCTAATAAATCTTCAAATTTAATTGCTTTAATTATTCCAAATTTAAACAACCCATATTTTTCAGACTTAGTTAATTTATTAGAGTCTTCCGCTAATAAATATGGATATAAACTTTATTTATGTAATAGTAATGATAATGAAGAAAATTTAGCATTCTTCTTAGAAAGTATCGTTAATAATTATATTAAAACCGTTATAATTAATTCACTAGCAGTCACGCAAAATGATATTAATTACTTAGAAAATAATGGAGTAAAAGTCATTACAATAGATCGAACAAATATTGATAGCCACCCTAATGCTATATCTGTAAATCACTTTAAAGGTAGCTTTTTGGCTACAAAATATCTTATTAAGGAATGTAATTGTAAGCATATTTTATTCCTTTCTGGAAAAATGAATGAACGATCATCAATCAATCGATTTAATGGTTATCAACACGCCGTCAAACAGTATATCACGAACGGCAACACATATTTGTCAGAAGGTGATTTTACTTGCGAGAGCGGTTTTGAACTAACAATTGATGCTATTAATAAACCTAATTCATACGATGCTATTGTTTGTGCAAATGACGCTATGGCTATAGGAGCTATTCGAGCGTGTTACCAAGAGGGGGTTTCTATTCCAAAAGAAGTACAAATAGTTGGATATGATAACTGTCACTTATCTCAATATACGACTCCTAGTCTAACGACTGTCAATCAATTAAATAGTGAAATTGGAGATTCTATTATGAAATCTATACACGAAAATGAAATCATAAAATTTGAATACGAACCAAAAATAGTTGTGAGGGAAACGACGAAATAATTATTATTAAGGGGCGCTGATTATGACTAACGAAATTATTACTATGGGAGCTATTAACCAAGATATATTTCTTAATGCAAATAGCTTTCCTAATCATGGTGACACAGTATGGTTAAAAAGTATCAATAAACAAACCGGTGGTAAAGGTGCAAATCAAGCTCTGACATTATCAAGGTTAAATAATGACATACGCTTTATCGGAGCAGTTGGTGATGATGATAACGGTCAAAACATGCTAAAATATTTTAAGAATCTTCATTTAAATACTGACTACATTCAAGTAAAACAAGAGGTTGAGACAGGAACTTTCTTCATCATATTAGATAGTACGGGAGAAAATACAATGCTTGGCACTTTAGGCGCTAATAATTTGCTCAACAAAAAAGATGTTGAATGTGCATTTGAAAATACAGAAGCTAATTATTTTTTACTTCAGCTAGAAACAAGTAAAGACTCCATTTTGAGTGCATTAAAACTAGCTAAAAGTAAAGGTATTACTGTAGTGTTAGATCCCGCACCATCCGATGGATTCAACATCCAATATCTTAAATACGCAGATATTATTACGCCAAATCAACAAGAGGCAGAAACCATCACTAAAATAAAAGTCACTGATAAAGATACTGCACTTGAAGCCGCAAAAGCTATTCACAAGATGGGCGTTGCAACCGTTATTGTAAAAATCGGCGCCCAAGGATCTGTTATTTACAATGATAATATAGAAGCTTTTATCCCTGCTTATCATGTTAAAGCTATAAATACTGTTGGTGCGGGGGATGTTTTTGCAGGTGCACTTACCTCTGAATTAAATAATGGTAAAAGTTTAGAGGAATCAGTAAAATTCGCTACTATAGCTTCTGCAATTAAAATTAAAAGTTCCAAAACACAAGAAGCCATACCAACTCAAGATGAAATAGAAAAGTTTATAGAACAGCATAACTAAACTTAAGAAGCATTCATACTAAGTATGAATGCTTCTTATTTAAGTCGTTTCTCTTTCAACTAGAGATACTGGCAACGTTACATGCATATCTTTATTATATTCATTCTTATTACTTATTAAATCTAAAAGTATTTCTGCTGCTGTTTTTCCCATAAGTGGCTTATCTTGTTCTATTGTCGTTATACTTGGATAGCTATATCGAGATACTGATACATTATCAAAACCAATAATTTTAACATTTTCAGGGACTTTTACATTATTACCTTTCAATGCATGTAATGCACCAAGCGCAATCCAATCATTTGTAGCAAAAATACCATCAAAATCATATCCTTTTTTAACCAAATCATCAATAACCATTTTAGCATCATCGAAATGCGTATTATCAAGATTAATAACATCTCGTTCATCAATTGCAAATCCATTTTTTTCTAAGGCTTTGCAATACCCTTTATAGCGTTCAATTGAGGTGGATGTATTATTTTTGTTTTTTAAAATTAAAATCTTTTTACAATTTTTATCAATCAAATATTGCGTTGCTATAAATCCTCCTTTGAAATTATCTGATTCTACAATTGCAATTTTTTGCTCTACTGCTGGTTTTCTATCTATACAAACAACAGGAATATCACGTCTAACTGAAGTATGAAGTGTATCGTTTTTCCCCGAAATATAAATTAAACCATCTACGCCTTTAGAGTCAAGACTTGCCAAGTAATCCAATTCCTTCTCTTGCTCACCATTTGTATTACAAATGAACACTGTAAAGCCGCTTTTTTCAAAGAAGTATTCTTCTATTTCAGCAACTATAGATGCAAAAAATTCATTTTTAATATCTGGTACAATAACTCCAATTGTATTAGTTTGATTTATTCTTAGACTCTTAGCCACTAAGTTCGTTTTATAGTTATTATCTCTAATAACTTTTAGCACTCTTTCTTCAGTTTCTTTAGAGAACCTGCCATTTTTATTAATAACTCTTGAAACAGTTGCTACCGATACACCACTAATTTCTGCAATTTGTTTAATTGATAAATTTTTCTTTATCATACATGCACCTCAATATTTATACGTTGAATCATTTATTTGATTTTTTTTGAGCATCAATTATACCTTTATCTTTATTTACTTTGTTATGAAGATTGATTGACTTAATGTCAAATTCATTGCTGTTTGTTACTATCACTGGTGTAACAACTTTGTAGTTAGGTTTGATTTTTTCAATATCAAAAGTTGCAATCTTATCACCTTGGTTTACATGTTGCCCTTGAGTTACCAGTGATTCAAAATGCTCACCATTTAATTCTACAGTATCTATACCAAGATGCACAAGCAACTCTATACCATTATAACTACGAATCCCATAAGCATGTTTTGTAGGGAACACTGTTACCACTTCTCCTGAAATTGGAGCATAAACTTCATTAGACTCAGGTATAATTGCCACCCCATCACCTAATAGTTTGTTAGAAAACACTCCATCTTCAATTTCTGATAATGAAATCACATCACCTTTAATAGGACTTTTAGCTATCGCCTGTTTTGAATCGCGATTGTGCTTCTTATTTTTTTCATCCTTGCTGTTTTCAAAATTTCTAGTATTATCTACTTAACTTGTATCCATGCTTGCGTCATTAAATCCTAGTAGATATGTTGCTATTGCCCCTACCACGAAACATATTGCTAAACCAATTATATAGTATACAAAGGTTGCTCCAACAAATGCGGGTAGCGTTGTAAGACCTCCAAACACAAAAGCATAAGATTTAACACCCATACCACCTATATAAGCACCACCTACAGCACCACCAATAAGCGCACCAATAAATGGTCTTTTTAATTTCATACCAACTCCGTAAATAGCTGGTTCTGTAATTCCCGCTAAGAAAATGGATAATAACGCAGATAAACTAAATGATTTCATTTTTTTATTTCTAGATTTTATCAATACTGCAAACACTGCACCTGCCATGCCAAAGTTAGCAGCAGCAGTTAATGGCACTATTTTATCAAAACCTATAGTGCTGACATTACTAATCATTATTGGATTTACTGCCCATTGCAAGCCAAACACTACAAATATATTCCAAACTCCACCAACAATAGCACCAGTGAGCCATCCATTAGATTCGCTCATCCAATTAATTGCATTCGCTATCCATTCGCCCACATAAACACCAAACGGACCAAACAAAGTAACTGTTACAGGAACAATGATAACGAACGAAATTAAAGGTACAAGAATAATTTGCATATTCTGCCATATATATTTTTCCAAAAATCTTTCAAGATAAGAATAAGCCCAAATCGCTAAAATTGCTGGAATAACAGTTGAAGAATAATTCATAAGAATCACTGGAATCCCCATAAATGATGTAGTCGTACCGTTCCCATCATCGCCAAGCAATTTTATCAAGTCTGGGTGAATCAATGATGCTCCAATTACAGCAGCGATATAAGGATTAACCTTAAACCTTTTAGCGGATGTAAACGCTAACATTATTGGTAAAAAATAAAAGATTGACATTGAAGTAGAAGAAAGTATTACATACGTTCCTGACTCCTCATCAATCCAACCTATTTGTGCTAGTAAAAGTAATATCCCTCTTAAAATACCAGCACCAGCTAATGCTGGTAAAAGTGGGGTGAATATCGCTGCAACAGTATTAAAAAATCTAGATACTAAATTGCCTTTATTTTGTTGAATATCTTCATTTGAATCTTTATCGCTAATGCTAGATTCAGTAATTTCCGTTAAAGCATTATAAACTTTGGGAACTTCTGTTCCTATAATAATTTGATATTGCCCACTTTTTGAAAAAGCTTGAATCACATCATCAGATTCATTTAAGGCGTCTTCATTTACTAAAGATTCGTCATTTAAAACAAAACGTAATCTCGTAGCACAATGTGTGACCGAGTTTATATTACGCTCTCCCCCTATGCTGGATAAAATAAATTGTGCACTTGCCTTATAATTCATAACTATCACTCCCAATTATTTATGCTAGAAATCTATTTCTAGCATAAATATTCTGTTTCTATATCATCTATCATATTAATTCTATTTTGGTGTCTTCCACCCTCAAATTCAGTGCTAACCCATTCATTCACAATCATTTTAGCTAAATCTATTCCTATAACACGTGAACCAAATGCTAAAACATTCGTGTTATTATGTTGTCTTGATAATTTCGCTGTATATGGTTCACTACAAACTACAGCTCTAATACCTTTCACTTTATTAGCAGATAATGAAATACCAACGCCAGTACCGCAAATTAATATGCCTTTATCAACCTCTCCTTTTACAATTGATTCTGCTACATTTTTACCATATTTAGGATAATCAGTTCTTTCTTCACTATCTGTTCCAAAATCAACAACTTCGTGTCCTAATTCCTCAAGATAATCCTTAACTTTATATTTAAAATCTACTGCTACATGATCGTTTCCTATACCAATTTTCATAATAATTACTCCTATTCCTTTAATTTTTTAATAATATCACTGTATGGTTCTTCTTTTCCAAAAAGAGAAGATGTCCCTAAAATGAATCCCTCAACACCTAACTTGCTTAGGCTATCTACTTTCTCAGGAGAAATTGCTCCATCAACATTTACTTCATAGTTATATTTTGATTTAAACTTCTCTGATGTAAGCTTTTCAATTTTTTCATTAATAAATTCAAGATATTTTTGACCTGCAAAACCAGGATTAACAGTCATTACTAAAACATAATCAACTATATTTAATAAAGGCTCAATCGTACTTATAGAAGTATTAGGATTTATTGCAATACCAGCTTTAATACCTTTATCTTTAATTTTTTGTATAGTTCTAGCAGGATGTAAATCTGTTTCGGGATGGAAATAAATAATATCTACACCTTTTTCAGCAAACAAATCAATATAATTATCTGGATCTTTAATCATTAAATGGACATCAACAATTAATGATGTAGATTTTCTAATTAATTCTAAATCTTGTAATCCCATACCGAAATTTGGAACAAACTGACCATCCATAAAGTCAATATGAAAACCGTCTACTTTTGCCTGTTCTAAACCAATAATTTCATTTTTTAAATTACCAAAATCTGCACACATCATTGATGGAAACATTTTTTTCTCCAACATATATACCTCCTATATATCTTTGAGTAATCGTTTACTCTTTTAAAAAAATATTCTTTGTTCCACAATATGAGTAATCGTTTACTCATACAGGGAAATAATTCACAATTAAAATATAACATACTCTTATTGGGATTTCAAATGAAAATTTTAGGCTGCTTTCACATTTAATATGTAAAAGCAGCTTAAATTTTTCTTAGTATTAAAATGCATTCTGATTGAGCCATTGTCCGCCGTCCATCGTCATGCAAGCACCATTGATATAGTCCGCATCGTCTGAGAACAAGAATTTAGCCAAACCTGCAATTTCTTCAGGTTGGCCCATTCTACCAACTGGCACACTATCTAGTGTCTGTTGACGTGCTTCTTCAGATAGACTTAATTTTCCTGCGCCACCCGTATTTTCAATTGGTCCCGGTGCAATGGCATTCACTGTAATCCCATATTTAGAACCCCATTCCACGGCAAGTGTTCTCGTCATAGCAAGGACGCCAGCTTTTGCACTTGCAGAATGAATAACACCTGGACCAGATCTCCAAGCATACGTCGCAACCATATTCAAAATTCGTCCTTTTTGACCATTTTTAATCCATTCTTTACCTACTGCTTGTGTACAATACCAAGTACCATTTAATACAATATCTACAACTGAATTCCACGCATTAATCGATAAATCTTCTGCAGGGCAAATAAAATTACCCGCTGCATTGTTCACAAGGCCATCTATCTGTCCAAATGTTTTTACAGTCTCATCTACTGTATACTGCACACGCTCTGGATCACGTACATCCATGTCTATACATAGCACCTGACCTTCATATTGTTCAATTTCCGCTTTAGCAACTTCAAGTCGTTCTAATGAGCGACCTGTTATGACTACTTTGGCACCTTCTTCAGCAAATCGTTTCGCCATTGCTTTGCCCATGCCACTACTACCGCCCGTTATCATCATCACTTTGTCCTTCATTTACATTCTCCTTTTAAAAGCTTGATTTAGTATGATTCAAATAAATTAGTAAGCGCTTACATCTTATTGTACATTAATTTTACTTTTTTAGTAAATTATCTTATTTTTGTTTTTAAAAAAAGCGAGAAAATAAACCAAAATTTGTCATTTGATTTCTTTTCACGCTCTATAAAGATTACTAGATATTTAAATTATCAACATGAGATGCTTTATTTATGCTCTAGTCTCTTAAAACGTTATTGTTTATGCTGTACAAAACGATGGTATAAATATTTTACGGCAGTTACGATCATTAATAATATCCCTAATGCCACAAATAAGAAACCAAATTCCACTAAAAACCATGGCTCACGTAAGATGCCATCTTGATCGACATGACTAGGTAAAACAATAAATAGACCTCCCATTAAAATTCCGAAAATCATGCAAAAAATACTTGAAAAAAATATTTTTTTACTCATAATCTGTATATAACCTCCTAAATTTATTAGACAATTAACTGCCTTCTTTCAAGTTTTTATTATCAAATATAGAATGTATTTATAAAAGAAAGCATCACAAGACATAGCTGTTTTGAGTGACAGTATGTCTTGCGGGAGGTGTAAAGTATTGCTAGCAATCGCATAACATCAGCTTTTACAAAGAATCTAACTATATAGAGATTGGAGGAAAGATCGTATGGATTTTTGAAATCAAATTAAATCGATTAGAAAAGAACATCAACTCACACAAGAGCAACTTTCCGAACAACTTAATGTATCGAGACAAACAGTATCAGCTTGGGAAAATAATAGATATTTACCAGATATAGAAATAATTGTGCATATCGCTAAAACGTTCCACTTGTCACTCGATGATTTAATCTTAGGCGATGACGTTATTAAAGATAAACTCGTTAATGATGGAAAAAGCATCAAACGCATACGTCTAAGTATTGTAAGTATGATTTTAATTTTGATTGGTATCACCTGTGCGATACTTTTCTTAGCCATCCCCTCTTACGTTTCACAAGACGGCATACTGCATGAGCCTTGGTTTCTCGTACCTCTTGGATTGTATGCGCTGATAGGTGGTCTCACCGTAGGACTTATCAATTTAATCTTAATATTCATGAGTCACTACAAACATTCACGTAGTTAATCATAGAGAGGGTGACACTTTATATTTAAATTAAGGCTACGTTGAAAGCTCGACGATTTAATTTTATATATTTCTATTAACTTATTTTCATAACAACATAAAAAAACGGCAAACATATTTAGTTTGCCGTTTTTCATGGTATAGACAAAGTCTTCGACTTTGTTGGCACTTTTTTGTGCATGCTTTCCGCGGGCACGGCCTCAGCCTGTAGTCTTCGGCCAGTGCCTTTCCCGCAGGAGTCAGCCCAAATTAGTACCACTTCCATAATAATATAGTATCTTCAATTATTTATTATCATTCATTGTTTAAACTTATATATAGGAAATATTTGCTATAAAAACTACAACTATTTCACTTTAAACGCAGTCATAGATTTCTCTAAATGAGATTTCATCGTGTTTACGATAGCTTCCTCATTTTTGTATGATAATGCCTTAATTATTTCATTATGTTCATCAATAACTTCTATCATTCTTCCTTGGCTTTTTAATCCTTGAGTACCAATAAGAATGGATAGGTCATGTTGCACATTATAGCTTTTTAAAAATAACTCAAACTGAATAATTTCCATTAAGTAGGTATGGAAACTTTTGTCTAATAACATAAATGTATAATAATCATCATTTTGAGCTGCTTTTATTTGTTTTTCAATAATAGCTTTTAAATCATGGATATGATCTTCATCTATTATTTGTACAATAAAAGGCACACAAGCAATCTCCAGTGATTCTCTCAATAAGAAAATTTGATCAATTTCATGGTTAGTAAATGTATTTACTTTATAACCTTTTCTTGGTTTAAAAATCATAAGTTGTTCTAACACTAATTCATTTATTGCTTCCCTAACCGGTGTACGAGAGACGTCTAGTAAATTAGACAATTCAACTTCAGTAATAAATTGATCAAGTGGTAATTCATTATTAAATAATGAACGCTTAACTTGATCATATATTTCTTGTTTTATTGAATTTCTATTAACTTTTTTTAAAGAATCATACATCCTTGAACCTCCTAGAGAATTTATTTAAATAACGAAACCGGATAAGTAATTAACCATGGTACGTACGTAATAATTATTAATATTACAAGTAAAATAGCTAATTGTGGTGTAACTGATTTGATAATTTTTTTGATGTGCACTTTACTTATAGATGATACTACAAATAAACAAACTCCTACTGGTGGCGTTATCATTCCTATTGATAGGTTCACAGCCATTACCACGCCGAAATGAATAGGATCTATATTTGTTGCCATAATTAGCGGTAAGAAGATTGGCGTAAAAATAGTAACTGCACTTATCGTATCTATAAATGTACCCGCTATTAATAATACAATATTTATTACAAGTAATAGTAAAATTGGATTATCTGCAAAAACACCTAACATAGATTGTAGTTGTTCTGGAACATTATTAAAGGAAACAAACCAAATAAATATTGCTGCACTTCCTATTAAAAATATGATACCAACGGAAGTCTTTGTACTACTAATTAATGCTTCATACAATTTTTTGAAGTTTAATTCTCTATATACAACACTACTTATTATTATCGCATATAAAACTGCAATTACACCAGATTCTGTAGCAGTAAATAATCCACTAACAATACCTCCTATAATAATTGCTGGCATCAATAACGCCAAAACTGCATCTTTAAAACCTAAGAGTATATCTTTTAATGGTGGAAAACTATCCATAGATTTATACCCTTCTTTTTTACCTACAAAGTAACTATAAATCATCAACCCAACACCCATTAAAATACCGGGTACAACTCCTCCAATAAATAAATCACTTATAGATTGGTTTGCCATAACACCAAATAAAATAAATATAATACTAGGTGGTATAATTGGTCCCACTGTCGCAGCCGAAGCAACTAATGATGCAGAAAAACCTTCATCATATCCTTCTTTTTTCATTAATGGTAACAACATGCCACCTATTGCTGCTGCAGCTATTGCTGTACCTGTTAACGCAGCAAAAAATACGCTCGAAATTATTACAACCATTGCTAAACCACCAGGCAATGGACCAATTAGTAGTTTAGAGAATTCAACAATTCTTTTAGACATACCACCTTTTGACATTATTTCTCCAGCTAATACAAATAGAGGTATAGCTAAAAGTGAGAAATTATTTATGCCAAAATACATTTTCCTCGGTATAATTTCTAAAAATTCTACACCAGTCCATCCAATTCCTATAATAGATACAGTCATTAAAGAAAACGCAATAGGCATTCTGATAATTATAAGTACAAATAACAAAATAATTAGAAATAATATCATGATTTATCACCCGGCTTCCAAGTAAAATAAATCATCAATATGAAACATATTGGCATTGGTATATACATAATCCATCTACCAATTGGCATAGAAGTCATAACTTGCCCCGCACTTATACTTAAATTCACTTGTAAAATACTATAATAAAAAATTATTAATAGTACGAAGGTGATTACACTTTTCACAAAATAATCTAGCGCTTTTTCTAACTTTTTAGGTAACTTTTCAAATAAATCAACTTGTAAATGCTCTTGCTTATACATTAATACCACTGCTCCAAATAAAATACTGTACACAAAAAACAACATTAAAAGTTCTTGCGACCAAAAAATTGAAGTTTTAAAAACAAAACGTGTAAGGAGCTGCAAGAATATAGTCAAGATCGATAAAATCATAAAAACTGTCATTAGGTGAGTAAGAATGGTTATAAATTTCTTCTCTATTATATTAAATTTATTCATATTTATCCCCCTTATTCGCTAAATTGACGAAATATGGATTTAGGTACTTGATCATTGATTTCTGACTGTACATCTTTCGTATTCTTTTTAAACTCATCCCGATTTACTTCAGTAATAACCATGCCCTCATTTTTTAGTTGTTTCTTTATTTTTTGTTCTTGGTCTGCAATATATTTACGTTGATATTTTGTTGATTCTTCAACACTTTCATTCACTATTTTCTTCTCCTGCTCAGAAAGGTTCTTATAATAATCTTGATTCATTAGTACTACTGCAGGTGTGTAAGTATGATTGGTTAAAGAAATATATTTTTGTACTTCGTATAATTTTTGAGATGCAATTGTTGGTAATGGGTTTTCTTGGCCATCTACAACGCCCTGATCTAATGCAGAATATAATTCACTAAAACTAATCGGCGTAGGTATTGCGTCTAAAGATTTTAAATGTTCATTCCATACCTTCGCAGATTGTACTCTTAGCTTTAGATTTTTCATATCTTCAGGATGCTTTATCTCTCTTTTATTATTCGTAAAATGCCTAAATCCTACTTCCCAATATCCAAGACCTTGCATATCTTTAGATTGTGCTAATTTCAATAAACCTTTTCCTGGTTTGCCATCGAGTTTAGAATACACATCTTGTTTATTTTCAAATAAATACGGTATACCAAATAAGTTCATTTCTGGTATTGTGTTTGACAAGCTACTATCAGCTGCTACAGTAGACATTTGAATTGAGCCAGTCATCGTTTGATCTACTAACTCGTCTTCATTACCCAAGCTTCCATTTCCATAGACATTAACTTTTAACTCACCTTGAGATTTCTTTTCAACTAATTCTTTGAATTTTTGGGAAGCTATATTATATTGGTGTGTATCTGAACCAGTATGTGCCAGACGTATTGTTTTTACTTCCTCATCTTTAGTTTTATCCTCACCACTTTGACAGCCGCTTAATATTAAAACTATTAATAAAGAAAATGAAAAAAATCTTTTCATAAAATGTCATCCCCTTAAAAGCTCATTAAGAATATAAATCTATTCTTCTATTTTTAAATACGGGTATACTTTCACGTATTTCATGAACGAGCTCCACATCTATTTCTGTAAAAATTGTACTTTCACTTTCTCCAGCTTCTTGAATAACGTTTCCCCTTGGATCAACAATCATAGAGTGTCCTGCATATGTCGTTTTGCCATCACTTCCAGATGAATTACAAGCTATAACATATACCGCATTCTCAATTGCTCTAGCAATATTTAAGTGCTTCCAATGATATAACCTTGAATCTGGCCATTCTGCAACGACAAAAATCACTTTAGCGCCATTTACTGCTAATTGACGTGTTGACTCAGGAAATCTTAAATCGTAACAAATAATGCCCCCCATATCTGTATCCATCAATTGAAAAGGTTGTGGTAAAAAATGTCCTCCAACCATGAACTTTGGCTCGTCTAACATTGGAACCAAATGAATCTTATCGTAATTGTAAATGAGTTCGCCATTCTCATTAAAAACAACTAACGTATTATAAACTTCATCTTGTTTTTTATTCGAAACAGACCCTGCAACTATGCTCACTTTATATTCTTTAGCTAAATTTGAAATAATTGGACGTTGATCATAGTTTTTTCACCTCATATTCTAATGTAATATATTTGTTATTAGATGGATTTATTAACTCAGCTTTAAAAGCATTCGGATATTTAAATCCACTAACCAATGGCACAGTACCACAATAAACAACAGCATTTTTTAAATTTGCGTCATCTTGATTTAAAGAAGTTATTAAATCTTTATAAGGTAAAATACTGCTTACTTTATCGTCTTGATATAATTGCCAGTCCCCATCTACGAATACGAATGACCTTAGCTCTAATTCATCCCAGTGTTCTTCTACCTCAGTAAAATCCCATATAGTGCTGGCGATTGGCTTTGCACATAATTGTTTAGACTTATGAATACTCACAGTTTCTAGTTCACGATCAGTGTGATCACTACCAAGCGTCACATAGCGCTTATCATTATCAAAGATAATAACAATTTCAGCTTCTCCACTAGATTGATCACCAATAATTGAAATAGACTTATTTTGTCTAAAAAGTAGCGGATCTAAATGATATATTTCAGGAACTGAATTAGGTTCAGGCACGCCTAGTTCTTTTAATTCAGCTATATGTTCCTTTGTCTTTTCAACATTTCTTCCTGAATATCCAATGCAATAAGCATTATCAAAAGTTAAATCTATTTCTTCATAATCTAATTTAAATTTCATATTCACACCCCTTTTTAATGTATACATTATACAGTGTACATTAATTAAGTGAATATTTACAATATTTTTATAATTTAAATCTTAAAAACATTTTCTAATTCTCACTAAATAAACTATTTTTTAATTAAGAAAAATGAGCTATAAGCAATATTACAAAATATGATAATTTCTTAAATTTTATGTAAATTCAACCTCAGACAAAAGTATAAATGTTACATTGAAATCGAAATGCGATATCGCTTTTCGATATATTAATTAGAGAGGATGAATGTATGTGGAATCAAAATTAGAAAGACGTATGTTTTTAGGGTTTATTTATATTCACATCTTGCATCATGCAAGTGAACATCCTATCTATGGTAGTTGGATGATTGAGGAACTTCAAGAACACGGTTATACAATGAGTGCTGGTACGTTGTATCCCCTCTTACATAGTATGGAAGACGAAGGATTACTTGTTAGTGAGAAAAATGTGGTTGCAGGTAAACAACGCAAGAACTATACCATCACTTCATTTGGTAAAGAAATGTTAGCCAAAAGCCAACAAAAATTAAAAGAACTTGTTGGCGAAGTATAATTTATAAATTGGGAGGTTATGCTAATGAAATATCTTGAAGTCTTTTTGGTCGCGCTAAGATTAGGTTGTACATCTTTTGGTGGTCCAACAGCACATCTCGGTTACTTCTATGATGAATACGTTAAACGTAGGAAGTGGCTCACAGAACAGCAATATACAAATTTAGTCGCGTTATGTCAGTTTTTACCTGGTCCTGCAAGTAGCCAAGTCGGTTTTGGTATCGGTATAACGAAGGCAGGTTTACTTGGTGGTGTTATTTCATTTATTGGTTTTACATTGCCTTCAGTCATTGTATTAATGCTTTGTGCGACGCTGCTCCTTGCTTACAGCAGTGATTTAGGTTGGACGCATGGCTTGAAATTGGTTGCAGTTGCCATCGTGCTTAATGCCATTATTGGCATGGGCAAGAAGCTTTTGCCTGATGTGAAAACAAAGCTTCTTGCACTATTTACCTTAGTTATGGCAGTCACAGTGATTCACCCTATGTCACAATTGGGTGCATTGATTATCGTGGCGCTTGCTGGATTAATACTCTTTAAAGAAAATGATGAAAGTAAACCATCAATAAAGATATTCAATATTCCTAAATTGGTTGGTGTTATTGCACTTACACTCTTTTTCAGTTTTTTATTAATTTTACCTATTATTAATTTCTTCACAACCAATTCATGGGTGAGTATGATTGATCATTTTTATCGCTCAGGTGCACTTGTTTTCGGTGGCGGCCATGTTGTTCTACCATTATTAGAACAAGCATTTGTCGCAACAGATATGATCAGTGCGAACGACTTTTTAACAGGGTACGCATTAACACAGGCAGTGCCGGGTCCATTATTTACCTTTGCAGCATATATCGGTACCGTTATGTCTGGCATTCCAGGTGGTATTGTCGCAACAATCGCTATTTTTTTACCTGCCTTTTTACTATTAATTGGCGTTTTACCATTTTGGGAACACGTGCAGTCGAATCGTTATGCTAAAGCAATGTTAAAAGCGGTCAGTGCTGGTGTAGTTGGTATTCTAATTGCAGCACTGTATGATCCTATTTTTACATCATCCGTCAATTCACATATGGATTTCGCATTTGCTGCCATATTATTTGTATTACTAGCATACTGTAAAGCTCCGTCATGGCTAATTGTAATTTTAGGCTTAGCACTGGGTATCATGTTTTATTAAATTTTTTAATCATTTTTTAATAATTCTTTAAGCAATTGTAAACCCCCATGCCATAGTCTAAGAGTATCAATTAATTAAGACTATATACGGGGAGATGAAGATTATGAAATTTACAGTTATTCCATCAGGTTTTAAGGAAAGTTTAAGTGCAGAAGAAGTTGGTTATGCAATTGAAAAAGGTATTAAACGTGTCAATTCAAATTATGAAGTGAATGTTATACCTATGGTTGATGGTGGCGAAGGTTTCGTAGAATCTATTATTAAAATTAGAAATGGTTATAAAATAATGACTCATGTCACTGGCCCTGTCGGACAACGCATCCAATCTTACTTTGGCGTATTTAAAGAAGGGAAAGAAACTGTAGCTGTGATTGAAATGGCTGCAATTGCAGGATTAAGACATGTCCCTAAGACACAAAGAAACCCATTATACACAACAACTTATGGCGTAGGTCAAATGATTATTAAATCACTTGATTACGGTGTAGATAGAATAATTATAGGTTGTGGCGATTCTGGTACATCTGATGGTGGCGTAGGTATGGCTCAAGCTATTGGCGTTAAATTTTATAATAAGCATGGCGAGGCAGTTTACATTGATGGTGGCGTTGATATTGATAAAATTCATGACTTAGATTTAAGCAATATAGACAACCGAGTATCAACAACACCAATTGATGTTGCTGTAAATTGGTCTAATATATTATGTGGTGATAAAGGCGTTGCACGAGTATTTGGTCCTCAAAAAGGGGCGTCACAAGAGGACGTAGAACATTTATCAAATAATTTATATCATTTAGCTGCTTTAATTAAGCAACATACAAATAAGGATTTACGTTATGCAGAAGGTACAGGGGCATCAGGTGGTCTTGGAGCCGGTCTCATCGCTTTCGCTAATGCAACATTGCATCCAAGGTTTGATTTAATTAAAAATTATATTCAAATCGAAAGCAATCTTGAATCAACGGATATTGTCATCACTGCAGAAGGTTGTATTGATTATCAAACACCGAATGGAAAAGTGCCTGCTGAAGTTGCACGTATTGCTAAAAATCACAATAAACCTGTAATAGCTTTTGCAGGAACGATTGGTAAAGGCGCAAAAATAAATTATCAAAGTGGTATTGATGCATTTTCTAGTATTATACCTGAACCAGCTACTTTAGAAAATGCAATCAACGACGCAGATAAATGGTTAGAAGGCAGTGTAGAAAGTGCGATTCGTTATATTATGATTGGTATGAACCTTTTTAAAGCAAGAGAACAACAAAAGCATAAACTGAAGGAAGTCGTTACAGATGCTAGCTAATGTTTCATTTTCACATCTATGGATTTGGATATCTTTTCTTTGTTTAAGTTTTTATATCTTTTTGGTATTAGATTTAAGTTACTTAGGCAAAGTAAGTATAATGATTTTTATTTTAGCTCTTATATTATTTATATTTTCAAATTTACCTGCAGGATTAGCTGGGATGCTATGTTTGATCGGTGCAGTGTTGCTGGGTGTTCCAGATTCAATATTATTTGAATCATTAAATCAACATATCGTTTGGTTAATGATTGGCGCATTTATCATCAGTAGTGTCATAGAAGAAAGTGGTTTATTAACAAGGCTCGTCAATTGGTTTAGCCGAAAATGCCATACTGAAAAGCGTGCAAGTTTATTCATTTTGGCAACGATTCAACTCATGACTTTCTTTATACCTTCAACTTCAAGTCGTGCAGCAGCAATGTTACCTATTTATCAAGCGATAAAAACACAGTTTCCAAAGCGTGCCACCATGTATGGTTTAATGATACCTATACTTATTTTAACTATGACGAATACGACCTTAATTGGTGCGGGAAGTCATTTAATAGGTATAGGTATTTTAGAAGGTCAAACAGATAAATCGATTTCTTATATTGATTTCGTGTTATGGGGCTTACCCTTTGGTTTACTAATTAGTTTGATTGCTGCTGTCATATTAATGTACAGTCCTATTAAACAACAACCTATGAAGGAAGTTTCAGATAAAGAACCTGTCGATATTGAAGTTGACGTTGAACAAACACCACTTTCGTCAAAGGAACGTAAAGCAATTATTTTAATTGGCATAACTATTGTACTGTGGGTTACTGAAAGTTTACATGGACTTGATATTGCTTTTGTAACAATTTTAATGGCTTTTTGCATGTTGATTCCTCAATTAGGACTCATAACTTGGAAAAAAGCTTTATCAGAAGTGTCATGGAGTTTAATATTTTTCGTAGCTAGTGCAACTGCGCTTGGAGAATTACTAATTAAATACGGTGTCGTTAAGTACATACAAGACCAAATTTTATCATTACTTAACGGATTACCAGTAATGCCTGCAATTGTATTTGTGATTATACTAAGCATCATTAGTGTAGGTTCACATTTACTCATTACAAGCCATACAACAAGAGCTGTGGTACTTGTTCCAACGGTACTTATTTTCGCAGAAACCTTTGAATTAAATCCTATGTCAGTTGTATTTATAACATTAATTGGCATAAACTATTGCTTAACATTACCAGTAAGTTCAAAAGCATTACTAATATTTTATGAGTTAGATGATCGACCATTTAATACTTCACAACTTTTAAAATTAAATATGTGGTTACTCCCTATTTATGTAGTATTTATGGTCTTAATGTATTTATTTTATTGGCAATTTATAGGTTTAAAACTAAAGTAGGTGTATTGAATAATGGAAAAGATTTTAATTGTGGAAGATGATGAAAAAATTGCACGTGTATTGCAATTAGAACTAGAGTTTGCAGAATACGATGTGACTTTAGCATATACAGGCAAGCAAGGAATACAAGCATTTCAAGATAATTCCTTTGATCTCATCTTGCTTGATGTTATGTTGCCAGAATTAAATGGTTTGGAAGTGTTAAGACGTATTAGAACGAAAGATAATTCAATAAAGGTCATCATGTTAACCGCTCGTGACGCATTAATGGATAAAGTCGGCGGCCTTGATTCTGGCGCAAATGATTATGTTACTAAGCCTTTCGAAATAGAAGAATTATTAGCTAGAATCCGTGCGCATTTAAAAATGCTACATGCTGACACAGAAGAGGATGATGATATTCTCGTACATAGACATATTTCTGTAGATACAAAGTCACGTGAAGTCTATATGGACGATACTATAGTGAGTACTACGCCAAAAGAATATGAAATGCTTGTTTATTTCCTGGAAAATAAAAATCAGGCTTTAGAGCGTGAGCAAATAATCAAACACGTATGGCAATTTGATTACCAAGGCGATACTAACGTAGTCGATGTGTATGTACGTCACTTACGTAAAAAGTTAGACAAAAACAAACCATCCATTATCGATAGTGTCCGTGGGTATGGTTATATGATTAAGGATTAATTTATATGAGATTAGGAACTAGAATCCAGTTGTATATCACCGTGATGACCGTAATTTTGATTATTTGTGTGAACATCTTTGTGTATGTTATTTTCAAACATTTTTCAATAGCTTCTGAGCTAAATCAACTTGAAGCACGTAGTATTAATATTATAGAAGAAATTAAAAAATCGGATAATAGAACAAATCAAGAAATTATGAATAACAGTTACATACTTTCTGATGGCTACATCAGCGTTATTGATAAGAACGATAAAGCCAAAGTGAATTTCACGACTAATGTGGATTATAATAATATCCAACAACCCTTTCAAAGTAAGCAATATAAAAAAACCCTTGCTTATAAAGGTCATCATTTTGCAATGATTTCCTTGCCTATCATTTGGGAACATGGTGAAGTCGTCAATTTACAGCTTTATGAAAATGTAGACTTTAAGTATGAATCCTTTCAAATTTTAAAATGGATTTTAATCGGCTCAGTTATATTATTACTAATAGTTATTTTTTACTTGAATAGAGTAATCACCAATATTATCACGCAACCGATTTTGAAATTAAGTAAGCACATCAAAGAAACACAAGAAACCAAAGATTATTTACCTGTAGAAGTACAACAAAATGATTCGTATGAATTGCAGGAATTATCTACTTCCTTTAATGACATGATGAACAAATTGAAAGAACACGACGAGAGACAACAAGCATTTATTATGAATGCGTCACATGAATTAAAAACACCAATTACAGTTATAAACTCTTATAGTCAAATGTTGCAGCGATTTGGAAAGAAAGATCAAAAAACATTAGATGAAAGTATCCATGCTATTGGTGATGAAGCTAAAAAAATGAAATATTTAACAGAACAATTATTATATTATGCTCAAATAACTAAAAATAAGACGGAAAGTAGTCTTGAATATGAAAATATAGTGGAATTAATTGAAGAAATCACACATCGCTTAAAGCATGTATATAAACAAGATATAAAAGTAGAAGTAGCTTGTGAATCTTATGAAGCTTGGCTAAATATTTCTTTATTCAAGCAATTAATACACATATTTTTAGATAATGCACACAAATATGGTGAATCACTTATTATTGTCAGAATTTCTGATAATAAAGATTCATTCAATATTGAAATTATGGATGACGGTATAGGTATTCCAGAATCTGACTTGCCTCATATTTTCACTCGCTTTTATCGTGTAGATAAAGCACGGTCACGTAGCACTGGCGGTTCAGGTTTAGGATTGTCCATTGCGCAAGAAATTGCCACACAACAAAATATAGTGATTGATGTAAAAAGCGAAGTAAATAAAGGTTCATCCTTTATTTTAACTGTGCCTAAAGGAGTCAAAAAATGAAACTGCTCGTTAAATTAATTTTAATAATGACATGTATTGGATTATCTGTCGCCCTATGTGTAATTATATTTTTAAAAGCGAATCAGCAACTTATGGCAGAGACAGATGCAAAAGCAATGGTTGAGAAACGTTACAACGGTGATATTGAATCTATCAAGCTCACTGATAATAAAAATGAATTTTTAGTAAAATTAAAATCAAGTGAAGGTATATATCACATTAAAGTAGATAGAGAAAAGAAAACAATTTCTAATATAAAACAAACAAAGGATTTAAAACCAAAGAAACCTGAACCCAAAAAGGAACAGAAAAAGGAAGATAAAAAAATCAGTGAAGCATCAGCCAAAGATATAGCAAAAGAACACGTCGGCGGTACCTTTAAATCTATTACTTTAAAAGAAGATAAAGGTATTAAATACTATTTGGTGACTCAAGATATAAGTAGTCAAAAAGGTGCTAATATCATTATCAATCATGTTACAGGTAAAGTATCCTCAGTGGCTTGGTTCAATAAAAATAATGATGCAGCATCAACTGAAACCCAACCTACACAACCACCGCCTACAAATCAAAAACAACGTATTTATTCAGGTGATGATGACGACGATGATGACAGTGATGACGACGGCGACGATTATGATGATTATGAAGATGGCGATGATTAATAAATTACTTCACAAATATTTAAATAAAAACTCCAGGGTAGTTAGTAAATTTACTATCCCGGAGCTTTTATGTGTTTCGAGTAATTTGAAAACTAGTAATAATTTATAATAATTAACGCATGATTTCATCAATCACTCTTCTTTTCTTCGCTACCAAAAGGCACATACTTAACTTTTGTATCTGCTGGTAAACCTTCATATTTATTGAATAGTGTTTGATATTTCTCGCTGGTTGGCGTTGCATGATGTAAATAATGTTCAAATGGCAGTTTCTCCATCGTATAGAAATCCTTATCTGGATGCTCTTTTACTTCTTGTTTCAAATTCGCGATTCGCGTTTCATTTTGATAGTGAATATAGCAAAAACCACTCAAATAAACAACACCAAACATAATTGCAATTCCCACAATCATATTACGCCACAACGCATGCATAACGTTGAGTTGAACAAGTAATATCAGTAAAATGATGCTATAGATTACATATACTGTATAAAAATTCCTTGGACCCAGTGGTGATACAATGACTAAAGGTGCACATACAAGTAAAGTTGAGGCTAGGAGTAAATATAATGTATAACGTACTTCCTTTTGCCCGATCACTAAATGTATTGCATAAATCATTGCACCTAAAAATATAATACAAATCACAGTATTAAGCAGATTTGCTATAGTGATTGAATGGAAATTTTGTAATTCGAATTGTTTATATATGAAAAAGTAATAAATAGGCAATATCAATAATCCACTAACGGTCAGTCCTATTTTCACCTTGGATAAGCTATGCATCACAGTACTGCGATATAGCATAACTAGCACCACAGCAATAATCATAGATAAAATCACAATTTGATTGAAAAAGACCCAATCTGGAATTGTCGTAGTTATCGTGTGGAATATTTTATCGACTAATCCTGTTTCACTCGATATATTCTGGTAACTGCTGCCTTCAAAAAATATTTTACGATAATTGGGATTTAAAAACATAATCAATGTACCAGTCACAGATAATAATAAACCAACTATAAATTTAGGATTAATTTGTCGATAAAGTAATAAGTTCAGAGCGATAGCTAACACCAAAATCATACTATTAAAGAGTGTGGTATTTTCCATAAAAAATTGCCCAATAAAGCAAATAATATAAAAGACAATATTAGTTACAGGTGTAAGTCCTCTTCGTTCGAATAAAACTGTAACAATAAACCATAAAATGAACACCACGCACAATGTTGCTGGGACATAATTATAAAAACCTGCAAACCATCCATAAGTTTGTTTGTATATCTCACTTGGTATCGTAACCATAAGTATGAAAGCTATTAAATAATATAGTGGCTGTTTCGTATTATGAGTAAAACGAACAATAATATATATCATAGCCATGCTAATCAACGCGTAAGATATCCACCTAAACCAATCCAAACGAACTGCTACAGTTTCTAAAATATTACCCAAATAACGCCCATTTAAATTCGTATATTTTTCCTGCCACATTTGTACGCCATACTGACTATACCAATCCCAATCATCATGGGTTAATGGTAAAAAGAACGCCATAAAATAGTAAAATAAAAATAGTGCTGTAAGTGTCAGATACATCTTGTCCAAATTTAGTGATTTCATATTAATTTACCTCATGTTTATTTAAATTCGTCTTATGTATAATAAATAACGGTCTCTGTTTCACTTCATAATAAATTCTACCTATATATTCGCCAATAATACCTAGAGAAGTCAGCTGCACGCCGCCTAGAAATAATACCGCAAAAATAGTAGTGAAATAACCAGGCGTAGACACACCATAACTCAGTGTATAAATTAAATTGAATGCAATATAGAGAAAGCTCATCAAACAACTGAATAATCCCAAATAAATAATAATACGTAACGGTCTATTATTAAAGGAAATCAGTCCATCTATACCATAATTTAACAATGAACTAAATGACCATTTAGACTCTCCTTCTTCACGTTGTACATTTTGATATTCAATGACTTTAGGCTCAAAACCAATCCATGCAAATAATCCTTTTGAAAATCGATTGTATTCTCCTAATTTAACAACCTCTTTAACGGCACGCTGACTCAATAACCTGAAATCTCCTATGCCATCCTCTAAGGTAACATCTACCATTTTATTAATCATTAAATAATACATTTTAGACAGATGCTTACGTAACCAACGTTCTCCAGTTCTATCCCTTTTAGCCACCACTTGATCTTCGCCATTTCTAAAATCTACAATCATTTGCGGAATCAATGAAGGCGGGTGCTGTAAATCTCCGTCTATGATTATCAACGCCTCAGCTTCCGTACTTGCTTTCAAACCTGCATACATCGCTGACTCTTTACCAAAATTACGTGAAAACGAAATATATTTCACTCTACTATCTAATTCAGATAATTGTTGAATTATTGTTAATGTTTGGTCTCTACTTCCATCATCCACGAAAAGTAATTCATATGTATAACCGTTAATATAACTATCATGTTGTATAATTTCTGTTAATTTATCATAGGTTTGTTTAATTACAAACGCTTCATTAAAGCATGGAATCAATATTCTAATCATTAAAACGGTGCACCTCTTTGAATTATATTTATATAAAATGTATTATATACAGTATTATACAATATAACAAATCAGAATGTACTATATATTTTGTACATTCTGATTTTATCGAGTCGTTATGTGTATTTTATTTTCGCTTTGGTAAACACTAAATGCCATATACTTTTATTCATCGTAATCAAAAATTGCCGACAAATTTTGATTCTTTGTCGACAATTTACTTATATTACTTTTCCTTATCTTTGCTTTCTTTTGATTCGTCCTTTAACTCTTGTTTATTTTCTTTTAATTTCTCTTTATCTGCCTCAGGTGTGTAATCTACGCCTGTTGTATAATCATTCGCAGCATTCCACAGTAAGAATTCATTTACGCCGTGATCTTTAAGCGCTCTAACTTGATCCTCAATTGCTTGACTATCATACGCTTTATAATTACCTTCACCTAAATACTGAGCAGTAAAATCTTGTAACCATGGGCGTGATTTTGGTTTGTCTTTGCCTAATGCATTTAGCACTGACGTTTCTTTATTTAAATAATTATCTATTGCTTTGTACGGTTCTTTATCTGGTGCTGCAAGACCGAAATCTCCTGGACTCCAATGCGAAGGATAAATCATAGATGAAATTGCGTCTGTATTTTCAGCTATTTTAGGGAAGCTTTGACCTATTCCAGGAGCCTCTTCTACCATTGCTGCGTAGCCAAATACATCAGCCGATACTTTAACATCATAATCTTTTAATTCTTTTCTAGCAGTACTTAAAAATTGAGTGACTGTATCAACACGCTGGTCTACATCACTTAACTTACTATCTTCGTATCCATCTTTGCTATATTGCAAGCTACCTTCCACATTTTCAAATCCTTCAGGAAAACGTACATAATCATATTGGATATCTTTAAATCCAGCTTTAGCCGCCTCTTTAGAAATATCAATATTATAATTCCATACATTTTTGTTAAATGGGTTAACGAATTTATCACCGCCATCACTTTCCCATACACTGCCATCTTCTTCTCTAAATGACCATTCTGGGTGGTCTTCAGCTAATTTTGAGTCTTTAAAAGTAACAATTCTTGCGATTGGATAAATATTCTTTTCTTCCATTTTTTTAAGTAATGGCTTTGCATCTACGATATCAATCGTATTATCATCAATCTGCTTATTACCAGTATTAAAATTGATAGTCACATTACCTGTATCATCTTTAACATCAATAACCATCGCATTTAAATCAGTCTCATCAATAAATGTTGTTAATTCTTTAAATTTTTCTCCATTTGTTGAATTTGCACTAACATAGACACCTTTCACGCCGTCTTTAGGATACGCCACGTCACTATAAGGTTTGCCATTTTCTTTATCTTTCGATTCACTTGCATGATTTTTATTATTACTTTCTTCGGAACCCTTCTGCGATGAGTCATTCGCACATCCTGTTAACACAAGCGTTCCAGCAAGTATCGTTGATAAAATTAGTTTTTCTTTCATTATTCATTTTCCCCTTAATATAAACTTAGGTATCCCTTCACGTTCGAATGCCTTGATTTTAAGTTTAGCACAATACGCTTGTATTGCAAACATCTAATTATTTATTTTATTATTAATTATTGAGATTATTTATTTTATAACAAATAAGTTGAACACTTTACATATTATCGATTATCGTAATATCAGATAGTTCTTTGTAAAATAATTTGATATTCAATTTATTTCTGTCACTTTAAGGGTAAATGTTAATATGAAATATTCATAAATCAGAAACGGAGGATTATTTTGTCACGTATAATAATTAAACCTGCCTATCCTGAATTACAAAAGGGTGGATATTTTAACTTATTAGCAATTGATGACATGGCCAAAGTCTTTTTCAATACAGAGGATGAAATTAAACTTGAACAAGGCATGCAAAATCTATGGCGACAAAATGGCAATCGATTTAGCTACAACAACACGATGATTGCTTTTGTAGATGGTCAACCCGCCGGTGCTATCTCTTGTCTTCCTTATGATATGCTTGAAAGTCAGACATTAGCCACTGTTGAACAGATAGTAAAAATACAGAAACTTCAAATTGTGCCTCAGTTCATCAATAACTTTAAAGCTATAGTCGCTTTGATTAATTTAGATGAAGGTAGTTTAGGAGAATATCATGTAAGCATGCTTGCCACACTTTCTCAATTTAGAGGTATAGGTATAGCTAAAAATCTACTTACTTATGCTGAACAACTTGCCTTACATAAAGGCTATGATATTATTTCACTGACGGTAGAAATTAATAACACTTCTGCCCAGCGCTTGTACCAAAAACAAGGTTACGATTATGTAGGTGAAATTGGTGAAGGCGATATTAAAGTATATAAAATGCGGAAATATTTAAGCTAGTAGTTACCTTATAAGAAATGAAAAACACGCACTCCTTTTAGATAAGAAGTGCGTGCTTCATTGTTGTTTTCTAGACGCCTGGCATTGTTCGGCCAGACAACCCGATGACTGACCTTTATGATGTGAGGGGGTTTTACAAGGAATGTTTCATGTAAAACATTTATGATTTATTAATACGTACTTTATCAATAGGTTCACCTAGTTCTTCTGAACCTTGAGGTACATGATATGTTATGACTTCAATATATGAATCTTTGATATTTACTTTACTAAATGTAGGTTTGTTGTCTTGAATTGATTTCGCAGCGTAATCTTTTTCACCATCAAGCTCATAAAATTTACTACCACTCGAAGAATTTAAAGTAACATAAACTGTACCATCTGGATTTTTACCATCCTACATTGTCTTCTTTTAAATTACCTGAACCACCAAATTCTATATCAGCTACTGCAATAAAGTTAATTTCAGCATTTTTATTACTATCAAATCGATGTAAATGTTTAAACAGTTTTTAATAAAGTGCTCTAGTAATTAGAAAAGGGGATATTACTGATCTATTACATGTTTTTCTATACTCCATACATTTTTTTTAATTGATCTAAACTAATTGAAATTCCTTGTTTTTTCAAACCCTCACTACGAAGGTTATAAAAATAATCAATCATTTCACTTTTTTTGTCATCTGTAGCAAAATGTATCATTCTATGAGATATAGGATTCAACGAAATTATATTAGCTGGTTGATCAATATCATATTCAAATTGCTCTGCATATTCTATCGGTACTAAGTGATGTGCCTCCATATAATTTTCACCAGTTACATTATTAATAAATGTAGGAAAATTCGTATTAAATTCACATTGATAATTAGCTTTTTTTAGCGCTATTATTCCCATGTTTTTATCTCTAGGATATTGTTTTACCCCTTGTCTATTTGTGACAAAATCTTTCCTTATTTTAAAATCATCATTTATTTCACTTGGCTTTTGGTTTTCAAAATTAATTGCTTCTTGATATGTCTTTTCTTTTAATTCAATATAACTATCATTTTTCTCAAGTAATAATAACTCAGTATAATCTTTATAATCTCGATTAATTCCAATTAATTCTGACAATTTCTGATAAACTAATAAAAACTCATTAAGATCATTGATTAACTCGTCATTTGAAGGGAATTCTGCTAAAGGATAATATTTACCTATTATATGGCATGCTTCGTAGCCCCTTGGTATTATAGCCTTGGATTTTAAATTTATATTTCGACTAAAATTCTTTTCATTTAGCTGTAATTCTTCAAATATCAAGTGTGACGTAGTTATTGCCTTTTCCAAGCCTAATTTAGTACCATATCTTTTTTTATAATAAGTCCATCCCTGATTCAAACTAATGTATACACCCTTCATTTCCGCGTCAAACAAATACACTAAGTAACAGCCTTTTTGAGTTGATTCATGTACGTTCTTTATGGAAGAAGCAATTTTAAACCACGGTATTTCAGCCCACTTAGTCTGGCCTATTGAACCTTTCATTGTTACAGCATCTCTTAATTGTATTCTCTCCTCACTTTTTATGTAATTTCTTAATTTGTTTTTCAATAAGTCACCTAAATAATTATTAGTGAAATTCGAATTGCTATCAGATTCTTTTTTATAATTCATAAGGATTGTTTTAAATATATTTTCTAAATTTAAATTCAATCGCATTCTCCCCCTATAAGTTTTTATTTAATATATGAAACTTAATACCAATATTATACATTAAATTTACAAATAGATTTTATATTGTTGATTAAATATAAATGTTGTTAAATTTCAAATTAGAAATCTAACAACCCTTATTGGATATATTATTTATATTCTTCAACCAATTCTTTATAAAACTTACTCAACGCTTTGTTTTCTGTTTCTTTAAATTGTTGGTCTGGGCGTAGGTTCGGGTCTTTACCAGTATGATCTTTTGGCGCAAATCCTGATGCTAAAGTCACATCGTCTTTATCTTCAAATTGGTATTCGTAGACCTTGCCCTCTTCAGTGAAAATGTATTTTGTCACTGGCTTACTTAAGTCTGCAACTTCCTTATAACCTTCTACATTAGAAAGGTCTTCCGCTTCTTTATCAAAGCCTGTTTCACCATCTTTAGGTGTATAGGCAACGGCGCCAGTTACAGCATGTAAATCGAATGCTTCAGGCCCAGGTTTGCCAGTATTATTGATTTGTATTTCTCCTTTTTCCGTACCCGCATACCAATCACCATCAGAAATACTACTTGTACTAAAATAACGATTGGAGACTGCCTTACCGTCTTCTTTTTTATCTTCAGCTAACCAATCTATCATTTCTTCTTTTATTTTCTTCTGTTCTTTATCAGAAATTTGAGTTTTATTTGATGCTTCGTTTTCACTGGACTCTCGTGCCATTGCTTCTTTTCCAGAATGATTATTTGTCTCAGCTTTTTCATTACTACAACCCATAAGTAACGCTGTACACATAGATATTATTGATAAAGCTTTAATATATTGTTTCATAAAACAAGTCTCCTTTTTCAAAGGAAAACCGATATACCTAAGCTATAAAATAAATTACAGCTTAGGTATTGGTTTTAATTATATTTAATCTTTTTGAATACCAAATTCATCTACTAATTCTACACTACGTTGTTCACCTTTACTGATGTCACCGCGTAGTTGATAAATTTTAACTTTCAATTGATCGCCTTCAACTTCATATACTGAGAAGTTTTGAGCTGATGAATCTCTGTTATTTTCGTGTTTATCTTCAAATGCATCTGTTTCTTGTGGTTGTTCACCTAGTTTGAATAGACTGTTGTAATGATCTAAATCTTTCTGAGTTAACCAGCTTAATTCTGGTCTAACTTTTTTAATGTGCTCTAATGAACGGTCATAAATACTATCGTATTCTTTCGTACCACCAGTGTTAGGTAGCACATAAACTGAACCTTCTGGATCGTCATAATATTCCACGCCATCTTCGCCAACGAATTGTTCAGTATCTTCTTTCTTCGCGTTCACAAAACTATTTTTCGTAGATGTGTGTTCTAAAGGATGTGTACGTGATAACACGTGGTCATGTCCTTGTAATACTAAGTCAACGTCAAGATCATCAATTTCTTTTGTTAATTCGTCTCTTACTTTCTTCACATCTTCATCTGAAAGTGCATGATATGATTTAGAATACATTGGTTTGTGTAAGTTTAAAACAACCCATTTTGCCCCATTGTCTCGCGCCTGTTTAATATCTTTCTTAATCCATTCCATCTGTTCATCACCGATGGCTTTTTCATCTGGATTGTCTTTTGATTTCTTATTGTCATTTGTATTCGCTACTACCATGTGTGCCCCATTATAATCAAATGAATAGTACGAACCGCCATTTACTGCGTCATTTTCTTTTGGTACGTTCATGTGTTCATTGAATTTATTCAATAATTTTTCGTCTTCTTCATTTAACGCATACTCATCATGGTTACCTGGTGCTGCAGCAACTGGTAACGACATAAATGATGGTCTAGATTGTTTATACAAGTCTTTCCATTCATCTTCAACTTCAGCAGTTTCTACAAAGTCCCCTGTATGTAGTGCGAAGTTAGGATCTCCTGCTGTTTGGATTGCGTTTTTCAATGTATCAGCACCAAATGCTGCTTCATTTCTTACGTTCTCATTCCAAAAAGCATTTTGCGTATCTGTGTATTGTACAAAGCTAAATGGATCGCCTTTATCACCGGAAGTTTTGAACTTACCTATTTCACTTTTCTTCCCACTTTCACTACCCACTTTGTAGTAATATTGTGTATTCGGTTTTAAATCTTTAGCTTGTGCTTTGTATGTATATTCTTTTTCTTTGATTAAATCTGTTTTACCGTGCTTGTCGCCACTCGTCCACTCAGGGCCACCTGCATTTTCATCGGTGTAATAACCATTCACTTTAGGTTTGCCATTTTTTTCAATAGGTTCGCCTTCATCATCTTTGGCTACATCTTTATAGATAATATTGCCATCTTTATCTCTTTCAAGATACTTAGAGTCTACTTTTTTAGGTTTTGCATCAAATGATTTTGCATCTGAAAAATCTTTAGATTCTGAAACCCATACTTTAGAATCTTTGAACTTGTCTGTTGTATACCAACTAAAACCCATTTCTGTTTTAGTATCACCCTTTAAATTTGTAATTACACGGTTAGGATTGTTGTTCTCTGGAACCTCAGCTACTTTAGGTTTTTTATCCAGTAATTCAATATCACCTTTTTTTTCCCCTTCTGTTGCACTACCTGCACTACCTGCACTACCTGAACCACTTGCATCAGCTGTTGGTGCTGAAACTGTAGTAAATACTATAACTAGACTCATAACAGTACTTACAGCAATAGAACGATACTTATATGCCATCACACGTACCTCCCAATATGAATTTTTAATGTTTCATTCACTATTCTAGCAATGTAATATTAATCTAAAGTTAATGCTATATGGATTTTGTAAATTTCAAATTACTATTTAATTTTGTTTAGCTATATTTAAAGTATTACTTTATAACAGTTTTTAAATAATTACGCTAATCTTCATAGTTTGTTAGAATTAAATCAAACGTAAAATTTAGGAGGAAGTAATTTGAAGAAAAAAATTGAAGTTGTGGGTGCTGTCATTTTTTCTGAAAATAAAGTGCTATGTGCACAAAGAAATGAAAATATGAGTTTACCTCTATTATGGGAATTCCCGGGTGGAAAAATAGAAAAAGATGAATCAGAAATTAATGCATTAAAAAGAGAAATACGAGAAGAAATGCTATGTGATATTGAAGTTGGTGACAAAATCACCACTACCGAATATGAATATGATTTTGGTATCGTAAAACTAAGCACTTATAAATGTACATTAAATGAAAAATTACCAACTTTAACAGAACATAAAGAAATCAAATGGGTAGCAATCCAAGAATTAGAAAAATTAGAATGGGCACCAGCGGACATTCCAGCAGTTGAAATCATTGTAAATGAGGAATAATTATGACTAATTTGTTAGAAGACTTTAATCAATCATTACATAAAGGATTTATTGACCGTACTATTCCTCATAAAGGAAACTTTATGCCGAAATTACTGGTAAACAATAAAGAAGAGAATGTTTTGTCTACAATTATAGACGAACTTCATAAGTGTAAGTCATTTACGATTTCAGTAGCTTTTATAACAGAAAGTGGCTTGGCGAGTTTGAAATCCTATCTTTATGACTTAAATGAAAAAGGAATTAAAGGTAAGATTATTACTTCAAACTATTTAGGTTTCAACACACCCAATATGTATAAAGAGTTATTAAAACTTAAAAACGTAGAAGTTAGATTAACGGATGTGAATGGTTTTCACGCAAAAGGTTATATGTTTGATCATATTGATTATTCATCAATAATTATTGGAAGCTCTAACCTAACCTCTAATGCTTTGAAAATAAACTATGAACATAATATCCTTTTTTCAACACAGCAAAGTGGTGACCTTATATATAATATCAAATCACAATTTGATGAATTATGGGCAACGAGTGTACCTCTTTCACATGAATGGATTGAGGAGTATGAAAATACATTTGAATACCAAACATTTAAAAATACAGTTAGAGTTGCAGAAACGCAATCACTAGTTGAAACACAAACAAAAGATTTAAATAAAATTGAGCCGAATTTAATCCAAAGAGAAGCCTTAAAATCATTAACGTCACTGAGAAAAAGTGCAAAAGATAAAGCACTTATCATTTCGGCAACTGGTACAGGGAAAACTATTTTAAGTGCTTTAGATGTTAGAAACTATGATCCAAAAAAATTCTTGTTTGTAGTGCATAACGAGGGGATCTTAAACAGAGCAATAGATGAATTCAAAAAAGTATTATCTCAATCAAATGATGCAGATTTCGGATTATTAACTGGTAAAAATAAAGATATTAATGCTAAATATTTATTTGCTACTATTCAAACCCTTTCTAACGAAAATATATACGATCAATTTGAAAAAGATCACTTTGATTATATCGTTTTTGATGAGGCTCATAGGTCTGCAGCCGCTACTTATCAAAAAGTATTTAATTATTTCAAACCTAATTTTTTGCTAGGTATGACAGCTACGCCTGAGAGGACAGACAGTCTAAATATATTTGAAATGTTTGATTATAATATTGCTTACGAAATTAGATTACAAAAAGCACTTGAAAGCGAAGTGCTATGCCCTTTCCATTACTTTGGAGTAACTGACTATGTCCATAACGGAGAAAAAATCGATGAGGTAAGTAATTTGTCAGATTTAACTTCTAATGAAAGAGTTGAGCATGTCTTAGAAAAAACTAACTATTATGGTTACTCAGGTGATGAATTAAAGGGTTTGATTTTTGTAAGTAGAAAAGAAGAAGCATATGATTTAGCCGAAAACTTGTCATTACGTGGTGTTCCTTCTATCGCACTAACTGGAGAAGATAATCCTCAAAAAAGAGAAGAAGTTATTCAACAGCTTAAATCAGGTGAAATTAATTATATAATAACTGTTAATTTATTTAATGAAGGTATTGATATACCTTCTGTCAATCAAATTGTAATGCTGAGGGAAACAGAATCTAGTATTATTTTCATCCAACAGTTAGGTAGAGGGTTAAGAAAAAGTAGTAATAAAGAATATGTAACAATCATAGATTTTATTGGTAACTATAATAAAAACTATCTAATCCCAATAGCCTTGTCTGGAGATCAGTCGCAAAATAAGGATAACTACAGAAAATTTTTAACAAATAATTCAGCACTTAATGGCGTATCGACAATCAATTTTGAAGAAATAGCTAAGAAGAAAATCTATGACTCATTGAAAGCAGTTAAATTAAACTCAGCCAAATTAATTAAAGAAGCTTATACAACAGTTGAAAGTAGAATTGGTAGAATACCTATGTTAATGGATTTTATTGAACAGAATTCTATCGATCCGGGAATCATATACACCTCTAAAACTGATTCAAACGGAAATTCAAGGAGCCCATATAAAAACTATCATGATTTTCTCGTTAGATACAAGAAAGTTTCAGATGAATTAAATGAAAACGAGAAAAAGAATTTAACATTTTTATCACGAGAAATTGCTCAAGGATTAAAAAATGTAGACCATATAGTTTTGAAAGCAGTTATGAATCAAGAACAAAATATCAATCATTTATTTGCTAGAGCACAAGAAGTCGACTCTACCGTTACAATTGACGATGTTTCTACAAGTTTGAAAGTCTTGGATTTTAGTTTCTTCAGTGAAAATATAAATGTATCTTATGGCAACCCCATTATCAAGGTAGATAATAATAATGTTTATTTAACAGAAACCTTTATCGAATCTTTATCCAAAGATTTGTTTAAGTGTTATGTAGAAGATATTATCAAATTGGCTAAATATAATAATGAAAAACATTATGATGGTAAAAACTCGCTTATTTTATATAATAAATATTCACGAAAAGATTTTGTAAAACTATTAAATTGGGATAGCGATGTATCTTCAGTAGTAAATGGTTATATGTTTGGTTCTGGAACGTTACCTATTTTTATTAATTATCATAAACAAGATGATATAAGTGATAATACAAAGTATGAAGATACATTTTTAAGTAATGAGAAAATAAAATGGTTTACAAAATCTGAAAGAAAGATAGATTCACCTGAAGTTAAAGATATTTTAAATCATCAAAGAGATGGTATTACTATGCATGTTTTTGTAAAAAAAGAAGCCTTAACAGATGGTAAAGATTATTATTACTTAGGCAAAGCACATTACATTGAAGATACAGCAGAACAAACGACAATGCCTAACGAAAAACAAGACAATATTGTAACAATGAATTTATCACTAGAAACACCCGTAAAAGATGAACTTTACAGATATATCATAGAAGAATAAAATAATTTAAAATAGTCATCTTATAAAGATGGCTATTTATTTTAATTACTAATTTATCACTCCTTCTTTTAACTCCACCCCAGTCTTGAATTACAGTTTTTATTTTTTAAACAAGTACTTACCTTTGTATATGCGACTTAACCATCACTTTTATTTCCCATTACCATCAACCAATCCAAACTTAATATTAATTTACGCTATCTTAACAATTCCTTTTAATTAGATTTGTTACAATATAATTAAATTTGAAATTTAAAGGGGAATGGTTTTGAAGAAATTAACTTGGTCATTTATCACATCTATGGCATTAGCAACTACTGTCATAGCACCTAGTACACTTCACGCAACGACAGCAGAGCAGAGTCCGAAAGATACAAAAGATAGTTCGACAAAAAGTATAGAGATTCACGATATCCAAGGCGAAGGTCATCAATCACCTTACGATGGCAAAAAAGTAAACAACATAAAAGGCATTGTTACATATCAATATGAATTAAATGGTGGCAAGTACTTACATATTGAAACACCTGACGATAAACAGGATAATAACCCAAATACATCTGAGGGGCTTATCATTTATACGGGTAATCAAAATTACGACGCCCAAAAAGGTGACTTAGTTAATGTTACGGGCACTGTCGATGAATATTATATTGACGGTTATGGCGATAAACAAGAAACTGACTTACCAGTAACTCAAATTAATGCGCGTGACGATAAAGGTGGCAATGTGTCTATTGAAGAAAGTAACCAAAAATTGCCCGAGCCTTATGAGATTGAAAAAGTACCAAGCAAAATTTCTGCAAACGATAACTTTCAGACCTTTGATCGTGAGCAATACGCAATTGACTACTGGGAATCGCTAGAGGGCATGCGTGTTGAAGTTGGCGATGTCCGAAGTGTTGGCCCACAAGAACACGGTGACCTTTTCACTGTTTTAGACGACCAACCTGCTGAAACTGAAAATGGCGGTGTACGTTTAACAGAAAATGACCAGCATGGTGAACGTATTCCTTTTAAAATGTATGATAATAATAAAGCGCGTAATTTTGATGTAGCAACAGGCGATAAATTTAAAGGTCCAATTATTGGTCATGTGAATTATGGATTCCAAAACTACAAATTAAATGTAGATTTAGATGACATGAAACAAGCACATGTCGAGGGTGACACTGAGCCACAACCAACTTCCATTGAACCGAGTAATCAAAAGCTCAATGTTGCATCTTATAATTTAGAAAATTTCTCTAACAATTCATCATCTACAATAGAGGATAAAGCGGATAAAATTGCGAATGGTATCACGGAACACATGAAAAACCCTGATATTATCGGCGTGACTGAAGTACAAGATAATGACGGACCAAAAGAAGGCGGACCAGAAGCTAATAAATCTTATGAACGCTTAATTAAAGATATTGAAGAAGCTGGTGGTCCTAAATATAAATATTTAAATATAGATCCTTCAATGAATGAAGACGGCGGACAGCCTGATGCAAATATTCGTGTTGGTTTCTTATACAATCCTAAGCGTGTTCAATTTGATAAATCTATTGAATCTGGAGATGCGGACACAGCAGTCTCATATAAAGATGGCGACTTAACATTAAATCCAGGTCGCATCGACCCAAATAACCCTGCCTTTGATGATTCTAGAAAACCATTGGCTGCTCAATTTAAATTCCATGGCGAACAAGTCATCGTATTAGCGAATCATTGGAACTCTAAAAATGGTGATACACCGCTATTCGGTAGTCAACAACCACCTGTATTAGAAAGTGAAAATCAGCGTGTTGAAATTGCGAAGTCAGTTGGACGTTTTGTAGAACAAGTTCAAAAAGACAATCCTAATGCAAATATCGTATCCGTTGGCGATTATAATGATTTCCAATGGTCAAAACCGTTAAAAACATTTGAAAGCTTTAATATGAGCAATATGATTTACGATTTACCTGAAAGCGAACGTTATTCATACAACTATCAAGGTAATTCACAAGCACTTGATCACATATTCGTTTCAAATAACTTGAAAAACCATACAGAATTAGATCCAATTCATGTAAACAGTGATTTCACTGATATGTCAGGTCGTGCAAGTGATCATGATCCACTATTAGCTCAAATTGATTTAAAACAGGCCAGTAAAGATGAAAAAACTAAATAGGCAAAAAAAATCGACAAAATCATAAGACTTTGTCGACAGAATGGAACGAGGATGCCATGCATCACTCGTTCTTTTTTTATAATAAGACGTCATTGCTCAACTAAATATACTTTTTCAGAGTAACAACGTACACTATCCATTTTTCCCTCTAAAAATTCATTCCATTTTACATTTCTATTTAGCTCACTCTGTTCTTTTAAAATTGCTAACGGCACTTGTAAGTTAAGACAGCGACCAGAAATGTTAAACCGCGTGACACCGGCTGGGACAGTTTCTCCTCTATTGACGATTGTTTCGATTTCTTGAAAACCAAGCGGCTGATATTTCATCAAAATATGTTGGTTAGATACACAAGTATTATCACTCTGTGCTATCCGTTCCACATCATAGGTTTGACTATAACTTGCAACGACCTTTGCCCACGCTTCTAATTTCTGTTCTCCTAAATCTTCTACATATAAATATTGTTCGTCATAGCCTTTGCACATTGTAATAAATGGCGTGGCATTTTTAATTTCTGTCGTCCATGGCAAACTGTTATCTTGTCGCAAAGTTTCCCACCACTGACCAATAGCCACTTTATGGTTCCATGTACTAATTGAATATTGTGTCTCATTAATATCTTGCACTGGTACAACACGATATCCAAGTGCCTTGAGACTCGTGAAACGATGCACACCGTCAATGACCATATATCTACCTGACTGTGTTTGTGTAACTAACACTGGATGTCTCATAATTTGTTCCGCTTCAATACTTTGCTTTGTCTTTTCTAAACGCTTTTGCTCGAATGTTTCGTGTAAGTCTATGTGTTCCACTGGTACAAGTTTTAATGCTTTATACATTTGTTCCATTGTAGTCCTCCTTATTGATCAGATAAATAGATAAATGTCGGATGTGGATGACTTAAAAAATCATGGTGAGAAATAGACCAACCATAAGCGCCAGCGTAATTAAATATTACGACATCCCCAGTTCTTACAGATTTTACTGGTGTTTCTTTTGAGAAAACATCTTTCGGCGTGCAGAGTTGACCGACGAATGTCACCTTTTCATTTGCGACTTCCATGCGTTCAAAGTGATAAGGGTTATGGTCAATATGACATATTTCAAAAGGATGGTTGTGTTGCCATGACACTGGCAGTCTGAATTGTTGCGTGCCCCCTGTTAAAATAGCGTAATACGCATTATGCACTTGCTTGATATCAATGACTTCAGTCGCATAGTAACCGATTTGCGCAACTAAGTATCGGCCACACTCAAAGTTCAACGTAACGTCATTCATCGCTTCTTCATTAATGACGTCTTGAAAGCCTTCAACAAATTTCTGCCATTCGAATTGTTGATTTAAATCTGCGTAATTGACTCCGATACCTCCACCGATATTGATATGTTTCAGTGGAAATTGAAAAGCTTCTGACCATATTTTGGCTTTATGAAAATAGAGTCGCATAACATCTAAATGTAACGCTGCATCTAAGTTATTTGAAATAGAATGAAAATGAAACCCTTCTAAGTTGATATGCGGTAGTTCAAGTGCAAGTTTGATTGCTTGTTCGACTTCATTTTCCGATATACCAAATTGTGTTGGTCGTCCTGCCATGTGTAATGTCGCATTGGGGAAAGGTCCTGATAAATTCACACGTAATAAGACATCCATCTGTTCATTTTTGGTATCTAGGATAGCATTTAACCTTTTTAATTCGTATATACTTTCCACGTGAATGCGTTGAATGCCTTGATCGATGGCAAATGTTAATTCTTCGTCTGTTTTTCCTGGGCCACCAAAAATAATACGATTCGTTTTTTTATGTGCTAAGCCTTTTTGTATTTCACCTTGAGATGCAACTTCAAATCCAGCAACGGATTCACTCATCGTTGCTAAAATGTCATTTTCGCTATTCGCTTTCATCGCATAATACATCTCGCAGTTCTCTGGTAAGGACGACACGATTTTATGCACATGTTGACGTAATGCGTTTAAATCATATATATAATGACAAACAGGTGCGCCACTTTGCTTTATCTCTTTAATTTTGTCGAATATTTGTGTCACGTTCTGCCCCTCCTTTAAATGAGGTTAATTCGGATTTTAAGTTACGGTAGAGTTTGCCACGGTCGTCTCCAAGTACAAACGTATTAACACCACGTTGTGCCCATATATCTTGTTGTTCTTTATTTCTTGGTAAGGCACAAAAGTGTTTATTATAATCACTTGTCACGTCATGCATGTAACGTAATGCTGATTGTACGACTTCACTGCTCGTTTCCCATGGTATGCCAAACGATTGCGATAAATCGGCAGCACCTTCAATAATCATGTCTAAGCCTTCAACTTGTACAATGTCTTCTATGGCGCTGATGCCCTCTTGATCTTCAATCATCGCCATGACAATAATTTTGTCGTTTGCGTTCGCCATGTAATCCGTTAATGGAATTTCACCAAACTTGGCCATACGTCCACCATTTAAACTGCGCATACCTTGAGGATAATAACGACTTAATTCCACAATATGTTCTACGGTCGCTTTATCTTTAACATGAGGGATAATAATACCTCTTGCGCCCATGTCCAACACTTTGATAATATCTCGATCAATGACTTGAGTGACCCTGACAATTGGTGTGATTTGCGCTGCTTCAGCTGCACGAATTAAATGTTCTAACGTTTCATCGTTAATGGCAGCATGTTCAGTATCTATAATTACAAAATCGTAACCACTTGCTGCGATGATTTCAATAACAAGAGGATTCGGAATCGAATTGAAAATGCCATAGACTTCAGCGTCTTGTGCTAATTTATCTTTGAGGGATAACGTCATCATGATGAATCACTCCTAACGGGTTACTTACGTGATGGATTCTTATTTCCGTATCCTCTAATAATCTTCTTGTCGTTAATTTTTCTACTTGTATCGTTTTTTCAAATAAATCAAAATGCTCATAATTAGGCAAGTCAGGATGGGTTTGACGATACTGCTTGATTTCATCGTATACATACATCCATTGTTGACGTTCACTCAAATTGTAGTGACGTTCAAAGAACATAATGATTTCAGAAATATTAATAAAGAAAAATGCGTCTAAAGCAAAATCTCTAACAAGTTCCACATCTTCTGTTTCGATAAATGAATTACGATTAATTTTCTTATGTTTCTCTGGTGTGTCTTTTAATTGAGGATTTTGTGCCTCTGTACTTAGCAATCCACGTTTAAAACGCACACCATCATGAAAATCTTTAATTGCTACACGTGTTGGCCAACCGTCTTCATGAATAAACATCATGTTTTGCGCATGTGATTCAAGTGCAATACCGTGATAATAAAGCATATGGATAATCGGTTGCACTGCGACTTTGATAAATTGTCTAACCCAAGCTGCTACACCATTTTGTGCAATCCATTGCTGAATAATCGGATTCTGTCGTTGGTCTAAACTATAAATCGCATTAAATGGTATCGCATCTTCAGTTTCAGTTAAGTAACTGTGTAAGTTCTCTCGCCATATGACAGATACTGCACCATATATTGCTTCACGCTTTGATTCAGTTAAATTATCATTAATATAAGACATACCTAATATTTCACCTAAAAATACTGTTTTCAATTCCTTATTTAGATAGCTATCCTGTTCATGAATATGCTTTAACCAATCTGTAATTTGCGCTGCATTCTCAATCGTATGTGGCGCTAATACACGTTTAGTGGATGTATTCGTAATGCTTAAAGGCACTTTAATATAATATTTAGACGTGTCCACAGGTGATAATGTACGAATAGATTGTTGCGGTGTATAGTATTCTTCCGATTCGCCTAGTAATATAATTTCACCATTAATCCATTGTTCAGCAAGTTCATTCGCAATAATGTGATCAAATTGCCAAGGATGCACTGGCAACCACTCATAGTCTGCTAATGATTTATCTAATGCTAGTAGCACTTCTTTAAAATGCTGCACAACTTCATCACCTAATTGTTGTTGAAGTAAGTCTTTCGATTCAATATTTCGAGAGACAGTTTGTTCAATATATTGTTTGGGAATTGCCAGCCATTTCAATGTAAATGTCGGTTGGAAATCAGGGCCATATTGCAAATTATCTACCAGTGTAAAACCAAGGCGTGATTTATAACTTGGGTGATAAGGATGGCCTTCCATCGCATAAGATTCAAGTGCATCGAACGTTAATTTAACACTACCCGCAGTCATCTCTTTATATCGCATGGCTTGTGTATCTTTCAGCTCCGTTTGTAGTAATTCGTTGATAAACGCCTCAACTTTTTCATTGTTTTTCTCAAATGTATATATGACTTCTCGTAACATTGTAGCGTAATCAACCGTTACTGCTGTATCGCCATCATCTGTGATTCGCCATACAGGTGACGTAAGTTCTAGCCTTTGAAAGCTGTCTAATTCTCTCACTTCAGCGCGATACGTTGCGTCTTCAGCTTCAATGGTAACTATCGAAGTAGCACCTTGTTGTGTCACCTCATATTGCACAACATCCTCATATATAATAGAAGTTACAAGTTGATTCATAATGCGTTGCTTTACTTGTTGTTCAATATTGTGCATCATGTTGTCGTACCTCCTCTTCCATAAACATTGGGTTTGGTATATTGGTATAAAGTGGGTTATCGCCGCAATCTTTTATTTTGCTCATAAAGTTTGCTTTTGCTGAAAATGTTGGCCTTTCGTATAGGTCATCCACATAGACTTTCATTTGTGCTGATGTACTGGCGTCTTGAGACCAATTCAACAATTTATTGCGAACCGTTTGCCATAATGTCGTTTCACTGCCAACGCGTTTGCCCATTGTAGCGACCAAATGTCCTAAATGATTTACAATAATGTAGTATTTAAAACGATGCCACGCTGCTCCATTACTATAGACAACTGGACTATCGCTTTGTATTATATTGGGAATAATTTGCGCACGCTTTGCGATATCTTCTGCTATACATACGCCTTCCAAATCTCTGACGTAACAAACTTGCGGATGGCCGTCTTTAAATTCAATTAAAGTATTTTGTACATGTGCTTCTAAACTAATGCCAGTTTCAGATAGTAATTCAAGCATTGGATATAAGGTGATGTCTAAGTATGCACTTAACCATTCCTCATCCGACAAACCGCTTTGAGTAATCAAGTCTCCTAACATAGAGTCCGGCTCATGTGGCATCGTTTCAAATAGACTTGCTAACACGTGAATTTGTTTCTCCGAATGATAATCTTCAATACCTTCACGCACGATCATTGCAGTGTTTGCTAATAAATCAAAAGCCCCTGCTTCAGACGAATATTTCAATGCACGATAACCTTCTTCAAACATCAGTTTAAAATGCTTTGTTTCATAGTCTGTTTTTATCGATGCGATGACATTTGCAGCATCAATCGTTCGTTCTACTTGTTCATAATCATTCGTTCTTACGAAGTTTGTGATTTTGACATTTATCGGTAATTTCAGGTAAATGTTAAGCTCTTTTGAAAATACGGTACGAACAGAAGACGTTGGATAGACATAATGTCCGCTGATACCGATGTCTTTAATTAAGCCGTCATCCATCCATTGTTTAAACTTAGCGTTATCTTTTAATACGGTTATTTGATATGGATGCAAGGGTAATAATGTATAACCGTCGTCTATGTCATCAGTATCTAACTGTGCCAACTGTAATACCAATTCATTTACTGCCGCCGCTCTGCCTTCTACATATCGTTCTAGCATGATAGAACGATCAACTTGTATATAATACAGTTGGAATTGTGCGTGGCACTCTGGTGCATAATGCAATAAATCTTCTTCGCTAAATCCGACAGAACTTTTGGGTGTTGGATGAAACGGATGACCTAAATAAAGGGATTGTTCCGAAATAATATACTCATCTTCTGTTTGTTGTTGTTGCGCACGTGTTAAATAGAGTGCAGTGCGTTTTACACTATTGTTAATATCTTTATAAATATTGTGTAGTGTTGCTTTTAATCCGGTTTTATCTTCATCTTCTGTTTGTTGTGCGAGCATCTCAAACACGTGCTCAATCACTTCCATTGGTGCTAACTGTGAAGACGTGCCATTGTCTTGTGCACACATCACTGGGTGGTATGTGTGATGACCCATTACTGACCAATAATTAAATTTACCTATTAACGTTTTAGACGGCCCGAGCGTGATGTGCCACATGTTTTGCTCTGGCTGCGCATTGTACAAATTTTGTTCTCTAAAATATACATTCAATATACGTTCTACAGCTGCATGTTCAGCTATTTCAATATTCTGATTACTTTGCACGTTTATTATTCAACTCCCATACATTCATTGTTAATTTATAATCTTTCACAGCGTTTAATTGAGATGATAATAAGACAACACAACTGCTTATAAATATGCCACCCATCACAATAAATGTAACCGTAGGGTTATAGCTACTTGTAATCACAGCGCCTAACATACTGCCTGCAACTTGTCCTACAACTAACATACTGTTTGTGGAACCAACGAAAGTGCCTTTTAAATCTTGATGACATGCCTTAACAACGACATACATCACACTTTGAATTAATGCACTATACGTAAAGCCTTGTATCACTCTAAAAATGATTAACATCCATAGTGTAGTGGACAGGCCTTGGAATATAACACTTAAGCCACAAATGAGTGCAGTGATTAAATAGACATATTTGACGTAGTTTTTATCATTTAAGCTTCCCCATAATGGAGCACTTAAAATAGAAGCAGTCCAAAATGCAGATTGAACAAGACCTACTGCCGCTTTATCATCTAAAAATGTCTGGTTGGCGCCAGTTGTTAAAGGGGCGAGTGCAGTCATCATGCCATACATCGCAAGATTGGCAAGCATACCAACAATAATGAAACGACATGTCACTTGCGAACACAGTAAACATTTAAATGATTGTCTTACACCACAACGTATAGGTTCTGGTTCGCTACTGTTATGCTGATGTGTAGTTTCTATAAGTAACTTAATACCTACTGCACAGACAATAAATGTCAAAATAGCAATCACTAACAGTAATGACTGAAATCCAACAATACTTGCTGCAACGCCTCCGATAAGTGGTCCCACAAGAGAGCCCGCACTAATAGAACTTTGCAATTTCCCAAGTACTTTACCACGCATTTTTTCAGGTGCTTCACTCGTCGCAAATGCATTAGAAGCATCTACGACACCGCCAAATAAACCTTGTAATAATCTGACTAACACAAACTGCAGTGGCGTCGTACAGAGTGACATCAATAATAAACAAACTGCTAAACCTAATAATGCGCGGAGTACCATCCATTTTCGGCTGATTCTATCGCCAAGTTTTCCCCACAACGGTGATGAAATCATCGTTGTGATAGCGGGCGCTGCAATCGCAATCCCACTCCACATTTGAATTTCTGTAACAGATAAATCCTTGAGTGATGCAATATAGATTGGCAACAAAGGAACAAGTACAGTCAGTCCAGCTATCGAAATAAACTGGCTCATCCATAAAATGCGAAAGTTCCTATACCAAATCGCTTCACTGTTCATGACGCATCATTGGGTTTGGTATTGTCCCAATACTGGATGGCATGCTACCGCCACCTGATTCTTGTTGATGTAAAAGTGGTAAGAGTACGCGTTTAAAAGGCCACATTTGCTTCTCGAACAAAATATGTTGCACTTGTGCTTTATCCACTTCCGAACAATCCATCTGCTGCACATGCTTTGAAAGTGATGATTTAATTTTATTCATTAACATTAGTTCATCCAATCCAAAGACGTGATGTAGCATATCTACAATTGCATATAAATTCACTGATACTGCTAATGTTTGAAAATATGTAAAGAATGTTTCTATATCTTCATTAATTAACGTATTTGGAGAATTTTTGCTTATCGCATATTGTGGAATATCAATGTTATTTTCATACATCCACCGTGGATAAATACGCACTGTATCGTGATCTCTCAATATAAATTGATCCACGTGCCCTTCTTTAAATAAAATTAAAATATTTTGTCCATGTACTTCTGGTAAGACACCATTTTGCATAAATTTAAGCATAATATGAAGAAATTGATCTATCATCTCATCAAATAACACTTCTAATTGCTGACTTTCCATTTGATCTTGGGCTATGCCAAGAATATCTTCATATAATGTGGCATCATGTGCCGCTAATGCAGCCATCGATACGAGTTGTGACGATGGTGCTGTCACTTGCTTAGGATAACTTCTAATCTGTGTTGTCAGATGGCCTATTTGATCTTGGAATATATCTTTATCTGCATTAATAAACGATAGCCACTGCTTTTCATTACACAGCGCTACCTTATTTTCTAAAGTGCTGTCTTGAGCTATAATTTCACTTAATAATTGTTCTGCCTTTTCACCATTTAATAAGTAGCGTGTCGGTGTTAATCTCAGTGCACCTAACGACTGCATTGAAAACGGTACTTTAATATGCTGAAACGGACGTTGAATATCAATAAGCGAGCGCATAGATGATGAGGGTAGAAACTCGCCGAACTCATAATCTAATGGCACAATGATGCGCGCTGCGATTTCTGCTTGAAACATTTCGGGAATTACATGTGTCATTTGCCAAGGATGTACAGGAAATACCATATACGACTCTGAAGATAAGCCTGCCGATTCAAGCGTGTGTGCCAATATATCCTCGTCTTCGATTGCTAATGCTTTATTGAGTAAGCTTTCGTTTAAATACTCACTCTTTAAAATGTAATCACGATGTATCGCGACCGTTTTTAAAGAAAAAGTTTTAAAATATTCGGGTTGATATTGTTGATAATCTGATTTACCTAAACCACGTTTTTCTTTAGCTAAAGGATGAAATGGACGATCCTTTAAACTCGCAAACTGTTCTGATTTGATAAAGGGATGCTCTGATAAGGTTAATCCTGCTAATTGGGCTGTTAACTGATCCATCGCAACTTCAAGTCCTTCTCGAAAACGTACTGTATTCAATTCACTGCTCGACGGTGCATTCATTTCAACTAATGCATCCCATAACCCTAAAGCATTGATCTCGTGTTGTTCGTCATTGTCTTTTACAAAGACGGTCGTTCCTTTTAATCTATAAATATTTAAGCCGCTATGATAAACAGGTATATAGAGCGCCTTATCTTCATTGCCATATTTCAATATCGTATCTGAAGCGATTTGCAATGCTTCACTTTTTGTCAAAAGACCGAAGACATCTTCAAATAATAGACCATCCACTAGATCTCTTAAAATAGTAGTGTGTGCATGATTTTGTTGATGATTCGCTGTGACTTCTATCACTGTACGACACTCCTTAATATAGACTTAATATTGTTCCGATTTGCTGTTGCTTAGCTTCTTTATAAATATAATAAGCACTTGAAATATCTTCGATTGCCATACCCATTGGATTTAATAAAATAATTTCGTCATCATTTTCTCTTCCTGGTTTAGCACCCGTTAATAATTCTCCTAATTCAGCATGTAAGGCTTCCCTACTAAAGCGCCCTTCTAATACAAGTTGATTAATTGTCTTTTTCTCGCGATTTGCTTGTGACCAATCGTCTACCAAGACTTTATCTGCTTGTGTAAAGACGTCTTTTTTAATATCCATAATTGAAATATTGCTGATAAATGTGCCTTTTTGAATCCAATCATATTCAATGTAAGGTTTGTCCGTAACTGTACAAGTAATGACTACCTCTCCATTTTCAACTGCTTCTTTCGCTGTTGTCGCTTGAACAAAGTGAATATCTGGACGTGCTTCTGCCCATTTTTCAATAAAATTAGCGCTGGCTTTTTCAAATTGATCAAATACATATACTTGTTTAATATGATCAAATTGCTCTAGCATACTTTGCAATTGTCGATCACCGATTAGACCACAGCCAATAATTGTTAATGCTTCAAATCCTTTTTTCGCTAATTTCTGAGCAGCAATGACCGAAACAGCCGCCGTTCTCATACTACTAATTAAGCTCGCTTCCATCACTGCAATGGGATAGTTTGTTTCAGGATCATTCAAGATAATGACACCACTTGCACGTTCTATCTTACGTTCTGAAGGATTGTCATGTTTACTACCAATCCATTTAATACCTGATACTGGATCTTGACCGCCAATATGACTTGGCATGGCAATAATACGATCCGCAATATGTCCTTCTGTACCATTTGCGCGTAAATATGGCTTTAATGGTTGCACAAAATCTTGATTCGCATGGGCTTTTAATGCTTCAGTTAATGCATTTACATAAACTGTTGAATGATTACCTCCTGCTTGTTCAATATCTGATCTATTTAAATACAACATGTCTTTGTTCATCGTGTTAGCGCTCCTTTTTTGTTTTTCACTTCATCAAACCATTTATCTGAATAAACTAAATCTAAATAGCGATCGCCTCTGTCAGGTAAAATCGTCACAATTGTTTTATCTTTAGCAATTGAATCAATGACTTTTTCAATCGCTGATATAATTGAACCTGTTGATCCTCCTGCAAAAATACCTTCATAATCAACTAAGCGTTTACATCCAAGTGCTGATTGGTAGTCATCCACATGAACAACTTGGTCTATTTCTTCTTTATTTAAAATTTCAGGCACTCTACTCGCGCCAATACCTGGTAATTCTCTATCTTTAGGCGTTTCACCAAAAATAACTGACCCTTTCGCATCCACCGCAATAATATGAGCATTCGGGTGATATTCTTTGATCTTTCTACTCATGCCCATAATGCTACCTGTAGTACTCACTGGCGCTATAAAATAATCAATTGGAGTTTCTATTTGCTCTACGATTTCTGCACCAGCACCATGATAATGTGCTTTCCAATTTAATTCATTTGCGTATTGATTAATCCAATATGCGTTGTCAGTGGAATCAAGTAATTCACGAACACGTTGAATACGTGTCATTAAATATCCACCATTTTCATCCGCTTCGTTTACCATATCTATATTTGCGCCATAACTTTTAATAATTTTTAAATTTGTTTCTGAAATTTTCGGGTCTACCACACATGTTAGTGTTAATCCTTTTATCTTAGCGATCATTGCTAGAGCAATACCTAAATTTCCTGAAGTACTCTCAATTAAATGTGTACCTTTAGTAATTGTTCCTTTTTTAAAACCATCTTCAATGATGTATTGAGCTGGTCTATCTTTCATACTGCCGCCTGGATTCATATATTCTAATTTTGCGTAAACATTATGTTCCGGGAACAGTTGCTTGAGCTGTATCATTGGCGTTTTGCCTATACATGAAAGTAAAGAATCATGACAATGCTTAGGTTCTTGTCTCACTTAAATTCCTCCTAAAAAATATGGATTATTAATAACATTACGATACTGATAACGATTATCATTATCAATAAACTGTATTCTAGGTATCCTTTCTAAAAATGTCAAATCTTTATTTAATTTTTTAAAAAATTAAAAATTTTTGTTGACATATCGTTTACTTTATAAGATATTAGGATTGATAATGATTATCAATCCAAGTTGGAGGTTTTAGAGAAATGAAGCATTTAGCAAAAGTATTCATTACTGTTATAGTAGCGGTTATGGTGTTAGCAGCTTGTGGAAATGGGGAGTCCGAAAAGTCATCGGAGTCAAAAGAAGATAGTAAAACAACGAAGATTAAACATGCTATGGGGACCACTGAAATTAATGGAAAACCAAAACGTGTCGTAACATTATATCAAGGCGCGACTGATGTATCTGTCGCATTAGGCATCAAGCCTGTCGGTGCTGTAGAATCTTGGACGCAACAACCTAAATATGATTACATAAAAGACGACCTAAAAGATACAAAAATAGTAGGTCAAGAACCTTCACCAAACTTAGAAGAAATATCTAAGTTAAAACCAGATTTAATCATCGGTTCTAAAGTCAGAAACGAAAAACAATATGAACAACTTTCTAAAATCGCACCAACAATTACGCACGATACAGTGTATAAATTTCAAGATACAACGAAAATGATGGGTAAAGCACTCGGTAAAGAAGACAAAGCTGATGAGTTATTAAAGAAATATAATGATAAAGTTGCACAATTTAAAAAAGATGCAAAAGCTAAGTATGGAGATCAATGGCCAATGTCAGCTTCAGTTATCAACTTCAGACCAGATCATGCACGTATTTATGCAAGTGGATACGCTGGAGACATCTTACATGACTTAGGGTTTAAACGACCAGAAGGACAACAAAAACAAGTTGATAAAGGTAAAGACATCATTCAATTAACATCTAAAGAAAGCATTCCGCTTATGGATGCTGATCATATATTTATGTTCAAGTCTAACACTACTGATAAAGACGCAGAGTTAACTAAGAAGACAGAAGCAGATTGGACATCAAGTAATCAATGGAAAAACTTAAATGCAGTAAAAAATGATGAAGTTTCAAAAAATGTAGATGAAATCACATGGAACATGGCTGGTGGCTATACTTCATCTCTTGAACTCATTGATGATTTATACAAAAAATTAGATATTGAAAAACAATCTTAATCAATAAGGAGTTACCTCATGTTACTTAAACCGCGGTATAAATTAATGCTTTCTGGTTTATGCCTTATCGTTGTAACGATTTTAAGTTTAATAATTGGAAACACGCTTGTATCACTTTCACAGTTGGTACAAGCGTTGTTCCACTTTAATAGCAATAACGATATACATATTCTACTTGCCGAATCACGCGCATCACGAACAATCATTGCTCTACTTACCGGCGCGGCGTTCTCTGTATCTGGTTTGCTTATGCAAGTATTAACACGTAATCCAATTGCTTCACCTGGGCTGTTTGGTGTTAATTCAGGCGCCGTGTTCTTTGTGATTTGTGGCTTAACATTTTTTAAAGTGCAATCATTTGAAGCGCTCATAACTATTTCATTTATTGGGGCAATTATTGTAACTGTTCTTGTCATTACACTTGGCATGTTTAAACAAGCGCAATTTTCACCTAAACGTGTGATATTGGCTGGCGCAGCGATTTCAGCATTATTCGGAGCATTTACACAGGGCATTTTAATTATGAACCAAAGCAATTTACAAAGTTTTCTGTTTTGGCTAAGTGGTTCTGTTGCTATGCGTAATGTGTGGGAAGTGCCTTGGGTGATTCCAATAATTATTATATTTCTGCTCATTGCCTTTGCGATGTCGTCACATATCAACATCTTAATGACGAGTGATGAAATTGCTTCTTCACTTGGTCAAAAGGTCAAATTAACAAAAAGGGTTATGGTATTAACTATTAGTGCGCTTGCCGGCATTTCGGTCGCACTTGCAGGATCTATTATGTTTATCGGGTTAATCGTACCGAATATTAGTAAAAAGTTAATGCCGGCTAACTATAAATATTTAATACCTTTCACTGCGGTTAGTGGCGCTATATTAATGACATTGTCCGATATTTTAGCTAGGACAATTATTAAACCACTCGAACTTCCTATAGGTGTTATCACAGCAGTCATTGGCTCAATTACACTTATTTATATTATTAGGAAAGGAATTCAACGCATATGAATGAGACAGTCCATAAAAAAGATACTAAACGCTTAGTCATTGCCGTTCTCATATTGATTGTTTTTTCAATCTTGAGTTTAATGCTGGGGTCTACTTTTATATCGTTAAATAGTATCCTTTCTTATATTATTGATCCTATTTCAAGTCCTGATCAATTTACAATCGAAGTGTTACGCTTGCCAAGAATTATATTGGCGATTGTAGCTGGTGCAGCACTTGGCGTTAGTGGTTTGATTCTACAAAATGTACTTAAAAATCCTATCGCCTCTCCAGATATTATAGGTGTAACAGGTGGCGCAACATTTGGTGCAGTAGCATTTATTGCGTTTTTAGGAGATATTAGTGTCCATTGGCTGCCGGCGTTTTCGCTCACTGGTGCAGCTGTGGTCATGATGATTCTTATCAGTTTTCAAAAAAAGGGCAATATCCAACCAACGACATTAGTTATTATTGGTATCGCACTTCAAACGTTATTTATGGCGCTCGTTAATGGCACGCTTGTGCTTACAAAACAACTTGCTGCGTCTAAAGCCTATACTTGGCTTGTCGGTAGTTTATCTGGTGCCACATTTGAAAACAGTTTGATATTGGGGTTATTTATAGTGTGTACTTTGCCATTGTTGATTATCGTGCTTCCGAGAATGAAAGTATCCGTTATGCATGATAATGTTGCCACAGGTTTAGGCGTAAAGGTTAATCAAACGCGACTCATTCAAATGGTGATTACAACGATACTTGCTGGTGCAGCGATTAGTTTTGTGGGTAACATTGGCTTTGTTGGTTTAATTTCACCGCATATTGCTAAAGCTTTAATTAAAGGGAATTATTTAAAGCGCTTATTAATGTCAGCGATCTTTGGCGCACTTTCCATCGTCATTGCGGATCTTATAGGAAGAACGGTGTTTTTACCAAAAGAAGTTCCGGCTGGTGTGTTCATTGCTGCATTCGGCGCCCCATTCTTTATCTATTTATTATTGACTGTAAAAAAACTCTGATATGATCATATATTCTCAAATGCAAAGAACTAATACATTAAATTATGTATTAGTTCTTTTTTCTATACTAAAATCTTACGATTTTGAAAGTGCATGCTTGCCTAGGGGTATGGCTCGAGCCTGTAGTCTCTCCCTCATACTATTTCCCTGGGCGTCAGCACGTTCCAAAATCGATACAATTATACAAAACATATTTAGTCCCTTTATCTCAACTGTATAAATATTATTGATTTATAGTATGATTAACTTAAGACGAATGCATGAATTTTCAAAGGGGTTTTTAAAATGAGAGAATTAGTAGGGAAATGTTCTGTCTGCCAAAAAGATATTTATTGTTTAAATGGTTTCTTGAATGGTGAATATAATGACAATCACTTGTATTGCTTTGCTTGTGCATCAAATGTTGAAAAAGAATGATATTATAAAAAGCAGTCACAAATCATTAAATTTGTGACTGCTTTTTTTATACATCTATACTTGTCATATTTTGAAGAGTCCGGCCAACTAAGGAATAGTATGATTGAGGATGCATACTATAAAATAGATAACTAGACATGTTCAAAATCCTAATTTTTTAAAACAACAGTGGATTGAGTTCCTACCGTATTTAAAAAATGCTAAATTACATTAGTTCGAGACACTTTTAATAAAGTTACTACTTTTGTACGCTTCTGTTAAAAGTTGTCCATCGTTTGATACGTAAAAATATTTTTCATCAAGTGTAGACACCTCTGTTGGGAAAAGCCAATATAGCTTACCTTTTTCAAAGGATTTGTCTTGTTTGATACATAAATATCTACATTCTGATATGCTCATTTATTGCTGCCTCATTTCAAGATAGAAGTAGCCCTGTATTATTTAATAATCGTGTTATTAAATACAAAACTAGGTTCTGCACCTAAAACGATAAGGAATATTTGTGAGTAAGCTACAAATTGGAATTTTAATATCATTTCATTAACAAATTTGAATTCATTATTTTGTTTTACTTTTTCAACTTCTCTTTCATATAACTCCAAAACAGAATCTCTAATTAAGATAGGTCTATTGTTTTGAATAGCTTCATTATTATTTGAAAACATAAGTAATCCTAAATATTTATAGTGAATACTTAATTGTCTTGTTAAACTTGCTATATATTCTAATTGCTCATATAACTGAGGAGATTCTTCTCTCAAAGTTTTTAAATCTAATTTGCATTGTGTGAGTTCATCCATTTCATTAACCATTTTTATCACTTCTCCAATTCCCATGGTTTACATAAATTAAGAGACTTAATTAATGTTTTACTTTGTGCTCTTCTCGCTTTACGCATTTTCGCTCTTTCTTCACCATACATATACAATGTTTTTTCATCTTGAGTCTGCGCTGTAATTTTAGGTACTTTAATTGATTTTTTGTTTTCATCTAAGGCTACAAACGTAAGAAAAGCGATAGCAGCAATTTTTCTTTCTGCTGTAATCATATCTTCCGAAATAACCTTACAAAATATTTCCATAGATTTTTCTCCTGTATAAACTACAGAAGATTCTATACAAACTGAATCAGATTGAGTAATAGGATGTAAAAATTCTACACTATCTGTAGATGCTGTGACACATTCTTTAACTCTTGCATGTCTTCTAGCAGACAATGTCGCATTATTATCGATTTTTTTCATCAATACGCCACCAAATAGTGTGTTGTAATTATTTAAGTCATTAATTAACACTTGATCGGTACTGACAATTTTACTATCGCTCGGATATTTATAATTTTCCATGAAAAACTCCCGTTCTATAATGTTTATGTCATAAATTATAGAGCGGGAGCATATAAATAGAAAATATCCTTTTTTTATAAGGGCATAAATTTTGTGAATGACCTTGCGTTTAATGGTGTAATAAGTAGTTTTCTTGTATAAATTTAATCCAATTTTTAGTTAATGAATCAACTATGATATCTTTTCTCCAAATAATGGCAAGTTCCCATTTCATTGAAGGTTCGTTAATACTAATAGCTTTCAAATCTTTATCCAATAAATCAAGTATCCCCTCAGGTAATATACAGATGCCCATATTATTTATTAACATTTCTTCTATAAAGCTCCACTGAGTCGTTTCAAAAATAATATTAGGATTAAACCCATAGTTTCTACACGTATTTTTTATTTTATCGTTTAAGTAAAAATCAGAATTAAATAAAATAAATTCTTGATGCTCTAAATCTTCAATATCAATCGTATCTTTATCAGATAATGGATGATCTTTATGAACTACAAGCTTTAATTTTTCTTCCAAAAAAGTGAATGTACTGAAAATTTTATGATTCGTCGGTAAGACAGTAATCCCCATATCCAAATCACCATAATATATATCATTTTCAATTTTTTTACTTCCATTTTCAAAAAGTTGAAATGTTACATTTGGATAAGAATCATGAAACTGAGAGATGAGTTTTATTAGTCTTCGAATATTAATAATTGTAGGGATGCCTATTTTTAAATGTCCACTTTTCAATTCTAAAAGATTACTTAATTCATTAGGGATGTTTTCATACATTTTTAGCATTTCTTTACATTGAAAAAAGAATGCCTCTCCTGCATCAGTTAGGTATATTTGGTTTTTATATCTATTAAATAATGTTACTTCTAATTCTTTTTCTAGTAATCTAATCGTATTACTAATTGTTGGCTGTGTAATAAAAAGTTTAGCTGCTGCTTTCGTCATACTTTTTTGTTTTACGACTTCAACAAAATACTGCATATGTCTAAGTTCCAATAAAATCACACCTTCTTTTATATTATGAATGTAGTGTTCTATAGTTCAATTATTTTTATATTTTATAATACAGAAATTTTTAGCATTATTATTAATTTTAATTTTAGCATGTATTGGAAATATAACACCATGATTTATTTTTATGTCATCTTATTATTTTCCAAGGAAATAGCTAAATCACTATTTGTCATGAAGATTTAATTCAAAAAAGGCCATTACCACATTTCGTGATAACGGCCTTTTCAAATATAAAATAAATTTCTGAATTGCTGACTAATATGAGTGAACACCTTAAACACTAGCTACTCAAAATTCAATTTAAAATTAAATTTTAATTGTGTATCATTGAGTCGATAAGCTTCATTTAATTCTGGACCGCAACTATTAGAGCCAATCCCACTTTGAGCATAATCAATATACAAATACGTATAATCTTCGACTTCTAATTCGTCTTTATGTGACGTATGCGTTAGCTGATTTAATGAATAATGCGTTGTATTAAAACTGAATGTGTCTCCACTTGTTAAAACCATAGCATTTCGACCATTTGAAACTTTAACAAATGTAGTCTGATTATGACTTCCTGATTCTTGAGGTTTGATATCGTTACTTACATTATCTGTCACTGTCGTTTCGAAATAATCTAAATATGTTGCCACACCTTTATCTTGATAACTGCTATAAGGACCATTCCCATAATATTCGACTTGCTCATAGTTACTTGGTAATGTCATGGCTAAACCGAAACGTGGTAGAAATGGCGCTAATGTATCTTTCGCTAAATCATAATTCACAGTAAGTGTACCATCGTTTTGAATTGTCCACGTAAGTGTACCTGAAAGCACAGGAGGAACCGCTTCATTAACCAACGCAATATCAAAAACAAGACTGACGTCACTCTTATTTTCAACGATTCTGTAATCATGCACACGCGTAGTAATATCTTTATATCCAGCGTATGCCCATTCTTGCTTAGCATTGATGTCATTATCTGTTGGTGCACGCCATAGATTATTTTCTGTTTTCTGATTCATAACTATTACACCTTCATGCGCAACTGTTTTTAAACTCGCATCTATTTTATTAAAAGTGTATATCCAATCACCAATAGAAACATGGATTGTATGAATATCGTCTTTATATGCTATTGATGACGGTTTCGTATTCTGATACGTCATTGATTGGCGTTGGTACACGATTTGATCATATCCTAATTCAAAATGAGCCGGACGTAACTTATCTGTACATTCCAATTTGTAGTGTAACATCACATCACTAAGTTCATTTATATTAATATAATCACTTAAATCAATATTTTGAGTCGTATGGGGTGCGAATTTAGTAAAAGTAACTTCAAACGTCTGACGCTTTCCATTTAAATAAGTAGCGGTTGCTTCAACACTTAAATAATCTTCTATATGTGTGAAATCAAGTTGATTACGTAATGTCAGTTGATACTCATCTTGCGCTATTACTTTTAAAGGTCTATGTTCATGTTTAAATTCATAATATCCTTCGTGAGGTATACGGTCAGGTGAAACAATACCGTCCACACAGAAATTACCATCATGTAGACGTTCTCCGAAATCTCCACCATACCTAAATATTGGCTTACCATCTTTCACGCCTGTCTGAATTCCGTGGTCACACCATTCCCATACGAACCCTCCAATAAAACTATCGTATGCCTCAACAAGCTTTTGATAATCATGAAGATCGCCTGGTGAATTCCCCATGGCATGCGCATATTCACACAAAATAAAGGGTTTATCTAAATTCGGGTTCTTCAAATATGTCGTTTCAATTTCTTCTGGAGATGGATACATCCTACTAATCATTTCAACGTTAGATAAATCATAGTCTTTTGATTTATCACGATGTAATGTGCCTTCATAATGAAGTGGTCGTGTAACATCTAATTCTTTCGCTCGTGCCAAGCCTTCAACCATATTAACGCCATATCCAGATTCATTACCCATTGACCATGAAACAATCGAACTATAGTTTTTCAAAGGGATTATTGATGCTTCAATACGCTCGATAATTGCAGTTTGATATTTAGGGTCATCCGTAATGATATTAAAGTGCTCAGTGTTCTCTTCACCATATAAACGAACTACACCATGCGTTTCTAAATCTGCTTCACTCATCACATAAAAGCCATATTGGTCTGTTAATTCATAGAATAAAGGCGATTTCGGATAATGTGCTGTACGAATTGCGTTAAAATTACCTTGCTTCATAAGCTCTAAATCTCTCATAAATTGAGTTTCATTTATCGTATAGCCTGTTTTAGGATCACTATCATGATGATTGGTGCCACGTAATTTAATAGATTGTCCATTAATATAAAATTGATTATCTCTGATTTTAACTTCTCGAATACCAATTTTTTGGGTAATCACTTCTTGAGCAGTAGTAATTGCTAACGTATAAAGTACAGGGCTTTCTGCTGACCATAATTGTGGTTTGTTAACTGTAAACCTACACTGTTCTGAAGCTTGAGTACTGCTGACTAATTCACCATATGGATTATATAAGTGTAATTCAACTTGGTCTAATCCTTGTTTAAGTGCCAAGTTCACATCTATCGTTGCCTTATTCAAATCATCATTTAAGTGTGTTTCAATTTTAAAATCATCTACACGTGATTGCGCTCGTTTTAAAATATAAACATCTCTAAAAATACCTGAATGTCTGAACATATCTTGGTCTTCAAAATATGTGCCATCTGAATATTTTAATACAAGAACTTGTATCGTATTTTCTCCATCACGTACAAATTTTGAAATATCAAATTCTGAAATAGAATGAGATATCTGACTATAACCTACAAATTGATCATTTATCCATACATAAAATGCGCTAGCGACACCTTCAAAATTCAAATGATAATCACTCTGCATATCATATGAACTTAACTCAAAAGAACGCGTATAACGTCCGCATGGGTTATACTTCGGAACATATGGTGGATCAAATGAAATTGGATATTGTGTGTTAAGGTACTGTATTTGATCGTAGCCATATAAATTCCATACAGACGGTACTGGCAATATATCCTTTTTAATCTGTTGAGGTTGATTTAAACATGCTTCTAGAGAATTGAAATATTCAAAGTGCCAATCACCATTTAATAATGTCACATTTTTTGTATTATAACGTGTTTCTAAACGGTAGTCAGCCTCCCCTCGTTGATAAGGTATATAAAATGCACGTCTTGGCATCAAGTTCACATGCTGAACCTCCATATTTTCATGAAATTGCTTTTCTAACATAAAATGACATCCCCTCTATTTAATATTCTCTCTATGTTCTCTCTGACGTTTATATCGGAGTGTTTTCTCAATATCATTTAAAAAGTCACCTTTTAAATGGAATGCTTTATGATATAAAAATGCTGTTAGACTAACGAAAACTAGCGGTGCGACAATAATCATGATACGCAGACCATTAACCGTGGTCTCTGATTGTGCCTCATTCGGCGTATAACCTAATACAGATAAGCCAATCCCCACAATTAAAGCGGCAACTGCTTGTGAAGCTTTAGTTAAAAATGTATTTGTGGAAGTGATCACACTCTCATTACGTTGCCCAAACTTCACTTCACCATAATCAATCACATCTGCAAGCGACACTGTTGTTATACCAATCATAAATCCTGAACCAACACGTAACATACCTGCACCTATAATGACTAAGATAGTACTCTGTGGCGCCACGAAGCCTGATATTAAAATAATAACCAAACCAGTTATGATAAGTGTAATGGATGTATTAAACGCTCTAGTTCTACCAACCCATTTAATAAAACGTGGTAAAAGTAGCAAACCAAGCATTTCACACAGAATCATTGAATTAAAAATTGAAAATAAATGTTCCGCATTCACTACATATTTAAAGTAATAAATGATAGAACCATTAAGCGTTTGTAGACATAAATTAAAAGTTAATAAAATACCCATGATGGCAAGTAACTCTTTGTTTTTAAATAAAATACGACCAATATCTTTAAAATTAACTTTAATACCTATTTGTTTTTCCATTTCATGATCTTCAGGTACTTTGAATACTGTTACACCTATCGTAAAGATAAAAACAATACTACAAATTACGGCAAAGACAAAAATTCCTACTGAATCACTGCCACTACCAAAGACATCACCTAATTTATGTATAAAGAACAAACCAAAAGTACCTACAATAAATGCAGCTAAACTTGCGAAAAATCTAGGTATAACTGAAATCTCTTCACGTTCTCTAGGATTATGCGTCAAGTTCGGTAACCAAGACCAGTATGGAATATCCATCATCGTATATGTCATTCCCCAGGAAATATACATAATCGATATATAAATATACATAGACGTTTGAGATAAATCTAAATTCGTAAACAGCAAGACTGTAACAATAGCATTAGCAAGCGTACCGATAACGAGCCAAGTCTTGAACTTACCAAAGTTATTCCGCGTATTATCAACGATCATCCCCATAATCGGGTCATTAATCGCGTCCCAAATACGTGCAACAAAAAGCATAACTCCGACAAACGCAGGAGATAAACCTACAATATCTGTGATATAAAACATTAAGAAGAGCCCAACAATATTAAATATGGCGTCCTTCCCTATTGCACCAAATCCAAAAGCTAATTTTTGCTTTCCAGTTAAATATCTATCCATCTTCTCCACCTCTAAAATTTCACTTTTTAAAGCGTTTACATATATGTTAATGTCATTTTACAACTTAAAGTGCGTGTAATGAATAGCATAATGATGATGTTATATGGCAAAATGTTGCATTTTGTTATTATAATGTGGTTATATAAGTCTAAAGAAGTTCAATATAATGAATTGAGAGGTGTGTTATGCAAGTTTTATGGAAAAAATTTAGCAAAAAGTTAATAGATGCTAATTTAGTAGAATGTGGTATTGAAGTCGGTGTACCAAACGTAGGTTATAATTATACAGTTTTCCAAACATCTGTCATACATATCGTGACTCATGGTGAAGGTATTTTTAAATATAATGGGGAGAGTTTTAACTTAAAAAAAGGCGATATGTTTTTACTAGAAAAAGGTATGGAAGTTGAATATAAGCCTTCATTTTCAAAACCTTGGACTTATTATTGGGTTGGTATTAGCGGTAAACAGATTCTAGATTATTTAGCACGCAGTTATATCGTTGATTATCACGTCATTAAAGGTAAAGACACTTCTGAAATTAAAAAAACGATCCAAAATATCTGTAATCTTTCAAAAACCATTGCGTCTAGCAACTCACATGATATTTTAATCATGCAGCATATATACCAATTAGTTTATATGCTACAAGAACAGTTTCCTAAAAATTTCTCAGTTAACGTCGATATTGTTAACGAAGATATCCAAAAAGCAGTCGAATTTATCAATTCAAACTATCACAAGAATATTAGTGTCGTTGATGTTGCGCAATATGTTAATGTCACTCGCAGTCATTTATTCAAGCTGTTTAAGAAGAATTTAAATTGTTCTCCAAAAGCATACTTAACATATATCCGTATGTATCATGCATCTCAATTACTTATACATACGAATAACATGATATGTGAAGTTTCAAGTAAAGTCGGATATAAGGATCCTTTACTATTTTCTAAAAATTTTACAAAGCATTTTGAAATTAGTGCGTCTGAATATCGAAATAATTTTTCGTAACTTCCAAGTTTTAACTGATAACAATGCCACTATCTGTAGTTTCAATCTTAGAATGCTTAGGCGTTTGTATCATTTTAATCACCCAATAAAAGTCTCCAACACATGACATTGTATGCATGGTAGCAAATGATAAAAAGAACACTTTGGGTAAAATTCCCATACAAAAAGTTATGATGAAAGTTGAAGTAATAATTACAAATGGTGCTATTGCACTTATAGCAAAAGTTAATGGCGTAAAGCTTCCCCCTGGTATTGCACAATATATCATGCCGTTAGCCATCCCAAAATTCACCTTATTCAATGGTGAAAATAATTTGAAAAACAAAGCATGAATTAATTCATGTACGATAAATGTCCCTATAAATAACCCTATTCCAATAAATATATTAGCTAACATTGAATCGAAAATATCAATAGTATCAGACATCTTTACCATGAAAAAAAACACGCCACCAAAAACAATACATAAGGCGATTTGATATTTAGAAAATGCCTTTATTAACGAATCATTACCTATAATATCAATTTTTTTCATAATAATGACTCCCCTCTTCATATTATAAATTTCTCACATATAACATACACGATACATGTCATTTTGACAAATATAGTTGTCAAAATGACAAAAGTAATATATATTAACCCTAAGGAGTTGATCAATAATGCGCAATCGACTTAAAGAATTACGTGCACGTGATGGCTATAATCAAACACAACTTGCTAAAAACGCAGGAATTTCTAGACAAACTGTTTCTTTAATAGAACGTAATGATTTTATGCCATCAATTCTGACAGCTGTTAAAATTGCTCGCATATTTAATGAACCCGTTGAAAACATCTTCATAATTGAGGAGGAAGATTTATGAAAGTAGGACGCTATTTATTGCTTGTTTTAGTAGGAGGACTCATTGGTGGTATTATTGGCCTATCCTTTGGCATATTTGAAAATAACGGTCATTTTTCAAACATAAGTTTCGCAAGCCACGAAATTACAATCATTGTTTGTCTCATTGCATCCCTCATTAATATAATCCTTACGCTAGTGTTATATAAAGTTCAAAAAAATGCACTCACATTCAAATCAAAATTGAACCATGATATAGAGGGGCAACAAGCTGATGAATATGAAGAGAAGGCAAATATGATGTTTATGAGAACGAGCTTCATTTATTATGTTCAAATTCTAATTAGTTTAATTTGTATGCTTATTATAGTGATGGTAAATGCTTCTGAGGGGGACATTTTTTATCCTATTATTCCATATTTAATCACAATTATTCCTTCTCTAATGATTGGTTTCTTTGTAAGGAAATTTGATAGTCGTTATCCAAAACAAGGTGAAGCTCAGTATACGGAGAAAATTCTAGACATCATGGACGAAGGCGAACGTCATATAACACTCGTCTCTATGTTCAAAATTTATCATATCAATCTTACTTTATTGATTATTGGTGGAATGATATTAGGTTTATTCTCATTAATTGCTGGCATCAACCAACTTTTAGGATTGCTCCTTATTATTATTCTTTTTATCTATAATGCATTTGGTTATATGTTAAAAGTCCGTAAATTTTATTTATAAATATAATATATAGAAAGAGAGTGTATCTATGGAACATCTTTTAAAAGTTCAAAATTTAAATAAGTCTTACACAAAATCTGACTTTCACCTTTCCGATATTTCACTATCAATCAAACCAAGAGAAGTTGTAGGTTTAATTGGGAAAAATGGTTCGGGTAAATCTACATTGATTAATACATTGGTAGGAAATCGCTTTAAAGACAGTGGAGAAGTCATTTTTTTCGATGAAACTATAACAGAAAGTGATTCCAATTATAAAGAAAATATTGGTGTTGTATTTGATGATTTGCGTGTACCAAACAAACTAACAATCAAAGAAATTGATAAAGTGTTTTCTAATATTTATCAATCATGGAATAGCGAAAAATTCTTTTCAATAATCGATAAATTTGAGTTACCTAATAATAATGCAATCAAATCCTTTTCGCGTGGTATGCGTATGAAAGCTGCTTTGACAATATCATTAGCACACGAAAGTAAACTTCTCATTCTTGATGAAGCTACTGCCGGTATGGATGTCTCAAGTCGTGAAGAAGTTATTGAAATGTTAGAGGATTACATAGAAGAAGATAATGGAATTTTAATTTCATCTCATATTTCAGAAGATATCGAACAGCTTGCAACTAAATTAGTATTTATGCGAGATGGCAAAGTTATTTTTGAAGAAAATAAACAAAAATTGTTGGATAATTATGGCATTATTGAGCAACCTGAAGAAGATTTCAATATTCCAACTGATCTTATTGTAGCTTCAAGAGCTCGTAATAACACGAGGACTACTTTAATTAATAATCGCAGCCAAATAACAAATGCGAGACCTTTGCAAAATATTGATGACGCAACCAAATTAATTATGAGAGGTGATAAATAATGAAGGGATTAACACTTAGCAGTTATTACTCATCAAAAAAATCACTCTTTACTTACTTAATTGTAGGTATTGTCTCTAGTATACTATTCACATTTATGAACCCTATCATGACATGTTTTTTACCAATGATTTTTCTTATTTCACCTGTAACTGATAACATTAAACATGAGAAGGATTCAAAATGGATGTATTATGTGTCGACTTTACCTAAAGGTAGAAGTGCATACGTAAACAGTTATTTCATCTTCTACGGTGTTCTTATTTTAATAGGACTTATCATCGGTGTTATACCATTAGCACTCATAACACAAAATTTAAATCTCACGTTAGTATCTATGTTAATAGGTATAGGTGGCGCTGGTTCATACGCTATAATGTTCCCTTTAACATTTAAATTTGGACCAGAAAATTCAAATGTTATTTTAATCACAACATCTTTTATAGTAATAGCTTTATTTTTCCTAGTATTCTTTGGATTTATTATGCCAATTCTCGCTTCATCTGGATCAATTGAAGGTATAGCTAACCTAACAAGTAATTTACTCGTAGTTAGTACCTATGCACTTTTAGGTATTATTTTATTAATAGTTTCATACATTTCATCAATTAAAATATTTAATAAACAAGAACTCTAGCAAAAACTCCCAATGAATTAATTATAAAGTCATTGGGAGTTTTTATTATTGTGTGATTTGTTAATTTACTGATTCAATAAATGTTGTTTTATCGATAGCATTAGCTTGTTGTAATTGTAATTCTAAGTAATTATCGAATGTGTCATTGTGTTGTGTAACTTCCTCTAACGCACTGACTAGCATATCAGGATGCTCTACATCGAATAAATGAGTTGGTGCTGTTACTACCTTATTGTGTGCAGTGGCATCATAACCTAAAATTAATAGTTTGTAGTCAAAAGCTGCCCTAACTGCATCTAATATTTCGTTGCCTTTATTAATATCTAAATAGATATCGCATTTTTTATAAAGTGCTTTAAATTCAGTCTTTTTAGCATTTGGATATAATTTAACATTGGTATATTTATTCAAGTTCATTAATATCTTAGACATTTCAGTCATAGCTGCAATATGAAAATCTAAATGTGGATGTGCTTGTACAATTTGTTCTAAATGCGGTATTTGGTCAGAATTTGTTAGTGTTAGCACTTGGTTAGAATGATTATTAGACTTCAGGAATTTATATACATATCCAGATTTATATATTCTATTTTTCCATTTATCACTAATGGATGATTTAAGTTGTTCGAAGGCTTCATCGCTCGGCACAATAATACTGAATGATCTACGTTCTTTAGATAGTATATTTTCCATATGACGAATAATATCGTTCGTAATATCACCTTGCCAATAAAAATAATCATTGCTAGGCTCGCTTAAACCATTCATCACTGCGGCTGGTACTGAAAATGAGTTAATTAAAAATTGTTCGGATTCTAATCCTGAAACTTGAATATAGAAATTAACGAATTGTATTTTCGAATGGAAGAAGTATTCTTTGCCTTGCCAATTCAAAATAACATCATTTGTGATGAAATTCTCAACCAGAAACACTTCACCTTTAGCGTTATAGTAGCGTTTTAATATTCTTTTATGGGTATTAGGATCCAATACTACTTGTGCATAACTGTATCCATATTTATTATAATAATCAATATACTGCGTATGTCCTTGTTTATTTAACCATTCGATACGTTCTACGATTCTATGTTTATAATTCTTTTTATAAATAATTCTCGCTTTAATATCTCCCGTATCTTTAATTACAGCATCGTTATTATTGCCTTCAATCAACCAGAATTTCGGTGTTTTAACTTGGTTAAAAAATAATGGTTTAACTGGCAAATTTTCATTTTCTGCAAAGAATTCATATGGGGTTTTAACATCATCAGGAAGAAAGCCATCTGCTTCAATAACGATTGTTTGTCTATTCATACCAGAAAATTTAAATGAATTATAAAGGACTATTGTTTGTCTATCGAAAGCTTCAAATAAATTAATCATAAAGCACCTCTTCAATTAAATTATTCCATTGGATTTTTACAGCATCTTGTGTAAATTGTTCAGCAACTTTATAAGATGCCTCATGGAAATCATTTGTATCATTTTCAAAAAATCGAATTATAGCTTTAGCAATTTTTCCTACTATTTCTAACTCTGACTCTACATTTAATTCAATAGGTATGAGATAGCCATTTACTTTGTCCTCAATAAAAGTCGGATTTCCATAATTAACATCAAAACCAATAAGTCCTAATCCTGAACCAATCGCTTCCATCAATGTTAATCCAAAACCTTCACTCGTTGATCCTGATAGAAACAATTCATAATTCTTATATACTTGATTTAAATTTACATGGCCATGTAATGTGATATAACTTTCTGCATTATTTTCACGAATAAGGTTATGCAATGTCTGCTTTTGAGCACCTTCTCCATATATATCAAATGTTATTTCAGGTCTTTGTTGTTTCGCAATTGCGACTGCTTTAACTAACCAATCTACACGTTTTTCAGCTGCTAATCTTGAAGCTGTAATAATAGAATAAGGTTTTCTATTTAAAGGTTGTGTTAAAGTTGTTAAATTGCCTACAGGAATTGTATATATCTTAGGCATGATATGATTATACTTTTCAAATTGTTCTGTCAGCAGTTTATTTTGAATTTCCGTTGCTGTGATAAAGAAATCAATTTCCTGCGCATTAGTGAATACATATTCATAATGATTATTCCAAAGTATATAATCGTCGTTCGTTGTCGATGCATTATAATGTTCTGCATGAATCACTACACCTAATTTAGCTTGATTTTTATTTTCTATCATAACTTGACCAATATCTTTTGAGCGATCTAATAAAATCATATCTTCCTGCGACAACTGAAGTTTTTCCATGAAATATGCAATAAAATTTTGTTTGGAATATAGTATTCTATCTTTAAAGACAAACATACTATCATCACCATTTACATATTCATTATATGCTGTAGAACCGTCTTCATTGTAAAAGACTCTCATATATAATTTAGCCATATTATCTTCAGGGGCGTAATACTCTGAAAAGACACGTACATAGGAATAATAATCTTTGCGTAGTAACTTCCCTCTTGATACATATTCGACTCTATCAACAATATCGCTATCTTCGTCTTTCAAATGACATACGATATAGTTACTGCTTTTATTAAAAAAATACTTTTTAATTTTTCCTTCAGCTTCTGTTTTAGTGATGTCGTCATTGAATGATTGAATAATCTCATCTAATTTAACACTTGAAGGTGCTATTTTTATATCTGTGAAAAATTGGTATAACCATACCACTTCATCATCATTAAACCCTAAATTTTTTGTTAAGGTTTGTATATTTTCAGTTTTTATAAATTCTAAAAACACAAACTTTAATGTTTCCGCTCTTCCTCTTAAAGCTTGAGCTCTGTAAAGTTGCGCATACTCTACACCACTACTTGCCCATCCAATGCCATAATTCATGTTATATATCGTCATGTATTACACCTCAATAACTAAAGTTAAAATCACAATTTTACTTATCAAACAAACAATTTCACTATGCTAAAAATCATAAAGGTCAATATAATAGACGTGCCAAAGAACTTAAGTGTCAGAAATTCTTTTTTTGCTTTTTGTTGATCTTTTTCAGCATCATATTCATTTAATTCTTCTTCAATTTGTTTATTTATTTGATCTAATTCTTCTTTTTCATTTATATTTTCACTCATATATTACACTTCCTATAACTATAGAAATATTTATTAACTTATTATAACAAAATAAGCCAAGGAGAATATCCTCAGCTGTATTTTGTATTGATTTTCAAATCAAATGTTATTAATTATTATCAGTTTCTTTTTTACGACGTCTTCTCAGTAGTGCTAAACCACCTAGTCCAAGAATACCTGCTAACAATCCATTCTTCGTTGTATCGTCACCTGTATCTGGTAACTCTGAATCTTTGTCTTTATCTTTATCATTTTGATTCGCTTCATTCTCAGAATCTGAATCATTTGCTGATTCTAATGTATTTGTAGAATCTGAAGAATTGTTTGATGCTTCTGCTGTGTCTATAGAACTTGATGAATTGTTCGTTGCTTCTGCTGCGTTTGTAGAATCTAATGAATTATTTGGATCAGATGAAGTCATTGATCCGCTCTCGCTTAATGACTCTGATGTACTCATTGATTCACTTTCACTTAATGAGTCAGATGTGCTTAACGACTCGCTTTCACTTAGTGACTCTGATGTGCTCATTGACTCGCTCTCGCTTAATGACTCTGATGTGCTCAATTATTCACTTTCACTTAGTGATTCTGATGTACTTAATGACTCACTTTCGCTTAATGACTCTGACGTACTCATTGATTCACTTTCACTTAGTGATTCTGACGTACTTAACGACTCACTTTCGCTTAATGATTCAGAAGTACTCAACGATTCGCTTTCGCTTAGTGACTCCGATGTACTCATTGATTCACTTTCACTTAATGAGTCAGATGTGCTTAACGACTCGCTTTCACTTAGTGACTCAGAGGTACTCAACGACTCGCTATCACTTAATGATTCAGAAGTACTCAACGACTCACTTTCGCTTAATGATTCAGAAGTGCTCAACGACTCACTTTCACTTAGTGACTCAGACGTACTCATTGATTCGCTATCACTTAGTGACTCAGACGTACTCATTGATTCGCTATCACTTAGTGACTCAGACGTACTCATTGATTCGCTATCACTTAGCGACTCAGAAGTGCTCAATGACTCGTTCTCGCTGAGTAACTCTGACGCACTCAATGACTCGCTCTCGCTGAGTGACTCCGATGTACTCAATGATTCACTTTCACTCAATGATTCTGATGTGCTTAACGACTCGCTTTCACTTAATGATTCAGAAGTGCTCAATGACTCGCTCTCGCTGAGTGACTCCGATGTACTCAATGATTCACTTTCACTCAATGATTCTGATGTGCTTAACGACTCGCTTTCACTTAGTGATTCTGACGTGCTCAATGACTCACTTTCACTTAGTGACTCAGATGTGCTCAATGACTCGCTATCACTTAGTGATTCTGACGTACTTAATGACTCGCTTTCGCTGAGTGATTCTGACGTACTTAACGACTCACTTTCGCTTAGTGATTCTGACGTACTCAATGACTCGCTTTCGCTGAGTGATTCTGACGTGCTTAATGATTCACTTTCGCTTAGTGATTCTGACGTACTCAATGACTCGCTTTCGCTGAGTGATTCCGACGTACTTAATGATTCACTTTCGCTTAGTGATTCTGATGTACTTAACGACTCACTTTCACTTAATGATTCCGATGTACTCAATGACTCGCTTTCACTTAATGATTCAGAAGTGCTCAACGACTCACTTTCACTTAATGATTCAGAAGTGCTCAATGACTCGCTCTCGCTTAGTGACTCTGACGCACTCAATGACTCGCTCTCGCTGAGTGACTCAGACGTACTCATTGATTCGCTATCACTTAGCGACTCAGAGGTGCTCAATGACTCGCTTTCACTTAGTGATTCAGAAGTACTTAACGACTCACTTTCACTTAGTGATTCTGACGTACTCAATGACTCACTTTCACTTAGTGATTCTGACGTACTCAATGACTCGCTTTCGCTTAGTGATTCTGATGTGCTTAACGACTCACTCTCACTTAGCGACTCTGATGCGCTCAATGACTCGCTTTCGCTTAGTGATTCACTTTCAACTTCACTTAGCGATTCTGACGTACTTAACGATTCACTCTCGCTTAATGACTCGGAGGCACTCAATGACTCACTTTCACTTAGTGATTCGGAATCACTTAATGATTCGCTTTCGCTGAGTGACTCTGACGTACTCAATGATTCGCTTTCACTAATGGACTCTGAATCCTCTTCGTTTTCTATAACAATAGATGTGTCATTTCCGCTGTTTGCGAGAAGATCAACATTTATTAAACCACTACCCGCAGCTGATGAAAAATTATATTCTTGTCTTCCTGGTAGATCAGATTCAGGTAACATACCATTTTCTGTCAATTGGTTTAAATCAATCATCAAATTATAAGTAACTCTACTACCAACACCTAAATTCACTAAATTTTCAACTGTCCCGTAAACTACACCCGTATTAGGGTCAATCGTCAATTCGTTGCCCTGTAAAGTTCCAGTATTTCTTAATACACCAAGCAATCCTGGTAAATCATAATCTAATTCTATAGCATTTAAAAAATTAGAATCTGCCATTAAATCACGGAATTGTGGAGACAATTGGAATGTTGGATACGTATTTCCTACGCCTAAACCAACTAAAGGTCTCCCCTCTAATTGTAGATTTAATACACCATTATTATGAGTCGCTGTTAGCTCCATATTATCCAAAAGTGTAACATCTGCAAGCGCAGCATAGGTTTGTATACCTTCAGTAGCTTGATTATTTACATCTGCTCTTCGTTGAAGTGTCGCATTTGTTTCTGCTATATCTTCATCTTCTGATTTTGATCCTTCTTCAGCCGGTTCAATTATTTCTTTTTCATCTTCAGGTGATATTTCCGAGTCTTCTTGTGTTATTTCTTCTGTGTCTTTTTCGTCTTCAGGTAACGTTTCTGTATCTTCTTGTGTCACTTCTTCTGTATCTTTTTCATCTTCAGGCGACGTTTCTGTATCTTCTTCAGGTATTTCTTCTGTGTCTTTTTCATCTTCAGGCGCTGTTTCTGTATCTTCTTCGGTTATTTTTTCGGTGTCTTTTTCATCTTCAGGTGATGTTTTTGTATCTTCTTGTGTCACTTCTTCTTTGTCTTTTTCATCTTCAGGTGATGTTTTCGTATCTTCTTCAGGTACTTCTTCTGTATCTTTTTCATCTTCAGGCGACGTTTCTGTATCTTCTTCGATTATTTCTTCTGTGTCTTTTTCATCTTTTGGTAATTCTTTCGTATCTTCTTGTGTCACTTCTTCTGTATCTTTTCCATCTTCTGTCGGTGTCACTGGCTCTTCTTGTGTTACTTCTGATACATCTTCTTTACTTTTGTTTGATAATTCTGATTTTTCTTGTGAAATTTCTTCCGTACTTTGCACATCTTCAGTTACTGGTTCTTGCTCTTCTGGTGTTACCTCATCTATGTTTTTCTCATCTTCAGGTAATGCTTTTGGTGTTTCTTGTGAAACTTCTTCCGTACTTTTCACATCTTCTGTTGATGTTGTTGTCTCTTCTTGTGTTACTTCTTCTTTACTTTCGTTTGATAATTCTGACTTTTCTTGTGAAACTTCTGATGTATTCTCAGCTTTCACATTTTCAATTTCTTGTTGAGCAGTTTCAATCGTACCTTTTTCATCTTCACTTGGCTTTTCTGTATCATTTTGTATAGGGCTCCCAATTTCGCCTACACTTTTATCTGACACGACGGATTCAAAACTATCTCCCTTATTTTGTCTCTCATCAGCCGATGCAACGTTCCCACTTGTTGCAAAAATCGTAAGACCAATCAATACAGATCCAACGCCAACTCCCAATTTCCTTATAGAAAACCTCTGTCTCTCTCTCACTGCATAAACTCCCCCTCTAATATTAGGTATGATTACATATTACATTGTATTCATAAAAATACTATTACTTTATTAAAAATTATTTTTTTCGTGTTATTCACGTTTATTTTTATATTTTAATTAGAATTCAACTTAATAAAGATTAATTTTTAATACTTTTTACAGTTGAAAAATGTGTTATTTGAAAACGTTTTCTCATTAGATTTTATGGTTATATAATAAAACTAAAAGACAAACCTAATGCTTTTTAGCACAGGGTTTGTCTAGGTTTTAAAATATTTTCTTTATTATGGAAAAAGTTAAAAATAAATATGTTTAACTTCTTTGATATGTGGAATCATAGTAATATAACATTTTAAGGAGGCGTTTATTTATGAGTAAGTTTGACGAGTATAAAGATCAAGCAACAGATAAAGCTAAAGATAAGGCCAACGAAATTAAAAATGACGACGAGAAAAAAGAAGAATTGAAAGACCAAGCAACAGACAAAGCTAAAGACTTAAAAGATAAATTCTAATTTTTGATAAACACAAAAATACACTTCCGCTACTAAGTGGAAGTGTATTTTTTATGCTTTATATAAGTGTTGTCACCTAACGAAATAATATGTCCTTGAGTTAGATTATAACTCACCTGTTAAAAATTGTGCTTCACCGTTAAAGAAACTCCAGTTTTCAGCGGTATTTTCTACTAAACTAATCATAATATCTTCTTTACGAATGCCTACTTTTTCATGTAACGTATTCACTAAATTTTTGTAGAATGTCGTTTTTTGTTCTTTTGTTCTCGGTCTTGAAACAATAGTAAATACAATCACGTCATCCGTTCTTTCGATGCCTAAGCCTGTATCTAATATTTCCATTTCATAGTCCTCATGTTGATTCACAATTAAATATTTATCACCTTTTGGTGCTTGAAACGCATCTAACATCACGTTATATGTGATATCTAAAATACTTTTGATTTCCTCTTTTTCTCTACCTTTGATCATGTCTAATTTAATTAATGGCATGTAAATGCTCCTTTTAAAATTATTTATTTATCTTTATTTGAATATCCGACTTTTAACGAAATAAACACTACAACAAACATTCCTAGAAAACCATATAACCATATCGATAACATCTCATTAACAAACATTAATTATTACCTTCTTCTACATTATATTTTTGATTATCTTTTGGCTTGATGAAAAATGCAGCAATTGTAATTGTTGCGATACCGATAAATGTTGCTACTGCCCCTGCCGACATAGTACTTGGAATAATACCGCCGAAGTAAATGACTAAATATGAACCTAGCCCTACAAACATAGATAACTCTGCTGCTCTCGCTGGTGCTTTCCTTTTAGCGTATATGGCATGTAAGATAGGACCTAATGTGCCCGCTGCGATGCCTGATATTCCAATCCACATAATGTCACTCATATGCTTTGGTGGTTGTAAAACAAGTAAAAATGATAATACACCTACAATTGGCACACTGATTTTACTTATTTGAAATGCAATTCTATTCGCTTTTTCATCACTAATATTAATTATTTTTCTTTTAACTAAGAACTTCAAGAATATGTCATTCGCAAATACTGTAGAAATAGATACAAATAATCCATCTGTTGTCGACATTGCTGCAGCTAAAATGACCACACCGAAAAGTGCTACAATCACTGCAGGAAATGCCCAAATGATATAGTCAAGCAGTGCTAAGTCTGACGTTTCGACACTATCTCCAAGCGCGACACGAGCGAATATACCACCGAATAGCACGAGTAGACACAGCCCCGTGACCATAATATAAGTATTAATCATTTTCCCTAAATCTTTTTCATTTTTCAAACCTAATATTTTATTGAATAAATGTGGTGCAGAAGCAAACGCCCACTGTATAACGATTGCACCTAAAACCATGGCAAAAGAGTTGAAATGTACAGATTCTGGATTAAATACCTTAACTAAATTTTCATTTTGGTTAGATAAATTATTTGCGATACCAGCAAATGTACTTGTTATACTCCCTTTCCAAAAAATAACGATTCCTGAGATAAATACAGCAAGACCTGCAATGGCCATAATTACCACTTGAATCGCATCGGTATAGATATCTGCAAGTGCGCCACCAACGTATACGTATAGTACGACAATAACGGCTATAAAGACGAGTCCGCTAAAGTAAGACATACCGAGTAAATATTCAAAAATCCTTGCGCCTGCAACAAACTGGCTGGCTATATAAAATATATTAAAAAGAAGTATGATGCCAGTACCGACACGCATAATATCACTATCGTAAAAATCTCCTAACCAATCTGGAAGAGATAAAGATTTTTGATTTGTATTCAATTTCCTTACCTTTTTAGCCACCATTAAGACACCCGTGGGTCCACCAATAAACATGGCTAGAAATAACCATAAGTTATTAAGACCCCATTCATATGACCAACCGGGATAGCCTAAAAAGGTGGCTGCACTTAAGTATGTTGCTGCAAATGATAGTCCAAGCACTCTAGGCCCAATGTTACCACCACCAGTGGCAAAATCAGCAATATTTTTCATCTTACGTGAACTGATATAACCGACAATAACCATGACTATCATAAATAATATGAAGCCTATCCATGTATAGAGAGTAATTTCATCCATTGTTCTTTACTCCTTTATTATTAATTTATATAAGAGTATTCGCTGCACTCTTGTTTTTTGCTGGATGATTTTCCTTTATTGTTTTTTGATCTTTACCGAACATATTTTCACGAAGTGTTGTGCCTTCGTATTCTGTTCTATATAGACCTCTTTTTTGTAATTCAGGGATAACATAATCGACAAATTCTTCAAATGTACCAGGTGAATAGCTTTGGGCGATATTAAACCCAGCGGCCCCACCTTCAACTGCCCATGCTTCAAACTTGTCAGCGACTTGCTCTTTCGTTCCAATAAATTTAGCTGTGCCATTGCCTAGACCATGATTTTTCACAGCTTCTCTGAGTGTCCATTTATGGTGTGGGTCTTTGGTATACATATTAAGATTGCCTTGCATCGCTTCAGTCTCAATATCTTCTATATACTGATCTGGGTCATACTCTGAAAAATCAATACCTGTATGTCCACTTAATAATGATGCGGAACCTTCATAGCTAATATGTTCTGTTAATGCTTCGTATTTTTGATAGGCTTCTTCTTCTGTTTCTCCGATAATTGGGAGTACCATAGGGAATACTAAAATATCTTCTTTACTTCTGCCATGCTGTTCAGCTCTTGTGTGTATATCGTCTACATAGCGTTTCAATGATTCAACTGAAGTATGTTTCGTAAACACCGCTTCTGCATGTTTCGCCGCAAACGTTTTACCTTTTTCTGAAGCACCTGCTTGAAATAATACAGGTGTTCTTTGAGGTGATGGTTCAACTATATGGGGTCCTGGCACACTAAAGAATTCACCTTCGTGGTTAATTTCATGCACTTTATCAGGGTCCGCGTACGTATCCGTGTCTTTATCGTTAACTACAGACCCATCTTCCCAGCTGTCCTCCCAAAGTTTATAAACGACTTGGAGAAATTCATCTGCTCTGTTGTATCTTAAATCTTTTGGTAATCGTTCTTTCAATCCTAAGTTAATCGCTTCACTTTCTAAATAAGAAGTGACAACATTCCAACCTAAACGACCATTAGTTAAATGATCTAATGTAGATAATTGTCTAGCTAAACTATACGGTTGTGCATATGTAGTAGAAATTGTTGGGGCAAATCCAATATGTTTTGTCACTGCCGCCATAGCAGAAATAATCGGTATAGGATCGTGCGCAGGCAGTTGAACTGCATGCTTAATTGCAGCATCACTCGATTGATTATAAACACTATATGTTCCTAAAACGTCTGCAATAAATATAGAATCAAACTTACCTTTCTCTAAAGTTTGCGCAATATTTATCCAATAATCTAATTGATTATGATGTGCACCTTGGTCTTTGTCATGTTTCCATAATCCAGATGAATGTGGGGATGGTGAGTTTTGAACAAATCCATTAAAATGTATCTGCTTCTTCGGCATATGTTTTTCCTCCTAAATGTAGTTTCGTTGTGCTTAATAGTGACTGTTGAGGAAATTTTAAAATTTAATTTAATATTTTTTGAATTACTTTACTCATTTCCTAAGATGAAAATTCTCAATATATAGAATTTTCAGATAACATCTATGCTAGTAAATATAGCGAATATTATATACTTCGTCAACACCAAAATGGTAAATGATATAAGAATAGTCGGATTAAATCGGTAAAATGTTTTTGTTCATTTTTAGAAAATCAAAATTTATCGATATTTGTGTTTGCTACTTACAATGGTATAAAATATAAAAGAGATTATTAAGTCACATATATAAGAATCATGAACAATTGGACGCAATTAGTACGGACATTCAAACATTATTAGATTTAAAAACAGAAAGGATACTATTGAATAATGAATAAATTACAAAAAGATGGTTATTCAAGATATGATTTAATGAAAAGTTTAAATTATGAGGGTATTGAACAAGATTATAATGAAATATTAGCGTACTTTGCTGATCTACCTGAAGATGATTATGCCCCTAACCTTAATAGATATAGAAGATACTCTAGAGCAATCGTGTTACCTGGCACAGAAGATGTTTTTTGGCTTCCTACCATTGAAAGAAATGGCGTTGATTATTCTGCGTATTTTCAAGGGAAGTTTAATCCAGAACATTCTGGCTCATATAGAGAATTCCATTCTATTGATGAAAATATAAGAAGTAATAAATTGTTGAACGATATTATAATAGCCAACTATCATGAAACGTTTTGGAACGAAGAGGATAAAATTTTACCGATTCATGTGGGAGTGCATTTCGTTAAATTGTATGTAAAAAATGACGGAGATAAAGCTGTTTCCTCACCGAACTGTTTACACCAAGACGGAGAGCCGTTTACTTTTGCTCATTTAATTGAAAGAAAGAATATTGTTGGTGGAACGAATGCTATCGCTGTACCGGAAGCTGCTGGGAATAATCCGGAAGATACTGATGAAAACAATATAATAGAAGTTTTTGAAATGGAGAACCCTTTAGAATCCTACGGCGTTTACGACCCTAATGTAAGTCATTATGTAAGTCCAGTTGAAAAAGGATCAGAACAAGGTACAGGTCTTAGATCTGTCATATTAATTGATTACCAACAAACAGTTGTTGCAGATGTCGATGAATAATAAAATCCCCCTACTTGTATAACAGTAGGGGGATTTTAAAGCTCATCATTACGGCAATAAGTTAAGTTCAAACTAAAAAAGCAATGAAATAAGTGCGATTATAGGGAGCCCGCCTTGTTTTAAAATTATAGATTTTTGACTAGTAATTGTCCCATATATAGCAACTAAAATGATATAAATTAAAATACAAGTAATTAATTCTCTAGGATTATGGGAAAAGAACAGCGCATATAATAACATCACACCCAGAAGTCCATTGTATACACCTTGGTTTTTCATAAGAACCTTTAAATTGGGCTTTTTTAATTCTTCCTGCTTAATATTGAATATTTTACTAGTTCTAAGGGAAGTCGTTTTAATCGTTTGTAATATCATTATATATATAAATTCAATAGCAACTAATAAAACTAAAATTACTGTAACAATACTCATAAATGAATACACCTCTTTTTCAAATGAACTTTCCATATATTAATATCACAACTTTAACTGGGGAGTAATAAATTAAGTGATTTGAAGTAACTCTCCTTCAATAACTCCAATTCTTTTGTTCAATACTTCTTTTTGGTTATTTAAAACCCCTAAATGTACTTCTAATATTGTTTTTATATCTATTTCATTATCATATAACATACCTGTATTTTTTTTGATTTCTTTTAAACTCATATTCAAATTACTTAAACATTTGATGAATTTTATCATTTCAATATCATCTTTACTATAGAGCCTTTTATTATTAGTGTCTCTTTCTATAAATTTTAATATCTCCTTTTTTTCATAAAATCTTAATTTACTTTTACTTATATCACATATGCTTGCTACTTGATCAATATAAATTTTTTCCAATGTAAGCACATCCCTTCTCTTAAACTAAGGTTTAACTGTTATCTTATTATATAACCACGCAAGAGGAGGAAAAACAATAAAAAAGGTTTGATTTCTATACTTCAATAGCAATCATTATTACAAGAAATCATTTTATTTAAGCAAGTCAGTTTAAACACTAATTAAAAAACATTAAAACGGAGGATTATTATGCAAAATGAACAAATTGTATTAAACGAAAGACCAGAAGGATTACCTAAAGATGACACTTTTAAATACGAAACAATCCAAACACCAGAACCTAGTACGGGTGAAGTACAATTAAAATCTATTTATATTTCTGTGGATCCTTATATGCGTGGAAGAATGAATGATTCAAAAAGTTACGTTAAACCTTATGGAATCGGCAAACCAATTGATGGGCATGTTTTAGCGAAAGTTATAAAATCCGAAGTAGAATACTTGGAAGAAGGAGATTATGTTACGGGTGTCTTACCTTGGCAAAGAATAATCACTACTGATGCCAATCAAGTGACTAAAATACCTTCCACAGAAGTTCCTCTACATTTATACTTAAGCATTTTAGGAATGCCAGGTATGACAGCATATACTGGTTTGTTGGAAATAGGTAAACCAAAAGAGGGAGAAACAGTTGTTGTATCTGCTGCTTCCGGCGCTGTAGGGTCTGTAGTAGGACAAATTGCTAAGATAAAAGGCGCAAAAGTAGTTGGCATTGCCGGTGGAAAAGAAAAAACACAATATTTAACAGACACATTAGGCTTTGATGCGGCTGTTGATTATAAAGGCGATGATTTTGAAGCACAACTTGCCGCATCTGTACCAAATGGTATTGATGTATATTACGAAAACGTCGGTGGAAAATTATCAGATGAAGTTTTCAAACATTTAAATACATTTGCACGTGTACCTGTTTGTGGTGCAATCTCAACTTACAATAATACGCAAACTGAAATGGGACCAAGAATTCAGGAAACACTAGTTAAAAGCCAAGCCCTAATGCAAGGTTTTGTAGTAGGACAGTTTGCAGAGCATTTTAAAGAAGCAAGCGAACAACTTGCCAAATGGGTAGCTGAAGATAAAATAAAATCACAAGTAACAATCGATGAAGGTTTTGATCAATTGCCTAATGCATTTAGAAAATTATTTTCTGGTGAAAACTTTGGTAAACAAGTGGTTAAAATATCAGAAGAATAACTTGAGATATAATCTAATATGAAAGTATATGATATAAAAAACACAATTAGCTTATAATAAAAATCTCACTCATCAAATAAGATGAGTGAGATTTTTTATTTATTATAAAGTTTTGGTGAACTGTTTGCTTAAACTGTTGCGTAATCTTTTTTACCAAAGAATGTTACAAGTAATAACATAATTATTGATAGTGGCAACCCAATTAAGATTGGATGTAGACCAAACGGATGACCTAGTATTTGCCATATCACTGCTGAACCAAGCCCACTCCACATTGCAATGTTACCTGCAAGCTTCGTAGGTTTTTTCCAAAATAGACCGAACATCACTGGCGCAAGTAAGCCTGAAACTGACATTGCAGTACCTGTTACCATAAGATCTACTAATCCTGGGATCATAAGCGCCAATACTAAAGAAATCACAGCTACGATTAACACTGAAAGTTTACTATATAACAGCATTTTATTCTGATTATCACTTTTCACATTTGGTTTTATAATATCGTTAGCTATAGATGAAGAACCTGCAATAAAGAAGGAATCCGCACTAGATATGACTGCTGCTAATAATATTATAATCATTACAAGGACTAATGGAAATGGGAACACGTTTTGGATGACATTATAATAAACTAATGGGGTTTCTGCTATGTCCAAATTCAAACCAAACTTAGCATAGACACCAATAAACACTGTCATTGCACCTAATGCTACCGCAATAATCATCGAGAGGCCATAACCATTTCTCGCAGTTTTCAAGTCTTTAGCTGCCCAAATACGTTGCCACACATCTTGTCTGATAAATTGATAAAAAGCTAATGTTAACAGATAAATTAAGATTTCATTTGGTGTGATATTAAGGAAGTTCAACATATCATTTTGATTTTGGCTACTCGCATTAGCTTTAATTTCGCTCCAATTACCTGAGTAGAATATAACCACAAAGAATAGTACTATGATACCAATCGTTAGCATCGTCCCTTGAACAACATCTTGCCAAATCACAGCTTTTAAACCGCCGAGATAAGTTTTTATAGTCAGCAAGATACATCCTATAATAATACCCGCTGTCATATTTAATCCTATTGTTAAATTTAAAATAGAAGCAATTGCAACAAACTGCATACCTGTCATCGCACAATAAGCAAATAAGAAACTGATAACAGTTGGAATACGTGCTGATTCTCCATAACGAAGCGCAGTATAATCACCGATTGTTACCATATTGTGCATTTCACCTAATAATCTAATACGTTTTAATAAAAAGAATGCAAGTACGATAACAGCGGCCATCATAGTTATATGAATCCACTGCTGTCCCATACCTAATGTATAACCATTCTCCATATAACCTAACAATGTCGCGCCACCTACACCAGTGCTGACAAATGTTAAAATCAGTGGCCATAATGTTACCGTTCTACTTGCCATATTATAGTCATCATAAGTTTTAATTTTTCGTTGTATGTATACAGACATGAGCAATAGAAAAATAAAATAAATAATGATCGTAAATCCTAAAATTAATTGTTCGCTACTATTAAACACTACACTATCCCCTCGTAAATATATTTTTTACAATGACTTTAGTTTATCGTGACTACTTAGATGAATCAAATCAAATTTTAAGTTTTTGTAAATTTTATTAGACTTCCTTAAGCAAGTTGAATATAAAACCTTGTTCCCCCCTCATCAGAATTTTCAGCTAGTACGGAGTTAATGTAAACCATTTATTTATTTTAGTTTACATTTGTATAGAAATAGCCTTATTATAAAAAGGAGAAACTATTAAAGCCTAATTAAATGAGGAGAATTAATATGAAATTAGCTGAAAACATTTTACAAGGGAAAATATTAACTAAAGATACGTTGCTAAATGTATATGAAGATTCTAACGTAGACACATTAGATTTATTAAACGAGGCTTACATATTAAGAAAACACTATTACGGCAAAAAAGTAAAATTAAACATGATTTTAAATGCAAAAAGTGGTATCTGTCCTGAAGATTGTGGTTATTGCGGTCAATCTAGGGATATGAAACAAAAGCAGCGCTATAGTTTAGTGCCAGAAGAACAAATCGTTAGTGGTGCCAAAGTAGCGCATGAAAACAATATAGGCACTTATTGTATCGTTATGAGCGGTAGAGGTCCAAGTAATAAAGAAATTGACCATATAAGTAGAACTGTAGAAGAAATAAAATCAAATCACCCACAGTTGAAAGTATGTGCATGTCTTGGATTAACCAATGATGAGCAAGCTAAAAAACTCAAGGCAGCTGGTGTCGATAGATATAACCATAATATAAATACAAGCGAAAACTACCATGAAACAGTTGTAACTACACATACTTATAAGGATAGAACCAATACTTTAGAAATTATGAAAGCAAACAATATTTCACCATGTTCTGGTGTCATTTGTGGTATGGGAGAATCAAATCAAGATATTATTGATATGGCATTTGCCTTAAAAGAAATTGATGCCGATAGTATTCCTATTAATTTTTTACATCCTATTCAAGGCACAAAGTTCGGAGAAATGGATGAATTAACTCCTATGAAATGTTTAAGACTAATTGCTTTATTTAGACTCGTTAATCCATCTAAAGAAATTAGAATTGCTGGAGGTAGAGAGGTTAATTTACGTTCACTACAACCTTTAGCTTTGAAGGCTGCAAATTCAATATTTGTAGGAGACTATTTAATTACTGGAGGACAGCCAAATCAACTAGACTATAAAATGATTCAAGATTTAGGTTTTGAAATTGACTTTGGATACAATGAACTGCAAGAAGAATAAAACTTTATTTTAATAAAAAAAACTGGGGATGAAATCAAAAATATGAAATTTGATTTCATCCCCAAACTATAACTTTAAAATCCTTTAATATATTAACCTCAAATCTGTACGCTAACTTAGATCATGATACTTCTTAATCAATCAGCTCACTAAGTTTTTCCAAACTTCTAATCAAGACAAAGTAACACTATATAAAATAAATCACAATACTATAACAAAATAATCATTTTACCAATTTTTTAAATTTACATTAATATGGTATTATTTTTATGTAATAAAATATGCATAAAAATTAAGGAGGCTAATATGGAAGAATATTTACTGTTATTAGGAGCTGATCAATTCCTTAGAGAACGATCATATGCCGGTGGGAAATTAATAGGAGATTTTCAGATATGGACAGCAATAAAAGGTTCGAAATATAAATACAATGCTTATTTTGATTTTTGTATTGATGCAGACCCCTTAAGTTATGAGGATATAAAAAATAAAATAGACTATTATAAAACACAATGTTATGAACCTAAATCTATAGTTCCTTTAAATGATTGGACACTTAAAGTAGCTAATAAGTTAAACAAAGACTACGGGTTGCCTTACCTTGATGATGAAGTCGTAGAAGCTTGTAGAAATAAATATCTAATGAAGGAAGTATTTGAAAAAGCTGATATCCCTACTCCAAAATCGAAACTTTTTGAAACTATTGAACAATTGAAAGAATTGATACAAACATTTGAATTTCCGGTTATTATAAAACCTGTAGATTTTGGTGGTAGTGGCGGCGTTTACTTAGCTCATAATGAAGCAGAATGTAAGGAAACTTACATGAAATCTCAAAAAGTTATGGCTGCTTATGCTGATTCTTTCAAAGTTTCTAAAAATACATTTCTAATTGAAGCGTTTATCGATAGTAACGAGGAAGTGTCTGTAGAAGTCTTATGTGGTGAAAACTTCTATGAAGTAATCACTGTCACAGAAAAATATTTATCTCCAAGACCTTGGTTTACTGAAATGGGCCATTTAGTTCCTAGCCACAGATATAAAGATGAAAATATTAAAAAACTAGCAATACAATCATGTAAATCTTTAGGAATTAATCGTGGGGTAGCTCACATAGAAATAAAAATCAAAGACAACAATCTATACGTCATTGAAGCCGCAGCTAGACCAGGCGGAGATGCTATTATGGATTTAGTTGAATCTTCTTACAGTATTAACCCCTATCAACTACATATTTCAATGTATATAAACAACAAACTCAAACCTCCATTCACATTCAGACCAAACAGCACATCAGCAATAGCTTTCATGAAGGCACAAAAAGGAAAAATAACAAATATCAATTTCCCAGATATATCAAAAGATACCGAAATTAAGCGTATCAGTTTATTAAAAAATATCGGTGATATCATAAGTGATCCTGAAAATTGGAGCAGTCGTGATGGTTTAGTACAATTTAGCTGGCCCGAGCTACCAACTACTAAAATATATAAACATATAAATAAAGCTAATGATTTAGCAAATAAAATTTTTGATAGTAGTGATGATTATAATGAATAATTACTTAATCATTACGGCTTTATATAGATTTATCTGTGGTGGATTAATTCTAGCGATTAACTGGGAATTAGCCAGTCCTGAATCTACAAGTGATTTAGCGATTTCAACTATTCTCTCATTCGTTCCTGCAATATTCACTCCATTTTTAATCAATTTATTTTTCAAAAATTATTCAGGCAGTAACCTTACAAAATTATCTTTTTTAGGAATATTTTTTATAGTTATCGCTATCACCATGCTTTACCAAAACACGCTTTTATTAATACTTTTGAATTTTGCTTTATGGATTGTATTTTTTCTATTAGAAACAAGTTTAGAATTGTGGTTTTCTGAATTAGTTGAGAATAAAAATGAAGAATTTATTAATAAATATAGTTCTCTTTCAATGACAGTCAATCAAGTCGCTTTAATGATAGGCCCTTTGTTTATTGCAGTAATTATGAAATTCATTGCTTTATTTTGGATTTTTTTAATATACGGGATAGTCTACTTCTTACTTCACTTAGGCATTAAAAAAGTAAAATTGATTACACATGATGTTACCTGTGAAACTGCACATACTTCAAAGGAAACTGTAAAAATAGTTCATTACCTAATTGGTATGCTTATGTGGCCAATATTAGGAACTATCAATTTTATGTTACCTACATTTACAGCATATAAAAATCGAGAGATACACGAAGTAGCATTATTAGATAGTGCTTTAGGCGTTGGTATGGCACTTATCGGTATTTTACTTAGTAAGTATATGTCCTATAAATGGATGAATATCTTTTTAATTATAAGTATATCAATATCTGTTCTGTGGTATTACTACGAGGATACAATAATAATAAAACTGCTATTAATGCTATGCTTTGGTCTATCTTTTGGTGGTGCAAGAATCATATTCAGAAAAATAATCGTGACAGAATACGCAAGTCACACTGTAAAAAGTGTTTATTCCCTGGGAAATGCACTCGGCCTATCCATTTTTTCTGTTTGTATTTATCTAGGCATGTTGAATTTGGCTCTTGTTTGGTTACCCTCATTCATTTTATTAACTATATTACTTATTTTACTTAAAACTCAATACCAAAAAGGAGCTCTGTAGATAAAAACTCAAATAGTTAAATTATAAAATTGATTATATTGAACAAAAAGGACCTCAGGTTTAACTATTTGAGCTTAATTTCAGGTGTCGTTAACTTCATAATATCGACAGTGAACAATTATGGTTTTTCTCTTTTTAGAATAAAATTCTTCACAAATTTATATTTTTTCCGGTCGTATTTCGCGTATGAATAACTTAGCACACTAAATGTAGCTGCACCCAGCAAGTTCACAAATAAATCTTTCATTGTGTCATGTATGCCGACATCAAGATAGCCACCATCAACCACATTTTCTACATGATTTCCCGACTCGTCTTTACTCTCTATAATTGTTTTCTCAATATTATCAATGTGATGCACAGTATTGTGCTCATTTGCCAAAGCTGCACTATTCACTTTTTGAACTACTCGATCTTTTTGCATGTCCATACCCATCCCCTGATCAACAGTATATTCAAAGAACTCCCACATCACACCGATTGTCATAGAAAAACAAAAAGTAACGATTGCCAGAAACAGTGGATTTAAATTGATTCCTCGTACATTTTTATTAAGTAAAAATACTAGTGAAAATCCGATACCTGCAGCTAAAAAGCCATTAATTGAATGAAGCATTGTGTCCCATAGCCTAAAATAACTGTAAAAATCTCCAAGTTCACCTAAAATTGTAGAACTAAAAATAAACAGAATAATTATAAATTCAAGTAAATTAGGAATTTCAATTTTTAATAATCGTTCAGTTAATTGTGGAATGGTAAAGAGTACAAGCGTCAAAACAAGGGTGAAAATCACATCCCATCTTTGGATAAATATCAATTCATTAATAAGGCTGAACATAACAATTAAGCGCAAAATCACATATACGGTGATTACTTTCTTATTTGCCGTTTTCGTGCTACTTGTAAATATCTTTTTAAAATTATTCATAGGCAACCTTCTCCAATACTTATAGCGTATAACTTACAACCAATGAAATGATATATAAGCAGTTTTATAGTTTTTACTCGCTTCGTTTATCCCATTCACATATAATGGATATTTTTTCATTCTCTAATTTTGCGCATATTTTACCATCCATTTTCTTCATATAACTTTGTGCAATTGATAAGCCCAATCCGCTTCCATATCCTATACGAGAACGATCTGCCATATAAAAACGATTAAATATTTGTTCTACATTTTCTTGAGTTAAATTCGGTGCATCATTTTCCATGATGACGATAACTTTAGCATCTTCTACTTTTAAATAGATGTTCACATCACCATTTGAATATTTAATCGCATTCGCTATTATAATTTCTTAAACTATAACATTACAAGAGGCATAGAAACGAATAAGCAAACCTGTTAAATGAATAGAGTAACATTCTAAGTGAATTATTTTTAGAGTCATGTTTGATGCATTTCTACATATAAGGCACTAAAAGTCGAGCTATAAACATTAAAAGTATAATTTCACTTTATGTATCTTCAAATACGTAGTTAATCATCTTTATTAATATTTGAATGTACATTACATGAAAATAATATATAATGGTGATAAACACTTTTAGTTACAAGCAATAAGGAGGAGATTACAATTCAGAAATTAATTTCAATAGTGGTAACAGTATATAACAAAGAACCTTTTTTAGAAAATTGTATTCAATCCTTAATTAATTTAAATATTGATAAGTCGCAAATTGAAGCTATTTTTGTGGATGATGTTTCCACAGATGGTTCGTACGCAATATTAAATCGTTATGCTGAACAATATGAATTTATTCGAGCTATTCAATTAGATGAAAATTCAGGCGGCCCTGCAATCCCACGTAACATTGGTATGCAAGAAGCCAATGGAGAATATTTAACTATACTAGACGCTGATGATTGGTTAGAAGCAGAAGGTTTTCCTAAATTAATTCGTCAGATGCAAACACATAATTCAGATATTGGGTTTGGTCAATGTTACAAACATATGAATAATGAAATAAGAAAAGTAGCTAACTTCGCTTCTTATAAAGAAGCGAATGGACTGGTACCTTATGAAATTTATAATATATTTAGAGCTGTTGGCCCTTGGGGTAAAGTGTTCAAGCGCTCAACTGTTATTGATAACAATATGAAGTTCAAAAATTTAAAGTATGGAGAAGATAAACTGTTTTATTCTGAATTAATCAGTAAATCTCAAAGTGCTTCTATGTCACCAGAACCTGTCTATCATGTAAATCGTTATGCTGATAATATTTCATTAATAAAAGCCACTGACATGATGGAAAAATCTCAGTTTAATTTGGATGTACTTAAAGAAATTATTCAAATGGAACTTCCTGAATACGCTAAAGAGCAAATTTTATGTCGTAGTTTAGAAATGGATTTTATTTCTCGTTTCTTAGTTACAAAAACATTCTTGAATTCTAATGACAAGGATTTCTTTTATCAACAATTCAATGAAGTTGAATCTGTAATCACAGGTGCAGGCTACGAGATGGAAAAATTATTAATAAATGATAAGTATAAAAATGTTTATCATACATACCACCATAATCAAAAGAATTTTGTATCATATATTGAATATATGATTTATGAAGCAAATGCTTATAAATATATTAAAGATCACATGGTTTATTTTAAATATCCTGAAAGTTTCAAGAATTTGGTTGAACTTAAAACAAAATGTACTGCCATATACAATGGTACAAGACTAATCAATAATACATTTTATGAAGTCATAGAATTGTATAAACAACCTAATATAGCTATTGACGCAGTAAAATTAGTCAAAATTAAAGATGACCGCTTCAGTAAAAAAGTGGATTTCATAGTAGAAAATGACTGTATTTATATTAAAACAGACGATTTGAAATTTGAAGATACTGATTTTAATATTTCAATTCAATATAACGGCTTTGACCAAGTGTTAGTTCGTGCAACTTATCCAAATTTTAATGACCAAAGTAAATTAAAACGTCAGAACTTTCACCTTGAATTTATTTCAGATAAAAAAGAAGCTGTTTCATTAAATACGGATCATTATCTAGTACATGCGCCTGACCATATTGTTGTGAAACAAGAAATCAACAGATATAAAAATACTGATTTCAATGATCCCCTCGACTCAATTGCAAAAGGGCAACTTATAAAAATTAAAGCAACTGGGAAAAGTGCTGATCAAACACCTCTATTAATCACCAATGATGATTTATACATCACAGCGGATAAAGCGTTTGTAACAGAAATAAACCTTAATAAGATTGAAGGTTATGTATCTCATATTCCAAAATCAATAGAAGTTATTAAAAAATGTAAATTGTACGAAACTATTTCATTTAACAACGATCCAATTAAAACTTTAAAACCTGGAATGACATTAGATATTGTTGATCTTGCATTCACTGACAAACTTACACCTAGATTAAAAACTTCTGATGGCTATTATTTAACAGCAAATGAAAAATTTGTTGATATTATAAACTGATTATACTTAAGATAAAAAAACGCAATCTCACTATTGTTAAGTGGATTGCGTTTATTTTTTATAAATTTAAGTTGTTAATAAATGCTTTTAATTCATCTTTCATGTTCTTATCTTTTAATGCATATTCAATCGTTGTTTTGACAAATCCCAGCTTTTCTCCGACATCATAACGGTTAGGAACTATTTTAAATAGTTCTTTAAATTATGGAGGTGAAAATATGTCTAAAACCTTAGGACTGAATTTATTAAATTTAATTGCATTAATTTTGTTCGCATTGGCTATGATGACTAACATCTTCGGTTCGCTTTCTATTTATTTAATAATTATTTTACCAATATTGATCTTAATAATTGGTTTCTATGTTTTAATTACTAATTAAAAAAAACACAATAACAATAACTCCTACTATAATAAGTTCAAGTAAAAAAGACTCGATTAAGCTCGAGTCTTTTTTCTTAGCTAATCATATAAATGCACAATTTCATGTTATAAACCATTGGTAATGATAAATTTTATTATTAAATGTCTAAAAAACCGCATCACTTGTGATACGCTTCTGCTTATCAGTTAATGATGCGGTTTATAAAGTAAGATAAATTTTACTTATTTATATATGTATCAAGTATTATATATCATATAATTGCACCCTATTCAATTTTTAAGGAATATATCTCTATAAATTCAGCAATATGCTATAATTTTTTAAAATTTCAACTGTATCAACTATATAAAGAAACGCTCGCATTATACGAGCGTTTCTTTATATTCTTGTATTCTACTTCCGATTTCATCTCTAACACGTTGAAATTCTGACCATTCTTTTCCTGCTGGATCATCAAAGCCCCAGTGTTCTTTTTTGACGTTAGGTGGTATGATGGGACAATTATCATCTGCATTGCTACATAATGTTATGACTAAATCTGATTGTCTTAAGATATCATTATCAATCAAGTCTGATGTATGATTTGAGATATCAATACCTACTGCTTTTGGATTAACACCATGTGTTTCAATTCCAGCAGAATAGACATAAAAACTGTCACCTAAAATTTTCTTTCCCCAACCTTCTGCCATTTGGCTACGACAAGAGTTGCCAGTACATAAAAAATAAATTGTTTTCTTATCCATAGTTAAAGCCTCTTTTCTTAAAATATAATTAGTGTGAGATATAAACCTAAGAGTGTGACAAATAGTACCGGAATAGTAATAATGATTCCAGTTTTAAAATATATTCCCCACGAAATCTTTACACCTTTTTGTGTTAACACATGTAGCCACAATAATGTTGCTAAAGAACCAATCGGTGTGATTTTCGGTCCTAAATCAGAACCTATTATATTGGCATAAACCATACCTTCTTTAATGGTTCCTACTACATTAGATTGTCCAATCGCTATAGTATCGATTAAGACAGTAGGCATATTATTCATAATGGATGATAAAAATGCTGATATAAAGCCCATGCCCATAACACTACTGAATAATCCATGACTTGAAATATTAGATAATACTTCAGCTAAAATTGATGTGATGCCAACGTTTTTTAATCCAAATACAACTAAGTACATACCTATAGAAAATAGAACAATATTCCATGGTGCACCTTTAATCACTTGTTTAGTATGAACTGCAGGAGAATTACGAGCTAAGATCACAAAGATAAGTGCAATCGTACAAGCAATGATCGATACAGGGATTTGAATAAACTCACTAACAAGATAGCCTACAAGTAATATTGCTAATACTAGCCAAGAAATCTTAAATAATTTTAAGTCTTTAATTGCATCATTTGGGTTCATAAGATTCTTTTTTTCGAAAGTTTTTGGTATAGATGTTCTGAAATAAAGCCATAATACAAATATGCTAGCGATCAGAGAGAATATATTTGGAATAATCATTCGACTAAAGTACTCAATAAATCCAATATTGAAGTAATCAGCAGAAACGATATTTACTAAATTACTCACAATTAATGGAAGTGATGTAGTATCAGCAATAAATCCACTTGCAATAATAAAAGGGAATATCGTTTTTTTACTGAAACCCAAATTTCTTACCATCGCTAATACAATTGGCGTTAAGATTAAAGCTGCACCATCATTTGCGAAAAATGCAGCTACTATTGATCCTAATAGCATAATATATACAAACATTTTTAAGCCGTTACCGTTTGAAGCTTTGACCATATGTATTGCAGACCATTCAAAAAATCCAATCTCGTCTAATATTAATGAAATAAGAATAACAGCTACAAATGTTAAAGTGGCATTCCAAACGATACTTGTTACCTCTAGTACATCAGAAAAGCTAACAACACCTGTAATAATAGAGATGACCGCCCCAATTAAAGCTGTAATACCAATATCTAAACCTTTAGGTTGCCATATCACAAAGATTAAAGTTAAAAGAAAAATTACAATTGCTAAAGTCGTCATCATCAACATTCACCTGATTTTATATTTTTACATACACAACGTTGGTTATATGTGTTAATAATGTTTATATTTTGATTGATATCATCTAAAATAACATGATTAAGTTGATACATATGTTTGTTACCATCTTTACGTGTATAAACTAATTCGTTATCTACTAATAACTTCATATGATGACTGAGTGTTGGTTGTGAGAATTGAAAGTGCTCCAACAAATCACAAGCACATAATTCACCACAAGAAAGTAAGTCTAATATTTCCAATCTGCTTGGATCTGATAACACTTTTAATATTGTTGAGAGTTCTTTATAAGACATATATCTACCTCCTAGATATTAAATAGATTAACAACTATATAGATATATGTCTATGTAGTTGTTTGACTGTATCGTAATTACAAGTATTAAAATCGGGATGAAGAGTAGTTAATGTCGTTTCAATAAAAAAAGGCACATCCACATTATTGAACAATTCGTCAATATGTGATGTGCCTTTATTACATTTATATATAATTAAATATTAAATAAATCATTAAATGATTCTATCATAGTAGGATGTGTATATATATTGTCACGTAAAACTGTATAGTCAATATTTTGGTCAATTGTCAGTTTTACTAAATTAATGATTTCCTCGGATTGTAAACCATATAAAGTAGCGCCAAGTACTTTATTTGTTGTTGCGTCTATCACAACTTTAAACAGACCTCTAGGATCATTATTAATTTTGTGACGAGGTATATTACTTACTGGTAGTTTACCTTCTTTAATTTCATACCCTTGTTCTTTTGCTTCTTTAGCAGTCAATCCTACACGAGATAATGGAGGATCTATAAATACCGTATAAGGTACTGCACCTCTATTTTCTGTAGTGCGAGCACCTGAACCGAATAATTTGTCTTTAACAATTCTAAAGTCATCTAAAGAAATATAAGTGAATTGCATGCCACCTTTTACATCACCTATTGCATAGATATGTTTGACAGCTGTTTCCAACTGATTATTGACTTCTATTTCGCCACGTTCACCTAGTTTAATATCAGTGTTTTCTAAATTTAAGTCAGTATTTGGCTTTCTACCAATTGCGAGTAATACCGCTTCTGCTTCAAAATCACCTTTATTCGTTTTAGCGATTGTATATCCATCTTTATCTTCAAATTCTGAAGTTTGAGCACCTAACTCGAATTTTACACCTTTATCTTCTAAATCTTTAATCGCATGTGAAACGATTTCTTCATCTTCTCTTGCCATTAATTTATCATTCGCTTCTAATACAGTCACTTGTGTACCAAAGTTCGAAAACATAGATGCGAATTCTAAAGAAATATATCCTCCGCCAACAATAACTAACCGTTTAGGTTGTTCGCTTAAATTCATTATTCCTGTAGAATCATATAAATGTTTAGATTCTTTAATACCTTTGATATCATGAATAACAGGTGTTGCACCAGTATTTATCACAATGTCATCTGCTGTTAAAGTATCTACAACTTTGCCTTGTTCATCTAATAAGTCTACTTCCGTATTGGATTTAAAGCTAGCCTTGTAATCTAATACTGTTATATTTTCATCGTCTGCTAAGTTATGATAATTCTTTTTATTAAGGGCCGTTACGACTTCTTCTTTACGCTCAAATGCTTGATTGAACGATCCACTTTCTAATCCTTCGTGCACTAATGTTTTAGATGGAATACAGCCGATATTGATACATGTACCACCATACATTTTTTTGGATTGTTCAACAACTGCTACTTGTTTCCCTTGAGCTGAAGCTGTTTTTGCTAGTGTTTTTCCACCTTTACCAAACCCTAAAATTAATAAATCATACTTTTTCATTGTAACCCTCCATTAAAATATCGTTTAATATATCTCCAATAGAAATATTTTGATAATATTTTTCTATTATTTCAAATTCTTTTCGATGGTAGTTTGACATTACTCGACTCATTTCATTTGAAATTTTACAGTCACTTTCTTTTGTACCTGTGTAAATTCTGCCAAATGATTGACTAGAAGCGAATAATTTAAATAAATTGGATAATGGCGTATCTAACACATTACCATTTATTCGATACCCTCCATATTTGCCCTTTTGTGTTGTAATGTAACCTTCTTCTAATAGTTTGCTCATAACTCTTCTTAATTGCACAGGATTAACACAAACTTTTGATGACAATTCGACACTACTAAATCTTTCAGATGAATGTTTACTTAAGAAAGTTAATACGTGAACCGCGATATTAAATTCTAAATTCAATGAATCATCTCCTTTTTAAATGTAACTATAACAATTATATTTAAACATATCTACTTCTTAAGTTCAAATAAAAAAATCACGCCTATAATAAGACGTGATTTTTTCTGATAAAATTATTGATTGTTGTTGATATAAGAATCTGGATTAACTGAATATTCATTACCTACGCCACCTTGCATACGTTGAAAATGCAAGTGTGGTGCTGTTGAATTACCAGTATTACCTGATTGTCCAATTTGTTGACCTGCTTTCACTTCGTCACCTTTATTTACATTTAATTTATTCATATGCATGTACCATTGATAATAGTCACTATTTTTCTCTTTTATTGTTACTTGGTTACCACCACCGTAGTTACTCCAACCACTTTGAATCACAGTTCCATCTGCTAAAGAATATACAGGTGTATTTTCTTCCATCGCATAATCTACACCGTAATGTGCACCACCGCCGTGATATTGACCATATTCTTGTAACTTTTTATTTTTAGTAAGCCAATTTGATGAAGCTTCTGCATTACCTTTGGCTTCCTTAGTGCTTGTTGCATCGTTGTTATGAGTAGATTGTTCTTTAGAAGCAGTATGGTTATATTGAGCTGAAAGACGATCACATTCAAGTCAAGATGCTTAAAGATGTTTTTAAACATATGTTAGAAGAAAACCAATATCAAGATGTAAAAAATGTAATAGATAGTTTAAGATCAGAAGGATATATCCAGATGGATTCCGATCGGATAGCCATCAAACGTAATGTCAAAGATACTCAAGGAAAACCTAGGAGTATTGTATTCTATCATCTTAAATTGGATAAAGAACTTGCCCCTATTTTCGGCTTAAGCTCAAATTCAGAACCATTCACACTACCGCACTTTGATGGGAATACAAATCCAAATTTGCTTAATGACTTTGTTAATCAAGCCAGAGAAAAAGAAGCAAGTGACGATTTAGAACTATAAATTTGAATGTTATACCGCTACAACGCTATAAACGCGTTGTAGCTCATTAAATCAATCGGAGGAAAAAAATTATGAACGTAATTGCATTAACACATAATATTACAGATGAAAGATCTGAATTTTTAGAAAACACGCCTTTGAAATCTGCAAATCCATATTGCCACCATTTTAATTTAAGTAATCTTTCAATAATATGTGCTTCAAATCGATATCTTATTACTTTAGCGGGATTACCACCCACAATTGCATAAGGTGGCACATTTTTGGTAACCACTGAACCAGCTGCTACTATCGCACCATCACCGACAGCGATACCTTTTGAAGAAAACAATACATCTTGTCCAATCCATACATCATTCCCAATAACTATCGGTTCCATGCCACCGACTGTTGAGGGGCGATGATCGAATTCAACGCCTGCCGCATCAAGATAGTCATTAAATGCACAAGTATTTTTACTGTAAGTTAACATTGACGTTGTAAAACGTTCCATCGGGTGATTGCCAGCCATTCTTCTAACTTGAGCAGCGATTGAGCTATAGCGACCAACGATTGTATTAACTGGTAATTGACTATTCGTTGAACTAAAAGCACCCATAGTATGAAACACATTTCCTACAAAAAATATTGCATATTGTTCAATTTGTGCATAATTTGCTACTTTTAATGGGTGGTTATTTGACAACCTGAATTTTCCTTGCGCACTCGACATGGTATAAACATTATTATCAAAAAAGAGTTCCTTGTATGTTGGATTGACGTTGAATGTATTACAAGCATGGGATGATGTATCCACTAAATTATCTGTAAAAAATGTAATTCCCTTAATCTCTGTTGACATTACAAACCTCCACAATGATTCATTACTTAAGGTATATGTGTCCGTATGCATCTCTATAATATATAAGCCAGGTCATATTATTCCTTAGATTAATATTAAATTATTTTTTAGTTGTTTTCTACCTTAAATTGGTGTTTTACGAAAGATATATCCAATAAAAAAGACTAACCGCTTTTAAATTGAGGTGCGTCATTTGTATATAAGCTTGTTTGTCCTTTATATATTAAAAGCAATTATTTAAAATATGATTTTGTGTAAAACACTATAATGATAACATTGAAGTGAGCATCTCCTAGCGACTGATATAATGTTTTATAAAATCGTTTAATTCTTGAAGCACTTTCTTCTCCTTGTGATCAGACATCCCTATGACGCCTTTTTAAATCAAATTATTCTTTACTAATATTTAATTTATTAGCTAGAGTAATTATTGTTCAAGAAATTTGTTTAATAATAAATGTATTATGCATAAATTATCACAATAATATTTCCCAATAAAAAGATTTTTGACAACTAATTATGTATCATGTGTGTATAATTGAATCATAACAAATAGAATCAATTATACAATTCATAAGTAGTACAATATGAGAAATAATACTCATTTTATTGAAAGTGGGTTATAAGAAAGGTGTAATCACGATGGATTTACGTATTGTAAAAACAAGAAAGGCCATTAATGATAGTTTTTATGAGCTTTTTGAACAGAAAGATTTTGATAAAATTACAGTAAAAGATATTACAGAACACGCGCAAATCGGGAGAAAAACATTTTATCTACATTATATTGATAAATATGACTTATTAGACCGTATTGTCGATAAAAAATTCAAAGCGCTCGAAGAAATTTGTGAAGCCAAAAAGAACTCGGTATGCAGCAGGGTGTTAAAATTTGGTTTGCGTTTTTTGAAGAAAACAAAGCGTTTTTCACCAAACTCTTCAGTATCCAATATTCTGATAAATATAAGAAAAATTTGCGTACTTTTATGGAAAAAGAATTCGAGAAAAAAATTCCTTATGAAGAAGGCTTAAATCAAAAATTAGATGACTATGTCTACCTTACATTTATTAGTAACGGCATGGTGCGCCTTATCGATTTATACCTCAGTGCAGACTCACCATACCAAGAAACATTAATTTCCGAAGTTTCTAAGTTAATGCAAATCATTACTGACCCGAACATAGGCTCAGAACAATAAAATTGTCTGATCCTTAACAACTTATATTAAATATGTTGCTAAGCTAATAGCAACCAACTCATTACACAGCCTAAACATAAAAATACATTACGTGAACACCTTTCACCACATAATGAAAAGTTAAACACTTCAACCTCGCTATCTCTACTTTGAAGCTTAACAATGATAATACGACAAAATATAAAAGACCTAGGCAACGCACTTTCCATGCATTTCTATGTCTTTTATACTGTATAATTTATCCATAACAATAAACCAATTCACGCTTTATAAATTTTCAATTCTAACCCTTAAATGTTTAATTTTATGACGTTCCCCATAAATACTTAATAATTTCATTAGCGACATCTCTATTCTCGTGTAATTGGCTATGTTGTGCCTGCTTACCATGATATTTTGATTCTTGATAACTTTCCGGACTACTGCTCAATAAATATTTCAATGACTTTGAAGAACTGTTCGATACACGACCGTCAGAGTGCGTGCAGTCTTCAAGATCACCATAAATATTCAACACTTTAATCTGTTTGCCTTGATAAATTGCTTTCAATTCACGCAATTGCTGATACGGTGGATTCATACGACTTGGTTTCCCTTCTTTATCCACACTGATTTCGTTAACTTGTTCATTCATATTTAAGACACCATTAAATGTCCCCGCAATATTTACTTGTTTATTCAAACGTGGTAGAGAGGCATCGTTACCATAATTCAGCATATACGTCGCAAATGATAAATTTCCCATAGAGTGACCTACAAAATTGAATTGTTTGAATTGATATTCCTTTTGTAGGGCTACCAGAACATTTTTAAACCATTTTGCATTTTTATCGTAGTCACCGTCTTTATTATTTTCCAATTCAACTTTCACTATAGGATTGATGGCATTTTTGTTTAACTGACCTTTAAACGTGACGTTACCATTTTCAGATACCACTGCGGTGATGACATCGTGAGTGACGCCTTTGTTTTCAGCTTGTTGTACCAGGAACTTCTCTGAATTGGCACTGCCACCATACCCATGTAAAAATAATGTAGGTATCGGATGATTCACGAATTTTGAGTGTGTTACCTGTTTTGATGGCTTTTGACTTACAAAGACTGCCATCACAATCCCTACTACAATAACTATCGCTATGATACTTGCTCCCCAAATCCACAATTTCTTCACTAAAATAACCTCGGTTCTCATTTTAAACCCATTATAAAGCATGCTTCATAAAATTGTCTTGTATCTGACGAACCTCTTTTGAACATCATTTAAATTCTCTTATATTTGCTAAAATACTTTCTAAAATTTAAAATTATATTAAAAGCGCAACGCATATTACTCGTATTTGCATCATATTATTTAAAATTTCCAATGGAGTGAGATAAATGAATCAAAATATTGAACACTTAAAAAAGATTATTAAAGATGCGAATCAGATTACATTTTTCACAGGTGCTGGCGTCTCTGTCGCAAGTGGCGTGCCTGATTTTCGATCTATGGGCGGCTTGTTTGATGAGATTTCAAAGGAAGGCTACGCTCCAGAATATTTACTAAGCGCTGAATATTTACTAAGCGCTGAATACTTACAAAATGATCCAGAAGGATTTGTTGATTTTTATCATAAGCGCCTACTATTGGCAGACAAGCAACCTAATGTCGCACACGAATGGATTGCTCAACTTGAACACCATCAACGTTCATTAGGTGTTATTACTCAAAATATCGATGGACTGCATACAGATGCTGGAAGCGCGAATGTTGACGAACTTCATGGAACCTTAAACCGCTTCTATTGTATCCAATGCGAACATAAATATGATAAAGCCACAGTGATGGCAAAGCATCTACGCCATTGCGAAACATGTGGTAGTCCAATCAGACCCGATATTGTACTTTACGGTGAAATGTTAGATCAACAGACTATTTCTAATGCGATTCAAAAAATTCAAGCAGCTGACACCTTAGTCGTCTTAGGTTCCTCTCTTGTAGTTCAACCTGCAGCAGGTCTCATTTCTTATTTTGAAGGTCAACACCTTATTATCATTAATAAGGATGCAACGCCTTATGATCGAGATGCAGATGTTGTTATTCACGATGACATGGTTGATGTAGTTAACGCGATTCGTGATTAATGAAGTTAGCTAAAGGCTATATGTTGCGTTTGCACATATAAAAAAGAGAACGCGCTTTTAAACGGTGCGTTCTCTTTTTGTTTATTTTTTATATGCAAATACCTTCTAATTAATATCGAAATGGATGCGATGTCGTCACTTTTTCTAGCTTTTTATCTATCCATATTAACTATGTATTTTTTGATTTAATCCCAACTTTTCACGTAAAGTCCCTTCACTATAAGCCGCTTGAATCAAACCTCTTTCTTTTAAAATCGGAATCACTTTATCGACAAATAAATCAAACTGCGTCGGATTGAGCGGTGGCATAATATTGAATCCATCTGCTGCACCACTTGTAAACCATGCTTCCATTCTATCCGCTACATCTTCAGCAGTACCAACGACGATATGATGCCCTCTTGCACCAGCAACGTGCTTCATTACATCTTCTAAAGTATATTCATTCTTCTTCGCTGTATCTTTGATTAAGTCTACACGACTTTGTATATTGTTTCCTTTTTCTACTTCAATATTTTCAAACGGTGTATTTAAATCGTAATGACTTAAATCTGTATCACCTAAATAAGAAGATAATAACTCTATTCCCATCTCTGGCACAATGAGATCTTGTAATTCTTGGAATTGCGCTTCCGCTGCCTCGCGTGTTTCTCCAATAAATGGAAAAATACCTGGCATAATAACAATTTCATGTGCATTTCCGTGCTTTTGTTCAACTTTATTTTTCAAATTATGTGCAAACGTGATTGCATCGTTGATATCATTTTGCGCTGTAAATACAACTTCTGCATGTTTCGACGCAAATTCTGTACCCTTTTCTGAAGAACCTGCTTGTACAAGTAATGGATAACCTTGAGGTGATGCTTCAATATTTAATGGGCCTTTTACACTGTAAAATTCCCCCTGATAATTAATTGGTTCTGGCTCTTTTTCACTAAAAAAGCCTCCTGCAGCATGAAGATGTTCCGTATTAACGCCACGTCAAGAATCCCATAATTGCTTAGAAATATTCACAAATTCTTCGGCTTGATCATAGCGTAAATCATGATTTGCATTCGTAGTGCCATTAAAATTCTTCGCTGTATGATTAATACCTGATGTAACAATATTCCAACCCGCTCTGCCATTGCTGTAATGATCTAAAGACGAAAAGATTCTCGCAAGGCTAAATGGTTCTGAAAATGAAGTAGATCCTGTCACAATCAATCCAAGATTTTGAGTTTCTCTAGCTACAATAGACATTAAAGAAATTGGCTCAAACATCGTAAACATATCTGGATGCGTCTTGTTATCAAGATATAAACTATCAGACACAAATAGAAAATCAAATTTAGCTTGCTCTAACGTTTTTGCTTGTTCAATGGTTTTCGTTAAATTCATACCCCCACGTTCTAATGCATCTGGGTGTCTACTACTCGCAACATGGTGACCAAAACCAGTTAAAAAATATCCTAATTTCATTCTTTTCATCTTTATCCCTCCACACACTTATTATTCCGATTGGATTAATAGGGATAATATTACCATTCCATTATTATAGAGTCAATTAGTTATATAAACAGTATATGAAACAACTTTTTTTAAATTTAAAACAAAAATAACGATTGATGCTTCATATGCACCAACCGTTAAGATTAAGAAACTTTATATTGTAATGACATTAAAATTATCGCCCATACCATCGACTAAATCACACAGCGTATATCATAAACTTGAATCAACCATCGTGTTAGCAAATCATCCTATTTAAATGATCTATTTGCGATTGAAAAATTTTTGATTAATGTGGATTCCTTGAGATACGTAACATCATAATATCTTGTCATACAATAGATAAAGAAAATGAGCGTATGTGTATCGATTCGATCTATTAAGTATTGTGCCTTCAGCTTTTTAAATAATGCTTTCTCTGAGGCGCTACAAAACTTTTTAAAATAACCCCATATATGGCTAAATGTATTGATTACCGAACCTTTGCTAGGCTGTATGGACAGTGCATGATCAATTGCTTCTTCAACATCTCTATATTCACATTGCCCTTTAAGCATTTCTCTAATCTCATTATAGCTTTGTTGACTATGCCACATGACCTCATATTTATATGCTTTCCATAACAAATCCATTTCATGCCTATGTTTGATTATGCTCATCCCCTTATTTAGAGATTATAACTTTAACTTTCACAATAATTTAATATCACCGTACCCATATTAAACCGTTATTTAAGTATGTGTTAACACGCCATCTTCCATATGATAAACCTTGTCACAATAGGATGTAAGTCGTTCATCATGTGTAACCACAATACACGTTTTATTTTTTTCTGATGTTTGTGCTTTTAAAATTTCCATGACTTCCATCGCATTTTGTGTATCAAGCGAAGCCGTTGGTTCATCCGCTAAAATAATCGAAGGTTGGGTATATAGCGCTTTAGCAATGGCTACACGCTGCTTTTGCCCACCAGAAATTTCACTCGGCAGTTTATTTTCAATTGCTTCGAGATTGAGTTGTGACATCAACTGCTTATATTCAGTTTGACTTAATACATCTTTCTTTTGTTTAGCCAATAATTTAAACTGCTGTTTCACCGTTAAAAAAGGCACCAAGTTAGTTGCTTGAAGTATAAAGCCAATCTCCTGCATCCGCGTGTTTGCTAATGCTTTCTGAGACATCTGGGAGACTTCCTTACCATTAATGAGAATCTCTCCAGACGTCGGTGTTTGAAGTGCGCCCGCCATAGTTAGGAAAGTACTTTTCCCAGATCCTGAAGGTCCTATAATTGCAATGAGTTCAGTTTGATTAAATTTTAGTGAGGTAGGTTTCACAGCTTCTATTTTTTGGTTTCCATCTTGGAAATATTTCGTGACATTTTTAAATTCTAGCATTTATTATACACTCCTCATTTACCCTATCGCTTTCAGTGGATCAACTTTTCTTATCGTTAATATGGAGAATAGACTACCTATTAATGAAACAGCGATAAGGACAACCCCATAAATTAATAATGTTGTGGCGCTAAATTTAATCGGTACCGCACTCGGCAAGAACGCTCCTGTAATTATGGTCAATACCAGTCCAATGACCGTACCAATCAAGGCAATGATAAACGTTTGCGACAACACTACTTTGGCTAAATAACCATTTGAAAAGCCTTGTGCTTTTAATACGCCAAATAAATTCGTTTTTTGTAATGTAATGACATATAAAAAGATGCCAATAACTGTAGCAGAGATGATAAATAAAAATGAAATCATAAAGTTTAACGTTAAGTTTTGCGCTGTATAACCTGGTAAGTTTTTAACGAAACTTTCGATACCAATCGCTTCTAAATTATGATTTAAATCTTTAGACTGCCAATCTTTATCTTTTACAACAACCGCATTCGTCTTATCTTCAGTTAATGACGGATTAATATTTTCAATGGTTTTGTTATTTGAAAAAAGTACCGGAGAAGCATTATATTTAGCACTTTCACTAAACCCAACTATTTTTAACTTTTCGTCGGATTGTGATAGCGATAATGTATCACCTAGTTTGAATCCCTTTTCTTTTAACGTTTCATCAACAACGACTTCATTATCAGCATTAAATTTCTTTCCATCAATCATATTCGGCACGAGAAAAGAATCATCTGTTACGCCAAATAGCAATGCATTTTCTTCATTATCTCCATTAGATACAATGACACCGGATTGCTTTAGCGTTGTTTGTTTTTTATATGTATCTGCAACATCCTTTTTATCAAACATTGATTGTTCAACCGTTTGATTCGCATCTTTGTTTAAAATGATGGCGTCTGCTTGCCATTTATCAATACCTTCTCTATTCATATTCATTAAACCACTTGCCAAACCTGATAATAGGAACAGCAAATAACTAATCATAATTAAGACACCGATAATCAGACTAAATTTCAATTTGTTACGCTTTATTTCATTCCATGCTAAAAACATAAACAACCTCCTTTCATTTATCTTATAATTTTTATGTATTTGTATTAACAACTACGGTATATTCAGTGTACCAACTAAACAACTAAAATTACAGCTTTGTACATATCGTAAACTGATTGCGCTTGTATAACATAAATAGATGCTCAGGCTTTAATCAATTTGTTAGCAGCTGTATTATGTGTAACCATTTAAAATATATAAAAATCCCCTCTCAAGTTTGCACTTATATGTGCCATCATTGAAAGGGGCATATGTTAATTAAATAATTCAAATTCTTGAAAATGGATTCAATATTTCACGAGGGGCATGATTATGCTTTTGACACACTCTTTTTCTACCATGTATGAAGTGATAGATAAAGAAAGTGACAATTAATAATACAGCCATTACTATATACATATTGCCTAACCCGATCTGATTAGTAAACAAACCTAGTATATAGGGCCCAAATCCTAAGCCTAAATCTAAACCGATAAAGAATGTTGAGGTTGCTCGCGCAATTTTTTCTTTTGGTACGACTTTGACAGATACCGATTGAGACGTAGACGTGATATTACCATAACCTAATCCTAATAAAGCACCACCAATTAATAACATCCATGCTGAATGTGAAAATGCAATAACTAAGAAATAGATAGCTTGAAATATAATACTAGTGTATATAACTATATTTTCATTTTTTGCATCCATTAATCTACCACAAACTGGTTTTGAAAAAATTGAGACGATTGCATAGATAACGAAAAAATAACTTGAAGCTGTAATTAAGTCTCTCTCTTGCGCAAAAACTTTAATATAATTAAGAATAGAAGAATAAGAAAGACCAGCTATAAACACGATAATGGCAATTGGAATGGCTTCTTTCGCGATAAAATCTGAAACCTTAAACCCTTTATCCTCTGCTGTTCTAGCAATTGTTTCAAAAGGTACTTTCATAAATATTGCCAAAATCAATGAAATAAAACTCAATACAAGATTAAGTCCAAAGATGACTTCTATTGAATATTGTTGCATTAACAATAACCTAAAAATGGGCCAATGGCTGCACCAAGCACCATACTCAAACTAAAAAAGCTGATACCTTCACCTTTTTTAGTTTCCGGTGTTATATACCCTGCTATTGATCCAGTTGAAGTTGTACAAATCCCAAATGAAAATCCATTAATGATTCTAACAATAATTAAAAATAATAATGAAGATTCTACAAAATAAAAAACACTCGTAATTGTAAATAATACAATTCCAATTAAGAGTACCTTTCTAGGTCCTAAACTATTGATATATTTCCCCATAACAAATCTACCCATCAGTGATCCGACTATAAATAAACCTGCTACCAGCCCAGCCGAACTATCTGAGGCATTAAATTGAGACTGCGCATAGCCTGCAATTAAAACAATCAGTAAATACATATTCAAATTAACCAAAAAGTTAACTACAAAATTCATCGTGAAATTTTTTGTCCAAATTCATTCCATATCCATTGTACTATTTTCCATAAAAAATTGACTTCCTTTCTAGTTACAGTGCCTTCCCCTTAAGAATTAAACGCAACATATATATTGTCTGTTCATATTGACTAAATGTAAAATAGTTTTTAGTATATATAACATATAAGTAATTACTTATGTCATTAAGTAGGGAGCCTTATTAACCGTAACTATAAATATATTGAAACGATCATCAATGAAGGAACAATAACCAAGGCAGCCAATAAACTCTATGTTTCCCAGCCCTATCTCAGTAGTTTTATCAAAAATATTGAAACTGAGTGGAACATCATTATTTTTAATCGTAAAAAACATCCCATTACCTTTACGCCCGAAGGTCAACTTTATTATAAATATCTACAAGAACAAGAGCGACTTTATCATGATGTAACGCGAAAAATCACTAATATTTCAAACTTGAATTCCGGTTTTTTAAACATAGGTGTTACACCTACATTAGCGTTCCATATACTACATAAAATTCTGCCTAAATTTATGAATCTTTTTCCTAATATTAAAATTAACTTAATCGAAGGTAATTCCCAAGACATTGAAAAACAAGTACTAGAGGGTAAAGTCGATTTATGTCTAAATACACTACCATTATGGAATAAAAATATTCAATACACTCAAATCTATACGGAACCGATATATTTAGTTGTGCCACCTCAGCACCATTTATATAAAAGAATCCAACAAAATGAATTAAATTCCAATGAAATCATGTCACTCATATCTCACGATCACTTTATCATTCTAAAAGATAGATACGGACTTAAACAGATCATCAATAAAGTTCTAGAAACATACAACATTTACCCTAATATTATTTTAGAAACTTCAAACGTAGACAATGCCGATCGCCTTGCAATTTCTACAGGCGTCCTCACATTTATACCAAGTAGTTCTACTGAACATAATAGTGACGCCATTTACGTTTAATTAAATCAATCATTTACAAACACAGTAGTGATTGGTTATAACAAATTAGAAAATTTAACAAAAGCAAGTGATCAATTCATTGACTTAACACTTAAACAATTTAACTAAACCACTGCTAGCCACACCTATATTTAATTTTAAAAAGCGATAACTAACACAATTTTTATAGTTAGAGTTGGTGTATCGCAGTTAGCATTTTTGTCCAAATAAAATTGAAAATGTGTATAGAATTGATTGGGGTACCTTTAGCATAAATAATACTTTATATACAGCAAAACTTTGAGGAACACAAAAAACACTAAAGTCGTATGACAAAACGCCATCGACTTTAGTGTTTTTTAATTGGTTTTATAATAAATATTTTCCAGGAAATAATCTATGCGGTATTTCCACTAACTTTTTAACTTATCATACATGCTCATATAGCTAAGTAGCGAGCATGATATGCTTTAATTTCGGTCTTTTCAAATTCATTTTATGAAATAAATAAACTACAAATAAATGTCCAAATACAAACGAGAATTAACAATCCGATACTGAAACGCATTGCCATTTTCATCAGTTCTGATTCTTTACCTACTTTATTAACTGCTGCTGTAGCGATAGCTATAGATTGTGGTGATACAATCTTAGCAGTTACACCACCAGCGACATTAGCTGCAACAAGTAATGAACCTTTTGTACCAATTTGTTCAGCAACAGAGGCTTGAATTGGCGCAAACAATGAATTATTGTTTACGACGGATCCCGTCATAAATACACCAATCCAACCAAGTAGTGGTGACAATAATGGGAAGGCAGTGCCTGTTTTAGATATACCTTGTCCCATAGCATTACTTAATCCACCATATGTTGTAATTTTAGATACTGCTAAAATGAAACAAATGGTTAACACTGAAATCCATAATTCTTTAACTGTGAGACCCAGTAAATGACCAGCCGTTTTAAAGCTCATATTTTTCGCAATAATAATTGTAATGATCGCTGTAATTAAAATCGCTGTACCTGTTTGAGCAAAGAAATTGAATGTCAGTTCATTCGGTTTATTAGTCACAGCATTCATCGTACCCGGCACATTAAAGTTCACAACAAGTGCACTTAGGGCGCCACCTTTTTCAAATAAACCTTTAAATGCTGGTAAGCTCCAGATCATCACAACAATCGTTAAAATGATAAACGGGCTCCATGCATAAGTGATGTGTCCAATAGAATGTTTAGGCACGGCATCTGCTTTTTCATCTTTATTAATTCTGAAAATATTTTTAGGTTGCCATTTTCTTGAGAACAATGCTAATGCAATCATTGCTACAAGGCCAGGGATAATATCAGCCAACTCTGGTCCAGCAAAAGCTGCAATAAGCACTTGTAAAACTGTGAAAGTAACTGCCACAACTAAAGTGGCTGGGAAAGTTTCTTTCACACCTTTAAAACCATCCATAATATACATTAATAAAAATGGCACAACGAAACTAATAAAACCTAACGTTAAATTACCAATTAACGCTACTTGAGATGTTGTTACACCACCTGGCAAATTCAAAGTATCCACAATAGCAATCGGTATACCTACCGCACCATAAGCACCTGCTGCTGCATTACCTACTAAACAATACATCGCAGCTTGCAAAGGTTTAAAACCTAATTGTGTTAATAGTACCGCACAAATGGCAATAGGTACGCCAAAGCCTGCAGCACCTTCTAAAAATCCATTAAATACAAAGCCAATCAATAATAATTGAACACGTTGGTCTCGTGAGACACTCGCGATACTATCTTGAACAATAGCAAATTGGCCGCTTTTTGTAGCAATTTTATATAACCAAACTGCCATGATTACAATAAAGCCTATTGGGATAATCCCTTGATAAAAGCCCTCTAAAGTAGCGCCGCCTGCAATACTTCCTGGTAATTTAAAGAAAGCCATAGCAACAATAATTGTAACGATTAACGTTGTAATTGCTGCATAAACACCTTTCATTTTAAATACAGTCAAACATAATAAAAATAATATAATTGGTATTGCGGCTACAATACTTGAAAGTAGCAAATTATTAAAAGGGTTAAAACTTTCAACTAACATATTTGCTCGCTACTCCTTTATTCTGCTTGTCTTATTTCTTTTGCAATATCTTTGTAGTCAATATCCGTATTTGTAAATGCTTCATCATCGACTGCAAAATGTTGTTCAAATGTTTCAAAGTTTTGAATTTCTACCGTAACATCTGAAACTTCAAAATCCAATACGTGTCCGCCAAAATTACGGTCATCATTAGCGAAATGAACATGGAAACCTGCTGAACCAATACCATGGAATAATTCTGGTGTAAAGAAGCCTACAATAGAACCTTTGATATTTTCTTCAATTTGTTCAGGTTGTCTATTCGCTGAGTTAATCAATCTTGTATATGGTGGTTCTTGTCCTGGCATCATACGTACATGCATTTTTTTAAATGTTCCTGAAATTTTAACAGCAGAGAATAAATTTTCACTTAACATTTTTTCTTTAACTTCATCATAAACTTCTGCTGAAGATTTATTGCTCGTGCTATACGTTTTATCAGGTGTAAATCTTGATACGGTTGCATATGGTGATAATTCGTCACCTTTCAATTCTACAAATTCTTTATGTTCATTGGCATGATAAGCTTTACCATCAACGATAATCACTTCACCATCTGAACCTGTTAAAGTCGCAATACCAATGTCTCCATGTTTTAATAAATCATTGATTGAAGCAGTACCTTGTAAAAGGCCTGCCATCAATGTACCTAGTGTGCCGTGTTGATATAGTACGTTAGTCATAACTTTATTCACTCCTATTTTGATAAATAATTAATCATTTTCGCCGTTTGATTCGATATTAGTTAAAAGCGTCAGGTAACATATTTGTTGAAAGTTTGACATTATCTTTGTAATTCACTGGGATATCAATTAATACTGGTCCTTCAGTTTCGTATCCCTCTTTAATTGCCGCTTCTAATTCTTCTTGATTTGTTACACGTAAGCCTTTAGCACCAAATGATTCAGCATATTTAACGAAGTCTACTGAACCAAAGTCTACACCTGAACTACGTTCATATTTCATTTCTTCTTGGAATTCAACCATGTTATATTTACCGTCATTCCAAATTAATTGAATGATATTAAGATTTTTACGTACAGCAGTTTCTAAGTCTTGTGCTGAGAATAAGAAACCACCATCACCAGCAACGGATACAACTTGTGTATTAGGACGTACTAAAGCAGCTGAAATAGCCCATGGTAACGCAACACCTAACGTTTGCATACCATTACTGAATAGCAAGTGTCTTGGATTGTAACTTCTAAATTTACGTGCCATCCAAATATAGTGACTACCTACGTCTACAGTTACTGTTGTATCATCTGATAATACTTTTTGCATTGACTTAATGACTTCAACTGGGTGTAACACGCCATCTTCATGTGTTGGTTTGATACCAGTTGATTCAAGTATATGCGCTCTTAAAGTTTCTAATTCGTCTAAATGTTTTTGACTGATAAAAGGTTCATCGACTTTGTCAGAAATAAGTTCGATTGTGCCAGCAATATTACCAACCAATTCTTTTGCTGGTTGCATATGATTTGTAATTTCCGCTTGAATTTCATCTATATTAATAATTTTAGTATCTAATTCTTTATTCCAATTGCTCGCTTCATATTCAATTGGATCATAACCAATCGTAACAACGAGGTCACTTTTTCTTAATAATTCGTCACCGACTTGGTTACGGAATAAACCAACACGACCAAAGAAATGGGATTCTAGTTCACGACTAATCACACCCGCACCTTGGAATGTTTCTACAACTGGTAAATTTGTTTTTTCAACTAATTTACGGATTGCATTCGTTTCGTCTGAACTTGAACTTCTCATACCTGCTAATAATACAGGGAATTTCGCGTTTTTAATCGCTTCAATTACTTCATTAACATTTTGTTCACTTGGCACACCTAAGCTAGGTTTTTGGCAAAGTGCAATCGCTTGTGATTCAACCGGTGCAGAAATAACATCTTGCGGTATGCTTATGAAACTTGCGCCATTTTTACCTGAAGTTGCAGTTCTCATCGCATTTGTCATAACTTCTGATAATGACTCTGGATCTTGAACTTCTTCACTATATTTTGTTGAAGATTTTAATAATGCTGCATTATCAATACTTTGGTGTGTTAGACGTAATAAATCGTTACGTTTAACTTGGCCACCTAATGCTAATACAGGGTCTCCTTCTGATGTCGCTGTTAAAAGTCCAGTCGTTAAATTACTTACCCCTGGGCCACTTGTTACTAAGGTAACACCTGGTTTACCTGTTAAGCGTCCAATACCTTGTGCCATCATTGCCGCGTTTTGCTCATGACGCGTTACAATAAGTTCTGGGCCATCATCTTCAAGTGCATTGAATAAATAATCGATTTTAGCACCTGGGATACCGAATACATATTCCACACCATTATTTTTCAAAGTATTTATTACCATATTTGCTGCTGTATAATTTTTGTCAGCCATTTTACATTCATTTCCTTTCAACATTTAATGCAAAAAATCATTAATCATTGCAAGCAATTTAAATTATTCACTTAACAATGTATTAAAAATTTAATCTCATTACATTATTATGAAAAATTCATATTTAATACTCTAAATTAGCGCCGTTCACATTTAGTCCTATACCATGGCATGTCATAACGAATGATTTGCGCTGTAAATTGATTACATACTTATTATAAAACGCTGCAACATATATATCAAATACATATTATCTATCTAACCCATAGAAAAAAGTAATGGTTAGAACATGTGAAAGTTGGATAATTTGCGTGTATATGGATAACTATTATATAGGAAGTTTTTAAAATAGCTGTTATCTTTCCAGTTGCTCAATGTTGATATTAGAAAATTAAACTTTCCTACTTTAATATGTACGCACGTGTACATACGCACGTGCGTGAATAAATAAATGTACAAATATTTTGATAGTCGTGTTTGTTGAAGATTGATCGGGGTAAAATTACATAGAACTATAATTTTTCTATATTTAATTAGCAATGCTATATTATGGAATGTTTGTAAATTTTCTGTTAAAATGAAGTTATACATCAATCGAATAACAAAAAAGATATTTAAAAAATTTATTTCTCTCTATGTTTTAATAGTAGAAATAAAAAAGATTCCATATTAGAATGGCACCTATAAAAAATATGTATTTTAATGATAGGTGATTTAGTATTATACTATAGTTGCAAGTTGAGATAAGGAAAGGTGATTAGATAATGGCTACTAACAAAGAGTCAAAAAGCGTTGTAATAATTGGCGCTGGGGTATTAAGTACTACATTCGGTACAATGATTAAAGAATTAGCACCAGAATGGGATATTAAATTATACGAGCGTTTAGATCGTCCAGGTGATGAAAGTTCTCACGAGCGTCATAACGCTGGTACAGGACACGCTGCTTTATGTGAATTGAATTATACAGTTAGACAACCAGATGGTTCAATTAACATTGAGCAAGCGAAAGAGATTAATGAACAATTTGAATTATCAAAACAATTTTGGAGTCATTTAGTTCAAAACAAAACAATCAGTAACCCTGAAGAATTTATTCGTCCGCTACCACACATTAGCTTTGTAAGAGGTAAAAATAACGTTCAATTTTTAAAAGATCGTTATGAAGCTATGAAAGAATTCCCAATGTTCGACAATATTGAATATACAGAAGATATTGAACAAATGAGAAAATGGATTCCATTAATGATGCAAGGTCATAGTGCAGGTGACATTATGGCAGCTAGTAAAATTGATGAAGGTTCTGACGTAAACTTTGGTGAACTTACTCGTAAAATGGCCAAAAACTTAGAAAAACAACCTAATGTAGATGTTCAATACAACCACGAAGTAATGGACTTTAACCAACGTAAAGACGGTAAATGGGAAGTTAAAGTACGTCAACGTAACAGTGGTAGTGTAGAAACACAACTAGCTGATTATGTATTTATTGGTGCAGGTGGTGGCGCAATTCCACTATTACAAAAAACAGGTATTCCTGAAAGTAAACACTTAGGTGGATTCCCAATCACTGGTCAATTCTTAATCTGTACAAATCCAGATGTTATACAAGCACATGATGCTAAAGTATACGGTAAAGAACCTCAAGGTACACCACCAATGACTGTACCTCACTTAGATACACGTTATATTGATGGTGAACGTACATTACTATTTGGACCATTCGCTAGTATTGGACCTAAATTCCTTAAACAAGGTTCTAATTTAGATTTATTTAAATCTGTTAAACCATATAACATCACAACTTTATTAGCATCAGCAGTTAAAAACTTACCATTAATTAAATATTCAATTGATCAAATCTTGATGACTAAAGAAGGTACTATGAACCATATTCGTACATTCTACCCAGAAGCACGTGACGAAGACTGGCAATTATACAATGCTGGTAAACGTGTTCAAGTAATCAAAGATACACCTGAAAACGGTAAAGGCTTTATCCAATTCGGTACAGAAGTGGTTAATTCTGAAGATCATACTGTAATTGCATTATTAGGTGAATCTCCAGGGGCTTCTACTTCAGTATCAGTTGCATTAGAAGTATTAGAGAAAAACTTCCCTGAATATAAATCAGAATGGACACCAAAAATCAAAAAAATGATTCCATCTTATGGTCAATCATTAATTGAAGATCCTGATTTAATGAGACGTACACGTCAACAAACTTCTAAAAGCTTAAACCTAAACTATTATAGTAAATAGTAGTTTAATGCATAATAATTTTAAAGGATTGTGAAAAAAATGAAAAAACTATTAGTAGTTTCAGTAATCGGCGCTATCGGTTTTTGCGCTTTAAAACGTTATCAAAAACACGTGAATAAAGCACCGAATATCGAATATTAAAAACAACTAACAATTGTAGGGCTTCAATTGAGAGTTTAGAACGACCCCCACTCTTAATTGTAAAAAGACTAATTCGCTTGAGCGAATTAGTCTTTTTTTATATTTCCAATCTTCTTAATCATGCTTCGAATTTCATTACACTTCTCTCAAACCAATTCAAAATACTCAAATTAATAAAATTCATATTTCCCAAAATTCATTCCAACTATATTCCAAATATAATTTTATATAGTATTATTTTTATATATTAATCATTTCATAAAAATTAGGAAGCTCATATGACAGAATATCTATTGTTATTAGGTGCAGATCAGTTTTTAAGAGAACATGCTTACGCTGGTGGCAAAGCAATCGGTGATTTTCAAATATGGACAGCAATTCAAAATGCAAAATATAAGTACAATGCGTATTTTGATTTTTGCATTGATGCCAATCCTTTAAGCTATGAAGAGATAAAGAAAGAGATAGCATATTATCAAATTCAGGGGTACGAACCAAAAAGCATCGTCCCCTTAAATGATTGGACATTAGAAGTAGCTAATCAATTAAATCGAGACTACGGTTTGCCTTACCTTGAACCAAAGGTTATTAAAGCTTGCAGAAACAAGCACATCATGAAATCCTTATTTGAAAAAGCAAACATTCCTACAGCAAAGTCGATACAATTTAATGATGCAACAGAATTGAAAGAATGTATCAAAGAATTTACTTTCCCAGTAATTATAAAACCAATGGATTTTGGAGGCAGTGATGGGGTTTACTTAGCAAATAACGAAAAAGAATGCATGGATGCCTATAGAAAATCGAAACAAATTATGGAGACTTATGCTGATACCTTTCATGTATCTAAAAATAAATTTCTGATTGAAACATTTATTGATAGTGATGACGAAGTTTCAGTTGAAGTGTTGTGTGGTCATCATTTTTATGAGGTCATTACAGTTACCGAAAAATATTTATCTCCCAGACCATGGTTTACTGAAATGGGTCATTTAGTCCCAAGTCACAGATATAAAAATGAAGATATTAAAAACCTTGCAATCCGCACGTGTCAGACTTTAGGTATTACGCGAGGCGTTGCTCATGTGGAAATAAAAATCAAAGGCGACCAACTCTATGTCATAGAAGCTGCTGCTAGACCTGGTGGTGACGCTATAATGGACTTAGTTGAAAATGCTTATGATATGAACCCTTATCAACTCCATATTTCTATGTACATTAATAATAAAGTTAAATCAGCAGATATATTCACACCAAAACGTACGTCTGCTATCGCTTTTATGAAAGCTAAAAAAGGTAAGATACAAAATATTAACTATCCTGATATAGCCAATGATTCTGAAATAAAAAAAAGTAAATTTATTAAAGGGTATTGGAGACAATGTAACCGATCCTGAAAATTGGAGCAGTCGTGAAGGACTTGTGTAGTTTAGCTGGCCTGAATTATCGACTACAAAAACTTTCAAACATATTCATAAAGCCAATGAACTGGCATCTAAAATTTTTGATTGTAGTGATGCGCATCATGACTAATTATTTAATAATCACTGCATTATACCGTTTTATCTGTTTAGCCTACCTAATTCTTTGCTTAGCAATTAGAAGTAGAAATAAGATGATGCATCTTACCTCTATAAACGAATCATCTCCACCCAAGTCATCTGTAAAATTAATACATTATTTTATGAGCATGCTATTGATTTTATTTTGAGTGCAGCAGTAAATCAATGCAATCTTTACATGGCAAAATCAGAGGATAATGAAAAGGCATTACGTGAAATATTATATGTCATTGATGATCAGTACACTATTTTAAAGACTTTGTTTAAAAGGTCGGATCTTAATATAGTTAAACAAACATTATCAAAGAAAATGCGCGACAACATGAATCAAGAAAATAATGAAATTACAATCCAATTTTTATCATCAGCTGTAGTAGGCATTATTGTATGGTGGATTGAAGCATCAAAACCATGTGATATTGATACTTTAACAACAGAGCTGTCCGTTTTATTGGAACCCCATTCAAAGCACTTATAATGCTAAAATTGATTGGAGCATAAAGTTTATATTAAATCGTGTTATAAATTGGGAGTCTGGGACATAAATAAATGTCTCAGTCTCTTTATGTACAATAAAAAAGAATATCTAAATCATTAACTAGTCATTTTTCAATGTCTATCCCTATGTCACTCAACAAAAATTAAAAGTTATAGAATTTATACATAAAATCGATTTAAATCCAAAATAATTTCAACTCTAGTTTAAACTGCGCCTGTTTTATAATTATAAACACTATCTTCATCATCCCCATTAAAAACATTAGAAATTTGTTTGAGAATGTCCTCAGTTATCATAATTAGATCCCCTTTCACTAATTATAGCCTCACAAATAAAGAAATTGATCTTTACTATTTCTATCTCAGTCGTTAAAATCGTTCCCTTTTATGTTCAAACTTTTTCTACATTAAACTGATTTTAAAAATTAATTATTTTAATTATAACAATTTAAGAACTTCTGTTCCCTATAAATATTTATATGTCTTTAGAGTATAATTAAAACAAAATGAAGAAATGAGTGATTTGATGAACAGCGATTGGGGACATGAGTTGCAATCAATAATTGGGAAGATAGATCCAAAAGATGTAAAGAAAGTACTTAATGATTCAAACAAATCATATGAAGAAATAAACAATGCTAGTAAAACTCGTAATAAAAATGAATATTCAATGAATCTTAACGAGATTATTAAATTAGAGGTAGAATTCATTTATTACAATAATGTTAAAAGCTCTACAGATATTAGTGAGGCACTTGAAAACAAACCAGATAAATGGGAAGATGATGATTTATTTATACCAACCAAAACGAACTTTTCAGCAAACTTCAAAAAGTTTTGTCATTACCTTGGTATCAATCCAGATAACTTTAAAAATGGAAAATCCTTTGCATTTAAACCTAAAAGTAAATATGTAATACATGATATTTTATCAAACAACTCTGATTACCTTCATTTTTTAAAGTATGGTGCTAATGAAAAAGACTTAAATCATATGAATAAAATCAATGAAAACCTTTTTTATTTTATTAAAAATGAAATAACAGATTCCACTGATTATGAGACAGCTCTGACAAATTATTACTTATATTTTTTAGTGAATTCAAATGTCGAAGTAGGTATTAAATCTAAAATCGTAGATATTATAACCGTACCTGACCTTAATAATAATCAAAAATTAAATGTTCTAGAATACTACTTAAGCGAACTAGCAGAGTTGAATGACGAGATAAACTCAAAATTAGCTGAATATCAATCGTATGATTATAACAAGTATTTAAAACATGAAACGCGTGTTCCAATAGATATTAATTTAGCTAAATATATTACTAATAAAGAAACACAATCTTCTGCACCTAAAGATTTAATACTCAAACTGTTAACTAATAGTGAATTAGTCGGCCAACCGAAATTTACTAAGGAACATAGAAATAAACTCATTTCTGAATTAAAAAAAGCATTAAATTATCATTTAAATAAAAGTGATAATTATTCAGAATTTTTTTATATTACAACTAAATAGTTATATACCAATGAAGTATCGACTAATGTCGGTACTCTTTTTTTGTCAATATAATTTTCAATTATTATTGTATGGAAATTACTCCCCTATTTTCCGAACTTACACCTGTCGTTTTTCATTATATATTTATACATGTATTCGGCCGATACATAAATTAAAATAGTCGGAGGTAAATTATTATGAAGTACAAAGGTGAAGATTTTAACGAATTTAAAAGAAGAATTTTAGGTGCTGCTTTCAGTCTATCTGAAGATATTACATTTACATTTAGTGATTTAAACTTAAAATCTGGATTTACCTGTTCAACTGAAGTTCAACAAGAGGTAGGTCGTTGGTTCTCATACTTTGTAAAGCACACACCAAATGTTCCATTTGTCATTATTGGTAAGAATAGTAATGGGAACTTAGTTTACCGTAAGACAGGACCTAATCCAATGCGTCACAAACGTAACTGGAAAGGTGGTAACAACTAATGACTAACAACATATTCGAGCAAAATCCATATTTTTTAAATTCAAATGGATTTTATGAAGTGATTCCACCTAAAAGTAACAATGATATAGAAAAAATCATCCAATTGTCTAGTCCCATAATTATTGAAAATAAATTTCTCGACCCGTCTACAGGGGTTGAGAAATTGGTTATTACAGACGGAAAAAATATTGAACGTATTGAAGCATCAGATATCTTAACATCTTTCAAGCTACCTGGATTGATTAAGTACGGCTTCAACATCAACGAACGGTACATTAAATCATTAAGCTATGCGTTACAATCGATGCGCCAGTCACTTCCATTATCTAAATTATATACCGGCGTAGGTGTATTACAGTCTGATGATGAAGGTATGGTCATTTCATTGGATAAACCATACTTTTCAAAAGAAATAGAGCAGTCTCAAGCTAATGAAATCATTTGTGAAACACACTATGATTTACAACCAAAAGGTACTTTCAAAGGCTGGTGGGAGATGTACTTAAAACAAGTTAAAGGGAACTTACTCCTAGAACTTGCAGTAGTATTTGCTGCTTCTTCATTAGTTACGGCTTTCCTAAAAACAAGACATGAGGTCGAGTTTGCGGGAACCATCTTCTCATTTATGGGAAATTCAAGCACAGGTAAATCGACTGCAGCCGCTTTAGCTGTTTCAATAGCCGGCAATCCTACTAAAGGTAGCAATACTCTGTTTAGATCATGGAATGGTACTAGAAACGCGCTTGAAGGATATTTAAGTAGTAACTTTGGTGTGCCTATCGTATTAGATGAATTGTCAGCTGCAACCTTCAAAGACACTACTGGATTGTTGTACAGTCTGGCAGAAGGACAAGGCCGACAACGCTCTAATATAGATGGTAATGTCAAAGCACTCAAAAATTGGGGCACCACAGTGATAAGTACGGCAGAACACAGTATTTTAAATAATAGTGCACGTAATGATGGTTTGAACGTCCGTACGATTGAAATATCTGAAGCCTTTACAACAAGCGCTGACAATGCAGATGCAATTAAAAGGGCTACATCGGTCAATTATGGACATATCATGCCATTAGTAGCTGAATATCTTTTAAAACGTGAAGACGAAGTAATTAAATGGTTTCAAGCGGAACATGATTGGTTCAAAAACCAACTAAAAAATGAAACGAGTAATACTGGTATTCGTATGTTCAAACGCTATGCAGTGATTACGACATCTGCTCGTATATTCGAACGTGTTATTGCTATACCTATCGATATGGATGCAGTAAGAGAATACTTGGTTAGTTATCATTTGGAGTCAGTTTCAGAACGCTCACTAGCAGAGAAAGCTATCGAAATCATTGTTCAGTTTGTAGCTCAAAATCGTGGCAAATTCTCTGAAGATAGCAAACTCTCAACAATGATAGAAAATTATGGACTTATTGAACTTAAAAAAGACCATATTCAAGTTAAAATGCTTACCAATGTATTCAAAAATATGTTGGACGAAAATCATTTTCAAGATGTAAACACAGTTATAGATGCTTTACGCGATAAAGATTATATCCAATCTGACCGCAACCGTAAAACTACAAAACGTAGTGTCCCAGATTCTAATGGCAAAAAGAAGACTATTGTCTTTTACCATCTTAAGCTAGATATGACTTATGCTTCAATGTTTGGTTTGAGTTCTAAAACAGAACCTAGCATACCACCACCATTCGTTGATAATACAAATAAAAATTTGCTAGAAGATTTTGTAACGAAAGCTAAACAATCCGAAGCAAATGACGATTTAGGATTATAAAATATCGCTACAACACCCTAAAGGCTGTTGTAGCTTACTTAATCAAATACTTGGAGGAAATTAAAATGAATACTAAATTCAAATTAACACAATACACATTATGCTCTTTGGTCGAATTAGAGAATCAACAATTAGTCGTAAATTATATTGATCATGACTATGATATAGAATCCTATACGTTAACTGAGACACAACGTAAACTCTTGATACTTTATAAATTGCACCCTGAATTTATGAATGAGGTAGCTCTCACTAATTTCTTTGTGAAAAGTACAAGAGACGACAGAATGACTGTTTATCATATTATCAAATCCTTAAATATTTTATAGAATCGGAGGTCTTTTCATTGGACGAATTAATCACATTACTCGCTGATTTAGTGATTGAAGAAATCAATCACTCTGATGACTAATAATAACGCCCAACACCTCACTGGTGTTGGGCTTAACTATAAATTCGTTCATAAATATATATTATCAATTTGGAAGGAGGAAACAGGATGAAACAAGCAATAGGTTATCTACGTCAAAGTACACTCAAACAACAATCACTCTCAACCCAGAAACAAACCATCAAGGCATTAGCCGAAAAGCATAATATTCAACACATTACCTTTTATAGCGATAAGCAATCAGGACGCACTGATAAGCGGAATGGTTACCAACAAATTACTGAACTGATTCAACAGGGACAATGTGACGTATTATGTTGTTATCGTCTGAATCGACTTCATCGTAATTTGAAAAATGCGCTAAAATTAATTAAATTATGCCAGCAGTACAATGTAGATATCTTGAGTGTTAACGATGGCTATTTTGACTTAAACAAATCATTTGATCGTCTAAAACTCAATATCTTCATTTCATTAGCTGAACTTGAGTCAAATAATATTGGTGAACAAGTAAGCAACGGGATAAAAGAAAAAGCACGTCAAGGTAAACTGATTACCACACATGCACCTTTTGGATATCATTATTATAAAGGCACATTTGTAATCAACCCAGTAGAAGCACAAACGGTGACTGCAGTATTCAAATACTATCTTCAAGGGTATGGTTACAAAAAGATTGCACAATATTTGGAAAAAGATAATAAGTTAATCAACCGAAAACCATATCAAGTACGTAACATTATTATGAACCCTAATTACTGTAGTCGCGTTATCAATCAATATGGACAATATGACAACATGTTTCCACCTATTATTTCTATCAGTAGCTATGAACAAGCGCAGATTTTACGGTCTGAAAAACATGTCAAACGAACACCTTCAGCTAATCAACTGAAACAAAAAATCAAATGTCCATGCTGTGGCGCCATACTTACAAATATGACAATTAGAAGAAAGCAACATAATACATTACGTTATTATGTCTGTCCTCGAAATATGAATGAATCTCGTTTTGTCTGTGACTTTAAAGGGATTAACGCTAAAGATATAGAAACAAGTGTTTTAAAAACATGTCAACACTTCTTTCAAGACCAACAGGTCTATTCCAAAATAAATGATGCCATTCAACAACACATCCAAAAACAAAACACACTGGAAACTAAGCGCACGTATACCCAAGCACAACTCATCAATAAGTTAGCCAAAGGAACGATAGATGCAGAAACATTCAAAACAGAAATACAAACCTTACACCAACAAAATACGCTAACATCTATCAATTCTAAGCGTATCCAAAGCGCATTTCATAATGTGATACAAAAACGTTTCACGTTAAACATGTTATATCCCTTTATCGATGTCATTCATATTACTAAAAACAAAGCCCTTGTTGGTATCTATTTCAAAAATGAGCCACTAAACATTGTTAATCAAACCAGGCAATCATCAATTGCCTAAATAAGAAAGGATGAAAAAATATGCAACAACTTAAACAAAAACGTGTCGGTATCTATGTCCGTGTATCAACAGAAATGCAAAGTACTGAAGGATATAGTATCGATGGACAAATCAATCAAATTCGAGAATATTGTGATTTCAATAACTTTGCTGTTGTAGATGTATACGCGGATAGAGGTATCTCTGGAAAATCTATGAACCGACCAGCACTACAACGTTTGTTAAAAGATGCGAACGAAGGCCAGATCGATTCTGTTATGGTCTACAAAACAAACCGGCTAGCACGTAACACTTCTGACTTACTCAAAATTGTTGAAGACCTTCATCGTCAAAATGTCGAATTCTTCAGCTTATCTGAGCGTATGGAAGTCAATACGAGTAGTGGTAAACTGATGCTACAAATTCTAGCTTCCTTTTCGGAATTCGAAAGAAATAATATTGTCGAGAACGTATTCATGGGCCAAACCCGACGCGCTCAAGAAGGCTATTATCAAGGTAATTTGCCATTAGGCTATGAGAAAATACCAGATAATAAGCATGAACTCATGATTAATCAACATGAAGCCAATATCGTTAAATACATCTTTGAATCATATGCTAAAGGCCATGGATATCGTAGAATTGCCAATGCTCTCAACTATAAAGGTTATGTCACTAAAAAAGGTAAACCATTCAGTATTGGTTCAGTGACCTATATCTTATCTAATCCATTCTATGTTGGTAAAATTCAATTTGCCAAATACAAAGATTGGAATGAAAAACGTCGTAAGGGATTGAATGATCATCCGGTAATTGCTAATGGAAAGCACTCCCCTATCATTAGTCAAGAGCTGTGGGATAAAGTACAAGCTCGTAAGAAGCAAGTCAGCAAAAAACCACAAGTCCATGGTAAAGGGACAAATATTTTAACTGGGTTAATTTCGTGTCCAAAATGTTCTGCTTCTATGTCTGCGAGCACGACAACCAATACACTTAAAGATGGTACAAAAAAGCGAATACGCTATTATTCCTGTAGTAATTTTCGCAACAAAGGATCGAAAGTGTGTTCTGCAAATAGTGTAAGGGCAGATGTCATAGAAAAATATGTTATGGATCAGATACTGGAAATTGTCAAAAGTGATAAAGTTATCGAACAAGTCGTTGAACGTGTTAATCAAGAGAATCAAGTCGATGTATCTGCACTTAATCATGACATCGCTTATAAGCAACAACAATTTGATGAAATTAACACTAAACTTAAAAATCTAATTCAAACGATCGAAGACAATCCAGACTTAACATCTGCACTCAAACCAACCATTCATCAATATGAAACACAACTGAATGACATTACAAATCAAATGAATCAACTCAAGCAGCAACAAAACCAAGAAAAACCATCTTACGATACGAAGCAAATATCCATTATCTTACGTCATATATTTCAAAACATAGAATCCATGGATAAATCGCAACTCAAGGCATTATACCTTACGGTCATTGATCGTATCGATATTCGTAAAGACGGTAATCATAAAAAACAGTTCTACATTACACTCAAACTCAATAATGAAATTATTAAACAACTTTTCAATAACACTCCACTCGACGAAGTGCTCCTCAGCACTTCGTCTTTATTTTTGCCTCAAACACTATTTCTTCAAATCTAATACAAATGTACTGTCCTTTCGTCATTCAATAACACTCATCTAACAAATATATTCAACACGCTAACAAATCATGGCTCAATGTGAAGCTTATATTGATATGACGAAAGAACATCCCAAAATAAAATATGAGTGGGATAGCAATGGGATTGGATAACTTCATGGAGAAGAAGGATTACGCGAGCGTAATCCCGAAATCCCATTATTATTTATAAATAAATAATATAAAAAGAAAAAAGTAAGTAGTAATGACGCCTATAACTCCAAATTATATATAAGTATATAGCTATATTTCCCAACAAATGAGCGGGATAACGGGATTTCCTTGTCATATCAACAATTATCACGACTTTCGATTGGGATCTTTTCTGTATTTCAGTGGGATTTCTAAGCGAAACAAACGTTATTTCAAACTTATATTATCAATAAGATGTATCACGTACATACATCAATCAAATACATTAGGAGGTCATAACCATGACACTAGAACAACAACTCAAGCATTATATAACCAACTTATTCAATCTGCCAAAGGAAGAAAAATGGGAATGTGAATCCATCGAGGAAGTCGCTGATAATATCCTACCTGACCAATATGTAAGGCTTGGTCCACTTAGTAATAAAATACTTCAAACCTATACCTACTACTCTGACACACTTCACGAAAGAAATCTCTATCCTTTCATTCTCTACTATCAGAAACAGCTCATAGCCATAGGCTATATCGACGAAAATCACGATATGGATTTCTTATACCTACACAACACCATCATGCCCCTTTTGGATGAACGATACTTACTAACAGGAGGACAATAAAATGCATAAATATATCAAACTAACACAATTAGTCATAACTATCCTAAGCGAAATCATTACATGGATGAAAGAATCAGAACGAAAGGAAAACGCTTATGAATAAATATATAACACGGGGGATTGCCAATAGCTTACCTATCTCCTTACAAAAACAATTATGGCAACTCGTCTCTGAACGTGAAAACGGACAGTCCAAGGAACTAGAAGCAATAGATTACTTTCATATCTTCCAGTTCAACATGCACAATAACCAATTATATATCAAACACAAACAAGAACGACCAGCGTATGTGAAAACTCAAAAGGCAAATATCAATCAACCTATCAATATCAATAAGGTCTACATTATCCGTGAAGATGATGTAGACCTTTCTTATTACATTATGTTATTACCAAATGAATATTAAGGAGATAAAATCAATGGAAAATATCACAAATACACTTGTCACTACTGCAATATTTGACGAAAAGAGAACTCACCGCTACTTACTAACAAAGACATGGGACAGTGAAAAACAAACACTTACAATCATCACGATGTATCCGCACTATGATGGCATTATCAATATTGACCTAACAACCCAACTCATTATGAACAAAGTTTCAGAAATGGATGCATTTGGGTCCATCTATTTTGTGAATCTATACTCTAATATTACAACACCTATCAATCTCAAACATTTAGAAGAAAATGCTTATGATAATCATACAAATATTCAAATTATGAAAGCAGTGAAAGAATCAGATGAAGTGATATTAGCATGGGGTGCCTATGCTAAGAAGCCAGTTGTTGAAATTAGGGTCAAAGAAGTTTTAGAGATGTTGAAACCACATAAAAAGAAAGTGAAACAACTCATCAACCCAGAAACGAATGAAATTATGCATCCACTCAACCCTAAGGCACGTCAAAAATGGATTTTGAAATCATAGCAAATACATGGAGGTCAATATGGAAACAAAACAAATCAACATCGTTTCACTGCAAATGATTAAAATAGATACTTTGAGTTATCTTAAAAGACGAATTACGAGTCCCCACCAAATTGTAAAGTATTCAAATAGAGTTTTTTTAATAATGCATAGATGATACATTTATTTTACTTTAATTATAATTAGCTGGAAAATTATATACAAGAAAGGTTCAGTCACTAACTTATAGTGTATGATGATGGAAAATTAATTAAGAATAAAACGTTGACCAATATTGACCTTTAGTTTAGAATAATCTTAATTATATGGCGAAGGGTGATAAAATGATTGTTGGTAATTACCATTACAATGAGGTTTATGATGAATATACTAGTTTGAAAGTTTGGAGGTACATGGAAAGCGAGGATGTTGATTTAGAAACAGCATTAAATCATCTAGGACTAAATTATATAGATGCATTACCAGATGAAGAAGATATTCCTGAACTTGAGAAGGAAAAACAAAAATTAATTGAACGAGGATACTAATAAATGCGGTTAGAGAAATGTTTCTCTAACCGCATTATGATTTATTTTTTTATTGCTGACTTGCCATTAATTCTGCTTGCTCGACAACTTGTTCCACAGCCATTTTTTGAAGATCTGGTGGATAGCCATATTTCTTTAATAGGCGTCTAACTTGAACTCTCATTTTAGCTTTAGCACTGTCTCGTTTAGACCAATCAACACTCATGTTATCCTTAACTGTTTTAGTTAACTCATGTGCAATGGCTCTTAACTCTTTATCGCCCAAAGCTTCTTTAGCTGTTTCATGTGAAGCTAATGCATCATAAAAAGCAATTTCTTCTGTACTCAAGCCTAAATTTTTACCTCGTTGCTGCTTTTGATTAATTTCTTTTGCCATTTGTATTAATTCTTCAATAACTTTAGAAGCTTCTATAGACCGATTGTTGTATTTTTGAATAGATTTACCTAGCATCTCAGAAAATTGTTTAGATACGGTTGCGTTCGTTTTCATTAATGACTTAACTTGGCCTTTAAGTAATTTATTCAATAATTCAACAGCTACATTTTTCTGTTGTAGTCCTTCTACATCTTTTAAGAAATCATCAGATAAAATAGAAATATCTGGGTTTTCTAAACCGAGTGTTTGATATATATCTACAACTTCTTCAGTTACAACGGATTTTGATATCAACTGATTAATTTCAGCTTCAACTTCAGCGGGAGATTTATAAGGACCACCACCATCAGTTGAAGGAGCTAAAAGTTTAACGATGCCTGCTTTAACGGCTTTTAAGAACGCAATTTCACTATTTAATTCTTGAGCTGCTTCTTCTGTTGCACATAAAGCGAATGCTTTACCAAGTTCAGTGACTGTATTCACAAATCGTTGTCTTTCTTCTTCGCCTAAGCCAATTACATAATCCATCGTATTTGAGATGACATTATATCGATCAGATTTTTTATCTGATTCGAAGTCAGAATAATCATGATTATATAACATATCTTGAATGACATCGTATTTCATTAACATAATTTCTAAAGCTTTATCTGTATCCACACCCGTTTGATCTTTATCAGAATCTGTATACTCTTTTAAAGCTTCTTTAAGACTTTCAGCGATACCTACATAGTCCACAATTAAGCCACCAGGTTTGTCTTTAAACACTCTATTCACACGTGCAATTGCTTGCATTAGATTATGCCCATGCATTGGTTTATCAATATACATGGTATGCATAGAAGGTACATCAAAACCTGTTAACCACATATCTCTCACAATAACGAGTTGTAATTCATCTTCAACATCTTTCATACGACTCTCTAGCAGGTTCCTTCTTTTTTTAGGACCAATATGTCTCTGGAAGTTTTTAGGATCGCTTGATGAACCTGTCATTACAACTTTGATAACACCTTGGTTATCATCATCTGAATGCCATTCGGGTTTTAGTCTTACAATTTCATCATATAAATCAACCGCTATACGGCGACTCATTGTGACAATCATGCCTTTACCTTTCATCGCCTTTTGTCTTGTTTCAAAGTGATTGATAATATCAGTTGCTAGAGAATGAACACGTTGTTCTGAGCCTGATAATGCTTCTATTCGAGACCATTTAGACTTTAATCGTGTTTTGACATCGTCTTCTTGTCCGGAAGTAATATCATCATAAGCTGCATCAATATCTAAATCTGTAGGTAAATTTAATGGGATTATTCGGCTTTCATAATATATTTTAACCGTACTACCGTCTTCAACAGCTTGCGTCATATCATACACATCAATGTAATTTCCAAAAACCATCTGTGTATTTTTGTCTGTCGAAGATACAGGCGTTCCAGTGAATCCAATAAATGAAGCGTTAGGTAAAGCATCTCTTAAATATTTGGCATAACCATATTTAATACCTTCACCTTTTTCGTCGTAAGATGCGCTAAAACCATATTGTGTACGGTGTGCTTCATCGGCCATTACAATAACATTTCTACGTTCTGTTAAGGCATCCATAGTAACTTTGCCTTCTTCTGGTTCGAATTTCTGCATTGTTGTAAATACAATACCTCCAGATTCAACTGACAATAGTTCTTTCAACTCTTTACGAGAATCTGCTTGTTTAGGTGTCTGTCTTAATAATCCTTTACCAGAACGACCCTTAGATTTTACAAATGTACTATATAATTGATTGTCTAGGTCATTACGGTCTGTTACAACAACTAAAGTAGGGTTATTTAACTTTTGAATTAATTTTCCCGAAAAGAAAACCATCGTCAAACTTTTACCTGAGCCCTGTGTATGCCAAATCACGCCGCCTTTACCATCTCCCTGGTCAGAAGTGGCTTCTATTGCGCGATCAACGGCTTTATTAACCGCATAATATTGATGATAAGCAGCTAAAATTTTAACAATATGTCCTTTGCTATCATCTTGGAATAATATAAAATGACGTATTAAATCTAATAAAACTTCCTTATTTAACATACCATGTATCAAGACATCTAAACTCGCCATTGTAGATGAAGCCTCGGTCTTACCATCTTTTGTACGCCACGTCATAAAACGATCATAATCCGCAGTCATAGAGCCCGCTTTTGTATTAATACCGTCGCTGGTCACCAATACAGCATTGTGATTAAATAATTGTGGTATTCTCATTTTATAAGTTTCTAATTGACGGTAACCATCAACAACACCCACAGATTCATTAGTTGAACTTTTAAGTTCAATAACTACAACTGGAAGACCATTAATAAATAAAATAATATCAGGTCTTTTATTATAATCACCATTCACAATAGTTAATTGATTAATAGCCAAGAAATCATTATTTCCTGGATTATTAAAATCAAACACATAGACTAAATCATTAATCGTTTCACCATCATCATTATAATGTTCAACTTCAATACCATTCGTTATCATCTCGTGAAAAGTACGATTATTCTCTAATAAATTAGGCGATTTTTCTATAGAAATTTCATGAATAGCCTGTTGAATCGCATTATTATGTAATTCAGGATTAATACGTCTCAAAGCCGCTTCCAAGCGACCATCAAGCACAACATCCTTATCACTCTCTCGTTCAGGCATAATACCTGTTTCACTAATTTCACGACCATTCTTAACCGTATAACCAAGTTCATCAAACCATTCAAGTGCAACTTGTTCTAAATCATCCTCACTAAATTGAAAACTCATCTTCATTCACCTCGATATCGTCAGGTATCTCAATTTCACCCGCCATTAATTTTGGTAGTAACGTGTCTCTTAATTGCGTTAAATGTTTAATTTGCATTTTCATAGATTTCACTAATTCAAAATTATTAACTAAATTCTTATGATATGCATCAAGAATTTTTTTAGAAGGATATATAACTTTAGATTTTTTTAAATCGTTACTTGATACATTGATATAAACACTACCACTGATACTGTTTTCAAAGTATTGAAATGCTTTTACTAAAATTTCATATAGCCATTCTTTATGTGTAGAATTTATCCTTGCAATACCTGCTCCACGTCCTATAGCATAATCTCTATCTAATTCAGTAACTAAACCAACTGTAGCTCTTACACCGAATACAAAATCTCCAAACTGACCTATTTTCTTAGGGTCAGTTGTGTACTTTGTAGGTTTTATATTTCTATTTTTAAAATCTGTGGCTCCATTCAAAAGAGGTAAACCTTCATTTTGTGTATTGTAAGTGTCACTTTTTGGAGATTGTCCCATAATTATTTCAGTAACTTCTTTTAATTCTATTATTTTCCAACCGCTAGGTATTTCACCTAACTCACTATCAACCATTTCTCCACCGCTTGATTTGTATGGATTGCCATTTTCATCAGGAAATTCAAAATCAACAAACCAACGCTTGAATATGGTTTGTGAAAATTCTTCAAGGTTTGCAATTATTATTTTATTTAACTCTATTTTTTTGTCGATAGATTCTATTGAATTTACAATTTTATTTTGAACTGCAAGGGTAGGTATATCTATAACCATGTTTTTAACTTCACTAAATGTTATTTGTGGAAACGTTCCAGATCTTGATTCTGCTAAATTTTGTAAATAATCTATTGTATTTTTACTAGTTATATATAAGTAAAAATATTTAGTATTTAGTATCTCAGGCTTTTTATTTCTTAAAACCATTAATTTTGTTGATACTACATAGTCATCACTAGCAAAATTAATATACGCAAATCTCTCGTTTTTAGGTCTTATTTCACTATATAAGATGTCTCCTTTTTGAATTGATTTTTTTGCTTGACCAGGTAATGAATCAATCATTGAATAATTATTATGAAGTACATATCCTTTTTCAATATCTGAAGTATTCAAGAATATTATTTTATCACCTGGAAAAGTATGTTTTTTTGAAACACTATCTATGAGATTCTCTACTTTATACTCCATAACCTAATCCCTCCATTGATTTACGGATTTGGTCTTCGAGTTCTTTTGATTTCGCAAATTGTTCGCTCAAATCTGCTGTGATTCTTTCCATTTTCTGTTCGAATGGCTCTGAATCTTCTTCTACTTCTGCTAATCCTACATAACGTCCTGGTGTTAAGATATATTCGTTATCTTTTATTTCTTCTGTCTTTACCACTCTACAGAATCCTGCTTTATCTTCATATTGATTATCGTTTGTTCCACGCCATGAATGATAGATATTTGCTATATCTTTTATTTCATCATCTGAGAATTCTTTTAATGTTCTTGATACCATGCTTCCTATATTTCTAGCATCTATAAATAGTACTTCTCCTCTACGTTCATTCTTACCGTTTTTAGCTTTATTTTTTGTCACGAACCATAAACATACTGGAATTTGAGTTGAATAGAATAGTTGCCCTGGTAATGTGACAATACACTCAACTAAATCTTGTTCAATTAAGGTTTTACGTATTTCTAATTCATCTTTACCACTTGTAGACATCGAACCATTCGCTAATACAAATCCTGCAGTACCACTTGGTGCAAGTTTAGAAATCATATGTTCAATCCATGCATAGTTGGCATTGCCTTTTGGAGGAATACCAAATTTCCAGCGGTAATCATCTAATAATTTTTCTTGTCCCCAATCACTTGCATTGAATGGTGGATTAGCCAATATAAAATCAGCTTTCAAATCTTTATGTAAATCATTATGAAATGTGTCTGCATGATGATCACCTAAATCATTATCTATACCTCGAATAGCCAAATTCATTTTTGCTAATTTCCATGTAGTTGGATTAGATTCTTGACCATAAACAGCAATATCATCTATACGACCTTGATGACGTTCTATAAAATGTTCACTTTGTACAAACATTCCGCCTGACCCACAACAAGGGTCATAAATTCTACCTTGATAAGGTTCAACCATTTCAACAAGTAATTTAACTATTGAAGCGGGTGTATAGAATTCCCCAGCATTTTTACCCTCAGCGCTCGCAAATTTTGCGATAAAGTATTCATAAACACGACCTAAAACATCTTGTTTCTTACTTTCAGAGTCTCCGACTTTGAATGTAAATAGGTCAATAATATCGCCTAATTTTTCTTTATCTAATGCAGGTCTTGCGTAATCTTTAGGCAAGACCCCTTTTAAAGACTCATTTTCTCTTTCAATTGCTATCATAGCTTTATCGATAATTTGACCAATTTCTGGCTTCTTAGAATTATCATTTATGTATTGCCATCTTGATTCTTTAGGAATCCAGAATATATTCTCTGCTAAGTATTCATCTTTATCTTCTTCATCAGCATATTCATCATTCAATAATTCTTCATATTTTTCCTCAAACGAATCAGATACATATTTCAAGAATATAATACCTAACGCTACATTTTTATACTCTGCCGCATCCATACTCCCGCGTAACTTATCTGCAGCTTGCCATAACTTTTCTTCAAATCCGATTGTCGTCATATTTTTTCTCTCCCTTTTATTAATAGTGATTTATATTTTTCCAGTAATCTTCAACATCAAATTCATATTCTTTTAAATTTTTAATACCTTTATCATTTAATTGAAAACCACAATTTGCGCACTTAACTTTGTATATATACTCATAATAGTCTTTAAATTCTTCAATTCGATGATTTCCATTTTCATCTTCATATTCAACTTCTTCTATATCTGTAATTTCTGTATGAGTATAAGTTACTAGTGAATTTGCAGCACAACATGGACATTTTAAAATTTCATTAGTAGATAAACTGTTTTCCAATTCAGCTTGTGCTAGTTGATTAGCACTTTGATTTCTTGAATCTATAATGCTACCAAAACCTTTACCATAATGACTATAATAGGATGCTCTACCAAGTTCTTTTAAGACAGCAATTTTATCAATCGCTGGAGATTCATTTTTAAATTCTTCAATTATATCTTCAAAAGGATTAATTTCTAAACTGTTTTTATTAAATCTCCAAATTTTATGGCTTCTATATTTTTCCTTATATTCTGAAACTTCTAAGCATTCTTTTACTAAGGGTAAAATATATTGTCCTATTAAAAAGTCAAACGCTTCATATTTAAGCATTACTTTTCCTTGATGCCATATTTTATTTCTTAAGTAGTTTAAATAATCAAATTCTGATCTATGCTTTGCTAAGAATTTGAATTTTACTTCTGGTTTTAATTCAATTACTTTACAAGTTCTATTAAGTAATTTATAAAAGGTCAAAGTGTTAAAATTTTTCTTTTTTTTCTTAGATGAAGTTATTTCTTGAATAAATTCCATACGCTCATCATTAGATAGTGGTATTTTCTTAATAAGTTCCGTTATCTTATATGAATCACACGTTATATCTAAGGGTAATAATTCTTCCTCTTTCCTTAATAAATCTTTTAATATTAATTCAAAAAAGTGATGAAAATGTAAAATAGTTTCTGAAAAATTCTCATAGTAATCCTGTTTATGACTATAACTATACGTTCGTTTGTCAAAATTTTCTCTTATACTTTTATAACTACTAAAATACGATTTTAATCCTATATTTAAAGAATTCAATACCACATCATTATTGTCATTATCAATTTTAAATTCATTGTTTTTGATGTTCTTAAGTTTCATTTATTTTCTCCTGATAATTATCTTTCTTTTAATTATATCAAAAATACATTAGATAATGTTTTTTTAGATATTATAATTAGATTTTTAGCAAAATTATTGATAATCAGAAGCATATCAAAAACCGCATCACTTATGATACGCTTCTGCTTATCAGATAATGATGCGGTTTTTTGTAATTGGTTTTTCGTATAGCTAGATAAAACGATATATTACTACTATAAATACTTTACGTCTAATATCAACTAGTATCATAAAAGCTTATAATATATACAAAAAGCTCTATCAAGTTGTGGAGCTTGATAGAGTTTATTATTTGTTGCTTTTGTAATTTCAATCACTACTCCATTCCATAAGATACTCATATTCTTGAGTATCTTCTTCAAACTCCTTAGATCTTATTTCAAAATGGTGTTTGGTATAAAAATGGATAGCTCCTTCATTTTTCTCATATACATGTAAATTAAGTACACTATAATCGGTTTTTAATCTTTCTAGTATTAACCTTCCTATTCCTTTATTACGATAATTATCTGTAATAAAAATACCTGCTATATATTGCTCATATAAGCCAGCAAATCCAACGATTTGATTATCAGCATAATACACGTAAATTGTTGAATCTGGTAGCATTTTTTTCACTTTACCTAGGTTGTCAATCCAATAATCATGTTTTATAAAGTCATGCGCATCTAAATTAGAATTAAGCCATATATTTGATATCTTTTCTATTGACTCAGAATCTATATTATCTAATTTTTTTATCATTAAATTACTCCTTTATATTACTATTTTCAAATATAATTAAATTTAATCTACCCACTACATGAACAGAAGGACATATAATACTTTTTAAATCCCATGTAATCATCAAATCCTTATTTTCATTGAGTGAGATGCCTTTGATAAAATAAAAATTAAACGCTCGTGATGAAAAATAATCCATATAGTAGGAAAGAACACAGTATTGAATAAATTCTAAACTACCCTTCTTATTACTTATAATTATTGCACTAATAAGGTGATTTGCTCATATTGACCGAAGTTTTTGTAAACCCTTTCCTAATAAGCATGGATTTTACTTCTTTTATATTTTTATCACTGTTGGGATTAATAATTATTTCCTTTAGTATTTCATAAGTGAATTTACAAGTTGTGAATGGTTTACTATTCATATACAATTTAGGTTTTAATAAATTATCCTCATTGATATTAAAAATAATATATCTAATTTCTTCTTCTTGTCTTAAATGAAGATTTTTAAAAAATAATGAAAAGAAATGAAGCGCTTGTACTATACTCTTTATTATTTCATCCATATCATAAGGATCTTTTTCAAAATTATCATGTACAACATACCAAGCATGAGCTAATGTAGTAATATATTTAGACTGTACTTCATAATCATATTCCACTTTTAAGGGAAATACATACGCATTACCAACTGTATACTCATCGAGTGTTTTTTTACCTTATCATTGTATTTGTCATATGGTGAACGCCCTGCTTTTGGCACCAAATCTCATTTTTCGCTACTATGACCTCTAAATAACCATAAACTATTACCTCTGTATCCATCGAGAACTTCGTGTAATTCTTTAAATGATTTAATTTTTCCTTTCATAAATACCCCCCAAAAACAGAACGTACGTTCCCTTTATTTATATAACTATCTTAGCTTATATTTAAATAGAAGTAAATGATAATAAAGGAATGACTATATACATGACACTAAAACTAATTTCAAAGTATAACTCTGAATTCATGCAGGATATAATCAATCAAATAAACATATCGTTAGAAGATATTGAAGGTTCATCAACAATTGAAGTCGAATTCGATAATGAAGGCAATTATACACGTTATCAATTTCAAAATAATAAACTTTATATAAAAAATATTTTACCAAATTTAATTTATTTGTTAGGTATTGATGATGGTGTAGATACTTTTATGCGTGGATTCAACGAAGGATTTTATGAAGTCTTAACAAGGTTTATGTATGCCTCAAACTTAGATGATCAATTTGAAGAGTATAAAAATGCAATTTTCACTTATTTGTTCACACCTAAAGGTAAACTAAAGGAACATGTACTATTAAAATTACATAATGATGGATCTATAGCTCTTGACGACACTACTTTTAAAAGAGCTACTGTAAATGCTACTTTTGGTTATAAAAATAATATACCTTTTAGATTTTACGATGAAAATAATCCGAATATCACATCACTGGATAATATGCTAAACACTGCTTTTACAATTAAAAATGGTCTCGAACGTAAAAACTATAATTATTCAAATAACTATTCCTCATCATATTCACATGAAGAATGGGAAAACTTAAATATGATTGCTGATATAAGTACACAAATCAATATAGATTTAAATGACAAAAATAATGAGATATTTCAAAGATATTTCACAAAAGAACAACTTATTTCATCTATAATACAGACACTATTAAATAGGTTCCCTGATATCAACACAGATGAAGAAAAACAGATAACTGCAAATCTAAATTCATTAATTGGTAAATTATCAAAAGACAACATTCGTGGAAGGTTCCCTTTTAGTGATGTACTAACAATTTTGTCTGTTTTTTATTTTAGATATTTGTACATAGACAGTAATACACATGCTAAACACAAAAATGCATCTGGCAACAATAGCTATTTTGCTTTACTATTTAACAAGCAAGAATTAAATATATTAAAAAAGCAAAAAGTTAATTATTCAGAACTCCAAGATTTTGAGGAACAAAAATTAAAATTCAACGCTGATTTTCAACAACTACATAACGACATAGATGAATTAACTGAAAATCACTTACACATTGTCTTCACTGATGACAAATTAGGAAATGAAGATGATGAAGGTGATTTTTCATCTTTTCATATCATCGATAATGAACTTATAAATGCATCAAATTTGTTTATACATAAATTATTTTATATGGATCAGCTACCATTTATGGAAACTTTGCTTAGTACTTTATCAGGTGTTTACACTCATATTTGCGAGAACATGAATTTCTTTCATACAAATGCGCCTATAGAAGTTCTTAATTTGAGTAGTCAAATTATAAAAACGACAAAAAAATGGAGTAATACAATAACACCTCTCCATGCTAAAAATGACCTAATTCATAGTAAATTAAATAAGTACGACCTAAACTTATTCATTTATGACTTTAAAATTTCTAGTGAAACTCATCTATCTCTAATTAATTCTATGAATGTAATTGATAATCTAAACTTGAGACAAAAATATTTTAAAAAATAATTACTACAACTCAATCTCTTTAGTACCAATCTTTATTCAACCTAACTGTCTAACCAATCATTCTTGGTTAGACAGTTAGGTTTATTTTTGTGTGATGTAATACACGTAATGAATCTTTATGATTCAGAAAAAATTATAAAGGCGGTAATTACTTATGAAGTATAAACCTATTCGAGTAATACAATTGTATGGAGCATCAAAGAAAGCTGCGAAACAAAAATACAGCGGAGAGACGTTCATCTTTAATGACTTAGTAAATCAGGTTGGCACTTTCAACTGTACTACTAATGAAATTAGAGAAGTAGGTCGCATGTTTGGGGCGTGGGAAAGAAAAGGATGCGACGCTCCTATCAAAAGAATTTCTAACAAATCTCCTATCCTGTATCAAAAAATTCGACTTTTTAATACAGGAGGTAAACGCTAATGGCTAACAACATCTTCGAGCAATATCCATACTGGTTAGATTCAACTGCATGGTATGAACTTATTCGAGCAAAAAACAAAAATGACGAAGATAAGATAATTCGTTTATCTAGTCCAATCATCATAGAAAACAAATTTCTCGACCCTACTACAGGGGTTGAGAAATTGACTATCACGGATGGCAAAAATATTGAACGTATTGAAACGTCAGATATTCTAACGACACAAAAGTTACCTAGACTGGTTATGTTTGGGTTCAGCATCAATGAAAAGTACATTAAATCGCTAGGTAATGCACTACAATTAATGCGTCAATCACTGCCCATTTCTACATTGTATACAGGTGTAGGTGTCTTAAGTACTGATGAAGGTACTGTCATTTCATTAGATGAACCATATCTTTCAAAAGACATCGAGCAGTCTCAGGCTGATGAAATCATTTGTGAAACAAAGTATGACTTACAACCTAAAGGTACATTTGAAGGCTGGTGGCAAATGTACCTTGATGAAGTAAAAGGGAACTTATTACTGGAGCTTGCAGTAATTTTTGCTGTTTCTTCATTAGTGACTGCATTTTTAAAAACAAAACATGAAGTTGAATTCGCAGGTACCATCTTCTCGTTTATGGGAAATTCCAGCACAGGTAAATCAACTGCCGCGGCATTAGGAGTCTCAATTGCAGGCAACCCATCTAAAGGTGACCAGACATTATTCAGAGGGTGGAACGGCACTCGTAATGCAATTGAAGGATACTTAAGTAACAACTTTGGGGTTCCTATTGTCTTAGACGAATTATCAGCAGCGACCTTTAAAGATACCAATGGTTTGCTTTATTCCCTAGCAGAGGGGCAAGGTCGTCTACGTGCTAATCGAGAGGGAAATGTAAAAAATCCTCACCACTTTGGATCTAGTGTGATCAGTACAGCAGAACACACTATTTTCAAAGATGCTAGTGCAAATGATGGTTTGAGAGCAAGATGCATCGAAATTTCTGATGTCTTTACAACAAGTGCTGACAATGCGGACGCCATTAAAAAAGGAACATCAAAAAACTACGGACACGTAATGCCGTTAGTAGCTGAATATCTTCTAAATCGTGAATCTGAAGTAATCAAGTGGTTTCATAGAGAACACGATTGGTTCAAAACACAACTTAACAATGAAACAAACAATGTAGGCATACGTATGTTCAAGCGCTACGCCACCATTATGGCATCAGCACGAATATTAGAACGTGTAATTGCAACCCCTATCGATTTGGATGCAGTTAGAGAGTATCTAGTTAGTTATCATGTAGATTCCGTAAGTGAACGCAGTTTGGCAGCCAAGGCGATTGATAGTGTGGTTCAGTTCGTGGCACGCAATCGTAGTAAGTTTGCGGAAAATGAAAAACTCTCCACAATGATTGAAAATTATGGCCTTATTGAGCTGAAAGACGATCACATCCAAGTCAAGATGCTTAAAGATGTTTTTAAACATATGCTAGAAGAAAACCAATATCAAGATGTAAAAAATGTAATAGATAGTTTAAGATCAGAAGGATATATCCAGATGGATTCCGATCGGATAGCCATCAAACGTAATGTCAAAGATACTCAAGGAAAACCTAGGAGTATTGTATTCTATCATCTTAAATTGGATAAAGAACTTGCCCCTATTTTCGGCTTAAGCTCAAATTCAGAACCATTCACACTACCGCACTTTGATGGGAATACAAATCCAAATTTGCTTAATGACTTTGTTAATCAAGCCAGAGAAAAAGAAGCAAGTGACGATTTAGAACTATAAATTTGAATGTTATACCGCTACAACGCTATAAACGCGTTGTAGCTCATTAAATCAATCGGAGGAAAAAATTATGAACGTAATTGCATTAACACATAATATTACAGATGAAAGATCTGAATTTTTAGAAAACACGCCTATTGATGACATTAAAACTTTCTGTAGGTCAAATGGTTATAAAATTACAAAAGCTTATGACAACGATAACCAATTAATAAATGACATTAAACTTAAAAACATCAAACCTAAACGTATTGTCTTTTGGGGCACCTATGAAGATTACTCTGAATTGGACAGACTCTGCTCAAAGCTAAATATCGAATTCATTACAATATTTCCGATGTTGGTATAACACTTTTACTACTATCAAAGTCAATTGGGAGGAATAATATGGACGAATTAATCACATTACTCGCTGATTTAGTGATTGAAGAAATCAATCACGCTGATGACTAATAATAACGCCCAACACCTGATTGGTGTTGGGCTTATGTGTAAATTCATTCATAAATATATATTATCAATGTGGAAGGAGGAAATACGATGAAACAAGCAATAGGTTACTTACGACAGAGCACTACAAAGCAACAATCCCTAGCAGCACAGAAACAAGCCATCAAGACATTAGCTGAAAAACACAATATTCAACACATCACATTTTATAGCGATAAGCAATCAGGACGCACTGATAAGCGAAACGGTTACCAGCAAATTACTGAACTGATTCAACAAGGACAATGTGACGTACTATGTTGCTATCGTCTGAATCGACTTCATCGTAATCTAAAAAATGCATTAAAACTCATGAAATTGTGCCAAAAATATCATGTTCATATCTTAAGTGTTCATGATGGCTATTTTGATATGGATAAAGCATTCGATCGGCTTAAACTCAATATTTTCATCAGCTTGGCCGAATTAGAATCTGATAATATTGGCGAACAAGTAAGCAACGGGATAAAAGAAAAAGCGCGTCAGGGTAAATTGATAACTACACACGCCCCCTTTGGTTACCACTACAAACGTGGTACATTCACGATAAATAAAAATGAATCACCAACGGTAATTGCCGTATTCAATTACTATCTTCAAGGTAATGGCTATAAAAAAATTACACAGTTCTTAGAAGAAGATAACAAACTACTCAACCGGAAACCTTATCAAGTACGTAATATTATTATGAATCCCAATTACTGTGGTCGCGTTATCAATCAATATGGACAATATGACAACATGTTTCCACCTATTATTTCTATCAGTAGCTATGAACAAGCGCAGATTTTACGTTCTGAAAAACATGTCAAACGAACACCTTCAGCTAATCAACTGAAACAAAAAATCAAATGTCCATGTTGTAGCTCAACACTCACCAATATGACAATCAGAAACAAACAACATAATACATTACGTTATTATGTCTGTCCTCGAAATATGAATGAATCTCGTTTTGTCTGTGAATTTAAAGGGATTAACGCTAAAGATATAGAAACAAGTGTTTTAACAACATGTCGACACTTCTTTCAAGACCAACAGGTCTATTCCAAAATAAATGATGCCATTCAACAACACATCCAAAAACAAAACACACTGGAAACTAAGCGCACGTACACCCAAGCACAACTCATCAATAAGTTAGCCAAAGGAACGATAGATGCAGAAATATTCAAAACAGAAATACAAAACTTACACCAACAAAATACACTGACATCTATCAATTCTAAGCACATCCAAAGCGCATTTCATAATGTAATACAAAAATGTTTCACGTTAAACATCTTGTATCCTTATATTGATGTCATTCATATTACTGAAAACAAGACACTTACAGGTATTTATTTCAAAAATGAACCACTGAATATCGTTAATCAAACTAAACAATCATCGATTGTATCATAAGAAAGGATGAAACATCATGGAAAAACTTAAACAAAAGCGTGTGGGAATTTATGTACGCGTATCGACTGAGATGCAGAGCTCAGAAGGCTACTCGATAACAGGCCAGATCAATCAGATTGAAGAATACTGTCAATTTAATAACTTCAAAGTGGTAGATGTATACGCAGATCGTGGTATTTCCGGAAAATCTATGAACCGCCCTGCACTACAACGTATGTTACAAGACGCTAAAAATGGTCATATCGATTGTGTTATGGTCTACAAAACAAATCGATTAGCACGTAATACATCTGACCTACTCAAAATCGTTGAAGATTTGCATAAACAAAATGTCGAATTTTTCAGTCTGTCTGAACGTATGGAAGTTAGCACGAGTAGTGGTAAGCTCATGCTCCAGGTGCTTGCGAGCTTCGCAGAATTTGAACGCAATAATATTGTAGACAATATATTTATGGGCCAGACAATTAGAGCGAAAGAAGGGTATTATCAGGGTAATATTCCCTATGCGTATGATAAAGTACCTGACAGTAAACACGAACTTATGATTAATCAACATGAAGCCAATGTTGTAAAGTATATCTTCGAATCATATGCCAAAGGGCATGGCTATCGTAAAATTGCCAATGCGCTCAACCATAAAGGTTATGTCACAAAGAAAGGGAATCCATTTAGTATTTCAGCTGTTACTTATATTCTCTCTAATCCCTTCTATGTCGGTAAAATACAATTCGCGAAATACAAAGATTGGAATGATAAACGACGTAAAGGGTTAAATGATAAACCCGTAATTGCCGAAGGCAAACACACCCCTATTATTAGCCAAACATTATGGGATAAAGTACAAGCACGTAAAAAACAAGTAAGTGAAAAACCACAAGTACATGGTAAAGGAACCAACCTTTTGACTGGATTAATTTCGTGTGAAAGATGTGGAGCGGCATACGCAGCATCGAATACAACGAATACACTTAAAGATGGTACTAAAAAACGCATTCGCTACTATTCGTGTAGTAACTTTCGTAATAAAGGGTCAAAAGTATGTTCTGCGAATAGTGTCAGAGCCGATGTAATTGAAAAATATGTTATGGATCAAATACTCGAAATCGTTAAAAGTGACAAAGTTATCAAACAAGTCGTTGAGCGTGTCAATCAAGAACATCAAATTGATACGTCTGCACTCAATCATGATATCGCATATAAGCAACAACAATATGATGAGGTCCAAATCAAATTAGATAACTTGATCAAAACACTTGAAGATAATCCAGACTTAACATCTGTGCTTAAAAATACGATTCATCAGTATGAAAAACAACTCAATGACATCACAAATCAAATCAATCAACTTAAGCAACAACAAAGTGCTCCCAAAACAATATATGACGCTAATGAGATTGCGACTATATTACGTCATATATTCAAAAATATCGAAACCATGGATAAAGCACAACTCAAAGCACTATACCTTACAGTCATAGACCACATTGATATTCGTAAAGACGACCATCATAAAAAGCAGTTCTATGTCACATTAAAACTCAATCATGAAATCATTAAACAACTCTTCCATAATACCCCTCTCGACGAAGTGCAACTCAGCACTTCGTCTTTATTATTATCTCAAACACTCTATTTGCCTATCTCATAATGAATATTGTCCTTTCGTCATCCAATAACACACATCTCATATATTCTATCCACAAATGTAGCTACCCTAACGAACATGCATGCTTATATTGTATGACGAAAGAACATCCCAAAATAAAAAATAAACGGGATGATAATGGGATTTGATAAATCCATATAAGAGAAGGATTACGCAAGCGTAATCCCGGAATCCCATTATTATTTATAAATAAATAATATAAAAAGAAAAAGTAAGTCGTAATGATATCTACAAATCCAAATGATATATAAATATATAGCTATATTTCCCGAGAAATGAGCGGGATAATGGGATTTCCTTGTCATATCAACAATTGTGATGATTTTCGATTGGGATATTTTCTGTATTTCAGTGGGATTTCTAAGTGAAACAAATATTATTTCAAACTTATATTATCAAAATGATGTATCACATGCATACATCCATCAAACACATTAGGAGGTCATAATGATGACACTAGAAAAACAACTCAAGCACTATATAACAAACTTATTCAGTCTACCACAGGACGAAAAATGGGAATGTGAATCTATCGAGGAAGTGGCAGATAATATCCTTCCTGATCAATATGTCAGACTTGGTCCACTCACCAACAAAATACTTCATACGTATACTTACTACTCTGACACACTTCATGAAAGGCATATATACCCCTTTATTCTCTACTACCAAAAACAACTCATTGCTATTGGTTATATTGATGAAACAAACGATATGGACTTCTTATATCTTCATAACACAGTTATGCCACTACTAGATCAAAGACACTTACTTGAAAAGGAGAATCATAATAATGAATAAATGGATACACATAGCTCAGATAAGCGTCACAGTCATTACAGAAGTTATTACAATAATGAAAGATATAGAAAAGGAGAAATGAGCATGGAACGTTATATTACACGTGGTATTGCCAATTACTTACCAGAAATGTTACAGCAACAATTATGGAAAATTGTCTCATATAGAGAACATGAACAATCTAAAGAGCAAGTCACAGATTATTTTCATATTTTCCAATTTAATATGTATAGTGACCAACTTTACATCAAACATAAACAAGAACGTCCAGAGTACGTAAAAATTCATAAGGCAAATTATTCAAAAGCTATCAATATTAATAAGGTCTACATCATCCGAGAAGATGATGTAGACCTTTCTTATTACGTCATGTTATTACCAGAAGAATATTAATAGGAGGCATCAATCATGCAGAATATACAGTGTACATTAGAAACTGAAGCAATATTTAGTGACGATAATCAACATCGTTACTTACTCAAAAAAACATGGGACAATGATAAAAAGATAATTTCAGTTATAACTTGTTATCCAAATTTCGAAGGAACGAAAAAATTAGATTTAACGACTCAACTAATTATGAACAAAGTTGTAGAAATGGATGAATTTGGTTCAATCCATTTTGTGAATTTATACTCCAATATTACGACACCAATAAATATAAAGCATTTAGAGAATAGCCATGACAAGCATACAGACATTCAAATTATGAAAGCGGTGAAAGAATCAGATGAAGTTATATTAGCTTGGGGTGCTTACGCTAAAAAAGCTTCTGTTGAGTCTAGAGTCAATGAAGTGTTGGAAATGTTAAAACCTCATAAAAAGAAAGTGAAGAGATTAATCAATCCGCAGACCAATGAAATTATTCATCCACTCAATCCAAAAGCAAGAAGCAAATGGATATTTAAATAAATCAAACTTTTTTAAAATAACAATAGAGAAGTATTGAGAAATTGATTAATATGATTATATAGAAGTGGGAAACTATTAATAAATTTGGCGAGTGCTAACTTATAACATGGAGAGGAATAAAATTCATGACAAAATTTAATGGAAATGTGTTTGTAGAATATCATAGCGATTTAAATAAAGTTATATTTAATGATTTTAAAGCAGTAGAACTTAATTTATTTTTTGCTATATGTAGCTTGTTAAAACATTGCGGATCCGAGCGTATGATATTAGAAATTAGTGAAATAAAGAAAATAGCTAATTATACAAGTCGTAGTAAAAAGCGTTTTGAACCGGACTTTACAAATACTATTAAAAAGGCAAAATCATTAAATTTCAGTGTTTATAGTGAATTTGAAAGTAAGCAGTTAAGTATGTTTAATGATGATAAAACTATGATTGATTTTGAAGGTAAAAAGTTATCTATAGCCTTAAATCCAGATTTCGTATACCTTTTAAATAACTTTGATGAGAATAGTATTTGTTTTTCAATGTCTGATTTCACTAACTTAAAATCAATATATTCTAAACATTTATATCGCTTATTTACAGAATATCAAGATGAAGGTACTTATACATTTAGTATAGAAGCGTTTAGAGAATTTCTAGATATTAATTCAAAATATCCTCATATGAAGGATATAGACAGACGCATTCTCTGTATGATTAAAAAGGAATTAAATCAATTTTATCAATACTTTCAGTATAAGAAAGTATTAGAAATGCCACAGCGAGTGATTGAAATTGAATTTAATTTTATAAAGTGAAAAATGAGCGCATCCAAACTTTGGATGCGCTCATTGAATTTATTTTTATTGCTGACCTGCCATTAATTTTGCTTGTTCAACAACTTGTTCCACAGCCATTTTTTGAATGTCCGATGGATAGCTATATTTTTCAGTAGAAACTGAAGCTATATTTAGTGATGATAAGCAACATCGGTATTTACTAAAGAAAACATGGGATGACAAGAAACAATCTATCGTCATCATTACCATGTAACCGAATATGACAGGCATGCTTCAAATAGATTTAACAACCCAATTAATTATGAACAAAATTTCAGAAATGGATGAATATGGTGCAATTTATTTTGTGAATTTATATTCTAATATTACGACACCTATTAATCTGAAACATATCGAAAACAGCCATGACAAGCATACGGATATTCACATTATGAAAGCTGTCAAAGAAGCCGATAGTGTTTTATTGGCTTGGGGTTCCTACGGTAAGAAACCCCTTGTGGAAAACCGAGTGAATGATGTATTAGACATGTTAAAACCTCACAAAAAGAAAATCAATATATTAACAAACCCTCAAACAATTGAAATCATGCATCCATTAAATCCATACGCTAGAAAAGCATGGACAATTAAACAATTAAAGGAGACTAAATAGAATGAATCAAACATGGAAAGAATTATACCAATATTTAATGCATCAACCACACATCGATGTTATTAAAGGCATTATCGCCTTTTCATCAAACATAAAAAATAATTCAAAATTAGATGAGCTATATTCCATTTATATGAATGACGATTCTATCACATCCATCGTTCACCCTGACTTAATAGAAAGTATAGAGGTTATCCATAATGAGTAGAAAAAGAATAGATGTTGTAAAAGTCCAAATGGTCAAAAAAGATACACTTTGGTATTTAAAAAGACGTATTGAAGAACCAAAAGATGCTGTTGATATTATGTGTGACTTCATAGGAAATGCTGACCGAGAACACTTCATTTTAATTTGCTTAAATAGTAAAAATGAACCTACACATATTGAAACCGTCTCTATAGGAAGCATTAATTTTGCGGTTATCCATCCTCGAGAAATATTTAAAACAGCCATATTAAGTAACGCAACGGGTATGATTATTGGCCATAACCACCGGAGAAAGGATATGTTTCTTTTTTATTAATCCTCTGGTATATTAGGTATTAACTAAATATATTAGGTTATACCTAAAGAGAGAGGTTTTCAAATGGGGAAACAGCCTTTTCTATCTGTAGTCAGTAATCAGCAAGAGTTACATTTTCCAACATATGAAGAATCAAGGGAATATCAGGCAAAGTTAATAGGGCTTTGGGAACAACAACAACGTGTATTAGGTTATACAGAATCTACTATAGCCCTTGGTACAAAGTGCTTGAACGAATTCTTAGATGTTTCGAATAAATTCATATGGGAAGTTTCAATGCCGGATGCAGATACGTTTTACTTGGGTTTAGTAGGAAGAGGATTAGCTTACTCAACTAGAAGAAAATACCAATCCACTATTTCTACTTTCTTAGAGTATTTAAGGAATAGGCATGGACATGAAATATGGGAAAAGTATCGACTTCAAGTTCCTAACCTATTAGATAAATTTAATCGTTACTACCATAGAAAAGATGACCACAATGGTCAGGTGATACCTCCTAAACCAGAAATACTAGATAGATTTTGGAATGGTATGAAAGAAGAAATGAAAGTGGCGAGAAAATACTTTACGGTAGCTAGGGATTATACAATTTTCAGGATGTTAGAGTTAACCGGATTAAGAACTCATGAAATCATTATGATGGATGTTAAAGACTGTAGGTTTGATTTAGGAGAAAAGGGTAAAATACACGTTCGTTTTGGTAAAGGATCTAAAGGCTCGGGGTACAAGAGAAGATGGGTACCAATGTTAGATGATGTAGATTTACTACTAAATTGGTATTTAGAAAAAATCAGACCTCTTTTCACTTCAGAAACCGATGGAGCATTGTTTTTATCAGAAAGTGGGATTCGACTTAATAAACATACAGCCCGTAAAAATTTAGTTAGAAGACAAGAGAAACTAGGTTTTACAAAAGAGGAAATCTTTAGTCCACATCAATTACGTCATTCATTCGCAACTCGTCAGACAGAACTTGGGGTTGATTTATTAACACTAAAAGAACTGTTAGGTCATTCGGATGTAGCAACCACATTTAATTATTCTAATCCTGGTTCAGACCATTTAGAGAAAAGAATAAGAATGGCTCAAGAAAAGTGGCGAAACCAACTATTGAACTTTAATAAGGAGGGTGAATGAAATGGCGATTGAATGGAGATTAAGAAAGGTAATGGCTGAAAAAGGTATATGGTCTGGTGCTGAATTAGGCAGATTAATGGAGGATAAGGCAGGTTATAAACTATCTCCACCTTCTATTAGTGCTTTACTAACCAGTGAGCCTAAACAAGTAAAGACCCATACTATGGATGCGCTCTGTACTGCACTAGAATGTACTCCAAATGATTTGTGGAAGCACACTCCTACACCAGTGAAAAAACTTGAAAGAGCAAAAAATAATAGCTTGGCGAAGGTAGTTAATGAATCACATTCTGAAGATAAGCTTCCACCAATTTAGGTAATCCGATATGAATAATTTAAATTGTAGATCTTGTGAGAGGAAGTTCAATAAATCAGAAGTAAATAAAAAGGCAACCTTTTGTCATTATTGTTTTAGTAAAGCACGTGTAGAGAGAATACAAACAGAAGTTTTCCTAAAAGAAAATTTCAAGAAGAAATGGTGTGCAGATTTATTCAAAGTCTACTTGGCAATCTGAAAGATAACCATAAGAACTTATTGGAGCATCATGGATAATAATTTTAATGCTTTGATTTAATATGTTATTTCTATTAATTCATTTAATATAATTTCTGATGCTTTGAACTACACTTGTGTGATTACTTTTATTTATTACTGTTATTTTATTCATCTTCATCATCCTCAAACACTTCTTACAATAAATTATCTATACATTCCAAATATTATCAATTGAATCTTACAATTATTTATGACATTTGTCATATGATATTCGTGACAGTTTGTACTTATAACGGGTGGTGTGATTTTTTATAATATAGGTAACTTATAAAGGACGGTGATGATTGTGATTGATGTTCAAAATGTAACGAAAATCTATAATCAGAAAAAAGTTGTGAGTGATGTTTCTTTTCAAATTAATGAGGGTGAGTGTACGGCTTTAATTGGTCCAAATGGTGCTGGTAAGTCTACTTTGATTGATATGATTATTGGTGACAGACATCCTAATGACGGGCAAATTATTAGTGATAATCAACAATTAGATAAGAAGCGGATGGGTATTTTGTTTCAAACGACGGCTTTTCCGGATGTGATGAAAGTTAAGGAGTTGTTTTATCTTTTTAAGTCTTTTTATAAAGATACGATTTCGATAGAAACTTTTAAAGAAATTACTCGATTTGATAATGATAAACTTGAACAATTTGCTGCTAAATTATCTGGTGGTGAACGCAGAATATTGGATTTTACATTATCTATTATTGGGAAACCAGACTTTGTCATTTTGGATGAGCCTACAAGTGCGATGGATACTGAAATGAGGAAGCATTTCTGGAAAGTGATTGAGGAAATGAAACAAGAAGGTAAAACGATATTTTATACTTCTCATTATATTGAAGAAGTTGAAAGAATGGCTGACCGTGTTGTTGTACTTAATAAAGGTGAGCTTGTTATGGATAGTACACCTAGAGCGATACGTCATAGTGAAAACAAAACAATGATTCAAATTCCTTTATCGAAAAAAGAAGTGGTGAATGTCCTTAAAAATGTTTCGGTTGAAGCATCTAAAGATATGCTCATCATTACGACTGAAGATGTAAATCCTGTTATTAAAGCATTTATAGACTATGGCATTGATTTTAATGAGGTAGAAATTATTAAAGAGTCATTGATGGATACGATATTTTCAAAAAATGAAGAAAGGGTTTGATGAGATATGTTATGGGCGTATTTTAAATCTGAATTGTTATTATTAACTAGAAAAAAATCATATTTAATACTTTCGATTATGTTGCCGTTAGTATTTTATTTAATATTCACAGCACTATTGGATTTACCTAAAGAATACGAAGCTAAAGTTTATAAAGAATATATGTTTAGTATGGCGACGTTCAGTTTAAGTAGTTTCTGTATTATGACATTTCCATTAGAGATGATCGAAGATAAGAAAATAGGATGGTCTAAAAATTTATTCAAAACACCTTTATCTCCAAGTTATTACTATGCAGGGAAAGTAATGAAATTAATGTGCATGTTTTGTCTAGCTATTATCGCTTTATTTTTAACAGGAGCTTTTTATAAAGGTGTTGAAATGTCAGCAAGCGAGTGGATTGGCTCAGGATTGATGTTATGGGTTGGATCAAGCATGTTTTTATCAATGGGCGTTCTTATATCTCAAATAAAAGATATCCAAAAAGCTAGTGCTATCGCGAATATCATATATTTAGGACTTGCTGTATTGGGTGGACTTTGGTTCCCAACAGATCAGTTTCCAGATTGGCTAAAGCACGTATCATATGCAACACCCACTTATAATTTAAGAGAACTCTCTTTATCTGTGACAACTCAAGGTGGCATACATTTTGTTTCACTTCTTATATTGGCAATTTATTGTATACTGTTTATAAGTATTGCGTTGATTATACGTAAAAAGACGGAAGTGGTTTAATGACAATAATAGAAAGAATTAAAGAGAATCCTATAGGTTCGTCAAACTTAATTTATCTCATCTTTCCGATATTGAGTTTAACAGTACTTGGTCATAGAGGACCTTTATGGAGCGGTATATTGGTTACCGCTCTATTTACGATAAGTTACTTAATGATGATTTATGTAGATTTATCTAAAAGAAGTATACTTAGAAGAATACTTTTAACAGTTCATTTTTTAGGTATATTTTATTTTGTAGATTATTTTAATGCTTCTCATTTATTATTCTTTTTCTATGCAGCTTATATTATTCCATATGTTTTTCAAACTAAAATAAAATCTATAGAAGTATTGATGTATATTGTGTCGTTTATGATTGCTATTTATATTATTGCAGCTGATCATAAAGACTATTTAATTATTATGATACCTATGAGTATTGTCATTATATTTATTATGTTTGGTAATTTTAAAGCGTTAGAATCTGAAAAGTTAAAAGAAGAAATTAGAAGTAAAAATGAACATATCAATACGTTAATTGCTGAACAAGAACGAAATCGAATTGGTCAAGATTTACATGATACATTAGGTCATGTGTTTGCGAGTTTAAGTATTAAATCTGAACTTGCGATGAAGTTAGTGGATAAAGATATCGATAAAGCGAAAGAAGAAATGGCATCTGTGAATGGTTTATCTAAAGAAGCACTTGTTAAAGTAAGAGCAATTGTAGATAATTTGAAGTTGCAATCTTTTGAAGAAGAAGTGAAGACGATGGAAACATTGTTAGAAAATGCGAACTTATCGTTTGAATTTAAAAATGCTGATCGAGCTCAGTCACTCAGTCCTACTCGACAATCAGCACTGTCGATGATTTTGAGAGAAGCGGTTAACAATGTCATTAAGCATGCGCAGGCTACGAAAGTAACAGGTGAAATCATTGAAGAAAACGAACATTTAACATTGGTAATCATAGATGACGGCATAGGTATGAAACATATTGATGAAGATGATTTTAAGAGTATCAAATATCGTGTTCATGCATTAAATGGCCAATTAAAAGTAAGTAATTTAAATAAGGGATTAAAAATGACGATAGCATTGCCTAGAGGGGATGACACATTATGATATCAATTGTTATAGCAGAAGACCAAGAAATGTTACGGAAAGCCATGGTTCAATTGATGGAAATGAATGACGAATTAAATATTTTAGGGGACTTTTCAAACGGGGAAGATGCGTTGGAAGGAATTCAAAGTCACGAGCCAGATGTAGCGATACTAGATGTCGAAATGCCTAAAATGACAGGGTTAGAAGTATTGAAAAAAGTAAAAGATTCAAATTTAAATACGAAAGTCATCATCGTTACAACTTTTAAAAGACCAGGATACTTTGAGAGTGCAGTAGCAAACGATGTTGATGCATACGTATTGAAAGAACGATCAATAGATGAACTCGTCGAAACAATTAAAAATGTGATGGACGGTAAAAAAGAATATAGTGAATCTTTAATGACATCAATGTTTAAAGATAGAAACCCATTAAGTCCGAAAGAACAACTCGTATTGAAAGAAATAGGCAAAGGCTTATCCAGTAAAGAAATATCAAAAGAATTATATTTATCAGACGGCACAATCAGAAATTATACATCGATTATTATAGATAAAATAGGAGCAGATAACCGGTTTGATGCATGGCAGAAAGCAATAAAAAAAGGATGGATATAGATAGGTGCAGGGGTAGTAGAAGTAAGTAAAGGATAGTAGGGAATTTCTGGACCGATAAAAAGGCTTTGTCAAATTAAGTGTGTAAGTTATTCAAGATACTTAATAACTCTATCTTTAATTTGATCATGTAAAAGAAGCTGGTTCATAACCATAGACCAGTTTGGAATGTAACCAGTGGACCATTTCTTTTGAAGTTCTTTCGTTCGAATAAAGAGTAATTTTAAGAGTGCATTCTCATTTGGGAATGCACCTTTTTTTGTAACCTTTCGGTAACTAGAATGAATACTTTCTACCGCGTTAGTTGTATACATGATTTTACGAATATTACTACCATAATCAAACAGCTGTTCAACGTGAGTGAAGTTACGTTTCCAAACATCAACCGCACCAGGATATTGAGACCATTGTTGTTTAAATGCTTCAAAAGCAGTATGACAAGCTTTAAGTGATGTTGCCCCATAAACCTTTCTTAAAGAAGAAGTAAAAGCTTTATAGTCTTTACTTGGTACGTATTTAATAGAATTCCTAACTAAATGTACAATACATCTTTGAACAATTGTTTTAGGAAAAATAGCCTTAACTCCGGATTCTAAGCCAGAAACACCATCCATAGATAAAAAGAAAATGTCTTCGACACCACGAGCCTTAATTTCATCAAATATTTGCATCCACTTATGCTTGCTTTCTGTTTCATTAAGCCATAAACCAAGTATTTGTTTCTTTCCATCAATCGTGTACCCTAGAATAGTGTATACTGCATATTCTTTAATTTCATAATCAGTTCTAATTTTAGTATATAAACAATCCACAAATACAAATGTATAGCACTTTTCCAATGGTCTAGTTTGCCATTCTTCCATTTCAGGAATAACGGCATCAGTAATATCAGAGATCATTTCATGAGATACAGAGAAACCATAGATATCTTCTATTGTTGAAGAAATATCACGTTGTGACATGCCCTTGGCATACATAGAAATTACGGTTCTGTTGCAAAGTTGAATTTATAGTATAATTTTAACAAAAAGGAGTCTTCTGTATGAACTATTTCAGATATAAACAATTTAACAAGGATGTTATCACTGTAGCCGTTGGCTACTATCTAAGATATGCATTGAGTTATCGTGATATATCTGAAATATTAAGGGAACGTGGTGTAAACGTTCATCATTCAACGGTCTACCGTTGGGTTCAAGAATATGCCCCAATTTTATATCAAATTTGGAAGAAAAAGCATAAAAAAGCTTATTACAAATGGCGTATTGATGAGACGTACATCAAAATAAAAGGAAAATGGAGTTATTTATATCGTGCCATTGATGCAGAGGGACATACATTAGATATTTGGTTGCGTAAGCAACGAGATAATCATTCAGCATATGCGTTTATCAAACGTCTCATTAAACAATTTGGTAAACCTCAAAAGGTAATTACAGATCAGGCACCTTCAACGAAGGTAGCAATGGCTAAAGTAATTAAAGCTTTTAAACTTAAACCTGACTGTCATTGTACATCGAAATATCTGAATAACCTCATTGAGCAAGATCACCGTCATATTAAAGTAAGAAAGACAAGGCATCAAAGTATCAATACAGCAAAGAATACTTTAAAAGGTATTGAATGTATTTACGCTCTATATAAAAAGAACCGCAGGTCTCTTCAGATCTACGGATTTTCGCCATGCCACGAAATTAGCATCATGCTAGCAAGTTAAGCGAACACTGACATGATAAATTAGTGGTTAGCTATATTTTTTTACTTTGCAACAGAACCTTATAAATCACTTTGAAACAAGACAGAAGGCTGTGAAGGGTAAAGGTATGATTGTCACAATGAGTCGTCGTATTGCAGTCGATTTATATGATGAAATTGTAAGACTTAAACCCGAATGGCATTAAATGAATGACTGGTGCTTGACCAGTAGTTAAACGAACATTGCGATTAAATATTAAGTCAATCGGGAAATTATCAGCCGGAGTACCATAAATTCCTGTAAGTTGAATCGTACCAAATTTACGAACTGATTCAGCAGCAGTAATAATTGGACTAATTGTTCCTCTCTGTTGAGATTTTTTTGAAAGTTTTGGTTCTGGGCTTGATTGCGATCCATCAAATCCAACACAATCGATAACCACATCGGCACCGCCACTTGTTTGTTCTTTTAATAGCTTTCCTATTTCTTTTTCTTTATCGAAATTATAAACTTCCGCACCATTATATTTTTTGGCATGCTCTAGTCGATGTTCGACATTATCTATTGCTATAACACGAGCGGCACCTTTTATCTTTGCAAATTTTTGTGCCATTAATCCAATAGGACCGCACCCTAATACAATAACAGTATCCCCTGCTTTCACACCTGCATGTTCGACACTCCAATAAGCAGTAGGCACTACATCAGATAAAAATAATACTTGTTCATCTTTTAAATCACTATCCGGCACAACAAATGAAGAAAAATCAGCATGAGGAACTCTTAAATATTCTGCTTGTCCACCCCAGAAATTTCCGGCATCTCCCCAAAACCAAATAATGCACCGTTATCCATCTTCCAGTTGGCAGGTTCTTCATTCGATTGATCACATTGCGATTCCATTTGATTATTACAGTAGAAACAATCACCACAACCTATATTAAACGGAATGACTACACGATCACCTTTTTTTAGTTTTTCAACATCTTTACCGACTTCTTCAACAATTCCCATCGGTTCATGCCCGATAACAAAATCTTTATCCATAAACATATCGCCTTGATGATATAAATGTAAGTCCGATCCACATATACCTGAAGCGGTAATCTTAATAATTGCATCAGTTGGCTCAATTATCTTTGGATCTGGAACTTTTTTCATTTTCATTTTCTTCTTGCCTTGAAATGTCACTGCCTTCATATACAACACTCCCCTTTATATGATACTTGCATGTAATTTATACCCTTACTTAGCGTTATAAAAACCTCTTAACTTTGATGTCCCTTTAAAATAAATATCCATATAGCGGTTGAGTAATTTGTAATTCTTATTGATTTAACCTTTCTTATTTTGAAGCTGCAGCAATCGTATTAAATACTAGAGAAGACTTTCCAGCCGCCTAGCATCCTGTAAAGACAGTGAACTAATGTTTCGGTATCTCTAGTGATATATCTTTTAAATTATTCTGTTTTGCTCCAATAATCTTTATCGTTTTCATCGAATCACCTCATAATAATTTATAGTTCATATAATCTGATTATTGGGTTTTATTAACGTTTGTTTTTAGCTATACTATAGGCTCAGATTTTAATTTCTATTAGCACTTTATATCACTCTTATATTTCATTTGCATTTGAACCATTATCACTATTAATTATTTCTAAAAACTCATCCCCCCAATTGCAAATTGAAGAAACAACATTATCAAGTTTTAATCCTATTTCTGTCAATTTGTAATCTACCTTAGGTGGCACTACTGGGTACACTGTTCTTTCAATGATTTTGTCTTGTTCCAGCTCGCGAAGTTGTCTGATTAACATACGTTGATTGATGTCCGGCAATTTGTTTTGAAATTCACTTAATCTTAATCTATCATCATGTAAAAGATGATAGATGATTGCGATTTTCCACCTACCACCAATTACAGATAGCGCCAAATCTTTCGATGTATAAAATTCTTTATTATTATATTCAATTAACAATTTAAACCCTCCACTTATTTATAGTGACTAAAATGTCAGTATTGTTTTTTTATTTAAATAATACCATAATGGGAACATAAAAGATAGAGAGGGGAAATTATTATGAAATTACAATTAGCAATCGATTTATTAGATCAAATAGAGGCAGCAAAGTTAGCTCAAGAAGTAGAAGAATTTATTGATATCGTAGAAATTGGAACACCTATCGTTATAAACGAAGGGCTATCTGCCGTTGAACATATGAGTAAATCAGTTAATAACACACAAGTATTAGCAGACTTGAAAATTATGGATGCTGCTGGATATGAAGTAAGCCAAGCTATAAAGTTTGGTGCTGATATCGTAACAATCTTAGGAGTGGCTGAAGATGCTTCAATTAAAAGCGCTATTGAAGAAGCACACAAACACGGTAAAGAACTATTAGTTGATATGATTGCAGTTCAAAATTTAGAACAGCGTGCAGCTGAATTAGATAAAATGGGTGCTGATTATATCGCAGTTCACACTGGATATGATTTACAGGCTGAAGGAGTATCACCTTTAGAAAGTTTACGTACTGTGAAATCAGTGATTTCACGTTCTAAGGTAGCGGTAGCTGGAGGTATTAAACCTGATACAATCGAAACAGTAGCAGCCGAAAAACCCGACTTAATTATCGTAGGCGGCGGTATCGCAAATGCTGATGATCCAAAAGCTGCTGCTAAAAAATGTCGTGAAATCGTTGATGCACATGCTTAATCATTTTGAATTAATTTTAAATGAAATAAAGCAGACATTATCACATGTTGATGTAGCAGAATTAGAGAAATTTTCAACAGATCTTATGGATGCATCATCCATATTTGTTGCCGGTAAAGGTCGTTCTGGTCTCGTTATTAAGAGCTTCGCCATGAGATTAAATCAATTAGGCAAAAAGGCTTATGTCGTGGGTGAAACAAATACACCATCAATTCAGAAAAATGATGTCTTTGTTATAGCATCAGGTTCAGGCTCTACAGCTCATTTAAAATTGCTCGCACAAACAGCGAAAGATAATGAAGCATATGTATTATTATTATCAACAAAAGACGAATCACCAATTGCTGATATTGCAGACCTAACCATCGTATTACCTGCTGGTACAAAATACGATGCAGAAGGTTCAAAACAACCTTTAGGCAGTCTCTTTGAGCAGAGCAGTCAAATCTATTTAGACAGTGTCGTGTTAACGATTCAAGAAGCACTAAATGTTGATGAAGAAACAATGCAGAATAATCATGCGAATTTAGAGTGATAAGAATCAGAAAATAGACAAAGAGACCTCCCTATAATTATAGAGAGGTCTCTTATCATGTGTATGTAATAATAAAAACCGCATCACTTGTGGTAAGCTTCCCCTTATTAGTGATATTGCTAAAAAAGCATGTTAGTAATTCAAAAAAATCAATAAGGTGTTTATTACTTAAAGATTAATCTACAGATTTGTAATAAAAATATATAAATTCACCCAGTTTTAGCATTATCAACTAAAACCGGGTGATTATTCATTTAAATTTAGTTAATATTTTTAAAATAACTTCTCAACTGAGTGTTTTATGATATTAAGTCAATTATTCTTTCTCTATTAAATTCATCATCGAATTCAAAAAATGATTCAACTCTTCTAAGATAAAATTTACTTATTTTATAATTATTTTTCTTAATTTTTATTAGTTCCGAAGCCAATGCTTGAGAGTCATTAACAACAGGACCAAATCCATCCTCTAAGTAGTTAAAATAACCAGGTTCATAAGCAGAATATGAATAGATATCATCAATATCAAAATGATAATATAGAATAGGTTTTTTTAAATATGCAACATCAAACGCTATAGATGATACATCAGTAATTAAAATATCCGTATTGCTTATTACGTCTTTATAGTTAACACGATCCATAACTTCAATATTGGGTATTGTATCAAAGAACTTTGAAAACCTCGCTTGCATTTTCGGATGCAAACATAATTTAACTTTCATATTATTTTGCTTTGCTATCTTTTGAATTTCAGAGGTAGATAAAAATTCGATTAAACTTTTAAAGAATAAACTATTTAAAAATTCATTGTCACTTAAACCCAATAAATTCGGTCTCCAAGTTGGCATAATTGTAATACATTTTTCTTTCTTCTTACTATTACTTTTTAATAAATCAAATCTAGGTAAACCAGAAAGTAAAACTTCTTTTTCACTAAAACCATATTTTTGAATAACCTCTTCTTTTTCTTTTTTAGCGCTTGTAATGAAGTAGTCCATAGGTTTATTACGTTTGTGTAATAAGGTAGAAAGGTCATTTTGAAGAATACCATGTTCTAAAAAAACGAATTCAAAATCTAATAATTCTCTTATGAATTTACCGTTAATTGTGCCAAAAGGATTGTTTAAATAAGCCTCAGAATGTGAAGAAAATACTTTTTCTGCCTTAAACATTAACAGATGATGCTTTTTACTATTAAAGCCAACAACTTTTGATCCATATTTGTTTCGTAATTTTATATAATCTGGACTAGATGAATTAATTAAAAAGAAAGGTGTTACATCTTTTTTATTCTTATAGACATAATCAAATAATGCCTCTGCATTATCTCCTGCCTTTTCCAATCTATCTACAAATAGCCACACTTTTTGATTATTGATTTTTTTGTTAATAATACCTATCGATTTATATATCCCAGACTTTCTAGTGTGCTGTTTTTTTATTAAGCCTAAGATATTTTTAATAACTGGCATTCTATGTTTTCTAGAATTTATTATTTTTTTATTATCTTTCAATTTCAAAGTTCTATTTTTGTATTGCCTAAACGGAATCTTGGTATTGCTGAAATTTGTATGCTGCGTTTTACTTACTTGTTTAATATCTTCCAATGCTTGATTGTTAACTAAATATTTCACTTCTATCGTCTTAATACCATCGTGTAAGTGAATATCAAAACGATAAAATTTATTATAACTAATATTCATATTTAAAAATGTTTGTTCAGTAATAATTGTGTCGTTGTTGGGTTGTATTATCTCTTTTTTATTAATAACTAATACTGGTGTGACATCTATATTCATATTAATATTTGGCAAACTATATCCACATTTTAATACTTTATTTTTTTCATAGATATATTCCGTTTTAAGGTACATATCTGTAATATTTTTAATAAAAATATTATTTGAAAAGATTTTATGGATACCCTCTTCTTTCCTTATATTGAAATTATAGCCTTCATATTTTACTGATAAAATAGCTACTTGGTATACAGCATTAATATGTTTTAAGTTTGGATTAGATATCACGTCATCGTCCATTACTTTTAATAAATTAATAATGTGTTGAGTATAATTATCAATTTGATTCTTATTTAATGTAGAAAAAGTAGTTGTTTGATATTTTAGACGATATTGCAAGTCATAAAAAATCATCATTTGTACATATTTAGGTATTTTATTATTTTGGTAATCATTTACTAAGTAATTATGAAAATTTTCTAATGTATGACTATAATAATTTTCTTTAGTTAATGCTGTATCGATAGCAGATGATTCATCTTTCCTTTTTCTATACCAATAACAACTTTGAATATAACTCATTAAACCAATTTTAAATGTTTTTTTCAAAACGTTATACACAAACTTTGCATCTTCAGCGTATTTTAAAGTGGTATCAAATTTCACACCTTGTAAAGAGGAAGCTCTAAAGAAGGAAGAAGAAGCATGCATTTGTATGTAATCATAGTTATAAGACAAATCTATAATTTTATTTTCTTTTTTACTATATTTGTAATTTAATGGATGTTCGCCTACCATTCCATCAAAAAAGCTTAAACGCGTTGATATTACATCGATAGTAGGATTATCTTCGAAAAAGTTATATACATTTTTGAATGTTGTTAGTCCCCATTTATCATCAGAGTCAATAAAATTAATATATTTTCCTTTCGCATATTTTAACCCAGTATTTCTTGCAATTGAAACCCCTTCATTTTCTTTATAAATATACTTAATATTATCAGGATATAATTTTTGGAACTTAGATAAAATAAAATCAGAATCATCTGTTGATCCATCATTAACTATAATAATTTGGATATCCTTTAATTCCATAGATTGGTTTATGATGCTATTTAAGGTTTCATGTATATAGTCTTGAGTATTATATACAGGTATAATCACACTCATTTTAAAGTCGTATGATTCATATAATAGCTCGTTTAAGCTAATGATTTTAATATCCATTTTTTCAAATACATTCAAATCATTTAAGTTGTCAAAATTAATTATTAGATCAAACTTTTCATTGAACTCACTACCATTAATTTTATATTTCGAATTTATATTATTAGCGATGATAATCTTTCTATCACTTTTTTCTAAAATACTCGATATTTGTTCTAGCTCCTTAGCAGAAGAAAAAGTCCCATATATTAAAATTGTATCCATTTTATATCTCCCTATACTTTTTGTATTTACTTATTTATTTATTTATAAATTTAATAAATTCTGTAATTTCTTTTTTCATATAATTATCTTTTAAAGCAAATTGTATTGTAGTTTTTACAAATCCTATTTTTTCTCCTACATCATAACGTTCCCCCTCGAAATCATATGCATAGACAGAATCATTAGAATTTAAATGTTCAATTGCATCTGTTAACTGTATCTCGCCACCTGCGCCTATTTCTTGTCGACCTAAATAATCAAATATTTGCGGTGTCAGTACATAACGTCCCATTATTGCTAAATTTGAAGGCGCTGTACCAATTTCTGGTTTTTCTACAAATTTATTTACACTAAACAACTCATTGTACGATTCTTTAGGATCAACAATACCGTATCTATGTGTTTCATTTTCATTTACTTGTTGTACTCCTATAATTGATTTACCTGTCGTTTCATACTGATTGATCAATTGTTTTATCGCTGGAGTATCTGCTTGTACAATGTCATCTCCTAATAAAACAGCAAATGGTTCATTTCCTATAAATTGTCTAGCAGTCCATATAGCATGACCTAAACCTTTTTGTTCTTTTTGTCTTACATAAAACATATTTGCTAGGTTGCTTGAGTATTTTACTGATTGAAGTAAATCAGACTTACCTTTTTCTTCCAGAGTCATTTCCAATTCTTTTTGATTGTCAAAATGATCTTCGATTGCTCTTTTATGCTTACCTGTAACTATAATAATATCTTCAATTCCCGCTTCTACTGCTTCTTCTACTATATATTGGATAGTAGGCTTATCTAAAATAGGTAACATTTCTTTAGGCATCGCCTTAGTTGCTGGTAAAAATCTTGTACCTAGCCCCGCCGCTGGTATTATTGCCTTTTTAATTTTCATAATTTATTTCCTCCCTTTAATGTTTCAAATCACTGATAAAAATTCCCATACTTTTATCAATAGATTTTAGAATAATAATAAATAAAGCATTCTTAAATAGCGTGTCAGTATAAAATCACAGTTATTTTAGTATAACAAAATTTAATCGAAAAAACATAGAGATATTTAATACATTTTAAATATGTTTTAATAATAAAATAATATAAAGGTGTATGCTATATGCGTTACTCCTTTATATTATCCAATAAATCTCATTTTTAGTTATAATGCATTTCTTTATATTTTTTACATCACCTTTAGTTTAATGTAACTTTTTGTTCTTCAATTTTTTCATTCATCAAGCCGTCCCAAATTTGAACTGTCCCATCTTGCTCTACAATAAAAGTATATGACCCGTGTCCACTTTTATTATTTGCTGCTATTCTCCATACACCATCACCTTGTGCTGAAAATTCTGGTTGTTGAAATTTGATTAGGGAAGCGTCTCCACCCTCAGTTTGATTAACACCTGCTATGACATAATCAAATACATTATCTCTATTAACTTTTAAATTAGAAAATTCATTTTTTTGTGTTGTTCTTTCTGAACTACCTTCATGAACTTTAACAATTTCACTACCATCATTAGGTTGTTCTTGAGTAACATTTTGAGTTTCACTTGAATTATTTTCATTACTCATTTCTTCTGTAGCATTTTGTGAATTACTACTATTTTTTGTTTTGCCTGTAATTCATTCTTTTCTAACTCTACTTCTTGATACTTGTTGTATCCAAAAAATCCAACAGCTGCTAATGTACCTAAAATAGCAATTATTGTTATTGTACTTAATAATTTTTTCATAATCTATTCATCCTTAAATTTAGTAATTGCCGCCTTGACCGTTTTCACGTGCCTCTACTTGCCCTCTTAAATATTCTCTATACGCTGGATCTTTTGATAATTCATCAACTGCTTCAGCATCTTGACTTGGCATCCCTTCTTTATAAGCATCAAGAAATTCATCGTCTGACATATTTTTAGCATCTTCTGCTGTATATTTAGGTTGAGTATTTTCTTCATTGTTATTTGTTGGTTGGACATTTTCTGGTTCAGGAGTCACTTCGTTTTTTGAGATTGTTCCATTATCATTTGAGTCATTATTTACATTAGTATTTGTTTGTTCTGACTCATTTTGACCTTCATTAGTGGTATCAATATTCTTTTGCTGTTGTTCTGTATCCATATCAGCATCGTTTTTAGGCTGTTCTTGTAATTGCTTTTCATCGTTATTCTTTTGCTTTTTAGAAGGTTCTTTCTTTTCAGCTACTTTAGCTTCTTCTTTTTTAAGCTCTAAATCTTTATAACTTCCATATGCAAATACTACTGCAACTCCCAAAACTGTGATAAGCACAATGGCGCCTATACTAGCTAAAATTTTCTTCAAATTCCTAACCCCATTCTACATTCAATTTATATTGCCACGCTTTTCTACTGTTATTTTTAAAAAATAGTTTGAATTATTAATTAATTTTATTTATATGCTCATTTGCTTCACTTTTTTCTTATGCGGTTTCAGTATTTCCAAAAATTCATTGACCTTCGATTCTATAGAAGCTTTTTTTAGCGTATGCACCTCACTCCAAGCTATAACTTCATCAAGTGTGATAACTGTGTTATGGAGATAGAGAAAACCCTATGTCATAATCTTCACCGATATAGGCGATATCTACGAGTTTTTTTGATAATAGATGATGAAAGGATAGATGCTTCTTTGATAGAGTGTTTCAGAATAGTAGGTAAATGAAAATAGAGCATCCTTCATCGTAAAATGAAGGATGCTCTGTTTTAATGTCTGTCTATATTATTTTAATAAGTTGTAACGCTTTGTTCCATATTTAATATCCTTATTACTTAATAATTTCAATTGTAAAAGGTACAACAAAATCTTCACCCTTATTAACTGTGACAATACCAATAATCGCATAGACAAATCCTGCGATTGATAAAATAAACAGCGGGATGTAGCCAATTAGAACAATGGTTAGTATCCAAGATACAATGATGTACGAAGTATAGCTTATTGCAAAGTTTAAGTAATTCTTACCTTGTCTGTTTATATATTCAGATTCGTCTTTTTTCATAATCCATATGATTAATGGCCCAATAAATCCTGTGAATATATTTAATATCCATATTAACATGGCCATTGTCTTATCGCTTTGACTCACATTCGGAAAGGCATTTGGGTTTTTAGACTGATTTTGAAAGTTCATTTTTAGCTCCTTAATTTTTATATATAGAATTGGATTACTATATAATTATTCAAATTGATTTTGTAATATTTGTATACTGTTTTTTAAATTAAGATAAATAATATTTTTGTAACTTGTTAAGCTTTCACTACCCATTTTTGACGTGCTTTAGGATTTAGTGGATGTATAATTTCGTTTGTTGCTGGATTAATAAGTTGCTTTACTTTCTTCTTATGAGGTTTCAACATTTCCAACACTTCATTGACTCTAGACTCAACAGAAGCTTTTTTAGCGTAAGCACCCCAAGCTAATATAACTTCATCAGATTCTTTCACCGCTTTCATAATTTGAATGTCTGTATGCTTGTCATGGCTATTTTCTAAATGCTTTATATTTATTGGTGTCGTAATATTGGAGTATAAATTCACAAAATGGATTGAACCAAATTCATCCATTTCTACAACTTTGTTCATAATTAGTTGAGTCGTTAAATCTAATTTTTTCGTTCCTTCAAAATTTGGATAACAAGTTATAACTGAAATTATCTTTTTATCATTGTCCCATGTTTTTTTGAGTAAGTAACGATGTTGATTATCGTCACTAAATATTGCTTCAGTTTCTAATGTACATTGTATATTCTGCATGATTGATGCCTCCTATTAATATTCTTCGGGTAGTAACATGACGTAATAAGAAAGGTCTACATCATCTTCTCGGATAATATAGACCTTATTTATATTGATAGCTTTTGAATAATTAGCTTTATGTGTTTTGATGTACTCAGGACGTTCTTGTTTGTGTTTGATACATAATTGATCATTATGCATGTTGAACTGGAAGATATGAAAGTAATCTATTGCTTCTAGTTCCTTGGACTGTTCGTTTTCACGTTGTGCTACTAGTTTCCATAATTGTTGTTGTAAGATGATAGGTAAGTTATTGTCAATACCTCGAGTAATATATCTATTCATAAGAGACTTCCTTTCGTTCTGATTCTTTCATCCAAATAATAACTTCACTAAGAATTGTGATGACTAATTGTGTAATTTTGATATATTTATGCATATTATTGTCCTCCTGTTAGTAAGTATCGTTGATCCAAAAGGGGCATGACTGTGTTGTGTAGATATAAGAAATCCATATCGTGATTTTCATCGATAAAGCCGATAGCTATGAGTTGTTTCTGATAATAGAGAATGAACGGATAGATATTGCTTTTGTGAAGTGTATCAGAGTAGTAGGTATAGGTTTGAAGTATTTTATTACTGAGTGGCCCAAGCCTTACATATTGGTCAGGTAGGATATCATCAGCGATTTCCTCGATAGATTCACATTCCCACTTTTCATTCTTTGGTAGGTTGAATAGATTGGTTATATAGTGTTTGAGTTGTAGTTCTAATGTCATTGTTATGACCTCCTAATGTATTTGGTTGATGTATACATGTGATACATCATTTAGATAATATATATTTGATTTTTATTTCATTTCTCTCACTTTTGTCACTAAGAACTAAGTGGTAAAAGTGGTAATTTGGTCGATGAAATAATTGTTTCGACCGTCTATTTCGAATTGGAATTTAGGCATAAAAAAAGACCCCCAATCTTTTTTCAAAGATTGAGGGATAAGACTTTCATCAATTTTATACCTTACAAGTTTTACTTGTTTATCTGTCGTAATTTCAATTGAATCAATCAACATCTTCATAAGTTGATTTTTTGCTTCTGGTGTAGCTTCCCTTAAGTAGACACTAAATCGGCTAATCATCATGGTTAAACGGCTTTTCAGTTTATCAAAATTTTGTACTTCAGCTTGTGATTCAGTAGCTTGTTGCGCTTCTTTAATTTGCTTATCTAGCATCTTTAGTTGTCCATTCATCTGACTTTGTTTTGCTTTTAACATTTCGCTATCCATTTGATCATCTAAGAACAATTCTAACAATCGTTCTTGTTGTGTTTTAAGCTTAGCTTTTTGTTTTTCTAAACTATCAATGTCATATTTAATTTCTGTTTGGTTACTATGCTTTTGTTTCAGTTCTTCTATCACATTTGACGCAATCTGCTTAATAACATCAGGTTGTGAAAGAATACGATTCAAATGAACATTGATTACGCGTTCGACGACTTCCGCATTGATGGCATTACTGTGACATGCAGAACTCCCTGAACGATTGAATAAGGAACAAATGTAATAACGCTTGATTGTCCGTTCTTTTGACTTTTTGGTTTTATAATAAGTCCGTCGACATACCATATTATTACCGCATTCTGGACATTTAATAAGGCTACGAAGGTAAAAATCTCCACCAATAGGTCTGCCTGGTTTAAAACTTTTAGATGCTAATTTCTCATGAACTTGATCAAATACTTCTTCACTTATAATGGCTTCATGTTTTCCTTTGACCAATATCACATCATTTTTATCACTTTTGCCACTTCTTCGCTGTACAGCCCAGTTTTGATGGTTATTGAATCTGACATAACCTTTATAGACTGGATTATTCAAAATGTATTTAACACCATACACTGAAAATGGCTTTTGATTAATAGTACGATACCCCTTTTGATTAAGTACGGTTGTAATTGCCTTAAGTCCTTTATTATGATTTAAGTACAAATCGAAAATTTCACGTACAATATTAGCTTCATTTTCATCGATAACCAAATCATTTTTCTGTGTAAGTGGGTTAAGTGATAACCTATATCCCTGCAACCTGCCTGTGATAGCCTCTCCACTGCGCGCTTTAGCATTCATAGAAAGTTTCACATTGGAAATCAAAGTCTGGCGTTCTATAGATCCTATTAACCCAAACATTGTAACTAAAACTTCACCAGATGCATTGGATGTATCAATATTCTCAGAAATCGATTTATACCCTACGCCATGCTCTTTGAATTCATGGATAATATTAAACACGTCTCTCATTGAGCGAGAAATACGATTTAATTTCCAACTTAATACCATTTCGATTTTATTATCCTTAACATCTTGTAATAGACGTTTCATTGCTGGTCGACCTTCAATATTTTTACCTGATATACCAGAATCGATATAAGTTTCATAGTCATAACCCGGGAAATTTTTCACAACTTCTTTGATGAGTACTTGTTCCTGCTCCTTTACAGAATAACCATGTTCTGACTGCTCAGACGTACTAACGCGTGAATAAAGTGCAATTTTACCACTCATAACACACCACTCCTTTTATTAGAATATTGCTACAGACCATCGGTCTTGTAACATCATATGGATAATATATATTTATAATTTCGTTTCATTTTTTATCACTTTTACCACTTAATTATATGAGTACTACAGGCAGTTGCCTGTAGTACGTAATTAGATTACTTACCTTGATTGATACGTTCTTCTATGATAGGCACAAGCACTTCTACAAATGCTTCAATTTGTTCATTATTCATCGTCAAAGTCCTCCCAACCTAAGTTCAAATCATCTTCGTATAAAAACTCATCATCTGTTACATTCTCATTTTTATCGAATGAAATCATGTCATCTTTTTTATCGGCTTCTTTCCAACCTAAATCAATCCAATAATCGTAGCCATTGTATAGTTTGGTTTGAGTATCAAAGTTTGCTTGAATTAACTGTTTAATAACCTGAGAACTCACCTTTATTTCTTCATTAATAACTTTATTTAACTCGGATACTTTGATTCGTGATCCTGGTTTGATTTCTATAAGTTTTCTGAGTAAATTAATACACGCTTTCTGATTTGCAATACTTGCTGATTTACTAGAAACAAATTCATATCCAAAATTTAACCAATCATGAGAAATTTCAGTAACACGATCATTTTGGAGGTACTCGATATCATTTTTTACAATTTGCTTATACACATACATCAAGTAAAGAAAGATTTCTTTCTTTTCATCCTGTAACTTTTCAATTAAGTCAGGGTCAGCTTTTTCAACATAATATTCACATGGAATAACAGCAATTCTACGCTCTAATGCTTTTGCATGTGATGATGGAAAATTGAGTACAGCATTCGTATTAAAAATGAGTTTTAAATCTAACGTAACTTCTACTTGCGTTCTTCCTTTACGGTCAGCATGAATTGGTTCAACAGATAGTAATTTTTTGAAATCATTCACAGTTGCTTCATCAACATTAGCTTTCCCCACTTCATCACTTGCCATAATTCGTTTACCAATTAGGCTTTCCTTATCGAAACGCCCGCCAAGTTCATTAAGTGTTTTAGATACGATATCATTACTATAAAAGAATGACTTAACTAATTTGATATAGACCGATTTCCCATTTTTTGCAGTTCCATACAAAACAAGTCCACGACGTAGTTTAGTATCTGCAGTGAGTAACACCGCTGTATGTTGGAAAAGAAAGTATTGTAAATCAGAATCGAAATTAGCAAGTTCTAGCATATATTCATTAAAATACGGTGGTATCTTGTCAGTGATGACATCACTTTTATCTACTGCCAAATTCAAGCGTGTTTTTGGGAAAATTTCTATGCAATTTCCCACTACTTCAAATGTATTAAGATTGAACATGGTTCTACCACAACCAATGTATTGTTTATTCTCAACAAGTTCTTCTACATCTGTTGATTTTTGTAAGCCATTCACTATATTTGTCAGAGTACTTAGTGAAGGTTTATAATCTACCAACAACACTTGTATCATTTTAGATATCAACCCTTGCAATTCATCTTCATTTACCTTTTGCCAACCTATATCTTTGAAAATAAACAACTCTGAATCAAAACGCTTGATATGAAAAATACTTATCATCATTTCCACTAATATTGTGTCATTTGGCTTTTTTTGAATGCCAAAATAACTGTATATGTTAGGTCTATAGTCGACATCTTTAGGAATGTTAAGCTGTAGCTTATCGATAAGCTCGTTATACACCGTTATAGCTTGTTCAGAATTATCCATTTCATCATTTCCAATACTACTTGTTAGGATAGCAATCAGACCTTGACGGTCGATTGCCTCCTTAGCTTCACTCAATAGTTTCATTAACATTTGTAATATATGGTTCATTATAATAATCCTCCATCTTCATTTAATGATGCTACATCTTGTACATAGTAATTACCGTTAAAGCAACCTACATGGATTAAATGCTTTCTATCAATGTAAGGGTCATAATTCTCATGAGTGGAGCTATAATTACTGTGACGTTTAAGCCAATCATTGATTGACAACTGCTTAGCTGTCTTTTGTGTTGAGATATTACGATTCACATATACGATCTGATTATTCACTTCAATTTCATATGTGAATTGATGTTTCACATCACCTGAGAAATTTGTTTCTCTCACAGAATATAACGTAGCTACATATATATAATTTTCTTTGAGTGGTGTGCTATTTGGTATTTGTAAACTTTGTCCTCTATCATTATTCATGGCCTTCACCTCCCAGTTCTTCCACTGTCACATGTGCAAATTCATCATTGAACAACTGGTTAGCTGTACTTTTCATTAGCTGAGCAACATCACGTGCAGTTACTTCATCATCACATTCAATCATAATCGCATCGTGTATGGGTACAATAATTTTAAACGTTTTTTGTTCGCATTGTGCTCTGTACACTTCCAATAGAATGTGTTTGAAAATATAACTCGCTACAGTTTGTACATAAAATGCCATAATACTGCTACCTTGAAATGCGCTCATATCATGTTCAATGCCGTAGGGCATAGGCATGGTTTTATGCTCTTCGATTTGTTTCTTAAGTTCAATGACTTTTGTAAATTGGCTGACCGCATCCAACCATTGCACTTCACTTACATATTGTTTCAACTTGAATTTAGGGCTATTGAAGTTGCCGCCAAATAGAAACGAACCAATAAATGCACGTTTAACAAGTACTCGTTGCTCATCTTGTAATTCTAATTCACTTAGTAATGCGTCATACAGTCCGTTTTTCTGATTCAAAAAGTCAATCAGTTTTGAATCCTGAGTCATGTAAGCTACAACTGATGGCTCAAATGATTTAAAGTCAACTGTATACGCCTTCTTATATTTTGAAGGTAAAATTGTGCGTTGGACTGCTTTAGGTAAGCCCTGAAGATTAAAATTTTTAGTTGTGATTCGATGTGTTCGTGTACCTATCAACGATAATTGTGTATATAATCGATACGTTCCATTTAATGAATGATCTAATCTATCAAATAACTGTTTGATTTTATCAGAATGTTCATCGTTCTTAGCCTTTTCAAGCATTGTTGATTTTACATTGGGTAATTTATCGATATTAAGCATAATGGGTTCCAATTCAATCTCTTTCTTTAATGCTTCTAAATTATGATGTACTTCCACATATTGGTCTAACTTAGCTTGTTCATCAGCTAAAAGTACATTATATTTTTGATCTAGCAGTTGGCTGAATTGTTGCTGCAATTGTTGAACATCAGTTTGGTTAGATGATTTGTCCATTAACCATTGCTGTGTTTTGTCACTTTGAGTCAATGACATCAGTTTGTCTCTTGTCTCCATATAAATCTGCTCCTTTATAGCAGAAAGTTGCGCGCTAACTTTTGCTTTAATTTTTTATTTGTCTTGGCCTCGACAATGTATAATTTAGCAATATTATCCTAAGATGTAATTGAGTTATTAAAAAATCACCAAAAAAAATAAACCCAACAAACATTGATATAACAAGGTTTGTTGGGTTTATTTTTTTTATTTAAATTTATTCTTATGTTTAACTCTAAAAAACAATCTTAATCTGTTTTAGAATCAAATCTACGACTTTTAATTGCTTTTTTAAAGTCTTCTACGAAAGGTCCTACCATGAAATTATCAAAGCTGTAGCCAGACTCTTCTACCTTTGACAGTGTATTCAATGCCTGGGTTACAAAGTAGCTTCCTTGTTCTGTTATTTCGTTTCTCACTACCATTTGGGCATTTGAATAGTTTAACTTCACTTTATCGTTACTTATATATCTGTCAATTTTAATAATTGCATTATGTACATCTTCAATAGCATATCTTACGTAATCACTATTTATCTTATTAAAATATTTCGGATTAATGCTATATTTCATTAATTCACTTTCTAACCTCTCTAAGTCAAACTTAGCTTGTAAAAAGAAATCTAAATAGCTCGGCTGTTTATTTGCACTCTCTAAATTAGCCTCGATAATTTTTATTTTTTTAATAATATTACTTTGGTTCATTGTATGTAACCTATTTTTATTGTAATATAAAATTCCAAAATTTTGAGAGCTACGTCTTAATGTACTATTGTTCCAAAATTGTTGATTTTTATAAAATTCTGCTACGTCCCACTTTCTATTATTTTTAACCAATTCATGATCAATCAATTTAGATATACTTTTAATGGATTCTTTATGAATATTTTTTCTCAATTTGTTTTTCTTATCTAAACTTTCGATAAAATTACTATCAGCTCTTTGTGAACGTTTTAGCATATCTGCAATTAACCAATCAAGCTCTATATACTCTGTTTCATCATAGTCCCATACATCTTTAATTAAGCTATCTAATGGTATTTGATTTTTCTTGTATAATAGGTGGTTTAATTCGTAATCCTTTTTGGGATACTTACCTTCTTTTATTGCATTTGTGTACTCTTCTAATTCATTATTTTCTTTGATTTGGGTGTTTCTATGTTCTTTTGCCATAAATTGAAAAATCGTTTCATCTATAGATTTTAATACTTCATTTTGTAGCTCAATTCTTTTATGTAAGGACAAAGGTGTCATATATTGGTATAATTCTTGTTCCTTTTTATTAATTGATTCACCAATGCTTAGCCATGCTTTGGTATTTTGATATACATCTTTCATATGTATGTCTGCAATTAATCTTTTGTATTTAATTTCATTGATAGATTTCATTAACTGATAAGTATATTCCATGTAACTAGAGGCATTTATATTTTCAATCATCTCTTTTTTAGATTTTCCGTTTTGTTTAAAAGCTTTGGAATTTATGTCCACTGGGTAATAGTCAACACTTTTGAGTAACACCTTTATTAATTCTTTTGCGACGCCGTTAAATGTATATTGATTATTTATATCTTGGCCTTTGTAATTGTGAAAGTTTTTCATATCAATTTTAAAAAGCTTAGCAATGGTTTCCATTCTTTTATTAAACATATGTGGTGTGAGCTCTAATTCTATGCGAATATCTTCTTTTGAATATAATTCTTTTATAATATTATCCGATAACATTAAAAGAAATCTCCTTTCTTTAATCAATATTTATTTTTTAATTATAATAATTTTTGATACAGATAATAAATTGGATAGTTTTTAAAAACTCCTAGTTCTTCTTCACTTAGATTTTCAAAATATATCATTGCTTCTGTTTTACTGCCAAATATTATACTTAAATGTAGTGAAGCGTCATCACTGCTTATTGATTTTAATTTTGACTTTAACTCTACAAGCAATTTTTCAAGATCACTTTCTAACCTTTCGTCTTTTCTTATTTTTACTTGTGCTAAGTTTATCTTTGTTATAAATGTGCTATCAATATCTTTTATATCAATATTACTTAATATAAATTTTGCAATATTTAAAAAGCCTAGTTCTTTCGTTATATCATATGATTTTATTAACTCTAAACAAAAATTATTGATATAATTCCATTTTTGAATTGAAATATTTGAAAAATCTTCAGTTTTTAAATATTTCTCAATTAATTGAAAATCAAAATTTATTGTATTAATCATAAAACTCGTATTAAAAGAATACATTGCTAACATTGTTTCATTATCAACGACTAATTCTACTCGTTTAAGAAAATTATCAGAGAAGACATTATATATTACATTATTATATTTCCATAAAACAAAATTATTATTACCAAATAAAATTTTGTAGAATTTATCTTTTTTCATATTATATGCATTGAATTCTTTGTTTTTAATAATTTTTATAATTCCAACCATTTCACCGAGTTGTTTTTCAATATTATCATCATTAATGATTGTGCTTTTTTTAATTAGATTATCAGTTTCCACTGTTACTTGCTTAAATTGTGTTAATATACTTATGATCCTATCAACACTTTTATCTAATTTAAACTTATCTAATATAACTTGAACATCTTCAAATATAAATTTTCCTCCATTACTAAGTGACTTGACTAAATTTAAAACCTCTAAATATCTGTCAATATTTTTTATTGGTAATAAAGAGTATTTTGCCTTTTTACTTTCATTGTATTTAGTCAAATAGAAGCTTTCATCTATAATTATTGATGTATATGTTGACGTAACATCAAATCTTATATTACCTTCATATATCACTTTTCCCTCTGAATAAATACTTCCTTTTTGTAATTTAGAAAATTTCTCTGGCCGTAATATCTCATCCGGTACTGTAACTTTAATATCTGAATCATTAATATGAATAAAACTATAAAAGTCATTTAAAGGAAATCCATTTTTATCTGTCACTATATTTTCGGGTGAAGTAATTATCATTTTTTGATTTCTTTTTTTATTAATAGAAAACTCAATAGGGTTAGCTTGCTTCTTGCTTTGTTTTAAATATTGAATACAATTATCATAAAAATCTTTATAAGAAGTAATTTCATACATTTCAATTGTCACTGATTTTGATTTCGATTTTAGTTTATATTTTAGATACATAGGAAGTAATTGACGACCATAAACTTGACTCTCACCATTTTCATTAATCAAAACTACAAAATAGTAGCATCCTCCATCTTTTAAATACATTTCCAAATCTCTTTTATTAACTTTATTTTGTTTAAATAAACTAGGGTGCTTCTTTTTTGCTTTCTTCCCTTTTATTTGAACAGGTATATTACCTAAATAATCATCTTTAGTCTGACTGATTGAATCATAAATTTTTAGATGTCCATCATAACCCGGTTCCTTATCTTCATTAGCAATATAGCTTTTAATTTTAGAAGTATGAAGGCAATAATTTTTAACAGCATCAGTAGCAAAGTTCTCTATCATATAACTATTCATTTCCATCTTAAATCACCTCAAATTATATTTTTTGCAACCTATTTTTTAGTTTTATTTGTGATACGCTTCTCCCCTCATTATCTTAAACGCACGGTAGACTTGCTCGATTAAGATGACGCGCATCATTTGATGTGGAAAAGTCATTTTACTGAATGACAGGGCGTAGTTGCTGCGGTCTAAAACCTCTTTGTGTAGTCCGTTTGATCCGCCAATAATAAATGTAAAGTCGCTTTGACCGCGTGTCATGCGGCTTTCTATTTCTTTGGCTAATCCTTCTGACGTCAGCATGTTTCCTTTAATCTCTAAAGTAATCACTGTGGATTGTGGTTTTACTTTTGCTAGTAGGCGCTGACCTTCTTTCTCTTTAACTTGCTCTATCTCTTTGTCACTCATATTTTCGGGTGCTTTTTCATCAGCTACTTCGATGATTTCTATTTTAGAATAAGCTCCTAATCTCTTCTCATATTCTGCTATAGCTTGTTTCCAGTATTTCTCTTTTAGTTTACCTACTGTGAGTATCGTAATCTTCATAGTTATCCTCCAAAAATTGTGTAGTAGTTGACAGTTATTAGACTTATCCACAAGTTATACACTTATTCACACTATTCCCTCTTATTATAACAGGAATGCATACTATTTTTTAATAATGTTTACGTTTTCTACACAAAAATAAGTGAATAACCTGTTTATTTGTGGATAACTCTGTGTACAATGTGGGTACTTCCCTGTGAATTGTGCACATCTCTGGATAACTATGTATAATTCCGTGGATAAGTACGAGGTTGTCTTACATACTTATTCACAGTGTTTACATTATCTTCATACTATCTTTGCTGAATCCTTACTACATAGTAATTTCATTAATTGTTATAATTATCCGTCAATTGCATATAGCTATTTTCAGTTAAGACCTAGGGTTGTATACCCATATATTCCTTCTTTTATTGAGTAAATTTCCCTATAAAAATCCTCCTATTAAATGTATTCTATCTTATATATATGCTAAAAAAATATAAAAAACCGATACCTGCTATTGAGATATCGGTTCCTTCACTTTATTGTTGACCATGGATTACATTAGCTTGAAGCTAATGCATTAAGAAAATCTAAACTTCAAACAAGTTAAAATATTCTATAGTGTATATATCGGTGTTGCTTTGGCTTTATCAGTATCGCATAGCAATACTTCTTTTTCTGTGTCGATGTCGTGTTCGTTGAGGACTTGTCCAACGCTCATACGTGCCAAGTCTTTCATGTTGTTATCTTGTGATAAGTGAGACAGGTAAATGCGTTTTGTGCTGCCTGTGATGACGCCTGTCATTGCTAAACCTGCATCTTCATTTGAAACATGTCCCATATCACTCAATATACGTTGTTTCGTCTTCCAAGGATAACCGCACATGCGTAACATATCCACATCGTGATTACTTTCGAATATAAAGGCATCACTACCTTGAATCATACCTTTCATGCGGTCTGAAACATAACCTGTATCTGTTAAAATCGTGAATTTCTTATAATTATTATGGAAAATGTAGAATTGTGGATCTATCGCATCATGAGAAACATTAAACGATTCGATATCAAATCCAGCAATTGATTTCGTTTCATATGGATTAAAAATGAATTTCTGATCCATTGGAATCTTACTATCTTTCTTTTCAATGGCTGTCCATGTCTTCTCATTCGCATAAATTGGCAAACCATATTTACGTGCTAACACACCTAGACCTTTAATATGATCAGTATGTTCATGTGTAACTAAGATGCCATTTAAATCTTTAATTTGTTTATCTATTTGTCCAAATAGCTCTTCCATTTTTTTTCCTGTCAAACCTGCGTCGACAAGAATACTACCTTTATCACTTTCCACATAAGTGGCGTTCCCAGTACTGCCACTCGCCAATGCGCTCATACGTATCAAGCGATTCACCCTTTCTAATCTATTGCTTCTATTACTTATGGGGAAGTCTCCGGTTTATGTGCCATCAACATGCCCTCTGTCTAATTATTTATTATAATAAAGTAATTTATCTAAGTTTTTGAGAATATGAAACGAGCTCTTTTCTAAAAATTAGCTTGAGCTATCTTCAAAATTCTAAGTATATGATAGGCTTTTGAACCATTTCATACTTCTTTAATAACTCTCATTAACAGTATTTAATTTTAACATACTTTTAGCTTTCAGCATGTCCAAATTGTTTATTTAAATACTAATCTATCTTTTAAATTACATTAATCACTTTCTAAAAAGTGATTTAATAATTATACGTAACTTGTAAAAATTTTTAGCGAGACGCCTGAGTAAACAACACGAGTCAAAATCTACAGGATAAGGCAGCGCCCGCGGAAAGCGTGCATAAAAAAACTGCCAACAAAGTCAGAGACTTTGTCAACAGCATGAGCACACCTTACTAAAAAGGTGTGCGTAATTCATTCTCAACTTATCCACAGTTATCCACAAGATTATTCTTCAATAATTTTGGACTGTCTGCTACAGCTTCGACATAATATGTTTTAATTTTATCGCCGTGTTTTACTTTGATTTCCCAATTGGCTTCAAGCACTTGAACGTTCGGCTCTTTGACAACAGTATAGTAGCCTAGTCGTGCATTAGTTACTTCATCATTGCGCTTGAGATAACGATTATAGTAAAGGTCTTCGATGGCACTTCGCGCTGTGTTCACTTGCTTTTTATCATTATTCGTACCTTCTGAAGGCTCGATAGATTTCATAGCAGTTTGTTCATAACTTGAAGCTTTGCCATCTTCTACATTAAATTCTAATTTCGCTCTACTATTATTCATAATTGGATAATCATTATATGTCTGTTCAAATGTAACTTTTTCATCATCAATATGGCTCATTTCGTAATCTTCACCTTTATAGACGCTGCCTTTGACATACGATTTAAGGTCGGTGAATTGATCATTACTGATGTTAATTGGGTCACTAATATCACCTTTGGCTAATGCGCCTGAATGCTCGCTGGTGATACTTGGACGTGTCTTCGCATAAGATGAAAAATCATTAGACCTTGCTGTCAGTAATTGCATTTTCAAACCATTCACACTTGGGAGGTTCTCTGGAATTTTAATTTCTTCTTGTTTAAAATTCACTGCATTTTCGTCTTCACTATCGCTAATTTGTGATTTATTCACTTTATCCACGTAGATAATAATCAGGCTAATGTTGACTAGAATAAATACGATAATAAATAATGTTTTTGCGCGTTTCCAGTTCATTTATTCTAGCCCCCCATCGTTGTATGCATGCCATTCGCCTTTATACTCTACATACCATTGTGGTTTGAATTCACTATTACGTTGAATTTCGATGTCGCTACCGTCATCTTTATGTTCCATGTTGTAACCAATCGTCATATTTGTTACTTCTTCAAAGTCGATTTCAGGATTGTTTGCCAGTTCTGAACGTACTGTTTCAGCACCTGGTAAATCTATTTCATCTTCACCGCTGTCTATCGTGACATTAGATTTTAACAATGCACGTGCATAACTGAAGACGCCTTTGTCGCTCCATGAGACTTTAATATTATTCAAGTCGTCATCATTGAAAGTTGGTCGGCCGTTTAGGAACATTTGATATGTCAGTTCGCCGCCTTTATTATCTGTGCTGAACAGTCTGTAATCATCTGTAAAGCCACCATGATTGTTGATGTAATCATAAGTACTTGGAATACTATCTTGCATGTTTGTTGAACGATCCTCATCTTCTGAGAGATTCGTGTAGCGATATTTTTCATTATCTTCACTGTAGTTGGCGACACCGGTGTTATTGTTGTATGTCGCTGTCCCACTTTTCGTGCTACGTACGACTACTGAGTCATTGAAGAGTATAGAATTCATCGTATCGACACTGATGCGATTATAAATCGTGTGATATGATTTCAAACCTTTAGGTGCCTTCGGTGCAAAAATATGTGTAGCCTTATCGATGGTATCTTTATTCGTAATAATCTCTGTATATGGCTTCATACTTTTCTGTTGTTCTTTCATTTGTTTAGCAAATGAACTGATCTTCGCCGTCGTCGTCATACGCACAACATTATGACGATCTTTACTAACAGCATAGAGTTTAACTTTGCCGTCTTGATTGTCATCAATTAATAAACGGTCGAATTTAAAGTTATTCGGTACTTTCGCATCGATGTTCAATGCTTGGCCTAAATAAGTCGCTAGTGGCATGTCATAACTGAAATCCAGTACTAAAAATTCGTCACTTAAATCTGGAATGATCAAATTATGGTTACTATGCATTTGTTCGGCATGTAGTACGCGCTGATTTTTCAAGGGGCTGATGGTCTCTTCGACGTTGCTACGTGTCGCTTCCATACCTTCTGTGTCATCACCATTAGAGTGAATGATTTGATATGGCGCAACAACTTTACTCATACCTTGATCAAGTGGTTTACCTATCGTATTTGCTTTCGCATCTTTATTACTACTATCTTGTTGATCTACGTTCGCTAAGTCTGGCGAGAAGTTCCACGTCATGTATGTCAGCACAACACTCATTAATACTAAAAGGTATAGGATGATGGATTTGATTAACTCTTTACTCCGCATCCCAATCACCATCTTCTAGTACTTCACATGGCAGTGTAATGAAGATTGATGTTCCTTGTCCTTCTACACTGTTTGCCCAAATGCGACCATTATGTGCTTCAACAATTTCTTTGGAAATGGCTAAGCCTAAGCCTGTACCACCCATTTTACGTGTACGTGCTTTATCCACACGGTAGAAACGGTCAAAGATTTTATCCACTTTATTAATTGGAATACCAATGCCATTATCTTTCACACGTATTGTCATACGATTGTATAATGCGTTCTGTTTCACGTGAAACTCTACACGTTTATCGCCGCGAGAATACTTCATCGCATTGGTAATGACATTATCAAATACTTGTGTCATCTTGTCTGGATCGATTTCTGTAAAAATCGTATTATTTGGAATTTCGCGGACGAATGTCGTTTCCTTATCGGACATTTCGTGACGGTTAATAATTTTATTGATAAACATATTAAAGTCTATGATTTCTTTCGTAATTTGATCGGATTCGTTATCCATTTTAGATAATTGTAAGAGATCATTTACAAGTCGAATCATACGTTCTGTTTCTTCACGTGTTACAGATAAGAATTGCGGCGCAAGTTCTTTATCTTCCCAAGCGCCACTTTCTAACGCTTCAATGTAGCTGTTCATAGATGTCAGTGGTGTACGTAATTCATGTGAAACATTTGCTACGAATTCACGACGTTCACGTTCTACTTGTTGCTGTTCTGTAACGTCATGTAGTACGGCAATGTAACCTGTCACAAACCCTGTTTCTTGAACAATTGTACTAAAGTTAACACGTGCAATAATGCCTTCATTTTCATTAATATCTAATAAGAAGCTATCATTATTCTCTTGAATTTCATCTAAAGAGAATTCTTCTTCTAATTTAAGGACATTTAACATGTAGTCCCCAATAATATCTTCTTTTAGTGAGCCCATCATCGTCAATGCCATGTCGTTGACAATACGCACGCGACCACGGCGATCGGTCGCTATAATACCATCACTCATATGAGTGATTACTGAGTCTAAGCGACGTTTCTCACTTTCTGTATTCGCTTGTGCTTCTTGTACA
>NZ_JBBOPU010000004.1:0-75870 GCF_038003745.1 Staphylococcus sp. FSL W8-1207
TACTTCTCCGCCACCTCCAGGTTTATTAATCACATTAACATTTTGTTTAGTTAAGTCTTCATCAATCATAATTTTTTGTATCGCACGCGCTGTAGTATCCCAGCCGCCTCCTGGAGAAGCTGGTGCAACAATTTCAACCGTTTCATCAGGAAATTGCTTGTTTGATGCACTTGATTTATTGTCATTGCCACAACCTGCTAATACAACTGAAAAAATGACAAGTAAAATCCCCCATCTTTTCATCGGAATCCCCTTATTGAAAGCGTTTACAAAAATTCGCATTATATTCTAATTAAAAGTATTAAATGGGACATATTCATTCATTAAATAAGTTATGTTTGACTGAAAATTCTGTTTTTTTATAACAGTCGAATGTCGGCTACGTATACTAATATAATTAGATTATTTAATGGCATTCTTGCATCCGCATTATTTCGTATTGCGTTGAAATATCCAGAGCAATCAAGAGCAACTGGTTCCTAAAGAATTCATTATGCACGCTTGTCGCTAATGGATATTTATTTGCAACACCTAGTCAATTTGGCTATTACAAAATGTAATAGCACATATGTTTATATATTGTGTGAAAATGATGCTCAATTATCTATTTTGTTCTCTTGCGCATATTCTGCTGCTGATTTTCCAGCTCTTTTTCCATAAACTGAACCCGACATTAAACCAGATCCTCCAGGATAATTATGATAAAACAATCCTCCTACCATTTCTCCTGCTACAAATAATCCATCTATTGGATTGTTTTGTTCATCTAAAGCTTCAGCTTTAGTATTTGTAGAAATACCACCAAAAGCAAAAGTAATACCACATGTAATAGGAAACGCATAATAAGGGGCCTGATCAAATTTTAAAGCCCAATTCGTTTTTTCTGGACTAATACCTTTTGTAGATTTACCATCTTTCACACTTGGATTATAGTCTCCGTCTTAACACTAGCGTTGTACTCATCAATCATTTCAACAAAATCATTAGGATTGATATCCATTTTTGTAGCTAGTTCTTCTAATGTGTCCGCTACAATCTTAGTCGCTTCTGTTAAATTATATTCTTTTCTCAACATAGAGATGACTTGAGAATCAAAAATTTGAAAAGCTTTTTGGTCAGGTTGTCTCAAAGTCTCTTTTCCATATTTTGCATAAGTATAATTTCTGAAATCAGCACCTTCATCAACAAATCTCTTGCCATTTTTATTAATGATTAATCCCAGTGGATAAGATGATTTTTTATAGATATCACCAGGTTTTGAAAAATCGCCCACCTTAGGAGCGTTATAATCTGTAGTATGTGCATGACAACCATCATAGTGACCTGCTTTATTAGCTCCGATTTCTGTCGCTATTTCTATTCCGTTGCCTGTGTTATATTCAGTACCTCTAACGATTGCTTTTTCCCATTCTTCACCTAAGTTTTTAACCCTTTTATCTTTACTCGCTTCAAAACTACCACATGCTAATACAATAGCCTCAGTATTTACAGTCACCTTTTGCTTATTATTATCTAGGTAAGTTACTGCTGATACTTTATTATGATCCATTTCGATTTTGTTAACTTCAGCACTATATATAATATCAATACCTAGTTCTTGGGACCTTTTAAATAAAGTGTTCATTAATCCTATCCCTTTATCTACTGTTTTTATCGGTAAGCCACCCCAAAAATTTTTATTGCCATTAATTTCAAAGTATTGATTTTCATTTAATTGAAATTCTACTCCTTGTTTTTTCATCCATAAAATAGTTTCAAATGACTCATTTGCTAAAAATTTTGCTAATTCTGGATTACTCTCACCATTAGTTACTTTTAAAATATCTTCATAAAAATCTTCAGTATTATAATTAGGCATTTGTATTTCTGATAAATCATTTTCAGATAGTGCTGTAACAACTTCTTTTATTCCTTGCAAATCATTGTAAGCAAACCTTATTGCGCCATCAGTAAATATTGAGTTGCCCCCTCTTTTTTCTTTGGGCGCTTTTTCTAATACAAGCACTTCACTACCATTCTCTTTTGCTGATATTGCTGAACTTAGTGCAGCATTTCCTGTTCCAACTACAATTACGTCATATTTCTTCAAAAATATCCCTCCATAAAAAAAGTAATCTAAAAGTATCTCTATAAATTATTTCATTCTTTTTATCTTTAATAGGTACAATATTTAAGTTTTTATATTCCCTAACACCAATATTTGGAGCAATTGCATAACCCATACCTTTTTCTACTAACTTTAAGCAAGACTCTAAATTATCAATTAACATCGCTTCATTCGGAGGCTCGTTGTAAGATTCTTTCCACCAGTTATCGATAGTATGTTGTAATCTTGTATCAGTCTTAAAAGCTATCCTAGACTTGGAAGGTAATTTTTCTAAATCAATCTCATCTTCACTGATTATACATATTGGTTCTTTATTTAACAGGGTTTTATAGCCCTTCCAAGATACGTCTCCTCTTACGATTGCAAGAGAAACTTCATCAGATTCTATTAATTTATAGATAGACTGACTCCAAGAAGTAACAATTTTGAATTGAACTTTTTGAAAATCATTCGTAAAACTACTAAGTAGTTCAGGCAGATCATATCTAGCTAAATTTTGCGAGACACCGAGCCTGATGACTCCCTCATCCTCATTATCTATACTGTGAAGATAATCTTTCATCTTATTAAATCCATTTAATGTTTTTCTAGCATAATGAACGAGATGGCTACCTTGAGAAGTGAATCTAATACCTTTCTTAGTACGTATTATTAACGGCACGCCAAATTCTTGTTCAAGTGTATTAATTTTATAACTTAGCGAAGGTTGAGATACGTATAATTTTGTCGCTGCTCTTGTAATATTTCTTTCATCATCCAATGTTTTTATTATCTCTAAATCTCTAAAATCCATGGCTGTTTTCCCCTTTGATCGCGTTAATTATAAATTATTTTTATCGCGTTTCGTTATGTATCTATATTAAAACCTATCATGAAATGTCATTAAGCTCATTATATTAACCTTTAAAAATTACTATTTTATATTTTCTAAATATAAAAATACTCCCTTCCAAGTTTTTCACATGTTATGTGATTACTTTGGAGGGAGTTTATTAAAATGAAATTGAATTGTTATTTATATTTTTGAAAAGTTGAATAGCGTTTATTTTTAATATTATATATCTATAATGATCGCTTTCCGATATACTATATCGTTTGATAAAAATGTTTTATTAATTAGTTAAGCATGCTTAACAATTATTTTAGCAGCCTAAACAATTGTTGGTTTACTCTTTTTCTAACCTTCTCTTTTTATCAAGATCAACAGTCATACCAATCATTGCGCCTATTGCAATGCTAGGGCCGATACCTAAAGGAAAACCCAATGTATAACACATTCCAATAGAGATGATCGCCATATATGGAATCCAATTAATAAATTTTTTCATACCTATATCTCCTTTAATATTAAAATGACATAATTATTTTATTCAAATTTCTCTTCATCAACTCACAACATTCAGCTGTTTTATTATTCTGCTATTCATCTTTTAATTTTTTAGATTTTTTCACCTTATCAAAAGAAGAAAAGCCTAAAATAAAAGCAATAAAACCTAATATAAAGCTTAAAACAATCAATCCATTTAATTCTTTATCTTCAAAAATATTAATTAACTCCAAATTTCCTAAACTGCTCCAAATTCTATTATGACCGATATTCAAACCAGTAACATTTAAAAATATAGCAATGATGACGACACCTATAAATACGAAAAAGCCATCTTTTACGCCACTCACAATTCTCTTTTTCACACTTAAAACTCCCTTTTCTTTTTGGAATCTAAAACAATATTTGAGTATGGACGTTAACATCGGAATACTTAACTCTTACAAATCTTATCTAAACTATATATTCAACGTTTTTTATCACGATTATTCCAAAATAAAAAGAGAATAAAAAACAACAGATAAAAAGAAAACCAAGTGTCTAAATATTTTTGATTCATTTGTTGATATGTAAAAAAAGCTAATAAAATTGTCAAAATAGTTTGGATTAAAAATAAAAACCACTTCACAGTATCACCTCTTTACAGACAAAGTTCAACGAAATGGTAATTGCTTTATATTTCGTACTTCGTTGTTTCTATCTAACTCAATCACTTTTATTCAAAAGCCTTTGTTTGGATATCATGCTTATTCAGAAATTGTTCTACTTCTTTTTGTTTCTTACCATTAACTTGCTTTTTATATTGAGCATTTATCTCTTTTATTTCGCCTACATTTTTTAATTTTGTTTGGTCAGTATTAGAATCATCCATTGTTGCATCTACTTTATCGTTGATTTTATTCATTAATTCATTCACTGAAGTTACATAATCACTTACTTTTAAACTTCCTTTTTCGTATTGCTTCGGTAGCTGATTATTTTCTATAAACTGTTTAAAATTTTTATCATTTTTATTTGTAAGCTTAGTAAGTTTATTTAATTTATTCTGGTCTTTTTCATTTAATTCGTCTTTATCTCTAATTTTCGAAGTATTTTCATCTAATGCATCAAATGTGTCCAAATACTTTTTGATACTTGAACCCATTTCATCTTCACTAATCTTTTCGTCACTCTTTTGACTTGAAAAGACCTTTTTGGGAATTTCTGTTGCTTTTGCTTCTTGATCAGAACTTTTGTTTTCGGATTCTCCCTTGCTACAAGCAACTAATAACAAGGCTAATGTTATCAATGATATGTATTTTATGATTTTCATAATAGCCTCCTCTTTACTTTAGAATACCATTTTTATAAATATTATAAATACTTTTAATTAAAATTATATTTTTATTATTACTCCAATTGTTTTATTAAACCCAAAATTGTTTAAACGAGCAAGCGATTTTTTAAAGAACTAGCAGTAGTCTGACACACTCTTGTGGGAAAATGCTATATGAAGACTACAAATTGAGGCAATACATACGAAATAAAGGGAAAATCGTTAAAAAAGTCGGAGAAACTGTCGACATACAGAGTCTTACTTTCAATAAAAATTTTTTAACCTACTCATAATTAAATTCGAATGAATCAATTATGTTTCTTTAAATGTTGAACTTTGATATAGTCGGATATTGAATATAAAATATCAGAATTATATTAAAAACAAGCGATTTTTATTTCTTTGAAATATTATTTCTATTCAAAAAAACAGACTTTAGCACTTCACATTTTAATGTGGGGTGTTTTTCTATGTTTTTAAATCAACGTTTAATAATAGATGTTGTGAAGACTATCTATTATATAAGCAAAAATTTTATAAGGAGCGTAATGTATGATTATAAAGGATAGTATTACTAATCCATTTAATATAATTTGTAAAAATAAATATGAAGAAACAAATGCCTTCACGTACAATAGATTAATAAATTATGGAAGTGCTTATTATTATTTAAAAGATACTTCATTTGATTATATTTCAAAAAGTGTTATTAGTAAGTGTGATGGTGTAGACAACGAGGAATTCAAATCTAGATTTTATCATTATGGAGAAACTGAAAAATTTTGTATCGAAGAACTAGAAGTAACCTCTACATTTGAAAATAAAGGTGTTATGACCATCATGTTTTGTGACGTGATGCTAGCAATGTTAACTAGTGAATTATCACATCAACATCATATAGAGGTTAAATTTATAAATACATCAGATTTGATAAAAGATGGCAAAATAGTAAACGTGTACCATAGTGTGATACCTAATTATGAATTATCAACTACTAAGCCTGATAGTACAAGGATATCTTTAGAAGGCCAACGTAATAAATCAAGTATTGAATTTTATCAAGATATTTATAATATATTTCCTTTAGAGACTAGAGAAGAAGATATTGAATATTATACAAATCTAAGAGCTGAAAAAATAAAAAGTTTTAATGAAAAGTTAAAAGCTATTTAGATAGTTAACAGCAACTATCCGTAAGCATTGTTATTAGGGGTAAATTTGATTTTGAAACAATTAAGTCGCTTCATTAAAATATGATGTTTATTTTTTTATATGTTAAAAACATAGTATATGTGCGAAATATTTATCTCTTAATAACTGCTTATTTATATTTTCTAAACTAAAAAATTTCCCTTCAAAGTTTTCACATTTTAAGTGTGTACTTTGAAGGGAGATTGTTACTTATATCGATCAAAATAATATGAAATTGTGAACTTATATTTTTATATGAATGAAGTCACTTTTATTTCAAGTTAGATTCGAAAAATTCTTTTAATTTGTTAAATGGAATTTTTTCCATATTGTCATACAATGTTGAATGCGCAGCGCCAGGAATAATTATAAGTTCTTTAGGTTCCTTAGCTTGCTCATATGCTGATTCACTAAGGGGTTTAGAAAATGCTACTTCCCCTGCTATAAATAAAATTGGTCTAGGAGATATTTCATCTATATACTGCATGACAGGTGTAGTCATAAATGAAAGTGGCATAGTGGCATTCCAATTACCATTAGATAAAATAGAATTTTCATGGTAACCGCGTGATGTTCTATAAAATTCGAAAGTTTCTAATGTATCTTTATCTGGATTATCTGGTAATTCAGATGGCAATTGATCTTCCATAGGAGCATATGAACCATTTTCAAAATCTGTCCATCTTTGTTGACTTAAAGCTTCCAAAAATTGAGAACGTTGTTCTGCGGGTAGACTACCTAATCCAGCAGAATTATCATACATAGACACTGTGGCAATCGCTTTTACTCGTTTATCTACAGAAACTGCATTTAGTGTCATTGATCCCCAGCCACATATACCAATAACGCCAATACGATTACGATCAATATTAGGTTGGACACCGATGACATCCACCGCAGCCATAACATCTTCAGTATTTATATCTGGAGCAGCAACGTTACGTGGTGTACCACCACTTTCCCCTGTATAAGAACCATCAAATGCAAGTGACGCAAAGCCAAGTGAAGCCATTTGATTAGCATATCGACCTGAAGCTTGTTCTTTGACAGCCCCAAAAGGTCCAGCAACAACAAGTGCAGGTAAACTGTTGTTGTCGATATTTTTAGGTAAATATAAATCACCAGCTATTTCTATGCCAAAACGGTTGATAAATCTAATTTCTTTTCTTTCAACATTTTCATTTAATTCAAAAGTAAAATTTCTCATTTTAAATCTCCTCCGTTTTTATTCAATGCGTTTTCATAATTTTGAAGCACGTTTTCATAATTTTGAAGCACGTTTTCATAATTGTTTATTTTATAAGTGATTGTTTCTAGTGCGCTGTTATATTCTTGTATTTTTTTATAAAGCTGTGTTTTCTGTTGTTCTAAAATATCGATTCTTTCTTTTGAGAAAATAATATTAATGTCTCCCTAATTCACAAAGAATTTGGGAGATATTTTTAATTGTTACACAAAACAATAAATATAATACGTATTTATTGCGAAAAGTTTAATATATTAAAATTGTGGAATATATACACCATAACAGTAATTTCTCTTAAGTGTTTGAAGATTTAAATCTCATTCACAGTATATAGTTTATTAAAAACAAATAATCATATTTCCTCAATCTTCAATATAACTTTTAAAGTTCATGTCTAATAAACAAACGACTCAATATATTCCTTTTGTATAAACGACTTTTTTAACCTTTTTAACAATTTCCATTACAGTTTTAAATTTTCAATTCCAAAGCTACGATATCAAATTCAAAGTTTAGGTGTGATAATTATGAAAATAGAACAATGTATAGAAGATTTTATAAAAAGTATTATTAAAAAAGATCCAGAGTTATTTTGTAGTTTATTATGCCCTAAAGATTTATCTCTTTTAAGAAAAAAACTATATATAAAAACAGGACACCTTGGTGTAAATCGTTATATAAAAGATAAATACTTAAAAAAACTCACACGTTTAGTAACTACTTTTTACAAATACGAGTATTTTAAAGATGGCGATAAATATATAGTGAAATATTCTTTTGATCAAAACAATTCTTATCTTAAGACAGAATTCAAAATCGTTGGCGATAAAAATACGCCATTATTTAATTTGAATATAAATAAAATGCAAGTGAAATTTTTCAACCATCCTTCTACTGTAGGTGATGTACATGCCACTTAATTCAGATTTACATTCCGAAACACAACGTCTGCCACGCATTGGAGAAAAGGCTCCATTTTTTAAAGGTCAATCCACACAAGGTGAAATAACTTTAGATGATTATAAAAATGACTGGGTGATTTTATTTGCTCATCCAGCTGATTTTACGCCAGTTTGTACTTCAGAATTTGTAGCATTACAAAATCAATATTCGGAATTTCAAGATTTAGGTGTGAAACTGGTTGGTTTAAGTGTAGATAGTCTTGCCTCACACGTGGCATGGTTAAACAGTATCGAAGAGTCTTTTGATGTACAAATTGAGTTTCCACTTATTTCAGATGCCAACAAGGTAATATCAGAAACTTATGGTATGTTGGCGCCTGAATCAAATAATACAGAAAGCTCAAGAGCAGTATTTATTATCGATGATGATGCTGTGGTTCGTGCCATGATTTACTATCCAATGACTACTGGTCGTAATATCGACGAACTTTTACGTGTTACTAGAGCGATGAAGACCTCTGATGAAACAGGAGATAACACACCTGCTAATTGGAAAAAAGGAGATAATTTATTAGCCGCCCCACCAGAAACGCTTGAAGATGCTAAAAAACGAATGAAAGATTCTAATTATGACTGTAAAAATTGGTATTATTGTGAAAAAGATGATGAGCAAAGCTCTAAAAAATTTTATAACCCATTTTTATATAACAATTAGTCCTACTCCAATAAGATGAGTTATTACTTCTCTCTATTATTCAAAATAAAAAGATAACATGGAGGCAAAGTCATGACCTTGAAAGCAATTATTTTAAATGCATCTCTAAAACACAGTGATGAACTATCCAATACAGAAGGGTTAGCGCAAGAAGTCACTGACATCTATCATAAAGAAAATATAGCGAGTGAGATGATTCGATTAAGTGATTATAATATTTCTTATGGCATCTCTGATGATATGGACGGTGACGACGAATGGCCCCTCATTTTAGAAAAAATTAAAAACGCAGATATTTTAATTATTGGTACACCTTTATGGCTAGGTGAGAAAAGTAGTATCGCAACGCTTGCTATTGAACGTCTTTATGGCAGTACAAGTTTAACCAATGAAGACGGTCAATCCATTTTTTATAATAAAGTGGGCGGTGCGATTATTACTGGTAACGAAGATGGCGCAAAAAATGCCGCGGCTTCAATACTATATGCCCTATCTCATATTGGCTTAACAGTACCTCCAAATGTTGACGCTTATTGGGTTGGTGAAGCAGGCCCAGGCCCTTCTTATTTAGACATCGAACACGTAAACGAATTTACCAAAAAACACGTTGAAATGCTCGCTTATAATACAATGCACTTAGCTAAAATTTTCAAGGATAATCCAATTCCGAATAAGGGTAATCAATTATAAAAAACAATATTAAAAAGCCAGTTGCTTCATGCAACTGGCTTTTCGCGTAGTATTTAAGCTTTTATATTTTTCGGTATAATAATCTGCGCTAAAATCACACCAATGATCATTAACATTATACTTGCCATGAAAGACCAAGTCGCTGCCACGCTTGCACTATGTGTCACTTGTACCGCCGCAAATATTGTTGTATTCATTGCAATGCCAAACGCCCCACCGAGTGAAGAAGTCATTTTATACAGACCTGAAGCTAGGCCAATTTTTTCATCTGGAATCGTTAAAATAGCTACAGTTAAACCAGGTGTCGCACATAAACCATTGCCAATAGCAAAAATAACAAAACCAAATGTTACAGCTACAATATACCAGTCAGATGGCAATACGGTTAAACTGGCGAAAATAATGCCTATTGCAGGAAATAATGGTCCTACAAGTAACATTGGTTTACCTCCATGACGCAGTGATATTTTTTCCCCTAAGCGAACCATTAACACTGCCATGATGACATACGGCACTGTCACTAAACCTGATTGAAACGGCGTTAAGCCCAATTCTGTCTGAGCATAGATATTAAATACTGTTGTTACCCCTATACCTGTATTAAGTACAAAGTTAACCAAAGATGACCCAACGAGCCCACGGTTACGGAATAATGCAAAATCAATAAATGGGGCACGCTTTCGACGTTCAAAAAAGTAAAATACAATTACAGAAATAATAAATACACTACCACAAGTAATTGAAAAAGGACTCGTCCAGCCTTGTTCAAAGCCTTGCGTTGCAAATAAGGTGATGCTCCCTATTAAAACGGCAAAGATTAACATACCTATATAGTCAAATCGTCGATTATCGATTACTTCCTTAGCTTCTTCTTTCGTACCAAGTAATAGTACAAATGCTATGATAGCGATAATAATAGACAAGATGAAGTTAGACTGCCAATTGATATATGTAGCGATAAATCCACCAACCAATGAAGCGATACCTACGCCTCCAACAGTACCAATCATTAAGTAACTAATCGCTTTACGTAAATCCTTACCTTCAAATTGATCTTTCAGCACACCTACTGTTGCAGGTAAGAGTATGGCTGCTGATATACCTTGTATGACTCTCCCTATAATAAGTAGTGCCGTAATATCAGAAATAATAATTAATAATGAGGCGATAATACTTAAAATGATGCCCAAATAGGTCATTTTAAGTCGCCCTATTTTGTCTGACACATCACCTGCACCCACCATAAAGATACCAGTTGCGAAAGATGTGATACTCACTGATAAATTAATAATACCAGGCGTTGTTTGATATGTTTGTTGCACTGGCGTAGATATATTTATAAACGATTGAACAAACAGCCAATACGTTAATACACTTAATACAATAGCTAAAATTAATTTGTTGCCAGATTGTTGTTTCGTACTCATGATGTTCTATGCCTCCATCTTATATAATTCATATATTTAAAAAACATATGTACTAGATAGATAATATCACACAAACAACTACTTATTGTTAAAAACTATTATATATATTTATTATTTAAAATTTAGTAATAAATTCAATGTTTGTACTACGCCATCAGCATTATTATTTATAGCTATTAAATTGGCTTCTGCTTTCAACTCTGGGTATGCATTATCCATGGCCACTTTATATTTCGCTGCTTTAAATAAATCAATATCGTTTAAGCCATCGCCAAATGCAATTGTTTCTGCTGGACTGATTTGAAGTAAACTTTGAATTCGGTTAATAGTTGTTCCCTTGTTAACCCCTAAATCTGCAATATCAATCCATTCTTCATCAGATGCGATGATATAAACCTCTGACTCATAGTGTTTAATCTGCTTTGCAGTCTCTTTACACTTACCTGTTGCATCGTGTACAGAAATTTTTAAAATATCTTCTTCAATTTCATCATAACTATTAATATAAATTACATTTTGGAATGAGCCATGTACCAATATCTTCTCTGATTCTTGTGTATCTTGTAAGACATATGCACCAGATGCGGTACATGCAAGTACAGTTTGCGCTGGATCAATATCTTTAATTACTTGAATAATTTCTTTAGCTTTACTATTTTCAATCGTGGCATTATAAATAAAATCACCGTTAAATTTAATTCTTGTTGCGCTATCTCCTACGATAAACGTATCTTGTGCTAAATCCCCAATAATACTTTCGACACGCTCACACTGTTTCCCCGTACAAAACACAAACCGAACATTGTGTTTCTCGCAATTTTCTTTTAATAATTGAAATGATTCACTATTAAATTGACTTTCATTATTTAAAAATGTTCCATCCATGTCCGCAACAATCAGTTTAATATCCATTGTAAATTCCCCTTTAATCATAATTAAGATAATTGTATCGGTTTATAAATGAAAACCATAATATTTATCTTTATTTGATACGTCAATCCAAATAAAAAAGGTAACTCAATGAGCTACCTTAGACTGTCTATATTGATTTGTGTATAGTTTAGTTGGAAATAAGTTTCAACTATTTCTTTATTAACTAGTCAGGAATTGCCTCAAATTACCTTAAGGATTTAAATGACTCTTAACTATACTCAAAATTAACATAAACAAAACTATGAGTTAGTAGATTAATTCCCGGGAATTAATTGAAATTACTTAATTACTATCTCTGAACCTTCTTTAATAATTGGAATATCTTTATCTTCAACATATAGTGTGCCAGATTGCTCTGCCACTGTGCCGCCATCAAATTTCACCGTTATATGACCTAAATCATTTAAATTTTTATTAACTGCTGAACCTACTTTGGTAATATCAAATGCTGTATTATCTATATAAAAATTTTGTTCCTCAGTAATACTATCTTCAACAGATTGCACTTCAATAATATAGCAGTAATCTGCTAATTCTTCAGGGGCATTGTCTCCAAATAATATAATCATTTTTTCTTCTTCAAATGCTCCTGCATCTTGCCCGATTTTTTTTACTAACGTTTTATACAATTTTAAAACCCTTTCTTCAATTTATTTATATAATCCAAAACTTGCGATCCAAGCTACAAATACACGAGGCATACCATTCAAGAACCTTGAATATAAAACAGAGGGAACGCCTACTTCGATTGTTTTCGTTTCCGCTTCTGCTAATCCTAAACCTACAGGGATAAAATCAGCACCATTTTGTGTGTTAATTGCAAACAAAGCTGGTAATGCTAAATTCGGAGGAATGTTGCCTTTACCAATTTCCACACCTATTAAAGTACCTAATACTTGGCCAATAACCCCACCTGGGCCTAACAAAGGACTTAAGAATGGCAATGAACAAATGAATCCTATAGCTAATAGCCCCCATATATTTCCAGCAAGAGGTGACATAATTTGTGCGAAAAGGTCACCGATACCAGATCCTTGGATAATACCAATCAATAAAGCTACGAATCCCATAAATGGAAGTATGGTATGTAGCATTGTATCTACAGCATCACGAGCAGCTTGGTAAAAAGTGTTTATAACCTTTCCTGCACCCAAACCAATTTTAGTTAAGAATGACTTGTTTACTTCTCCTTCTCGTGTTTCCATAATTTTTTTATCTTTAGAATAAGTGCCAGCTACCTTTTCAGCTGATGTATTATCTTTTTGAGTTGTACTCTCACTCAAAGATGTTTCTTCTGTTTCCGACACTTCTGATACTTGTCCTTCATCTACGTTAGAAACATAAATATCTTCCGTAATATATTGACGCAATGGTCCACTTTTGCCTGTAGCCATAATATTAATAGTAGGTATTCCTTTTTTAGGATAAATACCACATCTTAGTGTCCCACCACAATCTATAACAGTTGCCATTACTTCTTCATCTGGCACTGATGTCTCAAATCCATTAACAATTTCTGCTCCTGTAATATCAGCAATTTTATCCACAACTGCAGGTTTATGCCCACCAGTTATATAAACTAATTTATTCTTTTTGCCTGCTACAGCAATTTTCAGTGGACCACCAAATCCTCCAGAACCTTTTACGATTTCTACTTGTTTACTCATTTTTTCACCTCAACCTTCCAAATTAATTTCTTTACTCAGTTTAACTTTCTGTTGCTTTTCTACGTAACTTGTTGTGAAATCAGTAATCCAACCACCAATAAAGTTCATAACTAAACCTACTAATAAGTAACGCACTGCTAAGTCAGCTGTTGGTAAACCTAATTGTTGTATTCCATTGGCAATACCTAAGAAAATAAATAATTCAGCTGGGTTTATATGTGGAAATATACCATTACTTGTATGAGCGAACTGTGCTGCAGATGCATAATAACTCGGTTTGTATTTTTCTGGCATAAATCTTCCTAATGAATGAACCATCGGATTTGCTAACATAAATGATCCTAAAAATGGTAAAACTAAATATCTCATAAATGGGTTACGTGCTGATTTTTGTGCAATAATATTAATACGGTCTTCACCTATCAGTTGAATTAGAGTATTCATAGCTATTAATAACATAAGTACTAATGGAACTATTGTCCCCATCCAATCAATAAATGTATCCGCGCCCGTTTGGAATAATTTTATAAATCCTTCTGCGAATTTAACGATGTAATCCATGTTTCATACCCCTTTCATTTTTAAATAATTTGTTTACCTTTTTAACTGCTTTCATCAAAGGCGATGGAATTTTTTCAATTTCTCCACCTTTATCAATAATATTGAGTGTGTGTTGAGCATCTAATATTGCTTTAACTAGTAATTTATTATAATTTTTCAAATCTTTATCAGTAACTTTATTTAATTTAAAACCTTCTAACCCTTCTAGCTTACGAAACTTAGAAAATACTGTTACCCCTTGCATGTAACGGCCTTCTTCAATTTCATTTTTTCCGTTTAATTGGAATAAAACCAATGTTCCTGCTTTAAATATTGAAGGTCTTCTCCCAATCGCCACGCGACCATTACTACGTAAATCTGTATAATTTTTCGTGAAATTTTTTATCTGCAAAAGTCCCAATAAATATTGAACAACAAAACCAACTGCAGCTAATACGATGAGTATTATGAAAAACATAACTTAATTCCTCATTTCTTGATTTAATAATTGTGCAAAATCAACAAAGGTAGTTTTCTCGGAAAACTTATTAATTAAAAATGCATTTGTTGATAAATTCAATATTTTCTCATACGTTCGAATTAATAATGCTTCATTTACAACTCTTTCAGGAGTAGCTATAAGTACGACAATTTTTAATTCAGGATAATCGATGCACCCTTTTTCTAAAATTGCGACCTTGATATATATACCTTCTCTATTTTGACTAGCATGTGGGAAACCTAGATTTTTATTAACTGTAGATTTTCTTTTTTCTCTTTCGATAATATGTGCTTTGAAAGTGTCCTCAACTTTATTTTCGTGATATAAAATATCTACCATTTTCCCAATTACTTCTTCATAACTAAGTAGTTCATTTATATAATGCAAATCGTTATCAGACATGCTGTCAACAATGACACTTTTGTTAAAAATAGTTTTACTTTTTAAATCTTTATAGATTAAAAATTGTTCTACTTTGAGTTTTAATAATTGTTCATCGAATGCATCTTCTATATAAATAACTCTATTGAAAAGTCTGTTTTCTTTAGTCGTTGATATGATTAGCTCATAGTCATTTACTACATGTTCATTAAATTCTACCTTTTCAATCGTAGTAATATTGATGTTCGATCCAAAAACTTTATACAAATTATTTTTCAACAGTTTAAGGGTACTTAATCCATAATCTGTCACTATTGCAATATTAGAAATTTCATTTAATTCTTGTTCTAATTGCTCCAAATAAATACTGAAGTAAATGGTTAAGAATCCTAATTCTTGTTCTGAAACATCCAAACCAATCTCTTTCGTGATATTTTCACCTAATACTTTTGACAATTCATAAGCAAAGGGAAAACGTTGTTTCATATCATAAGAAATTTCGTTATTAAGTCTAATGTCAAAAAGCATACGGTTGATTAAATGTTTTATATGTAACCGTATATCTTTGGTAAATAACGAATAATCTATTTCTATTGCAAAGTTTTCAATAACGTCATCTACTGTGTTTGAAATAATACGATTAATTAGTGCTTCATCTGTGGATGAAATTAATTCATCTAATATAGAGGCACGTCGTCCCATTAATTGTATGACGATTAAAATCATCTCTTTATCTACATCAATATTTGTATATTTTTCATTCAAATAATCTCGAATAAAAAGTATTTCCTTATAGTCATTTGAAGAGAAAATATGATTGTCTAAAGTGATATCATCATCTATAAGTTCACTTTCTTCTATTCGCTCTATTGTCACCAATATAGAAACAAGAAAACGATTATAAGATTGTTCATCAAGCTTTAACGTCTCGCGAAGTTTAGTTAGATGTATAAATAATTTATCCTCTATTTCAGTATTGTTATACCGATCCATGAATTTCTCAATAATTAATTTTCGAATATCATACTCAAACCCACCGATAGATAAACCTACATTGGTTTTACCAATGACTGAAACATCGTATCCATCTATTTCTATTTTGAGATTACTCAATAAATTATTCACGCTCGTTTTACTCATAAAATAATACTCTGCAAGATCATCAATAGTAATGGGATGATTTTTTAGTATTTGAAAAAATATATCAACCATGGCGTTATAATTAGAAAAGTTATTTTCCTCATTATTTCTCACTAAATCTTCAAAGTGATTAAAAAACGCTTGCTCTTTCTTAATATAAAGCGTTAGAGTTCTATGATATTTAGATATAACAACCAAACCATCAAAATAATGATTAATTTGTTTTATATAATTTAAAATAGTCTTTTCTGAAACTTCTATGTTAAATGATAATTTCTCGAGAGAAATATTGTCATTGAGCAGTAATTCAACTATTTTTATATGTTTTTCACTTAATTTCATAATTTCCCCCTATTTTATGGGGTTACCCTCTGGATTTACCACCTGAAATGTTAATTGTTGTACCAGTGATATAACTTGATTTGGTAGAACTCAAATAACATACTAAATCAGCAATTTCTTTCAATTGCCCCACTCTTTTTAGAGGAATGGATTTAGAATAATCCCCATTTAATTTATCTACAGTTGTATTTCGACTATACGCTAATGCCTCTTCATATTGAGAGGTGCGTAATCCAGTTTCTTCAATTATTCCTGGTGCTATAGCAACAACACTAATATTGTGCTTGCCTAACTCCTTAGCCCAACTTCTAGTTAAACCAATTAATGCAGCTTTAGTTGCTGAATATATACTTTGACCCTCAGAACCTTCTTGTCCCGCTTCACTTGAAACATTAACAATGTGGCCATGTTCTTGTTGAATAAAATATTTAGCAACTGCTTGGCTGAACCAAATAGGACCTTTTAGGTTTACATCAAACATAAAGTCCAAATCTTTGTTATTGATTTCGTATTCAGGATGTTCTTCTTTCTCATCAACTAGCACACGTGGTAAGTTAATACCCGCATTATTGATTAAAACATCTATCTTACCTTCTTTGGAATAAACTTCATCTACAGCATTTTGTACGATGTCTCTATTTGTTACATCTACTTGTAAAAAATTGTATTTTTCATTATTTACTTCACTATTTTTCAGATCTGCATTATAAACAACTGCGCCATTATCTAATAAGTTATTAACGATTTCATTGCCTATGCCTGAGCTCCCACCTGTAACAATTATAATTTTACTTTCTAAACCTAACCAACTATCCATAACTGATGTCCTCCTACTAAAATTGATTTGTCCTCATTATATTTGGAATCGTTTACATAATTAATACAAAGATTTGTGCATATTTAAGAAAAGTTACAAATAATAGAAGAATTGTTGATAGTGTTTTCAATAAATTAATTAAGTATAAGGCTATATTCTTTAGGAAAATTCAAATTATAATGGAACCATTGACTGAAAGTCATTAATAAAATCCAAATAAAAAAGGTAACTCAATGAGCTACCTTAGACTATCTATATTGATTTGTGTATAGTTTCCAATGGTTCCACTTTAGAATATATATCGCCATTATTACTTTTCGTATATGAGTTACAGATCTTGCATAAGAACTACTTGTATTCATAAATGAGATAGTGGTTCTTTAAAAGCTTAATATAAGTGCATTTTCAAAGCAGTCAGCTACCCCGACATAATAAATGAGACTAAGACATGTATGATGTCTTAGCCTCATATTAGGTACTTTAAAGTAATTTCTACTATTTAATAATTATCATATGTTGAATTAAAGTGCCGTATAACCACCGTCAATAGTAAATACACTACCTTGTGCAAATGAAGATGCATCTGATGCTAAATAAACAACAATACCACCTAGTTCGTCTGGCATACCAGGACGTCCCATTGGTGTGAAGCCCATCCAATCTTCGATCATTTCTCCACCTTGATCAAAGAATGGTTTTGTTAGTTCTGTTTTCATGTAGCCAGGTGCAATAGTATTAACTTTGATATTATATTTTGACCATTCCATTGCTAAACTTTTCGTTAACATGATTACTCCAGCTTTAGAAGCATTATAAGAACTTTGCTCTTGAGGTTTATTCGCAATTAAACCTGACATTGAAGATGTATTAATGATTGAACCATATCCTTGTTTAATCATGACACGACCAACAGCTTGTGCTACTAAAAAGATGCCATTTAAGTTTAAATTGATAACCTTATTCCAATCTTCAAATGACATTTCTTCTGCTTTTGCATTAATCGTCATCCCTGCATTATTTACTAAAATATCAACTTTACCAAATTGTTCTAAAACATCTTCGACCATTTTATTAACTGCATCAGGATCTGTAACGTCAACTTTTAATCCAATTGCTTCAACATTTTCGTTTTTCTTAATTTCTTCTGCTGTTTCTTCAGCTACTGCTATATTTATATCTGCAATAACTATATGTGAACCTGCTTGCGCTAATGCTGTAGCCATTGATTTACCTAGACCCATTGCGCCTCCTGTTACGATTGCTACTTTTTCATCTAATTTAAATTGTTCTAAAACGTTTGTCATAATATATCACCTTTCTATAATTAATGATTAGGTTGGTTAACTTTCATAAAGAAAGTTAAAATAAATCCTATAAAATAAATAATTGCATATGTCCAAATAGTTAATTCAGGACCTGCTATAGGAACTGTTATTGTTGCAATAGCAGGACCAATGAAGTTACTTAAGCCTGCGGATAAATTATGAATAGATACCGCAGCACCTTTATGATTAGGTTCTAAAATAGGGAAAATCGCAGACATCGGTACAAAAGCTGCTACAGCAAAACCGAACATAACAGCTACACTGCCAGCAATCCAAATGTTAGGTCCTGACCAAATAGGTAAGTAATAAAAGGCTAATGTTGAAATAACCATACCTATACACCCAAACCACCGAACTTGTCTAACCCAACCGATTTTATCACCAACAACACCCCAAAATAGATTAGTGAAAATAGTTACAATGTACATGAGACCCCATATACGTAACCATTCTGATGTTGTAAATCCTACGGTGTCTGTAAATACAATCGGCATAATAACGACTAAGCCAAAGAGGGCTAATTGATTAATGGTTCTAACAACACTTGCAATTGCTATTTGAGGATTTTTCAAAATGGTAATACCTCTAGCAAACTCAATTAACATTTCTTTTGCTGTTAATTTATCAGCTTCTTTGTCTTCACCTTTTTTATCTTTAACTAAGAACATCGCCATCAATCCACCGATTAAAATAAAGATTATTGATGACCACAATGTTCCCATAAAGCCAATCCAAGGAATGGAAAAGCTAGGTATATATGTTCCTAAGAAACCTATACCAACAGAATACATGGCCCAAAACCATCCCATCGCAGAAGCTAAACGATGTCGTGGTGCTGAATAAGTAATCCACACAACGAAACTATAAATAAACATTGGATATGCGAAGCCACGGATACCATACATGATCAGCATCATTGTATAGCTATGCTGCTCTATACCTAAAGTTAAGAAACCAACATGAAAGACAATCCAAATAATGAAAGCTAATATCATAATTTTTCTTGGACTGAAAATTTCTGCTAAAATACCAGAAAGCCATGATGCGATTGCTACTACTAAGCCGTAAAGCGTTAAAACGGTAGAAGCTTGATGGGCTTCAAACCCAATATTAACAATGTACTTAGATAAAAAGGCCTGCTCTATTCCATCACCTGTCATAAAGATGGCTATTGCAACATAACCCCAAATCAAAGTTCTCGGTAAACCTAAAAATTGCTTCGGCTTATCTGCATTTAATGATTCCACACTAATCTCTCCTACGTATTAAAATATGCTTTATTCACTGTAACTAACACTTACATTAAGCGTGTTCATCTACTTGTTGTTCCAGTTGAAGAGATGATTTGAAACGTTGAATGTATTTTTTAAAGCTCTTTATATCATTCTCGTTAGGCTCTATAGTAAATTGCTCAGTATGTTTAAAAGCGTGGATACTTAAATATTCGGTTAAATTATTATGCTGTTCTTCTACCAAATATCGTGCTAATACAGCTATCCCCCATGCGCCGCCTTCACTTGCTGTCTTCATCACACTAACCGGACTCTCTAATGCTGCTGCTAAAAACGATTGCGCTACTTTTTCTGTTTTAAAAATACCTCCATGACCTAACATGGTATCTATTTGAATATTTTCTTTTTCTTTTAATAAATCAATACCGATTTTCAAAGTACTAAAAGCACTAAAAATATGTGTTTTCATAAAGTTTTCTATATTGAAATCGCTATCAACATGACGTAAAAACATTGGATAACCTTGTTTTACATCTGTTATAAATTCACCTGAGATATATCCGTATGATAATAGCTTGCCTAGATCTTCGTCTCCGTTAAAAGCGCTTTCAAACAACTTTGTAAATAACTCATTTTTATCGTATTTCACATTCATTATTCTAAATACATCTTCAAAAAGTCCAATCCATGCATTAATATCAGAAGTACAATTATTCGCGTGAACCATAGCAACATCATAACCATCTGGTGTTGTTACTATGTCTACTTCTGGATATACATTTTTAATTGGTTGCTCTAATACAATCATCGAAAAGATACTTGTTCCCGCTGAAACGTTGCCTGTTTTAGGAGCGACACTATTTGTAGCAACCATACCAGTAGCTGCATCGGACTCAGGAGCACACATTGGGCAACCTGATTTCAGCTGGCCATTTGGGTCAATCAATTTTGCACCTGTTTCTGTTAAATATCCCGCTGACTCACCTGCTACAATTACTTCTGGCAGAATATCTTTAATATCTTGTTGATACCCTAATCCTTGAAATAGTGTGTTAAAGCTCTCCATTAAATCTTCGCGTAACTCTTTTTTATCAGTATTAATTGGAAACATACCAGATGCATCGCCTATACCTAACACTTTTTTGTCTGTTAAATACCAATGAACATAACCAGCTAACGTTGTCATATATTTTACTTTGGATACATGATCTTCGTTGTTTAAAGCTGATTGGTATAATTGGGCAATACTCCAACGTTCAGGGATATTTACATTAAAATCATTTCGTAATAATTTAGCGGCTTCATTCGCATTGTTATTTCTCCATGTTCTAAAAGGTACTAATAAGTCATCATTTTTATCAAAAACTAAATAACCATGCATCATTCCACTAATGCCTAAAGATGACAAATTAGTGATAGGTATACCGCATAAATTTTTAATTTTTTGAGCCATTTCATTATAACTTTTTTGAATACCTACCCAGACATCATTCATTGAATAAGTCCAGTAACCATTTTCATATTGATTTTCCCATTCATAAGAACCTGTAGAAACTGTATTGCAATGGGGGTCAATTGCTACAGTCTTAATTCTTGTCGAACCAAATTCAATGCCTACTGAAAGTTGACCAGTGTTAACATAATCCTTCAAGACTTCAATATCCATTTGCTTACCTCTTTCTTTATAATATGTAAACGGTGTCAAAAACGTAGATTACGCTTAAATTTCTTGAAAGTCAAAGTTTTGCCCTTATAAAAAAATTAAAATTTAAAGTATACTATATTTTTATTCATAAGTCCTATATGATATTAATTTTGAATTAAAAAGGAAATTTCAAAAAAATATATAGTATCTACTTTTACAAATCTGTCTTTTAGATGGAATAATATAGCAATATTTATATTACATAAGCAATTATTATTATCTTTTTAAGCATTATATTTCTAACAATATATGTAAAATTAAGTATTAAAACCAATAGATTCATGTTAATTTAATTATAAAGTGTTTTTTAATTTTTTTTGGTATTAATTGATAAAGTAATTGTTTGGAGGCAATTAAAAATATGAATAAAACTAAATTAAGATTTTACATGCATATAGGGCTATGTATGCCATCGCTTACGGCATATTATTACTGTCGACTGACTGGATTTCTTCTGGATGGTCACTAGCATTCGTATTAAGCTTTGCTGCTATCGGTATCTTAAGTGATATTGTCGCTCCAAAAAAGCGTAATAACTCGGAGAATAGTCAAAAGCGTCAAAGAGATTATATAAAATGAAAATAATTGAGTTAATAACTATCATAGCCATTATTTTATTTACTATTTTAGTAGCTATTGCTGTGCCCAAATTCATTGCAGATAAAGACTATATAGTACTTATATTTGTAAGTATTTCCTGGGTAATTTCTATCTATTATTGCTTTATCTTTTTAAAACCAGAAAATAACAATAATTAAAACAGCGACAATTAAATGAATCAGAGGAGTATATCATATGAACTTACTTAAATATTTTATATTTAATTTAATCGTATTCTTTATTATATTTAGCATACTGCTCCTAATTTTTATAAATGAATATAACATTATCAAAACTATTCTAACGACTATTTTATTCGCATTTATAATGACTGTTTATAAATATGCAGTAAATCAATATAAAAAGAAAAGGAAAAGAAGGAGATGATGAACGTAATGATAGAAATATTTGCACTAATTTATGGTATCGCCATAAGTTTGTGGTTTTTATTCATAGATCGTAACGAGTCAGAAGGATTAAAGAAGAAAATAACCGCTATGTTTTTAATGTTAAATAGCGTTTTATTAATTATATTTGCAGTCATAGGGCTTTTAAAAATTATTGAACTGTCAAATTTTGAAGGAACTTTAATATTATTAGGAATAGCAATGATTCAACTTTCCCTATTAAATAAAAAGAAAGTTAAACCGATTTATATTTACTTTGGTCTAGCTATGCTTGTAATAAATGTGTTTATTAGTTAAAAAATTTTGTATGTTACATGAATCAAAGGAGGAAGTCACATATGTTACCTAAAATGTTAGTCGTTTGTTTATTACTTTTTTATCCGATTTTTGTTAAAGCTATGAATAAGAAAAAGAAAGATAACTATGAATCTTTAAAATAAAAAAATCAAAAGCGCTTAACAGAGAACAAACTGTTAAGCGCTTTTGATTGTGTGTTGTTATGAAAATATGTTTCTTATCACAGTAATTATACCTCTAATTATTGAAAGTAATATATCTAGAATAATAGTCATAATACTAAATTTATCTTCTTTATCAAATTTTCTTTTTTTGTCTTTGTTGGTCATATAAATTCACAATCCACCTTTTATAAAATCAAAGTACGCTTAACTATGCTTTCTTTACCTTTATTAATTAAATTATAAACAACTTTGCTATGTGCTACTTAGCAATATTGGTAATTCAAGTTTAAATATTGATAGTATGAGATTAGAAACCTTTTAGGTAATTTCATTTATCAACAATCTGTTTACTATAAGGTGCTTTTCCTATAAGACACTTTTATAGAAAAAATTAGGAGGAACATCATGCAAGCTAAATTACTACAAGAAAGTGTACAATCAACTTCTGCAGAAGGTCCTTTGTGGGACGATGAAAATCAATGTTTATTTTGGATAGATAATGTAGAAAATAAAATTCGCGCATATTATCCTCAAACTAATCAATATACTTTTTACCAACTCGAAAAATCTCCAATGTCACTTGCAAAATACTCACAGAATGAACTTATAGTGATTATGAAAGATGGATTTTATCTGTATAATTTAGAAAAAGAAACGTTAAAAGAAATTTTCAAACCAATGGATTTAAATAACAAAATACTTTTAAACGATGCTAAGTGTGACCCTCAAGGTAGACTTTGGGCAGGTACAGTTAATGATGATTTTAGATTGTTTAAAGAAAGCCAAGATAGCACTCAAACTGAATTTCATGGGCAAATCGCTAAGCTTTATCGCGTAGAAAAGAATTTTTCTAATATTGAAACAGCTAAAGAGAGAGTAACACTTTCTAATGGGCTTGATTGGGACCCTGTTCGAAATATTATGTATTATATCGATTCTGCTAACCAATCCGTGAGTCAATTTAATTATGATTCGAAAACCGGTCAAATTTCAAATGAAGAGACTGTTTATACTTTTAAAGAAACAGATGGCTTACCTGACGGCATGACAATTGATCAACAAGGCATGTTGTATGTTGCTTTATTCAAAGGCGGCGTAGTAGCAAAAATTGACCCTTTCCAGAAAAAATGGATAGACAGTATTACTTTACCAACTTCTACCGTTACATCTTGTGCATTTGGTGGAGAAAATTTAAAAACTTTATTTATGACTACGGCATTGGCACCATTAAATGATTATGAAAGACACCAAGAACCCACGGCAGGCCACATGTTCTCAGTCGATTTAGAAGTTGGTGGATATAAAACGAATATATTCAGAACAACTTAGAAAGTGTTGCAGTTTATTTCACCAACACAATTTAGGATATGATACCAAAAACTGATAAAATCCCCTTCACTTTAGCTACTAGTGAAAGGGATTTTCATGTATTTTATAAAGCCTAAAGGTATAATACGTATTTACATATTACCAATAATTAGCTATCTATTTCTGCTGACCATTCATCTTAATGGCATAAAATAAATAATATACAATACCAATAATAAACCAAATCAATGTATAGAATTTAGCTTGTCCGCTTAATCCCCAAAATACTGCAAATACACAGATAAATATAAATATCGGCATAACAGGATAAAATGGTAATTTAAATGCTGGTTCTGGTAAATCTTTACCTTCTCTTTTGCGTAATGCATAAATTCCAATTGTCACAAACATGAATGCGACGAGCGCACCTGCTGAAATCAATTCCGCTAAAAATCCAAATGGAAATACAGATCCGATAATGACTGCCACAATTGTTAATATGACTAAAGAACGATTAGGTTGATTCTTGGTATTTAACTTGCCTAACCAAGCCGGAAGAATGCCATCACGGCCAAATGAATAAAGCAAACGTGAACCGGCAAGCATCATACCAATAAGTGCCGTAAACATACCTATAACTGAGACAGCCTGTACGATAACAGCAACTGTGCCGTGTCCACTCATACGTAACGCCCAACCTACTGGTTCTGCGTTATCTTTGTATGCTGAGTAATCAAACATACCTACTAATACGAGTGATACAGCAACAAATAATCCAACTGCAATAAATAGTGACCCTAAGATACCTCGAGGCATTGTTTTCTGTGGGTTAATTGCTTCTCCGGAATTGGCTGCAATAGAATCAAAACCGATATAAGCAATGAAAATAACTGAACTCCCTGCGTATATACCTTGCCAACCACCAAAGGCACCTGCTGCTGTTTCTTTATATTCAGGAATAAACGGTATGTAGTTTCCAAGATTAATAACAGATAAACCTACAATAAGAAATAAGAAAATCGCTAATATTTTTAACACAACAAGTATATTTTGTACGCGTGCTGTTTCTGATGCACCTCTCGCTAACAAGAGTGCTGTGATAATAATTACAATTGCTGCAATAATATCCATTATGCCACCGTTAGTTCCAAGTGAATTGGATAAAGCGTTTGGCAATGATATATCGAAGGGGTCTAAAAGCCCTCTTAAATTGGCTGAAAAGCCTGACGCTACAAAAGAAACTGCAATAATATACTCTGCAATGAGCGCCCACCCTACTATCCAACCAAAAAACTCGCCGAATAATATACTAATCCAAGTATAAGCCGAACCTGCAAATGGCATCACTGAAGCCATCTCTGCATATACGAAAGCTATGAGTGCCGCTACTATAGCTGATACTAAAAATGACAGTGTTACAGCAGGTCCTGTATGATCTGCAGCAACAACACCTGGTAGTGTGAAAATAGCAGTCGATACAATCGTTCCGACACCTAATGCTAAAAAGTCTCTCACACGAAGTGTACGTTCTAAATTTGAATCTTTATTTTGATAACGGGATAAATCTTCTTTCCGAAATACTCTTTTAATGATACTCATTTTGTCTAACTCCTTGTTGTTTTAAAAATAAACATGTTTTTAAGTATAATGATTTTCTAATACAATGTACATGTTGTTTTAAGAAGAAATTAAATAAATTGAGAATGATATTCGTTTTAATTTGTATAATTGAGGAAATATTTGAAGATAAAGTGACAAACTCAAACATATGATAAAAGCGTCGACTTTCTATTATATAATATGGATGTCGCCTATCTCTCAGGCGTCAATTTAGACGTTGAGAGGAGGTGAGCTGAATGGGCATATTTTTTATAAATGTCTTAGCCACAATCATCAGTGGTTGCATCATTGCCATGTTTACGCAATGGCTTCGTAATCGTGGCGAAAAACAATAGGCGATAGCGTAAGCCACACCATAAAAAGCCCTCACTATTATAGCGAATAGTGAGGGCTTGGTGAACTAAATGGTCATATTTTTTATACCTATATTATAATCACATCGATTTAAAAAATCAATTGAAAATATGATTATTCATAAAATAGATACCTAGGTTACTTTAAAGTGCGTACTTACATTTCTAATCAATCAACGGTAATATAATTAATATAAACATTATTTGAAAATAATTTTAAATCAAAAACAGAAAAGGGAGAACAACTATGCAATATATTGATTTTCATAATGGTAATACTATGCCTCAACTTGGTTTAGGTGTTTTTAGAGTAGAAAATGATGACACTGCAAAAGATGCAGTGAAGCATGCAATTATTAACGGCTATCGCAGTATTGATGCCGCATTAGTTTACGGAAATGAAGAAATGGTGGGCCGTGGTATACAAGAAGGTATGGCTGCAGCCGATATTCGAAGAGAAGATTTGTTTATTACATCAAAACTTTGGTTTGATAGCTTTGGCAAAGACAATGTAGAACAAGGGTACCAAACTTCTATAGATAACTTAGGTCTAGACTACTTAGATCTTTATCTTATTCATTGGCCGGGTACAGATGAGTCTGTCATGATTGAAACTTGGAAAGGGATGGAAGCTTTATATGAATCAGGAAAAGTTAAAAATATTGGTGTAAGTAACTTCAATATTGAGCATTTAGAAGTGTTAAAATCACAAACTTCTATTAAACCTGTCATCAATCAAGTCGAATTTCATCCCTACTTTACACAACAAGAATTAAGAACTTACCTAGATACTGAATCTATATACATGGAGTCATGGTCTCCACTAATGAACGCGGAGATTTTAACAGATGAAACAATCAATGCGATTGCAGCAGAAATTGGAAAATCCCCAGCACAAGTTGTTATTAGATGGAATATAGAACATGGTGTCGTAACGATTCCTAAATCAATTACACCTCATAGAATAGAAGAAAACATTAATATCTTTGATTTCTCATTAACAGCTAATCAAATGGAACGTATTGATGCATTAAATGAAAATAAGAGAATTGGACCTAATCCATTAGAATTAAATGGTTAACAAAAATACAAATATATTATGCTATAACAGAACATAGACAAATCAAATGTGTATAGAACTAAAAAGCTGTACTTTGGGTTAGTATATAATTTTAAAGGTTTGTTTCCTATATTTCGTAGGAGGCAAGCCTTATATTTTTAATTGATTTGTTCATTGTTATAAAAATGTTAGTGATTTAGACCGACTCCTGTGGAGAAAGCATCAGCCGAAGACTACACGCTAAAGCTGTGCTCCTGGAAAGCACGCACAAAAAAGTACCACCTAACAATTACACAGTAGCAGTCTGATATCTAGTCAGCCTTATGGGAATGGGAAAACGAAATCAAATTTCAACTTTTGATTTCGTTTTCCCGTTCCTTTTTTATGTTCTCATTGATATTTCTCATCATTTTTAACATTCTAGACGTACTTTAGACAGCCTATCATACTAAAAAGGCTACTGATATAGTTCTAATTACTCCCTATCAATAGCCTTCATATGCTCATTTTATTATTCAATTGTATGACTTTAATCACTATTTCATGCGGTCCAGTATCTCTTCTTGAATTATTTGCAACGCTTCATTATAATCCGTATTGGTATTTTCTTTTGCATTTACAACTAATAAATCTATAAGTTCAATGTCACTCTTTTCACGAACTTCATTTTCAAATTGGTGTAAATGCTCTTCTGAAGTTTCCGTGTTTTGCTTTTCTATTTGATAATATTGATCGGCTCCCAGTCCGCCTTCCTCAATCATCACAGAAATACCGCTAGAACGTGTTTCGTTCAATCTTTTGACTTTGATACGTTTATTTTCACGAATAACCATTTGAATCCCTCCTACATTATGCGCATTTTACAAATCCTTAATGCCTATAAACTATTTACATATTGCTACTGATTGGATTGAATACAAATCGTCTTGGTGTCTTTATTTTTATGTATTAAAAACTATATTTACGAATCAAAATATCTAAAAAACTGGACCGCTTCATTTCAAGTTTGATTCGAGTGTAATACCTTCAGTGTAAATATACAATATTTTTGCTCACTTATCTATACCCTAAATTCAAGGTTAATATATATTTCTGATAAATTTTATTATAAGTTTATTGAAATCTATGAACATTGCAATATTTTTTAACAAAATGTCCACAAAATTAAACTCTAAAACTCTTTTATCGTACAAAACTAAGTTGTATAATTGAAAACGATTATTATTTACAATTAAGAAAGAGTGATGACTATGCTAAATATCGAGACAGCGACTTTGGAAAAACGTTATAAAATTAAAGAGCTAAACATCAAAAATCAGCATATGTTACAACGTTTAAATGCGTTAGGTTTAAATTACGGGACAGATGTGAAAATTAAGCAAAAATGTTTATTTAAAGGACCTTGTATTTTAGAAGTTAATGATCAGTGTTTAAGTATACGTGGTTGTGATGCATGTCATATTTTTTTAGAGGAAGCACATGAATAATAGCTATTGTATCCTAGGAAATCCTAATGTAGGTAAGACCTCATTATTTAATGCGTTAACTGGCACTTACGAATATGTAGGCAACTGGAGCGGTGTTACCGTTGAGAAGAAGGTCGGCCGTCTAAAAGAGAATGCTGGTAGCCTTATAGATTTACCTGGTATATACGAACTATCACCTATTTCTAAAGATGAAACTGTAGTAACCGACTATTTATTAAACAATGAGTTCTCAGGTATGATTAATATCATAGATGCAAGCCAACTCAAACGAAATTTACAATTAACAGTTCAATTAATGGAATTAGGTGCACCCATTATTATCGGCTTAAATATGATAGATGTAGCCACAAAACGTGGTATTCGTATTAATCAAACTGCTCTAATGAAAAAATTAAAACTACCTTTATTACCTATCATAGCTAGAAGTGGTAAAGGCACGACTCATTTATTACATTCGCTTAAAGACCATTCATTATCAAAATCTAGACCTTTGAAAATAAATTATGGCGAAAAATTAGAAGATACAATATCTCGTATTGAAAAATATTTATCTGAACATACTTCTTTCGATAAACAGCTTTTCAGATTTATCGCTATACAATTCCTTTTAGATAATCCTAAAATTCATGAATTACTCGATAAAAACGTGTTAGAAAAAATCATCCCTTTACGTGAAACACTATCTGATTTACTAGACTGTTCTATTCGTGAATTAGTACAACGTAAACGTAGCGACTACATAGCTCAATTATTAGACGGTGTGATTGAATATCCTGATGAAGAACAGCAATATCTTTCTAATCGTATAGATAAATTGCTAACTCATAGAATATTAGGTATCCCTATCTTCTTAGGCATAATGTGGCTCATATTCCACATTACATTTACATGGGTTGGTACACCATTATCTGATCAGCTTGATGAATTTCTTGGTGGTACATTTACCGAAACAATTAAGTCAGCCATGGATAACCTTGGTGTTGTAGCTTTCTTACAGGACTTAATTACTGACGGAGTTATCGCAGGTGTTGGGGGTGTATTAGTATTCGTCCCTCAAATTATCGTACTTTTCTTCTTTATTTCTTTACTCGAAGATTCAGGCTACATGACACGTATAGCTATATTGATGGATAGAATTATGGAAACCTTTGGCTTAAGCGGTAAATCCTTTATTCCTATGATTATTGGTTTCGGATGTAACGTGCCTAGTATTATGGCTGCACGTAGTATTGAAAGTGAGAAAGAACGTCTTACAACAATTTTAATTGCACCATTTATGTCATGTTCTGCAAGGCTACCTGTATATGCATTATTTGTTGGTGTTTTCTTCGAGCAAAATCAAGCGCTCATTGTGTTAAGTCTTTATGTACTTGGTATTGTCATCGCATTATTAACAAGTGTCTTACTGACTAAAACTGTATTAAAAAATGATGATTCAGTATTTATCGTTGAATTACCAACATATCGTTTACCTTCTATCAAAACACTTTGGAGAAGTACTTGGGAAAAAGCAAAAGGATTTGTTAAAAAAGCAGGAACATTCATCTTTGCAGGTTCAGTCGTTATTTGGCTATTAAATTATACAGGACCAAGTGGTTTCAATGTAGATGTAAACGATAGCTTTTTACATTCTATCGGAAGTTTCTTTGCAGTTTTAGTTGCACCGTTAGGATTCGGAACTTGGCAAGCAGGTGCGACACTTATTCCAGGATTCTTAGCTAAAGAAGTCATAGTTAGTTCGATGGCTATTATTTACGCTTCAGATGAAGACGGATTAGTAAACATCGTTCAAGATCAATTTACGTCATTATCAGCCTATGCATTTATGATATTTATCCTATTGTACATCCCTTGCTTATCGACTGTAGCAACCATTCGCAAGGAAACCTATTCTTTAAAATGGACCATATTCGCAGTAGCCTACCCTTTAATTGCTGCCTATGTACTGACATTCATCTTCTACCAAGTTTGCCAATTTTTTATTTAAGGATGTGATTTTATGTCGATTATCATTAACATCGTTATCTTTTCAGCAATTTTTGGCTACACTATATTTACATTAACTAAATTTATGAAAAAATCCAAAGAAGGAAAATGCAGTTCATGCGGTTCAAAAAATGGTTGTAATACAAAAGAATAACAGTGAACTAAATTGAAATTACGAATTCAATCACTAAAATAGATAAAAAATAATGAGGCTAGGACATGTATTTTGTCTTAGCCTCTCATTTAAATTCTACGATTCAGTATTCAAAACATTCTTTTACATCTATTTACCTATTTCCCCTATTTGTAGATGTTGGAGTCTGTCCTCCCAAAAGCTTGTTCTTTCATAACATCTGAATGCTCATATTGCATCTTCATTATAACTTCTCATTTCTTACACGCTTATTAATAATTGTTTTTTAGCCGGTATCGGTACAATATAACTTGAAAAAGGCAATTTACTTATTAAATAAATGGACATTACAGAAATACATAATAAAACGATGTTAGAAATAACAAATGTAGATGGATTATTAACAATATCATCATAAACCAACCATTAAAGCACACTGCTTCTGTATAAAATAATACTAGGATTTAATCAAAACTATAAATTTCAAAAACACTTTATATATCATATTTTAATAAATGTTGTTATGATATGCTTAAAGTGTAATTACACAAAATTTACATATAATTTACACGAACATAATATATAGATATTAAATATAGGTATTATCAATGCTTTTTATTTAATTTTGGGAATGCTGAAATATGGGGGGATAACGTGAATATTAATATAGTGGGATTTAATATTTTTTCAAAAGGGGGTACTTCTAGAAGTAATATTAATTTAATAAAAGCGTTTTTAAATAAAGCTCATACTGTGAACTATTTTAACTATAATAATTTTGAAATTAATCAAATTACGAAATTAATAATACATGAAGACATTGATTATGCGAACTTTAGAGTTTTTCAATTAAATAACCCAAAAGCTTTAGCCGATGGAGACATATTAATTATAACTAGAGAGGATTTATTTAAATACGCACGATCAGTTAAAGAAGAAAAGAATAACATAAAAATTGTTGGCGAAATACACGGACCATTGGAATATATAAATGATGATATTGATTTATGTTTAGATGCTATAGATTCAATTAGAGTTAGTACACCATCAATTAAAGAAAAATTCCAAAAGAAATATAAATTTAAATCTGTCTTTAATCAATACGTAAATGCAGAACATGTAGATATATGTGACAAACCTATTAATACAAAAAGAAATTTTTTAATTAAATCTAGGTTTGAAGATGGTGTAAAAGATATATCTTATATTATAAAACTAATGAATTATATTGTTAATAATAGAAATTATGAAGATATACATTTATACATTATTGGATATGGCCCTTCAGAAAATTTATATAAAAACTTAGTGAGATATTACAATTTAGATCATAATGTTTTTATTAATGAAAAAGAACCGCTCAATTATATTTATATTTCTACATCGCATTATGAGACTTTAGGCTATTCTATTTTAGAAACTATCATGTTAGGAAATAGAGCGCTCATCTATCCTGGGAGAGACGATGTTTTAAAAGAAATATATAGTAAATATCATTGTATTGAGTTTTTACAAAAAGATATTGTTGAAGACAGTAAAAAATTATTAACATTATTAAATCATAAATACACCAGTGAAGATAGAATTAAAGATGTAACATATTTAACAAATGAATTTAAAAATGATTCTTATATAGATGAATACATTAGTAAAATCGCTGAACATGAAAATCAACAAACTTTTTTAACTACGAATAAAGAGATAAAATATAATATCGATCAATCAGACACTAAACTTAATAAATTAAATAGTAAAAGAGATTTATATGAAAAATTGAAAAAGAATAAAATGCTTAAGCGTTTATTAACTAATAATTATTTCTTCAAGAAAATGAAATCTTTTTATAATTATAGAAAAAACAAGCTACAAGTAAAGGTGTTAGATAAAATTGAGCCTGAGGAAACTAAGGTTTTTATAGAATCCTTCCATGGTAATAATTTTAGTGGAGATCCTAAATATATTGCATTGAAAATCAAAGAACTTTATAAAGAAAAAAAGATTTTTGTAAGTTCCATCAATTCATTAGTAGATATTGAAATTAGAAATCACGGTTTCATACCAGTGAGGTTCGGAACTGATCAATACATCAAATCATTCCGTAAATGTAAGTATGTCTTTATGAATGGCAATTCATGGGACAAAGTATATAAGCATGATAAACAAGTATTTATACAAACTTGGCATGGCTTTCCACTCAAAAAAATGGTTAATGATTTAGAAAACAATCAAGATAAAGAATTACAATTAAAACAATTTTTACCCCGTATGAATAAATGGGATTATTTATTTACTTCCTCAGATATCAATAAATTGCTATTAAAGTCAGCTTTTAAATTAGAAGAAAATAACCATTTAAATATTTTAACTTTAGGCGCTCCTAGAAATGAATATCTTCTTGAACATAATAATGATTTCGAAAAAACAAGAATTTTAAATAAATATATGATTAAAGATTTTGAAAATAAAACAATCATTTTATACTGTCCAACATGGAGAAACGATGAAAGAGAATCTTTAACAAACATGGATTTACGACTTTTACTCGATTATTTACCAAAAGATTATGAAATCATCGTCAAACTTCATCCCAACGAAAGTAAGTTGAGAAATAAATATAATAATTTAAGTTCTAGAATACACTGCTTTTATAATGAATTTATAGATATTCAAGAACTTTATATTATAGCTGATGCAATGATTACAGATTATTCATCGACAATATTTGATTACGCTCACTTAAGTAAACCTATATTTTTACTTCAAGAAGATGATAAAAATTATCAAAATGATGTTGGTTTTTACTTTGATATATTTGAATTAGGTGATTTCCCTGAAGTACCGTCTGATGAAAGACAATTAGCAAATCAATTGAAGAACATTAAAAACATCCAATATTCTAAATTGATTAACAGACTTATGACAAAAGATAAGCATGATACCAGCAAAAAGATATTAAAAGAAGTCTTTTCATAAACTTAAAAACCAAAATTAAAATAGTCAGCCTCTGAGCTAACAATGTTTCAAATAAATGAAAAAGCCCCCCCTAAAATTTAGATTTTAGGGGGGCTTCAAATTGTGGTCGAATCACATTTATTAAAGATAGAGTACTTTAATTATCTTGTGCGTTTTATCTGTATCATAATGACTTAGTCCTTTAGATATTCTTAAATTTCAGCACGTTTCCAAATTAACACTTTGTTTTCACCAGCTTGTAAACTTTCAATTGGTCCTAACAGTGTAGTATCCGTTCTCATATTTTCTACTAAATCAGTATTAATACTGATTGGCGTTTCGTTCGGACTTTCAAAGTCTGCATCTACTAGTCTTACTTTAGGTAAAGTATCACTTGATTGGGTTTCTCCTTTAATTTCAAAAAATGATGGTGGTAATGAAATGTTAAGATATAAACCTTCTGATTCTTCTTCTAAAGATAATGCAGGATTAAAGTTCTCATCTATTAAATTATTTTCTTCTTTTTCAAAGTGTTTGGCTTTATTGAAATAAGCATTATTGTTAATAAAAACAGGTTGTTTTATTTTATGATACGCTTGGTGATCTCCTTCTTCTTGAGAGACCAAATACTTATATTCTTCTAAAGATGTTGTATAACCATTATACAGTTCAGTTCCAATATTATTTACAGCATTTTTCCCTATAAATATATTATTGTAGAATCTATCGTCTCCTCCATAGACCGGAGCAAATCCAGCGACTAATGTACTATGTGGCACATGATAAGGCGTTGATCTATCTAGCATCAATCTATGAACCATTTCACCGTTAATAATATTATTAACGTAAGCACCACCTTGTGCATGATTATCTAAAGCGTAATCAGCAGTTAATATATTATTATCGACGAGATAAGGTCCGCTTGTCACTTCTACAAAAAGATCCCTTGTATTTTCATTAAATATATTTTTACTAATTCTTGTTCCTTGAGTTTGCCAATCAAACCACATACCTAAAGAGCAGTTATGAACGTAATTATTATAAACTTGTGTATCTAAAGCCGCATGTAGTTTAATACCAGCAATTTCATATCCGAAAAACGCTCTTCTATTACCAATATTAAAGATGTGGTTATTATATATTTCACTAAAAGCGCACCCTAAATGTCCCACAATAGCATTTTGTCCACAATCGCTAATTTTATTATTTCTAATAATGTGTGATCCTATCGTTTCTTTATTCCAATCAGCGTTAACAGCACTAAAAACTGTTTCTATTTGGTATTGATAGCCAGGTTTATCTTTTCTAATTGAACTAAAGTTTTGTCCGGTAGATATCTCTTTACCAATTGAAACACCACTACACATTGAATCATGTATATAATTATTTTCTACGATCCATTTTTTACTCCAATTCGTATCAATCAAACCAGTTTGTTTAGCTGTAGGTGGAGACCATTGTGTTGCAGCGTGCGCTAATTCAAAATTACGAATCGTTATATAATTAGTATGTGTTTGATTTGGCGAAAATACGTGTTCTCTGACGTTGATTTCTATTAATTCTTCATTTGGATTATTGTTTTGAAAATTAGCGTAAATTGTAGTACTATTTTCATTTACTTCCGCATACCATAAAAATGTCGATAAATCAGCGTAATCAAAATCAACTTCTTTTTCAGTCCAATGATCAAATACTTTTTCGATTCTTTGTGGATTTTTCAATCTATCAAAAGTACTTACTTCAAATAGTGCATAACCATTTAAATAGACTTGCCCTAAAGTCTGGTTATTATCAACCTCAAGCCAATCACCAAATAATTTCACTGAAAACGGATTAAATGTTTTGAATAATTGATTAGGCACTTCTACTTTCCATATATTTCCTTCTACAAGATGCCAATCGTTTATTTCTTCAGAGCCTTTTATAGTAACTTTTTCATTTTTTGCACTTTCAAATGTAATTCTGCGAGACTCGCTTAATCCTGAATTTATGTCGTTTATTTCTTCTCTATATACGCCTTCATGAACGATTACAGTATCCCCTGGTAACGCAATCGAAGCCGCTTTGTTAATTGTTAGTAATGGCTCATCCTCAGACCCTTTAGCAAAATCTGATCCTGTTTTAGCTACATATAATTTTTTTGACATAATATAACCTCCACTTATTTATATATTTGTTTATTTCTCAATTCTCCCACTTCATTATTTCTTATTTGGTCCTTAACTTTATCTATGAATTTTTCATAATTTAAAAAGAATGTGACAATCATTATTAGTGTAACCATTAAAAACGGAAAGTATATTTGCATCGATTTTATGGCAAAAATAGTACTTTCAGATTGTATTGAAGCTCCTGCGACATAACCACCGATAGACAATGACCACCCTACAATAGCTGACTGTAGACCGGATCCGATTTTCATCCCAGCACTAGCCAAACTAAACACTGAGCCTTGTACTGGAACCCCTGTTTTCCAATATATAATATCGCCAATATCTGCAACAATACCACTTAGTGCAGCAGTAAATGGTACGATTCCTATACCATTTATAACTAAACCTATAACTAACATAGTTAAGTTTTCCGAGAACAAACTCATAATGATATAAGAAATAATTGATATTACTAAACCAATAATGATACTTTTCTTAATTCCAACCTTTTCTGAAAATTTAGCTGCAAGAAGTAAACCTAAAATTGTTGGGATTAAAGTAGAAAAACTTAAAAGTGCCATAACATTTTCATCGTTAAAAATATACGTAGCATAATATATTCTCATGCTATTATCTGTTTGACGTAAATACCATAGTAAATATAAAACAATAGTAATAAGAAAGTATTTTTCTGTTATTAATGTTTTTATAATTAATGTAAAAGGTATTCGTTTTTTTTGTTTTTTGACACCTTTTTTATCAATGTGGTCATATTTCTTAGTTGCGACGTTTCTTTCTGTTACAAAATATCCTGCAATCATTAATGGTATAGCACATAATGCCCCATAAATAATAGATGTAACCGTCCAACCTTGTTGACCACCACCAAATCCATTAACTAAAAATGTGGTAAATGTCGTAATACACAATACACTTAAGTTAGCAAAAATAAAACGAATACTTCCCAATGAAACACGGTCAGTTTCATTCTTTGTCATAAACGACACAAGTGAAGAATACGCAACATTATTAGCAGTGTAAAAAACGACTGATATCAAGGAGTATACTATGAATATATAAGTGATTTTTCCAGTATCTCCAAGTGATTGTGGCACGTTAAATAATAAAATTGTTAAAATACCTAATATAGGAGCAGTCCAAAAGACCCATGGCTTAGCCTTGCCCATCTTTGTATTTGTATTGTCAATAATACTTCCCATAAACAAATCCGAAAAACCATCTGCAAATCGACAAATTAGAATGATAGTACCGATAACAGCACCAGCAATACCCACTACATCAGTCATATAAATTATTATAAAAGATGCAATAAAGGTCCAACTATAATTTGCTCCAAAATCCCCGATACCAAAAGTAAGTTTCTCTGGCATTCCTAATCGTTCATTCTTATCACTTTGTTTAGAATCATAACTATCGGACATAACCCCACCCCATTAATTTTTAATGTATGTCTGCTCATAGATGATTAACAAAACAACTATTCATAAATTAGAATGTCCAAACCAGTAATATGTATAGTTATTTTTACGCGTTAACTTTTAGCAATTCCCCCTTATTTTAGTTGGTTTGTTAATTTAACTAACCAAATTAACGTTAATATATCACCTTATTTATTATTTGTAAACGCTTTCTTAAATTAAGGTAGTTTTTTACTCTTTTAAATCAAATGCAATTTAAATGTAAAAATTCCCTTGATATTAATGATACTTTTTTGAAATGAATACCGATAAGCATGCATGTATCTTGATTTTTAAGGTATTTCATTATGTACATAATCTACAAATATATTTATTAAATTGTAGGGAGTTGATTACTACTAAACTGGTCATTCAAATCTTTATTGCGATAATTCTTAATGGAAGTTATAAAAACACTAAAAAGTTCATTCAGTCCCGTTTACATAAAAAAGCATCTCTCAAAATTTGAAAGATGCTTTTACTATATTTTTTATTTAAAAAAATACATACTTAATAACATAATGATTAAAAAACCGCCTACGGTTAATACGAAGGTATATATAAATGTTAGGGTATTTCTTAGTTTTGTAGTATTAACCTCATTAGGATCTTCACCCTTCATAAAAGCTACGATTCGATCGTAAGTTTGCATATTATTAGACTTCTTAATTAAATCTACTTTGATAGAAGCGTACATCGCAATAATAAATAGCACAACCTCAATGACTATGCCAATCGTTCCCCAATAATAAATTGCTGGACCAAATAAAATCGCTGCTAATAACATCGGCCACACCATTAAATGTGACCACAAGTTAAAGTTCGTTTGCTTTAATTTCTGTTCCATAATCTCCACGTCTCCTTTGACTAAATCGTCTAAAGAAACATCAAACAATGAACTAAGCATAAGTAAATTATGAACATCTGGATAACTCTTATCATTCTCCCAATTAGAAATTGTTTGTCGTGAAACATATAATTTCTCTGCTAAATCTTCTTGAGATAAATAATCACGCTGTCTGAAATACTTAATTTGAGAACCTAAATTCATTGTCATGCTCCTTTGACTTGAGATTAATATGGAAATCATTATTAGACTACCAAAGTTCTTTGACATATGCACCTTTTCAATTGTCAAAATGCTTTTACACCTATGATATCAATGTTTTTAAGACTACCTTTAGACAGCACAAAGGGAGCGAGATAGAAATCAAAATCTGATTCCGTATTCCGCTCCCTAAAGACTAACTATCATCCAAATACTGCCAATATAAAAACTTAAGTTGTTTGTTGCTGATATTGAATTTGGTGATCTAATTCAAATTCTTCACCTGCAGTGATTTTCTTATATTGATAACCAAAGTACAGAATCCATAGTATCGTCAGGCCAAACGCTAACACATAGCTTAATGTAAGATCTAATCCTAAACCAATTGGCTGACTAAGAATATACGTAAATATATTCCATGTCATGAACACGGCTGGTATTGCTGCAACCCAGAAATTCTTTTTAGCCATGAGTAGATACATAGCCCCGACCCATAACGCAACAGTGGCAGTTGTTTGGTTAGCCCAAGAGAAATAACGCCAAAGTACTGTGAAATCTACTTGAGTCAAACCGAAACTAATTACAAATAATGGTGCAGCTACGATAATTCTTTTGACAACACTACGTTGACCATAATTTAAATAATCCGCAATAATCATTCTAGCACTACGGAAAGATGTGTCCCCACTTGTAATCGGTAAGATGATTACGCCTAACACTGCCATTGTTCCAAATACAGAACCTAATAATAGATGAGAAGCTTCACTTACCACTAATGCTGCCTCACCACGGGCTAATACATCACTAAGTCCATTGTAACCATTAAATAGACTCATGCCTGCTGCTGCCCAAATCATAGCGATAATCCCTTCAGCAATCATCATGCCGTAAAAGATAAAACGACCATTATTTTCTTTTTTCGTTGTTCTAGAAATAATTGGTGTTTGAGTCGCATGGAAACCAGATAATGCCCCACAAGTAATCGTGAAGAATAATAATGGGAAAATAGACGCCCCATCAGGATGCATGTTTTTTAAATTAATTTCTGGAATCGGTGCGCCCGTTTGAATAAGACGGAACCCTATACCAACCGCACTGATTAATAATAATGCCCCAAATATTGGATAAATACGACCAATAATTTTATCAATAGGTAAAATTGTAGAAAGAACGTAATAAATAAAGATAACAAAAATAATGATACCTAATGCAATACGTCCGTCTAATAAATTATGTAATAATAATGCCGGGCTTGTAACAAATACTGTCCCTGTTAAAAGTAATAATAAAATAGAAAAAATATTAACAAAGTGTTTCATCACTTTTCCTAAAAACTTACCAGCAAGCTCAGGTAAATGAGCGCCTTTATTTCTGATTGAAATCATCCCAGTTAAATAGTCGTGAACCGCCCCTGCAAAAATACAACCCACAACAATCCAAATAAATGCGACAGGCCCATAAAGTGCTCCCATAATTGGTCCGAAAATAGGACCAACACCAGCGATGTTTAATAACTGAATCAGTGAATTAGATGATGTCTTCATCGGTAAGTAATCGACATCGTCCCTTTGATGAAATGCTGGCGTCGGTCGTTCTACTTTTGTGCCAAACATCTTATCGATGTATTTACCATAAGTGAAATAACCTATAACTAATAAAATAATAGATACGATAAACGTGATCATATTATCATCCCCCCCTTTAGATAATGTGTAAGCGTTTTCTTAATTTAATCACAGTTTCTGATTTATCACAATATTACAATGGAATTTTTATATTAACTTAATAAAATTTAAACATAAAAAAGACTGTTAGATTTCCAACTAGGATTCTAACAGTCAGTGATTTAATCTAGGATCTATTTCCCAGATTGTTTTATTTTGGTTATATTAACGTTTGTATAATTTAATCTTTATTTCATAATAGTCGTCATGATCTTTAGCTTGATGTTCATACTTAATACCGCTTTTTTCAATACTTTCAAGACTTTTACCAACTGCATCACGTGCGTCAGTTAAGTCTTTTTCAAATCCAAATGTTTGAGCCGTCACCTTTTCAGGGCCAACTTTTTGTTTCACTCGTGCTTCTGTTTGTTTTACATTTAGCTTCTGGCTAATAACAGTTTCAACCATTATTTCTTGATCTTCTTCTGACAAACTTAACATTGCACGAGCGTGACGTTCAGTAATCTTACCTTCACGTAAACGTTCGATGACTTTAGGTGCTAATTTTAATAAACGCAGTTTATTAGCTATGAAACTTTGACTTTTACCAACACTTTTAGCTAATTCACTCTGTGTGGTATCCCCGATTTCCAATAACTTTTTATATGCTTCCGCTTCTTCAACGACAGATAGGTTTTCACGTTGAATATTTTCAATAAGTGCAACCACTGCAGTCTCTTCATCATCTAAATATCTAATAATGACTTCTGCGTGTGTTTTACCAAGTGATTGAAACGCTCTAAATCTACGTTCACCAGCAATAATTTCAAACATATCTTCTTCTATTGGACGTACGACGATAGGCTGTAACAAACCATGTTCTTCTATTGATTCTGCGAGTTCTTTTATCTTATTTGGCTCAAATACTTGTCTTGGTTGATAACGGTTTGGCACAATACGTTCGATATGAATAGATTCGACGCTATTATTATGATCTTCTTCAATATAACCAACAATGTCATCTTTGTTCTTTAAACCAAATAATTTAGAAAAAGGTTTCTTCATTTTCCATGCGCTCCCTCTAAATTAATTGTATTGATTTGCATTTACTTGTTAAGCAATGGAGACTTATTCGGTGTTCCTGGTTTTCTAGGATACTTCTTAGGTGTCTGACTTCTCTTGTCTATAAGGATCATTTGTCTCTCGCCTGCTTCTTCTGGCAATTCATATGAAATTGTTTCTCGAACTTTACCACCCAAGATACCTAAACCGAAACGTGCTTCTTCTAATTCTTCTTCACCTTTAGAAGATTTTAAAGCGATGAATTGACCGCCTTTCTTAACTAAAGGCAGACACAATTCACTTAATACTGAAAGTCTAGCAACAGCACGTGCAGTTACAATATCATAAGACTCCCTGTAGACTCCTTTGCCAAACGTTTCGGCACGATCATGCACGAAATTTACGTTTTCAAGGTCTAGCGCTTCCGCTAATTGATTCAAAAATTTTATACGTTTATTTAACGAATCTACAATTGTAACTTTTAAATTCGGATAAATAATTTTCAAAGGAATGCTTGGGAAACCAGCACCAGCACCTATATCACAGATTGTTAATTCTTTAGTCAAATCCGTATAAAAACTTGGCGCAATTGAATCATAAAAATGTTTCAAATACACTTCATGTTCTTCAGTGATACTTGTTAAATTTATTTTTTTATTCCATTCAACAAGCATTTGATAATACGTTTGAAATTGTCGTTGTTGTTCTTCAGAAAGTTCTATTCCTTGTGTACTGAGTTGCTTAGTTAACCATTCTACACTCATCTTAATTTTTCACCCTTTGGATTTTTCCTTGTTCAAGAAAAACAAGTAAAATTGAGATATCAGCTGGATTCACACCAGATATACGAGAAGCTTGCGCAATGTTTAATGGCTTAACTTCTGTTAATTTTTCACGCGCTTCAGTCGCTAAACTATCTACCACACTGTAATCTAAGTCTTCTGGAATTTTTTTCTCTTCCATACGTTTTACTTTTTCAACTTGTTGTAACGACTTGTTGATGTAGCCTTCGTATTTCGTTTGAATTTCTACTTGTTCTTCAACATCAGATGGAAGTACATGTGATTCATCCAGAATTTCAAGAATTAGGTCGTAAGTCATTTCAGGACGACGTAACAATTCTAATGCTAAAATACCATCTTTCAAGCGAGAACCACCTTGTGCTTCAATAATTTCTTGAACGCGATCATGTGGTTTCACTCGGATGCTAGCTAAACGTTCTTGTTCTGATTTTATCATGTCTCGTTTTGCATTAAAACGTGCATAACGCTCTTCAGAAATCATTCCTAATTCATGACCTAAATCAGTTAGACGTAAATCTGCGTTATCATGTCTTATTAATAGACGGTACTCTGCACGAGAAGTTAATAAACGGTAAGGTTCATTTGTACCTTTCGTAACAAGATCATCAATTAATACACCGATATATGCGTCAGAACGGCTTAATACAACTTCATCTTTATTTTGTACTCTAGCTGCTGCATTAATACCAGCCATAATACCTTGTCCAGCCGCTTCTTCATAACCTGATGTACCGTTGATTTGACCAGCAGTGTACAAGTTTTTGATTTTTTTAGTTTCAAGTGTTGGCCATAATTGTGTAGGTACGAGTGCATCGTATTCAATTGCATATCCTGCACGCATCATGTCTGCTTTTTCTAGACCAGGGATTGTTTCTACCATTTGTCTTTGTACATGTTCTGGAAGACTTGTAGATAATCCTTGTACGTAAACTTCATTCGTATTACGTCCTTCTGGTTCTAAGAATAATTGGTGACGTGGTTTATCGTTGAAACGCACAAATTTATCTTCAATTGATGGACAATATCTTGGACCTGTACCTTTAATCATTCCTGAATACATTGCTGATAGATGTAAATTATCATCAATCACTTGGTGTGTATCAGCATTTGTATATGTTAACCAACATGGTAATTGATCTAAGATGTATTCAGTAGTTTCAAAACTAAACGCTCTACCTACATCGTCACCTGGTTGGATTTCAGTTTTAGAATAATCAATTGTTTTCGCATTTACACGAGGTGGTGTACCTGTCTTAAATCTAACAACTTCGAAACCAAGGTTTCTTAAATTATCAGCTAATGAAATAGATGGTAATTGGTGGTTAGGGCCACTTGAATATTTCATGTTTCCTAAGATGATTTCACCACGTAAAAATGTACCTGTTGTAATAATAACTGCCTCTGCCCAGTATTCTGTTCCAATATTAGTACGTACGCCTTTAATCACATCATCTTCAATCATTAAGTCATCTACCATGCCTTGCATAATATCAAGGTTTTCTTCATCTTCAATTACTTTTTTCATTTCTTGTTGATACAATACTTTATCTGCTTGTGCACGTAATGCTCTCACTGCTGGGCCTTTACCCGTGTTTAACATACGCATTTGAATGTGCGTTTTATCAATCGTTTTGGCCATTTGTCCACCTAAGGCATCTATTTCACGCACGACGATTCCTTTTGCCGGTCCACCAACTGATGGATTACATGGCATAAACGCGATATTATCTAAGTTAATTGTTAACATCAGCGTTTTTGCACCACGTCGAGCTGAAGCAAGTCCTGCTTCAATACCAGCATGCCCGGCTCCTATTACTATTACATCATATTCTTGAGCCATACTATTTTCCTCCTTATTATTTTCCTAAACAGAACTGACTAAATAATTGATCTATCAATTCATCACTTGCGGATTCTCCGATGATTTCACCTAATATTTCCCAAGTTCTCGTTAAGTCAATTTGAATCATATCCATTGGTATATCTGATTCTGCTGCATCTATTGCATCTTGAATTGTATTCCTAGCCTCTTTTAACAATGAAATATGCCTTGAATTAGATACATACGTCATATCTTGATTTTGAACATCGCCACCAAAGAATAAATCTCTAATCTGTATTTCTAATTGATCTATTCCTTCTTGCTTTAACATAGAAGTTTGGATTAACGGCATATCTCCAACCATTGCTTTAACTTCATCTATATCCAATTGTTTATCTAAATCCATTTTATTTACAATAACAATCGCGTCTTCATTTTTGATTACTTCATAAAGTTTACGGTCTTCTTCAGAGAGCGCTTCGTTATAATTTAATACAAATAAGATTAAGTCAGCCTCGCCCAATGCTTTTCGAGAACGTTCAACACCTATGCGCTCTACAATATCTTCAGTTTCACGAATACCTGCTGTGTCTACTAATCTTAGTGGTACACCTCGAACGTTAACGTATTCTTCTAATGTATCTCGTGTCGTTCCTGGCACTTCTGTAACAATAGCTTTATTATCTTGGATTAGATTATTAAGCATTGATGATTTACCAACATTCGGTTTACCGACAATTACTGTAGACAAACCTTCTCTCATAATCTTACCTTGCGTACCAGTTTCTAATAATTTATTAATCTCTTCTTTAATTTCACTTGATTTACCTAATAAAAATTCTGTAGTAGCGTCCTCTACGTCATCATATTCTGGGTAATCTATATTAACTTCGACTTGTGCAAGGATTTCGAGAATGGATTGTCGCTGTCGCTTAATCATATCACTCAAACGGCCTTCTATTTGATTCATTGCAACTTTTGATGCACGATCGGTTTTAGAACGAATAAAATCCATTACCGCTTCCGCTTGAGATAAATCAATACGTCCATTTAAGAACGCACGTTTCGTAAATTCTCCTGGCTCAGCCATACGTGCCCCATTACTCATTGTTAATTCAAGCACTCTATTAATTGTTAAAATACCACCGTGACAGTTGATTTCAACAATATCTTCACGGGTAAAAGTCTTCGGTGCACGTAGCACAGAAACCATTACTTCCTCTATAACTTCTTCTGATTCCGGGTCAATAATATGACCATAATTAATTGTATGAGATGTTACGTCTACAAGTTTTTGTTTTCCTTTAAATAACTTGTCAGCAACGTTAACTGCATCAGCACCAGATAAACGTACAATACCTATCGCACCTTCGCCCATTGGCGTGGATATACTCGTTATTGTATCTAAATCCATCATCCATCTCGCCTCCTTTATTGTCTAAATTTTATCATTATAATATTGTAAAGAGTTTCCTATCAAAAAGCGAACATCTTGATTGAAAAAAATACACAGTTAGTCTTAGGTTTGTCTGAGGTTAGACTAACGATAGTCTAATTAACCGCTCCCCTACCCTACTTAGATACGCTTATTAAAAGCCTTGGCTATTTTCAATACATGTTCAAGACTCGCTTGAATTTGTAACGTATCCATATCTTTAGCTGGCTTCCTCGCTATTACTACAATATCTAATGGTATCATGTCTTCTTTGTGTACCTTGAAGTTTTCACGAATAGCTCTCTTAATACGGGTTCTGACTACAGCATTACCTATTTTTTTAGAAACACTTATTCCTAGGCGGAAATGTTCTAAATTTTTGTTGGTTTTTGTGTATACTACAAATTGTCTATTAGCGACTGATTTCCCTTTTTTATAAATAAATTGAAAATCACCATTTTTTTTAATTCGATACGCTTTTTCCACCAACCATCACTCACTTATCTCTTCATTAGATGTATTATGTTTTATATATGTTTAATCTATATCACTAATTTTCTTAAATTACTAACGAAAATTAACGTAATTTCCTGTCATTTTCCTTCATTAAAACCAAAAAAAAGACCACTGATGAGTCAGTGATCTTATGCTGATAGTACTTTGCGGCCTTTACGACGACGACGCGCCAAAACTTTACGACCATTTTTTGTGCTCATGCGTTTTCTGAAACCATGAACTTTACTATGTTTACGTTTATTTGGTTGATAAGTACGTTTTACCATGCAAAAACACCTCCATCTTTATTCGGTTATCTAACTATTATAATAGATAAATTAATATACGCTTCTGCTCTTAAGTCTTGATTTAACTGTTATTAATTTCTAGTCATAATTCAAGCAACTTCTACAATATAACAAAATATATTTTATAAAGCAAGCATCAATTTGAGTCTTTGCAATTTTATAGGCAAAATCAAAACACTTCCAAATTCAATTGCATATAAGGAAGTGTTGAATTATAAATTCCCTAACTTCACCCTATTATAGTAGAAATATCACTATCTAAAAAATAAACCGCATTACCTTCATTTTTCTTTATACATTTTCTTTATACATTTTCCATACAATCTTTATAAATTATTTCCCAAGCTCACAAATGGCTAAATTTTTGATATACTGTTTGTTCCTCTAAGTTATCCACTTATGCACAATTAAGTTTTCTATTTTTGTGGATAATATATATGTTATTAACAAGGTCATCTACGTTTTAACAACATATTCACAGCCATTTGACATTGGTCATTGTTAAAAAGTATAATTGTGTGGATAAGTCATGTAAATATTGATAGATACAGGGTTTACTTTATTGAATTATATACTAAACAGCTGTGTATAAATCATAGTTAGTAAATAGTTATCCACTGATTGTGTGTAACTTGTGGATAATTATCAACATGCTGTGATTAGTTTTATTTAAGCCTGTTGTTTTTGTGTATAACTTTTAAAATTTATGAAAGTTGGAGTTTAATCATATGTCAGAAAAAGAAATTTGGGAAAAAGTCCTAACCTTGGCTCAAGAGAAAGTAAGTTATCCTAGCTATCAAACTTTCCTTAAAGATACTAAGCTTTACTCATTGCAAAATGATGAAGCTATCGTTGTTATCGATGATCCATTTGTTGCCAATTGGTTAAAAACACATTATGTTGAAATTATTCAAACTGCATTATATGAGGCAATCGGTCATGAAATTATGCCAGTTTTCTATTCTGAAGATCAGTTAGAGAGTTTAAAGTCCGGTGAAAATCAACACACAAGTCAGGAGATGCCACAAAAGAAAAAGTATACACCAGGTGTAGATGAAGCTGTCATTGGCGGCGAACAATTCAATACACACAATACTTTTGATACTTTTGTGATCGGACCTGGCAATAGATTTCCTCATGCAGCAAGTCTTGCTGTTGCCGAAGCACCTGCTCAAGCCTATAACCCGCTCTTCATTTATGGTGGCGTTGGTTTAGGAAAAACGCATCTAATGCATGCAATTGGTCATTATGTATTGGAAAACAATCCTGATACTAAAGTTATTTACACGTCTAGTGAAAAATTTACTAATGAATTTATTAAATCTATTCGTGATAATAAAACTGAACGTTTTAGAGAAAAATACCGTAATATTGACGTTTTATTAATAGATGATATTCAATTCATCCAAAATAAAGAGCAAACGCAAGAAGAATTTTTCCATACTTTTAATGAATTACATCAAGCAAACAAACAAATTGTTATTTCGAGTGATAGACCGCCGAAAGAAATTGCTAAATTAGAAGATCGTTTGCGTTCTCGCTTTGAGTGGGGATTAATCGTTGATATTACGCCTCCTGATTACGAGACAAGAATGGCTATTTTGCAGAAAAAAATTGGAGAAGAAAATTTAAATATTCCAACTGAAGCATTAACTTATATTGCTAATCAAATCCAGTCTAATATTCGTGAACTTGAAGGTGCACTCACTCGTGTATTAGCATTTTCTAAACTTCAAGGCCAACCGATTACAACTGAATTAACTGCTGCAGCCTTAAAAGATATTATCCAAGCGCCAAAATCGAAAAAAATCACGATTCAGGACATTCAAAAAATAGTTGGACAATACTATAACGTAAGAATTGAAGATTTTAGTGCTAAAAAACGTACAAAATCCATTGCTTATCCGCGCCAAATTGCAATGTACCTATCACGTGAGCTAACTGATTTTTCATTACCTAAAATTGGTGAAGAGTTTGGTGGTCGTGATCATACTACGGTTATCCATGCACATGAAAAAATAGCTAAAGAAGTAAGTAGTGATTCAACTTTTAAACAAGAACTTGAAAACTTGGAAAAAGAAATTAGAAATCAATAAAAAAACTGTACTATAACAGATTAATTGTAGAAAAATGAGGAATAACGTAGTAACGATAAATTTTGGGGAATTGTGGATAATGTGTAAAAGTCATACACACTGTGCACAAGTTATCCACAGTCGTTAAATAATGTCATACCTGAATTCATATAAGTTATCCCGTAATCCACAAGCCCTACTACTATTACTACTGTTTTAAAACCTATATAATTTATATATAAACGACTGGAAGGAGTTTGAAAATTAGATGGAATTCACAATAAGAAGAGATTATTTTATTGCTCAATTAAATGACACATTAAAAGCCATCTCACCAAGAACTACATTACCAATATTAACTGGTATAAAAATTGAAGTTAAAAATAACGAAGTGATACTTACTGGTTCTGACTCAGAAATATCTATCGAAATCACTATACCTAAACAAGTTGATGGTGAAGACATTATAGAAGTTGCAGAAACTGGATCAGTCGTACTCCCTGGTCGTTTCTTCGTAGACATCATTAAAAAATTACCTGGTAAAGAAGTAAAACTTTCTACAAATGAACAATTTCAAACATTAATTACTTCAGGCCATTCTGAATTTAACTTAAGTGGTTTAGATCCAGATCAATATCCATTATTACCACAAGTTTCTCGCGATGATGCGATTCAATTATCTGTAAAAGTACTTAAAAACGTGATAGCACAGACGAATTTCGCAGTGTCCACCTCAGAAACACGCCCAGTACTCACTGGTGTTAACTGGCTTATACAAGATAGTGAATTAATATGCACAGCTACTGATTCGCATCGCTTGGCTGTAAGAAAAGTGGCATTAGAAGACGAGTCAGAAAATAAAAATGTCATCATTCCAGGTAAAGCATTATCAGAGTTAAATAAAATAATGACAGATAGTGAAGAAGAGATTGATATCTTCTTTGCATCAAACCAAGTACTGTTCAAAGTTGGCAATGTGAACTTTATTTCACGTTTATTAGAAGGGCACTATCCTGATACATCTCGTTTATTCCCAGAGAATTACGAAATTAAATTAGGCATTAATAACGGTGAATTCTATCATGCAATCGATCGTGCATCATTATTAGCACGTGAAGGTGGTAATAACGTTATTAAATTAAGTACTGGTAATGAATTAGTAGAATTATCTTCAACATCTCCTGAAATTGGTACTGTTAACGAAGACGTTAAAGCAAGTAACGTTGATGGTGGCAACTTGAAGATTTCATTCAACTCGAAATATATGATGGATGCATTGAAAGCAATTGATAATGACGAAGTCGAAATAGAATTCTTCGGCACAATGAAACCATTTATTTTAAAACCTAAAGACGATGATTCGGTAACACAATTAATTCTACCAATCAGAACATATTAGAAATTAATAACTTATCCCTAGACAATTTATTTTGTCTAGGTTTTTTTCTATTCATTTTTAAATTCGAAAGTAATTACTGGTCTATATGCGTGTATATAAATAAAGCAGGGGACATTTTTTAAGACAAGCTTAAATTTCAGAAGTATTTTAAGTGGTATATTTCATTTTTAAAGGCACTGAGAGATTAAATATAAGCATTTATAGTTAATTGTTAGGGTATTTTAATAGAATTTTAAAATGCGTCTAAAACACGCTTTAAATGTCATTTAAAATCTCAAATATTAAAAATGAAGATATAATTTCGAATTATATTTGAAAATTACGGATAGAGAATCATAAAATCGGATTAAAACTACTCGAAATTTGATATAATATTACATGTAAAACAACTACTATAACGGGCTTTGTAGATAATTATTAAAAAGAAGTGGAAATTAGTTATAAGAATACGCTTACACACTGTATTTTACATGAAATTTTTCGTGAAAAAAGGTATAATATATTAGTGAGCTTAAAAGAAACGGAGTGATTGATTTGGTTGAAGAGGTAATCGTTGATGGAGACATTACTTTAGGGCAATTTCTAAAGACAGAAGGTATTATCGAATCTGGTGGACAAGCAAAATGGTTCTTACAAGATTTTGATGTCTTGATAAATGACGAACGTGAAACACGTCGCGGTAAAAAGTTAAACCATCAAGATAGCATTGTCATACCAGAAATCGGTTCATTTGTTATTTTACATCAAGGTGAAGAATGAGATTAAAGACACTCCAGATAGAAAATTATCGTAACTATGATTCAGTTACCCTTGATTGTCATCCAGAGGTAAATATATTGATAGGTGAGAATGCACAAGGGAAGACAAACCTCCTTGAATCTATTTATACATTAGCGTTGGCTAAAAGTCATAGAACGTCCAATGACAAGGAACTTATACGTTTCGGTATGGACTATGCTAAAATAGAAGGTGAACTTAGTTATAGATACGGTGAAATGCCTTTAACGATGTTTATAACCAAAAAAGGTAAGCAAGTTAAAATTAATCACTTGGAACAAAGTAGACTGACTCAATATATTGGTCACTTGAACGTCGTATTGTTTGCGCCTGAAGATTTAAATATTGTCAAAGGATCACCACAAATTAGACGCAGATTTATAGATATGGAGCTTGGACAAATTTCTGCAGTATACTTAAATGATTTGTCTCAGTACCAGCGAATTTTAAAACAAAAAAATAATTATTTGAAGCAGCTGCAATATGGTCAAAAGACAGATAGCACAATGCTAGATGTCTTAAATCAACAATTTGCAGCGTATGCGCTCAAAATTACGCTCAGACGTGAACATTTTATTAAAGAACTTGAATCACTAGCTAAGCCTATCCATTCTGGGATAACGGACGAACGTGAGACATTGTCATTAAAATATTTGCCTAGTATAAAACTCAGCGATGAAGAGAAAAGTGAGACGGAACGCTTAGAAGAAGTCTTAACTTTGCTCAATGACAATATGGAACGCGAGAAAGATAGAGGCGTTTGTTTATACGGTCCTCACAGAGATGATTTAGGTTTCAATGTAAATGGTATGGATGCTCAGACGTATGGTTCTCAAGGCCAACAAAGGACTACTGCTTTATCGATAAAACTCGCAGAAATCGAGTTAATGAATATCGAAGTAGGAGAGTACCCTATCTTATTGCTAGATGATGTATTAAGTGAATTAGATGATTCACGGCAGTCGCATTTATTAAGCACAATTCAACATAAAGTGCAGACTTTTGTAACTACAACATCAGTCGACGGTATAGAGCATGAAATTATGAAGAACGCTAAACTTTATCGCATCAACCAAGGCGAAATTATAAAGTAATAGAAAGTGAAGGTGGAAGCATTGTCAGATGTGAACAACACGGAAGATTATGGTGCTGGTCAGATTCAAGTATTAGAAGGTCTAGAAGCGGTTCGTAAACGACCAGGTATGTATATAGGTTCAACTTCAGCAAGAGGTTTGCATCATCTTGTATGGGAGATTGTCGATAATAGTATCGATGAGGCACTTGCTGGATATGCCGACGAAGTTGAAATTGTTATAGAAAAAGATAATTGGATAAAAGTTACTGATAACGGACGAGGAATTCCAGTAGGTATTCAAGAAAAAATGGGACGTCCTGCTGTAGAAGTTATTTTGACAGTGCTTCATGCTGGCGGTAAATTCGGCGGCGGCGGATATAAAGTGTCTGGTGGACTACATGGTGTAGGTTCATCAGTAGTTAACGCCTTGTCTGAAGATTTAGAAGTGTACGTTTATAAAGATAACGAAATTTATCATCAGGCTTATAAAAAAGGGGTACCTCAATTTGATTTGAAAGTCATCGGGGAAACTGATAAGCCTACTGGTACAGTAATTCGTTTTAAAGCGGATCCTGAGATCTTCACTGAAACTACAGAATATAACTATGATACATTACAACAGCGTACAAGAGAGCTTGCTTTCTTAAATAAAGGTATTTCAATTACGTTAAAAGATGAACGTGAAGAAGAAGTAAGAGAAGACTCATATCACTATGAGGGTGGTATTAAATCTTACGTAGAAATGTTGAATGAAACGAAAGAACCACTTCATGATGAACCGATTTATGTGCATGAATCAAAAGATGACATTGAAGTTGAAATCGCATTACAATATAACAAAGGTTATGCAACTAACTTATTAACATATGCGAACAACATTCACACATACGAAGGCGGTACGCACGAAGAAGGATTCAAACGTGCGCTTTCTCGTGTGCTAAACAGCTATGGCCTAAACAGTAAAATAATCAAAGAAGATAAAGAGCGACTTTCAGGTGAGGATACACGTGAAGGTTTAACAGCGGTCGTTTCTATCAAACATAGTGATCCACAATTTGAGGGACAAACTAAGACGAAACTTGGTAACTCAGAAGTGCGTCAAGTCGTTGATAAACTATTTGCTGAATTGTTTGAAAGATTCTTATACGAAAATCCACAAGTCGGACGTATTGTCGTTGAGAAAAGTATTATGGCGTCACATGCACGTCTTGCAGCTAAAAAAGCACGTGAAGTTACACGCCGTAAATCTGCATTGGAAATCTCAAGTCTACCTGGTAAACTTGCAGACTGTTCTAGTAAAGATCCATCTCGAAGTGAAATCTTTATCGTCGAGGGTGACTCTGCCGGAGGGTCTACAAAATCAGGCCGTGATTCAGAGACACAGGCGATTTTACCATTACGTGGTAAGATTTTAAATGTTGAGAAAGCACGATTAGATAGAATACTAAATAACAATGAAATTCGTTCAATGATTACTGCTTTTGGTACAGGAATTGGCGGAGAATTTGATTTGAGTAAAGCACGTTATCACAAGATTGTCCTTATGACAGATGCCGATGTCGATGGCGCGCACATTAGAACATTGCTTTTAACATTCTTCTATCGCTTTATGAGACCGTTATTAGAAGCGGGATATGTGTATATTGCGCAGCCACCACTTTTCAAATTGACGCAAGGTAAACAAAAATATTACGTGTTTAACGAACGTGAATTAGATAAGCTTAAAGAAGAACTAGACCCAAGTCCAAAATGGTCGATTTCACGTTACAAAGGTCTCGGTGAAATGAATGCGGATCAATTGTGGGAAACTACAATGAATCCTGAACATAGAGCGTTACTACAAGTATCACTCGATGATGCTATAGAAGCAGACCAAGTATTTGAAATGTTGATGGGCGATGTTGTTGAGAATCGTAGACAGTTTATTGAAGATAACGCAGTCTATGCGAACTTAGATTTCTAATACAATGAACTGAATTTTTGAAGGAGGATATCTTGATGGCTGAACTACCTGAATCAAGAATTAATGAACGAAATATAACCAATGAAATGCGCGAATCGTTCTTAGATTATGCGATGAGCGTTATTGTCTCACGTGCTTTGCCAGACGTTAGAGATGGATTAAAACCAGTACATCGACGTATATTATACGGATTACATGAACAAGGTATGACACCTGACAAATCATATAAAAAATCTGCACGTATTGTTGGGGACGTAATGGGTAAATATCACCCACATGGTGACTCATCGATTTATGAAGCAATGGTAAGAATGGCACAGGACTTCAGCTATCGATATCCTTTAATTGATGGTCAAGGTAACTTTGGTTCAATGGACGGCGATGGTGCTGCTGCGATGCGTTATACAGAAGCACGTATGTCTAAAATTACGCTTGAAATGTTGAGAGACCTTAACAAAAATACAATTGATTTCATAGATAACTATGATGGTAATGAAAGAGAGCCGTCAGTCTTACCATCAAGGTTCCCGAACTTACTAGTTAACGGTGCTTCAGGTATCGCTGTTGGTATGGCTACTAATATTCCACCGCATAACTTAACAGAAGTTATTAACGGCGTATTAAGTTTAAGTTATAACCCTGACATCACAATTTCTGAATTAATGGAAGATGTCCAAGGTCCTGATTTCCCTACAGGTGCTTTAATTCTAGGTAAAAGTGGCATCCGTCGTGCATTTGAAACTGGACGTGGTTCGGTTATAATGCGTTCTCGTGCTGAAATAGAAGAGCGCGGTGGCGGACGTCAACGTATCGTAGTGACTGAAGTACCATACCAAGTCAATAAAGCGCGTATGATAGAAAAAATCGCTGAATTAGCTCGTGATAAAAAAATAGAAGGTATTACAGATTTACGTGATGAAACAAGTTTACGTACAGGTGTACGTGTCGTAATTGATGTTCGTAAAGACGCAAACGCAAGTGTTGTTCTAAATAACTTGTATAAACAAACACCGTTACAAACATCATTTGGTGTAAACATGATTGCATTGGTAAATGGTAGACCGAGACTTATCACGCTTAAAGAAGCATTGGTTGAATATTTAGATCACCAAAAAGTAGTTGTAAGAAGACGTACTGAATACAACTTGAAAAAAGCATTAGACCGTGCACATATTTTAGAAGGCTTAAGAATTGCACTGGATCATATTGATGAAATCATTAGAGTAATACGTGAATCAGATAACGACAAAATTGCGATGGCAAGCTTGCAAGAGCAATTTAAGTTATCTGAACGTCAAGCTCAAGCGATATTAGACATGCGTTTAAGACGTTTAACTGGTTTAGAACGCGATAAGATTGAATCAGAATACAATGATTTAATTGCTTATATCGAAGAGTTAAAAGCAATTCTTGCAGATGAAGAAAAGCTTTTACAAATCGTGCGTGATGAATTGATTGATGTTCGTGATCGTTTCGGTGACGAACGTAAAACTGAAATTCAACTTGGTGGACTTGATAATATTGAAGATGAAGACTTAATCCCTGAAGAACAAATTGTCATTACATTAAGTCATAATAACTATATTAAACGTCTACCTGTTTCAACATATAGATCACAACATCGTGGTGGCCGTGGTGTACAAGGTATGAATACACTCGAAGAAGACTTCGTTAGTCAACTCGTAACGTTAAGTACACATGATCACGTTTTATTCTTTACGAATAAAGGTCGTGTTTATAAACTTAAAGGTTACGAAGTACCAGAACTCTCACGTCAGTCTAAAGGTATTCCAGTAGTCAATGCCATAGAGTTAGATAGTGATGAATCTATCAGTACAATGATTGCCGTTAAAGATTTAGAAAGTGAAGAAGATTACCTTGTATTTGCAACATTAAAAGGTAGAGTTAAACGTTCTGCGTTAAGCAACTTCTCACGCATAAACAGAAACGGTAAGATTGCTATCAACTTTAAAGATGATGATGAACTGATTGCAGTACGTCTTACAGATGGTGAAACTGATATTCTTATCGGTACTGCGCATGCGTCATTAATTCGCTTCCACGAAACTGCATTACGTCCACTTGGTCGTACAGCGGCAGGTGTGAAAGGTATTACGCTTAGAGAAGGGGATAAAGTTGTCGGCTTAGATGTTACTAAAGCGGAACAGGATGATGAAATCCTAGTCGTTACTGAAAATGGTTACGGTAAACGTACACCTGTAGGAGATTACAGATTATCAAACCGTGGCGGTAAAGGTATTAAGACTGCTACGATTACTGAACGTAATGGTAATATTGTTTGTATAACATCAGTCACAGGAGAAGAAGACTTGATGGTTGTAACGAATTCTGGTGTTATTATTCGTATTGATGTAAATGACATTTCACAAAATGGTCGTGCAGCCCAAGGTGTGAGATTAATCAAATTAGATGATAATCAATTTGTATCTACGGTAGCTATAGTAAACGAGGAAGATGAAGAAGAAGTTGAAGCAATTGAAGAATCTGAAGCAAATGAAGCAAGTTTAACAAATGCTCAAACAACGGATTCTGAATCACAAGATGCGTCATCTAGTAATGAAGCAGTTGTAGAAGATAACACACCAGGAAATGGTATTCATACAGAAGTTGAAGATGACAACTCTGAAGAAGATGGCCGTAAAGAAGTAAGAGAAGACTTTATGGATCGTGTTAACGAAGATATCGATAATGCAGATAGCGATGACAACGAAGAAGAATAATCTTTGATTAAATATAAATACACATATAAAAAGACCTACCTCATTAAGGTAGGTCTTTTTTCGTTATAAATTAGCTTTCTAATGATTTCATGGCATGTGGGATTTCGCTTATAAGTCTTGATGGCGGGACGACATACATTTTCTCTGCTAACTGTTCACCAATGAAGCTATGTGCGTATGTTGCACTTGTGACAGCTTCCTGAGTGTCATCAAACTGCCCGACGAAACTCGTAATCATTCCAGCTAGGGTATCACCCATGCCTCCGGTTGCCATAGCAGGCGTGCCGATTGGTAATTTATAATCTTTGTCTTTGAAATAAATCTCCGTACCATGCATTTTTAGGACAATAGTTGCTCCAATACGATCTGCTGCTTCACGATTACGTTCATATGTTTGTTCCTCAATTGGAATACCACTTAAACGTTCCCATTCTTTTTGATGTGGTGTAAAAATGACATGACAAGCAGGTATTTCAGGTTTCAATTTACTGAAAATCGTTATAGCATCGCCATCTACGATTAGCGTTTGATGCGGTTGAATATTTTGTAATAAGAATGTGATTGCGTTATTACCTTTGAAATCACAACCTAATCCAGGGCCGATTAAGATACAATCTGTGTTTTCAATCATTTTTGTTAACATTTTTGTATCATTAATATCAATGACCATTGCTTCAGGACAACGAGAATGTAGTGCAGCATGGTTCGTTGGGTGTGTAGCTACTGTTATTAGCCCACTGCCACTATAAACACATGCACGTGCTGCAAGCATGATTGCGCCACCTAAGTTTGCATTACCTCCAATTAAAAGGATTCTGCCATAATCACCTTTATGTGTATCATCTTCACGTCTAGGAATGTTTACCGATGATAAAGTTTCCATATTGAAACCTCCTTTTAAAATTTATGATAATTTAATGCTATTCATTTTTGAATAATATACGTAAAAAGTCAGAGTTTAAAATTACAAAAGTAATTATAAATTGGTTTTAAAATCTTCAATTATACGTGCAAAATATTGCTGTCTATTGAAGGGGTTTTATTTTTAAATTTTTAAGCTGTTTTTTAATACAATAGAAAATAATAAACCTGCATTGCATTTAAGTCAATAGGTAACGTTGTTAAAAAATGATTAAGTTTTCTAAAATGAAGATGAATGCTACTTCACCCTATTAAAACAGTGATTTGATACCATGTTACGGATGTCTCAAAAGCTATTGTTCTGCTGAAAATGTAAGCGTATACTCGAATTAATCGAATTAAATTCATAAGTAGGGAGATGGAGAAATGACATTACAATTAAATGGAGAAATGCTTACAATTGAAGATATCAAGAAATTTTTATATGAGAAAGATACGGTGGAAGTGACTGAAGAAGCTTTTGAACGGGTAAAACAAAGCCGTCAAACAGTAGAGAATATTATAGCGAATAAAGAGACAGTCTATGGTATTACGACAGGATTTGGTTTGTTCAGTGATGTGCGTATTGATGAAGGGGAATATAATCAATTACAAGTTAACCTTATCCGTTCACATGCATGTGGTATGGGGGATCCATTTTCAGAAGAAGTGTCATTAGTGATGATGGTATTAAGATTAAATACCCTACTTAAAGGACATTCTGGAACTACAGTAGCTTTAGTCGAACAGCTCGTATACTTCATTAATAATAGAATTGTACCGGTAGTTCCTCAACAAGGCTCACTTGGTGCTTCTGGAGATTTAGCCCCGTTATCTCACTTAGCATTGGCCTTGATTGGTGAAGGTAACGTCTTTTACCAAGGTGAAGAGGTAGACAGTCGGTATGTCTTAAATAACTTGAAGCGTAAGCCACTAGAATTACAGGCAAAGGAAGGACTAGCACTAATCAACGGTACACAGGCGATGACTGCCCAGGGTGTAATCAACTATATAGAAGCAGAAAGTCTAGGCTATCAAGCAGAATGGATTGCTTCACTTACACATCAATCACTCAATGGTATTACAGATGCTTATAATGAAAAAGTACATAAAGCACGTAACTTCCAAGAACAAATTGATGTAGCTGCGCGTATGTTAGATTGGTTAGAAGGTTCTGAGTTAACTACGACACAAGGTGAAGTACGTGTGCAAGATGCTTATACGTTACGCTGTATCCCACAAATTCATGGAGCAAGTTTCCAAGTGTTCAATTATGTTAAAGAAAAACTAGAATTTGAAATGAATGCTGCAAATGATAATCCACTTATATTTGATGAAGATGATGAAACACTAGTGATATCCGGTGGTAATTTCCATGGACAACCGATTGCTTTTGCTTTAGATTTCTTAAAATTAGGGGTCAGCGAACTGGCTAATGTTTCAGAACGTAGACTAGAAAGACTTGTGAATCCACAATTGAATAATGGCTTACCTGCATTTTTAAGTCCACAACCAGGTTTACAAAGTGGCGCAATGATTATGCAATATGCGGCAGCAAGTTTAGTTTCAGAAAATAAGACCCTTGCACATCCTGCTAGTGTTGATTCTATACCGTCGTCAGCGAACCAAGAAGATCATGTATCTATGGGAACAATTGCTTCTCGTCACGGTTATATGATGGTAGAGAATGCACGACGTGTCTTAGCGATAGAGACAATTATTGCATTACAAGCTGTAGAATATAAAGATATTGATAAGTTATCACCAAAAACATATGAAAAATATCAAACGTTACGCCAAATCATACCATCCATCACAGAAGATAGACAATTTCATAAAGATATCGCAGCGGTATCGCAATATTTACACGATATTGCGTATATGAATGAGATATAATAGACGTCAGCACTGTCACTCTTGAAAAATATAAGGTTATTTGCTATATTTAAAACAAGTTAATAAGTTATTGTTCGTAGGCTAAGTAGTATTAATTGTTTGATTTCAGAGAACTTGTGGTTGGTGTGAACAAGTAATCAACGTTAGTGTGAATCTACCTACTATTAGAAGAACAACCGGCTTTGGCCGTTATTTATGGAGAGTGCAGTCTAATTAGGCTGTTAAATAGGGTGGCAACACGTAGACCACGTCCCTTGTAGAGGGGATGTGGTCTTTTTTGTGTTATTATCCAAACATTTTTAAAAATTGAAAGGATGAATGCGATATGTTAGACATTAAATTATTCCGTAACGAACCTGATTTAGTTAGAGAAAAAGTAACAAAGCGTGGTATGGATGCACAAGTAGTTGACGATATTTTAGCATTAGATGAAAAGCGTCGCCAATTAATTAGCCAAGCTGAAGAAATGAAAGCACAACGTAACAAAGTAAGTGGAGAGATTGCTCAGAAGAAACGTAATAAAGAAAATGCAGACGATGTTATTGCTGAGATGCGTAAACTTGGAGATGAAATTAAAGTCTTAGATGATGATTTAAATCAAATAGACCATGATCTTAATGATAAACTGTCTCGTATTCCAAACATAATTCAAGATGATGTTCCTGTAGGCGCGTCAGATGAAGAAAACGTAGAACTTAAACGTTGGGGCACACCAAGAAACTTTGATTTTGAAGAAAAAGCACATTGGGATCTTGTAGAAGATTTAAATATGGCTAACTTTGAACGTGGTGCTAAGGTATCAGGTGCGAGATTTGTCTTCTTAACTGGTGAGGGTGCTCAATTAGAAAGAGCATTAATGAACTACATGGTAACGAAACATACAACACAACATGGTTATACAGAAATGATGGTACCACAGTTAGTAAATGCAGATTCAATGTATGGTACGGGTCAATTACCTAAATTTGAAGAAGATTTATTTAAAATTGAAAAAGAAGGGCTGTACACAATTCCAACAGCTGAAGTACCACTAACGAATTATTATCGTAATGAAATTATAGGTCCTGATGTCTTACCTGCTAAATTTACAGCACAATCAGCATGTTATCGTAGTGAAGCGGGTTCAGCTGGGCGTGATACAAGAGGTCTGATTCGATTACATCAATTCGACAAAGTTGAAATGGTTCGTTTTGAAAAACCAGAAGATTCTTGGGATGCGCTTGAAGAAATGACAAATCATGCAGAAGCGATTTTAGAAGAACTTGTGCTACCTTATCGTCGTGTGAATCTGTGTACAGGTGACATTGGATTTGGAGCTAGCAAAACATATGATTTAGAAGTTTGGTTACCAAGCTATAATGATTATAAGGAAATTAGTTCATGTTCAAATATAACTGACTTCCAAGCGCGTCGTGCGAATATCCGTTTCAAACGTGATAAAAATGCTAAACCAGAATTAGTGCATACACTCAATGGTAGTGGGTTAGCAGTTGGACGTACATTTGCAGCAATCGTTGAAAACTATCAAAACGCAGATGGTTCTATTACAATACCAGATGCTTTAGTTCCGTTTATGGGCGGTAAAACAGAAATCCGTCCTGTAAAATAAAATTAAACAAGCATGGCTAAAAGAGCGTAGCAAAGGCATTTGCTACGCTCTTTATTTATATCGAGGTGGGGTAGGGGAGGGGTGAAAATAACGTAATTTATAAAATTATATAAGTGACCTCAATGATTTTTTGTACGGAAAACAATAGGTAAGTCTAAAATATTTCATAAAATTCTGACACATCAAAAACCTTTTGATAACAGCATATTTAAACTGAGGGTTGTCTTCCGTCACACAAACGTAAGTCTAAAGTCGTTGAATGAAACTCTTGCTTTATATTAAACTTAATCTATTGTTTTTAAAAATTAAAAATGAAAGGAGTGAGGTAATGGAAGCGCATGTAACTTTTAAGCAAGGTGTGAAAGAATGTGTTCCTACATTATTAGGGTACGCTGGGGTAGGGTTGTCTTTTGGAATTGTAGCTGTAGCCTCAGGATTTAGTTTGCTTGAAATTATCTTACTCTGTTTACTCGTGTATGCTGGTGCTGCACAATTCATTATTTGTGCACTAGTCATCGCCGGTACACCGATTTCTGCGATTGTGTTAACAGCATTTATTGTTAATTCCAGAATGTTTCTACTGAGTATGACACTCGCACCAAATTATCAATCGTACGGCTTATTAAATCGAATAGGGCTTTCAACGCTCATTACAGATGAAACGTTTGGTGTAGCAATTACACCACACCTTAAAGGAGAAAAAATTAATGATCGTTGGTTACACGGTTTAAATATCACAGCTTATTTGTTTTGGACATTTGCATGTGTTATGGGCGCTATTTTTGGAAAATACATAAACAACCCAGAAACGTTAGGTTTAGATTTCGCTATTGCAGCGATGTTTATCTTTTTAGCTGTATCACAGTTTGAATCAGTTCAACGCTCTCGCATTAAGACGTATTTTGTATTGATTATTACTGTAATCGTGATGATGCTTCTTTTAAGTCTCTTTATGCCATCCTATGTGGCAATTATACTTGCTTCTACGATAGCAGCTGGGATTGGGGTGGTGATGGAACGATGACAACAACGACGCACATGCTTATCATTATTTTGCTTTGTGGTATTGTGACGTGGTTTACACGGATAATACCGTTTTTACTTATATCTAAAATTAAACTATCTGAAAGAGTTGTAAAATGGTTGTCGTTTATACCAATTACGCTATTTACTGCTTTAGCTATTGACGGTTTGATTGAACAACAAGATGGAATGATGGGGTATAGCATTAATGTGCCATTTTTAATTACGATGGTCCCTACAGTAGTGATTGCAGTTATCACACGTAGTTTAACTATTACAATCGTAGGTGGCATTATTATTATGGCTGCATTAAGATGGGTGTTTTAATTTATTTCATTGATGTAAATCGTTTTATCCGTTAGAATAACAATAATTAGAAAATTCCGACATTTTTTAAAAGATAAATTGATTGTAGAAACATCAATAGTAGTAATGTAGTGCAATACAATTAAAATTAAATCTTATTTCGAGAAGCTAAGGGATTTGGCCCAATGATGCTTCAGCAACCGGCTGAATAAAGTACGGTGCTAAAACCAACGATATAGTCGAATGATAAGTAATTTTCAACTTCTTACTTATTATAGTGAGGAGTTTTTTTACTAAGTAGGAGGTAAATCATGACGAATTATACGGTTGATACATTAGAATTAGGACCATTTACAACAGAGTCAGGAGAAACAATCTCAAACTTAAAATTACGTTACGAACATGTTGGATTGAAAGGTCAACCTCTTGTGGTCGTGTGTCATGCTTTGACAGGAAATCACTTAACGTATGGTACAAGTGAACAACCTGGATGGTGGAGAGGCATTATTGATGGTGGTTATATGCCAATTAACGATTATCAGTTTTTAACTTTTAATGTAATTGGTAGTCCATTTGGTTCTAGTTCAGCACTTACTGATGAAGACTTTCCAGAACAACTAACTTTGCGTGATATAGTGCGTGCAATTGAATTAGGTATTGAGCACTTAGGATTTGAACGTATTAATATACTCATAGGTGGCTCTTTAGGTGGCATGCAGGCAGTAGAGTTATTATATAACCGTAAATTTGATGTTGATAAAGCAGTTATACTTGCTGCTACACAGAGAACATCTTCATATAGCCGTGCATTTAATGAAATTGCGAGACAAGCGATTCATTTAGATTATGAGCAAGGTATGAGTATCGCAAGACAGCTCGGTTTCTTAACATACCGTTCGTCTAAAAGTTATGAACAACGCTTCTCGCCAGATCAAGTAGTTGCATATCAAAGGCACCAAGGTGATAAGTTTATGAAGCACTTTAGTTATTCATGTTATCTAACACTGCTTGACGTCTTAGACAGTCACGATGTGGATAGAGGCCGTGATGACGTGGACGAAGTGTTCAGTAAACTAGATACTAAGATGATGACGATGGGCTTTGCGGACGACTTACTTTATCCTGATGACCTTGTTTATGCAGTTGGGCAACGCTTTAAATATCATAAACATTTCTTTGTACCTGACAATGTAGGGCATGATGGATTTTTAGTTAATTTTAATGATTGGGCACCTAATTTATACCATTTCTTAAAGGTATATAAAATCAAGCGTAAATGAGAGTGACTTTATTATAGAATATTAAATTTAGGACGACAGAGTAGAATCAGAATAACCAGGTGGGATATACAAGGTAGACTGACTGCTACTGTATGTCCTATTTTTTATGGGAAAATGCAAGGAAATACCTGTGATTTTATGTAGTAGTAAGGAGTGTTCCTGTATCAAATATCAACTGAAAGGGTGAACATTAGTTTATCTTCAAATAGTTGAATGTGTAGTGTATGTTTAACTTCTATAGAAATGAGTTGGCAATAATTGTATAAAAGTTTTAAAGAGGTTAAAATAAAAGTTATAGTCAAAAATAGTATGGGAGTGGCGAATTTGTTTTCAAAAATATATCCTAAGGCAACTATACTTAGTATAATCACGCTAGTCATAGTAGCTTTAGCTTTACATATATTACCACCGCTTGGGCTTGTATTGAGTTTGTTTGCGACAATTCCAGGCATTATTTTATGGCATAAGTCTGTAGAATCATTTGGTTTAACAGCAGTCGTAACAGTTGTATTGACAACTTTATTAGGTAATATATTCGTATTAAGTATCATGGTCCTCGTACTCTTAGTGAGTTTCGTTGTTGGCCAATTATTAAAAGAACGTACATCTAAAGAGCGTATACTTTATATTACAACTACATACGTGAGTATGATCTCGTTAATTGCATTTATGGCATTACAAACATTTGATAAAATACCAACATCAACAACATTAATGAAACCTGTGAAAGATCAAATAAATTATTATATTTCTAATGCAGGTGTTGGTGCAGATTATAAACAAATGTTTGAAGAAATGTTCCGTCAATTATCAGTTCAGTTACCAAGTTATGTAATCATTGCAGTATTTATACTCATATTAATCAATTTACTAGTTACTTTTCCAATTTTACGTAAATTCAAAATTGCTACACCAATATTCAAACCATTATATGCGTGGCAAATGAAGCGTTCATTGCTATGGATGTATATGATTGTCCTACTTTGTGTTATGTTTACTGTCGAACCGAGTGCGTTCCAAAGTATCGTATTAAACTTCGAAATTGTGTTATCATTATGTATGTATATTCAGGGGTTAAGTGTGATTCACTTTTTCGGAAAGGCAAAATCAATGCCGCTCACACTTACTGTGATTTTAATGGCAATAGGGACAATTCTAATGCCACTTACTCATATTGTAAGCCTCCTGGGTGTTGTAGATTTATGTATTAACTTAAAACGTATCATTAAAAAATGATTTGAGGTGGAAAAATGAATCGTCAATCCACTAAAAAAGCCTTGCTCTTGCCATTTATCATAATGGCACTCACGGCAATTGCGCTTGTTGTAATATGGTTCGTTTTCAACCAAATTATGGCAGGCATCGCTGCGATTGTCTTAGTGGTTATAATTATAGGGACAGTATTTTTGGTAAGACAAGCTTTACAAAAACTAGATAGCTATGTAGATGGTCTGAGTGGTCATATTTCTGAAGGTAGCAACATCGCAATTAAGAATTTACCTATTGGGATGATCATCTTAGACGAAAATGAAAACATAGAGTGGATGAACCATTTTATGTCGGAACGATTAGACCGTAATGTCATTTCCGACCCAGTAAACGAAGTATATCCTAATATCTTAAAACAATTAGAAAAAACACAAGAAATTGAAATTAAAGAAAATGAATATCACTATCGTGTTCGATATTCTGAAAAAGAACATGTTTTATACTTCTTTGATATTACAGAAGAAATTCAGACGGAAGCATTATATGAAGAATCCAAACCGATTATCATGACATTATTCTTAGATAACTATGATGAAATTACTCAAAATATGAACGATACACAAAGATCAGAAATTAACTCTATGGTTACACGTGTAATCAGTAGATGGGCGACAGAATATAACATTTATTTCAAACGTTATAGTTCTGATCAATTTGTGGCGTACTTAAATCAACGTATTTTAAAAGATATCGAAGAATCTAATTTTAGTATTTTAAGTCAACTCCGTGAAAAGAGTGTCGGTTATCGTGCCCAACTTACATTAAGTGTTGGTGTCGGTGAAGGCTCAGAAAATCTTATCGACCTGGGTGAACTTTCGCAGTCAGGCTTAGATTTAGCGCTCGGCCGTGGTGGTGACCAAGTAGCGATTAAGAGTATGAATGGTAATGTACGTTTCTATGGCGGTAAGACTGACCCAATGGAGAAACGTACACGTGTAAGAGCACGAGTGATTTCACACGCTTTAAAAGATATCTTGATGGAAGGCGACAAAGTAATTATTATGGGGCATACACGTCCTGATTTAGATGCAATCGGTGCAGCAATTGGTGTATCCCGCTTTGCAATGATGAATAATTTAGATGCCTACATTGTATTAAATGAATCAGATATCGATCCAACGTTACGTCGTGTTATGGATGCAGTGAATGAAAAACCAGAACTAAAAGATCGTTTCATTACTTCAGATGAAGCGTGGGATATTATGACATCTAAGACAACATTAGTCATCGTAGATACGCATAAACCTGAAATGGTTATTGATGAAAATATTTTAAATAAAGCAAACCGTAAAGTCGTGATTGATCATCATAGACGTGGTGAAAGCTTTATCTCTAGTCCATTGCTTATATATATGGAACCTTACGCAAGTTCGACAGCTGAACTTGTCACAGAATTATTAGAGTATCAACCGACAGAACAACGTCTGACACGTTTAGAATCAACAGTTATGTTTGCTGGTATTATCGTAGATACCCGTAACTTTACATTGCGTACAGGCTCTAGAACATTTGATGCCGCAAGTTATCTACGTGCACATGGTGCCGATACGATATTGACACAGCATTTCTTGAAAGATGATCTTGATACGTATATCAATCGTACTGAGTTGATTCAAACGGTGAAACTGCAAGAGAATGGGGTAGCGATTGCCCATGGTTCTAACGACAAAATCTATCATCCTGTTACAGTTGCACAAGCTGCCGATGAACTGTTAAGTTTAGATGGTGTAGAGGCTTCATATGTAATAGCGAGACGAGAAGACAACCTCATAGGTATGTCTGCTCGCTCACTTGGTGCAGTTAATGTTCAATTAACGATGGAAGCACTTGGCGGTGGTGGTCATTTAACAAATGCAGCTACACAAATGAAAGATGTAACTGTCGATGAAGCAATCGAAAAATTACAACAAGCTATAACAGAACAAATGAGTAGGAGTGAAAATTCATGAAAGTAATATTCACACAAGATGTAAAAGGTAAAGGTAAAAAAGGCGAAGTTAAAGACGTGCCAGTAGGTTATGCAAATAACTTCTTAATAAAGAAAAATTATGCGGTGGAAGCAACACCAGGTAACTTAAAACAATTAGAACAAAAAAATAAAGCAGCTGAAGCTGAGCGTCAACAACAAATTGAAGACGCTAAACAATTAAAAGAACAATTAAGTAATATTGAAGTCGAAGTATCTGCTAAAACAGGTGAAGGCGGCAAATTATTTGGTTCGGTAAGTACGAAACAAATCACGCAAGCATTACAAAAACAACATGACATCAAGATTGATAAGCGTAAAATGGACTTACCAAACGGTATCCACGCATTGGGTTACACAAACGTACCAGTTAAATTAGACAAAGAAGTCGAAGGTACAATTCGTGTACACACAGTTGAACAATAATAACGGATTGAGATATGAGGTGTAATCGTAATGGATGGAATGTATGAACAAAATCAAATGCCACACAGTAATGAGGCTGAGCAGTCTGTCTTAGGTGCCATTATCATAGATCCAGAATTGATCAACACAACTCAGGAAGTATTACTTCCTGAGTCCTTTTATAGAGGCGCGCATCAACACATCTTTAGAGCCATGATGAACCTCAACGAAGACAACAAAGATATTGACGTGGTAACAATCATGGATCAATTGTCACAAGAAGGACGATTGAATGAAGCGGGCGGTCCACAATATCTAGCTGAATTATCTAGTAATGTGCCAACCACACGTAATATTCAGTACTATACAGAAATCGTATTTAAACACGCAACCAAGCGTAAATTAATACAAACAGCTGATAGTATTGCGAATGATGGTTACAATGATGAACTGGAACTAGATGTAATACTGAACGACGCGGAACGTCGTATATTAGAATTATCATCCTCACGTGAAAGTGATGGATTCAAAGACATTAGAGACGTACTTGGTGAAGTATATGAGACGGCAGAATTATTAGATCAAAACAGTGGTCAGACACCAGGTATTCCTTCAGGGTATCGTGATTTAGACCAGATGACAGCAGGGTTTAACCGTAATGATTTGATTATTTTAGCTGCCCGTCCTTCTGTAGGTAAGACTGCCTTCGCACTTAATATTGCGCAGAAAGTAGCTACAAATGAACGTAATTATTCAGTTGGTATCTTCTCGCTTGAGATGGGTGCTGACCAATTAGCGACACGTATGATTTGTAGTTCGGGCAATGTCGATTCTAACCGATTAAGAACAGGTGCAATGACTGAAGAAGACTGGAATCGTTTTACAATTGCAGTAGGTAAGTTATCACGTACGAAGATATTTATTGATGATACACCAGGTATCCGTATTACAGATATTCGTTCAAAATGTCGCCGCTTGAAACAAGAACACGGGCTAGACATGATAGTGATCGACTATCTACAATTAATTTCAGGTAGTGGTTCACGCTTTTCAGACAACAGACAACAAGAAGTTTCTGAGATTTCTCGTACATTAAAAGCCATTGCCAGAGAACTTGAATGTCCTGTAATCGCACTAAGTCAGCTATCACGTGGCGTTGAACAACGTCAGGACAAACGACCAATGATGAGTGATATACGTGAATCTGGTTCGATTGAGCAAGATGCGGATATCGTTGCCTTCCTATATCGTGATGATTATTACAATCAAGGCGAAGATGAAGAAGACGATGACGACACGAACTATGAACCACAAACGAATGATGATAATGGTGATATCGAAATTATTATTGCCAAACAACGTAACGGTCCTACAGGAACTGTGAAGCTGCACTTTATGAAACAATATAATAAATTTACAGATATAGATTATGCTCATGCAGATATGATGGGTTAGAAAAAAGATTAAATTAATTTTTCCGTACAATAATACAAACTTATGTTTTATTGTACGGTTTTTGTTTGGATTTTATTCTTGAATCTTAATGTAAGTATGTGTCTTTTTTAAATGAAAAATACAATTAAAACATTGGTGTTACTATGTTTGTCGCATTTATTGCAGTATTTGAAAATTAATAAGTATTAGAAAAATGACGAAAAATCAATGTTCGATTTTTGTTTGCAATATCGTTATGGTATTGGTAGAATACTCATTGGTTAATTGAGAAAAACTTGGAGGTGCTCATATGTCATCAATAGTAGTCGTTGGGACACAATGGGGAGACGAAGGTAAAGGTAAAATTACGGATTTTCTAGCAGAACAAGCAGATGTTATTGCACGTTTTTCAGGCGGTAATAATGCGGGCCACACAATTATATTTGGTGGAGAAACTTATAAATTGCACTTAGTACCATCTGGTATTTTTTATAAAGAAAAATTATCAGTAATTGGTAATGGTGTAGTCGTAGATCCAGTTGCACTATTAAAAGAATTAGATGCTTTAAATGAACGAGGTATTTCAACAGATAATTTACGTATTTCTAATCGTGCACAAGTTATTTTACCTTATCACTTAAAACAAGATGAATATGAAGAAGAACGCCGTGGAGATAATAAAATTGGCACAACGAAAAAAGGTATCGGCCCAGCTTATGTAGATAAAGCGCAACGTATCGGTATTCGTGTGGCAGATTTATTAGACAAAGAAACATTTGAACAATTACTAAAAAATAATATTGAATATAAAAATGATTACTTCAAAGGTATGTTTGGCAAACCATGTCCAACTTTTGATGAAATCTTTGAAACATATTACGCTGCAGGTCAACGTATCGCACCTTTCGTAGTAGACACAGCTAAAGTATTAGATGATGCGTTTGTAGCAGAAGAAAAAGTATTATTTGAAGGTGCTCAAGGCGTTATGTTAGACCTTGACCATGGTACATACCCATTTGTAACTTCAAGTAATCCAGTAGCAGGTAACGTTACTGTAGGTGGCGGTGTTGGTCCAACATTCGTATCTAAAGTAATTGGCGTATGTAAAGCTTACACATCTCGTGTGGGTGATGGTCCATTCCCAACTGAACTATTCGATGAAGATGGTCACCATATTCGTGAAGTTGGCCGTGAATACGGTACAACAACTGGTCGTCCACGTCGTATTGGTTGGTTTGACTCAGTGGTATTACGTCATTCTCGTCGTGCAAGTGGTATCACAGACTTATCAATCAACTCTATTGATGTATTGACTGGTCTTAAAGAAGTGAAGATTTGTACAGCTTATGAATTAGATGGTGTAGAAATCACTGAATACCCAGCAAACTTGAAAGACTTAAACCGTTGTAAACCAATCTTTGAAACACTACCAGGTTGGACTGAAGATATTACGGGTTGTCGTTCATTAGAAGAATTACCTTTAAATGCACGTAGATATTTAGAACGCATTTCTGAGCTGTGTGATGTGAAGATTTCAATCTTCTCAGTAGGCCCAGACCGTAATCAAACAAACTTATTAAAATCTTTATGGTAGGAAAATAATACCAAGTTAGGCTTCTAGTCTAATTATGAAAAAATACCTTGTAGAGTTCACCGTTAACGGTGCGTCTACAAGGTATTTTTATTTATATATAACTGTTATTTAATTGAATTGGCAAATTTTATTACGAAAAGCGAGTATTTGGTCTACTGCATATGCATAACCCGCTTCATCGATAGATTGCACGTTTTTTACTTTTTCGATATGTCGTTGATAATACATTTGATTTTCTAACATTTCTGATACAGCACAGCTTAATTGTTCAGACGTAATGGCCTCATCAATGTGATGACCTACATTTAAGTCTGCTATCTGTTTGGCTACCATAGGTTGGTCTGCACTCTGTGGGAAGGCTAGCATTGGCACATTCATCATCATAGCCTCGTTTGTACTATTCATGCCCGCATGTGTTAAGAATAATGCTGTATGCTGTAATAACTCAGTTTGTGGTACATAATCTTTAATTATAAAGTTGTCAGGTATCTCATCGAAATCGTTCAGATGATTTGTTTCACCGATAGAAACGACGATTGATGCATTGATGTCTGCTAATGCTTTAAAACATTTATTGAAAAAAGCGATATTTTGATTAAAAATAGTTCCTAAAGAAATGTAAATGATTGATCGTGTCTGATCAATGTCATCCATAAATCCAGAGGGTTGTGGCTGAATGACTGAAGGACCAGTAAAGACGCAATGTTGCTCATCAAATAGGTCATAATTCATTTGGAAACCTTTCATTACATAACATAAGTTGAAATCTCCAGGATTATTCATCACTTCAAAGCGAGAAGGCGCCTCAACGTTATATGTAGATTCAATATGTTGTTTCAATTCATTAAATGTGTCATCGGCTTGTTTAATTTCATTGGCCTCAACTATTGTTGTTAATTTTTCTGTAAATGCATCAAAACTTTGTTTGCTATGCGCAAATGATGCAATAGAAGATATTGAAGGGATATTTAATTTTTGTGCAAGGATATGGCCACAACTAAACATAGAATCATGAATCATATAATCATAATGCTCATCTTTCGTTTCTTCCAAAATTTGAGGCACGATGATATCCGCAGTTTTCAATAAACCGTTAATTACGTTATATAAGTGATGTTGGCCATAAGATCTAAAACGGTCGACTATAGCATCAGTAGGTAAAGTGCGTACTTCTACACCTGTGTCAGCTAATTTATCTTTATATTTATCGCATATGTAATAAACGACGTTTTCACCACGCTCAACGAGTTCTTTACATACTGCAATAGTTGGATTAAAATGTCCGGGTGATCCTGAGTTGATAAATAATACATTTGCCAAAGGTAAGCCTCCTAATTTATTTTATTACACAAGTTTAGCAAAAAGTTTTGAAAACAAAAAAGATTTTAAGTTTAATAGTTTTGTTTTAAATTAAAAATTATTGACACGATATTGAATGAATTTAAAGATTTCTGCATTTTCATTAGTGGCTTTATAGCAGTTTTTTCAAAATAAATCTTAAAACACTAACTTTATACAATTAATATAGAAAATTATACTAATAAAATTAAAAAAAGAGCTTGTCTTCCTTCTAGAGACTTGGTATAATTTAACTTGTGCTTAAGACAGGCTCCTTGGTCAAGCGGTTAAGACACCGCCCTTTCACGGCGGTAACACGGGTTCGAGTCCCGTAGGAGTCACCATTTTTTAGGTCTCGTAGTGTAGCGGTTAACACGCCTGCCTGTCACGCAGGAGATCGCGGGTTCGATTCCCGTCGAGACCGTATAATGCCCATCCAATAGGATGGGCATTTTTTTGTTATCATTATCAATTGATTATACTAGTGTTATTACATATAGAAGTTATAAAATGAGCTTAATTTGAATTTGATAAAAAAATTGCTTATGATAAATGAGCATATGGTAGATTAATTTCAATTTTCAGCATAAGCATAACGAGATGTCGCGGTGATGATGAGTATTTATTGGCATAGCATCATATGAAATCAATGTGAGGAGTGTAAGTATGGCAAATGATAAAAGTATAGAGGGATTGGACCTCATAGATTTAATTAGTGAACGTCACAGTGCGCTTAGACAAACTTTGGAATCCACAACTTCAGAGCAAATACAAGATGTTCACTTCAGCAGCTCAGAATGGTATCTGATTGATAAAATCAACTATGAGAAACCAACTTTTGCCGAACTTACTAGAAAAATTCATCTCACACGCCAAGCTATTCATAAAGCGATCAAACAATTAGAGCACAAAGGTGTCGTTCAAGTTGAAGCTGTACCCAATAATAAAAAAGAAAAATGCGTAAACTTAACTACATTAGGTCTGCAGTGTTTTGAAGAGTATGTAGAACATAAATTACAACTCGTCGCGCACATAGAAACAATGATTGGTAGTACACAGTTAGAGCAACTTAAACAAGTACTCCAGCAAGATTGGCATTTAGAAGATATTGAAATAAATACTAAATAGATAATTAAGTATCAAGCAATAGAAGCAATTGTTTGATGCTTAAATTTTTACAATCATTTTCGTCAACTAGGTTGACATTAATTTGAAAAATTTGGTACAGTAAGTAAGTTCATATTGAGCGGACGTTGTTTGTTGTCATCATGATTTAAATTATTTCCTGGGTGATACTAAACTGATGTTCAATTTATATAGACTAAAATGAAATGGAAATATAGGAATAAGTAGTAAAGCATGGAGATGAATTTAATAAAATGAGCGACAAAGCACGATTGCTATACACTTGAATATATACCTCAAGGCAACACTCACTTTATTATCTCTTAATTATACTTATACTTCGTTTACCATAAAAAGGAGTATATCAAATGGCAACACAAGTAATAGTGAAAAATCCAAAAATGTATGCACTCGTATTAATGATTGGCGGATTTATGGGTCTGTTTAGTGAAACAGCATTAAATATGGCTTTAACAGATATTATGGCTGATTTTCAAGTTTCAGCAGCAACTGTACAATGGTTAACGACAGGTTATTTACTCGTCATGGCTTGTTTAGTTCCTGCATCTTCGTATTTAATCAAATGGTTTAATACAAAGTCTCTAGTTATTACAGGCATATTATTATCTTTATTAGGCGTCATCGTAGGCGCACTTGCACCTAACTTTGGCTTGTTATTGTTAGGACGTATTATACAAGCATTAGGTACAGGTATCTTGTTACCGATTATGGTGACCGTACTAATGTTAATCTTCCCAATTGAAAAACGTGGTGCCGTCATGGGCATAATGGGACTTGTTATTACAGCAGGACCAGCACTCGGGCCGACATTATCAGGTGTTATTATTTCAGCATCAAGTTGGCACTTCATCTTCTGGATTAGCGCAATTTTATATATTGTTGTATTATTGATGGCTTTTTCACATGTTGAAAACGTTGGAGAAATTACGAAACCTAGAATAGATATTATTTCGATTTTCTTATCGACGATTGGTTTTGCAGGACTAATATTCGCACTTAGCTCAATGGCGGAAGCGGCATTTACTGATGTCGTTGTATGGTTGCCATTACTCATTGGCGTAATTGGCTTAGCAATCTTTATCGTGCGTCAGTTTAAAATCGACTCACCAATGCTTAACTTAAATGTATTTAAGTACCCAATGTTTATACTAGGTGCAGCAATGGTGTTCATAACGATCTTATGTATATTATCTACAGGTATTTTATTACCACTCTATTTAAAAGGCGCGCTATTATTTAGTTCTGTTGTTGCTGGTTTAATCTTATTACCAGGTAACGCAGTGAACTTAGTATTATCGCCAGTTATTGGATCATTATTTGATCGCTTCGGCGCGAGATACTTTGGCATTATAGGTTTCGTACTTATGTTTATCGCAGCAATCTCATTCGCGTTTATGATTTCAGCTTCTACTCCAGTATGGGCAATCATTCTTGCATTCATGGTGTTATTCTGTGGTATATCCATGGTTATGATGCCAGCACAAACAAATGCGTTAAATCAGTTGCCACATCATCTATATGCAGATGGTTCAGCTACGATTACAACATTAATTCAAGTAGGTGGCTCAGCTGGTACTGCGATTGCCATAACAATTTACACTACAGCAATGAAGGCATTCGGTTCAGCTAACCCGACTGCTGCACAAGAAGTTGTACTTGCACACGGTATCCAATATACCTTCTTCTTTATAGTAGGTTTAACAATAATCGGATTTATACTGTCTCTATTTGTTAAAAAAACGAAAACAATTTAAAAATGATATGTGATACATATAAATAAGCGACGCGTACATGTAGAAATTAGAGCGAATGAATCATTCTCCGCTGTAACTTGAATACATGACCCGTTACTTCATATATGTATCACTTTTTTTGATTTTGATAGGAAGATGTATGCGTATTGCATGCTTCTTAAAAGGAAGGTTAAATGCAGGATGTATATGGGTTATAGGCAAGAAGTTCGATTGATACGCTGATATTGTTTACACTTGATGCATCTATGATTTATCGATAAGTACCCATTTAATACGAACAATGTTATAATTTTACAATATACAAATATAATTTTCTATTTAGAAAAATAGAATTAATAGGTTATAAATGGTAAATTATACTAGAGAGAAAGACGTAAAATTTTTAAAAATGAACGTACTACAATTTAGAAATGAGGTTTATAAATATGGCTAGAAAAGTTGTTGTAGTCGATGATGAAAAACCAATTGCTGATATTTTAGAATTTAACTTAAAAAAAGAAGGTTACGAAGTATTTTGTGCCTACGATGGTGATGATGCAGTTGATTTAATATATGAAGAAGAACCCGACATCGTGTTATTAGACATTATGTTACCAGGGCGTGACGGCATGGAAGTATGTCGTGAAGTACGTAAGAAATTTGAAATGCCGATCATTATGCTTACAGCAAAAGACTCAGAAATTGATAAAGTATTAGGTCTTGAGCTTGGCGCAGATGATTATGTAACGAAACCGTTTAGTACACGCGAATTAATCGCACGTGTGAAAGCAAATTTACGTCGTCATTATTCACAACCAGCACAAGAAGTGGACAACGCATCCAATGAAATTTCTATTAAAGACATCGTTATTTATCCAGATGCATACTCTATCAAAAAACGTGGCGGAGAAATTGACTTAACACACCGCGAATTCGAATTATTCCATTACTTATCTAAACATATGGGTCAAGTAATGACACGTGAACATTTATTGCAAACTGTTTGGGGTTATGACTATTTTGGTGACGTGCGTACAGTAGACGTAACAATTCGACGCTTACGTGAAAAAATCGAAGATGATCCATCTCACCCAGAATATATAGTAACTCGTCGTGGCGTTGGATATTTCCTCCAACAACATGACTAGGGGTCGCTTATAAATGAAATGGCTTAAATATTTTCAGTCTTTACACACGAAACTTGTTATTGTCTATGTGTTGCTCATTGTAATCGGTATGCAAATTATCGGTTTATATTTTACCAATAGTCTAGAAAAAGAATTAACACAAACATTTAAAAATAATATTTCGCAATACGCGAAACAAATCGAAATTAATATAGAAAAAGTCTATGACGAAGACAATTCGGTTAATGCTCAAAAAGAAGTTCAAAACTTATTAAATGAGTATGCCAATAGACAAGAAATAGAAGAAATCCGCTTTATTGATAAAGACCAGATTATTATGGCCACTTCAAAGCAGTCTACGCGTAGTCTAATAAATCAAAAAGCGAACGATAACTCTATCCAAAAAGCATTATCTTTAGGCGAAATTAATAGCCATACCGTGTTAAAAGATTACGGTAACGGGAAACAACGCGTGTGGGTATATAACTTACCAGTTAAAACATCAAACGACGGTACGATAGGTAACGTCTATATCGAAGCGGATATTAACGATGTATTTAAACAACTTAGCAGCATCAACCAAATCTTTATCGTTGGTACAGGGATTTCCTTGTTAATTACTATTATCTTAGGTTTCTTTATTGCACGAACAATTACGAAACCTATTACAGATAT
>NZ_JBBOPU010000005.1:0-53500 GCF_038003745.1 Staphylococcus sp. FSL W8-1207
AATACACTATAGTTTTGAAAAATAAAACCTATCTCTTTTTTACGAAAATCTGCTAACGCCTTGTTACTCATGTTATTTATTTTGTTACCGTTAATTTCAACTGTGCCACTCGTTATATAATCAATAGAACTTAAGACGTTTAAAAGTGTTGTTTTACCAGAACCTGAAGGCCCCATTATGGTAACAAATTCACCCTTTTCAATTGAAAAATCTATCCCCTTTAATACTTCTTGTTGCTGATGTCTGTTACCGTACTTTTTTGTTAGTCCTTCTACTTTTAATATCGACATGTTTGTTCACTCCTCGTCATCTTTTTCTCTATATAACTATCATAGCTAATTAATTTTTTCTTTTCGTTTGATATAACTAACAAAAAGCTATTTTTAAATGACAACTTTGTCACTTATATGAAATTTAGTTGCTTCTATTTTTCTAAATCTACACTTCTGTCATATGATATAATAGTCTAATTGAATTTTAAATAAGGAGTACAAGAAGATGTTAAATAAACTTAAACGAGAATGGCTCACTGCTCCGGGCACCAATATCGTAGCTGGTATCCTTGTGGCGCTTGCACTCATTCCTGAAGCCCTCTCATTCTCTATCATTGCCGGTGTAGATCCTATGGTCGGTCTATACTCTTCATTTATTATAGCAGTTGTTATTTCTTTCGTTGGTGGTAGACCAGCAATGATTTCAGCAGCTACAGGTTCTGTTGCCTTAGTCATTGTGCCATTAGTAAAGGACCATGGCGTTCAATATTTACTGGCAGCAACAATTTTAATGGGTATTATACAAATTATATTTGGTGTGTTAAAGGTAGGACGTTTAATGAAGTTCATCCCAAACTCTGTCATGATTGGTTTCGTCAACGCTTTAGCCATTCTTATTTTCATGACACAAATCAAGCATATATTTGGTATATCAATACCTACATATTTATTTGTTATTACTACACTACTAATTATTTACTTATTGCCACGCGTATTCAACAAAATTCCCGCGCCACTTATCGCAATTGTTGTACTTACTATTGTCTACTTAGCGACTGGCGCAAAAGTCGAAACTGTTGGTGATTTAGGTCAAATCACACGTTCATTGCCACAATTTTTCATTCCTGATGTGCCATTTAACTTAGAAACATTACAAATTATTTTGCCTTATTCTTTATCTATGGCGATTGTTGGACTTGTAGAAAGTTTATTGACTGCACGTATCGTAGACCAAGCAACTGATACGTATAGTAGTAAAAATAGAGAATCACGTGGACAAGGTATTGCCAACTTTATTACAGGGTTCTTTGGTGCTATGGGTGGCTGTGCTATGATTGGTCAATCCGTAATTAATGTACGCTCTGGTGCAACAACACGTCTTTCTACTTTTACAGCTGGTGTATTTTTGATTGTTTTAATTATCGTGTTTGGGGATTGGGTCGTTCAAATTCCTATGCCTATATTAGCTGGTATCATGATTATGGTATCTGTAGGAACGTTTGATTGGCATTCATTCCAATTTATGAAAAAAGCACCACGAACTGATGCGTTAGTCATGGTACTCACTGTAGCTATTGTACTATTCACGAGTAACCTTGCCTTAGGTGTTATCGTTGGTGTCATTGTAAGTGCCCTTTGTTTTGCTACAAAAATTTCAAATGTTACTGTAGATTACGAAGAAGTCGATGAGACAATTCACTACAAAATCAAAGGCCAAATTTTCTTTGTCTCTATAGATTCTATGATGAATCAACTTGATTTGGAATTACGCAATAAAATAATTTACTTAGATTTTAGTCAAGCTCACTTATGGGACGATTCCGCAGTGAATGCGATTGATACTTTAATAGAAAACTATCATAAGAAAAAAAACACAATTTATGTACAACACCTCAATAAAGACAGTCGTAAAATTGTTTCAGAATTAAGTAAAGTAAACAAACAACATCTTTTATAAAATATGAATCTATGAGATTGAAATATCGGTAAGTTTTTAAAACTACGCCCTTATTTCAATCTCTTTTTTCAAACGTAAAAATTGACTTTTATACCTAGTGGGGGTATATTAAAAATATAGAAATTAAAAAACGACTCTGTCACCAATATTTAGTTACATGTATGAAAGGAGGTTCACTTCATGGCTGAAAAGAAAAAAACGACTTTAGGTATCACCGGTATGACTTGTGCCGCGTGTGCAAATCGTATAGAGAAAAACTTAAATAAAATTAATGATGTAGACGCCACTGTAAACGTTACAACTGAAAAAGCAACGGTTGCTTACAATCCTGAATCGACAACGATTGATGACCTTACGCACTCCATTGAAAAAACAGGTTATGGCGTCTTAACTGAAAAAGCAGAACTCGATGTTATAGGCATGACTTGTGCCGCATGTTCGAATAGGATTGAAAAAGTATTAAACCGTGACGCTGGTGTTGAACATGCTAATGTCAATTTAACTACTGAAAATGCAACGATTGCTTATAATCCAGAAATGACTTCTATTGATGATTTGATTAAAAAAATTCAAAAAATAGGTTATGATGCAAAACCAAAACAAGCAGCCAGTGAGAAAAGTTCGCAAAAAGAACAAGAGTTAAAACACAAACGCACTAAACTTATTATTTCAGCAATTTTAGCAGCACCCTTATTGCTTACAATGTTTGTACACCTTTTTGGTATGCAAATTCCTCATATCTTTATGAATCCATGGTTTCAATTTGCATTAGCAACACCTGTTCAGTTTATAATCGGTTGGCAATTTTATGTAGGTGCCTATAAAAATTTACGCAATGGTTCTGCCAACATGGATGTGCTTGTCGCCTTAGGTACAAGTGCCGCATACTTCTATAGTTTATACGAAATGATAAAATGGCTAAACCTTACAAATTATACACCGCATCTATATTTTGAAACGAGTGCAGTACTAATCACATTGATTCTTTTTGGAAAGTATTTAGAAACGCGCGCAAAAACACAAACTACAAATGCTTTAAGTGAATTGCTCAACCTTCAAGCAAAAGAAGCACGCGTGTTACGTAATCAAGAAGAACTTATGATTCCATTAAACGAGGTTGTCCAAGGCGATCACCTTATCATTAAACCTGGTGAGAAAATACCTGTAGACGGTAAAGTCATTAAAGGAACCACTTCTATAGACGAATCTATGTTAACTGGTGAATCTATACCAATTGAGAAAGTTCAAAATGATAACGTCATCGGTTCCACAATGAATAAAAATGGGTCTATTACAGTAGAAGCAACTAAAGTTGGCAAAGACACAGCGCTCGCTTCAATTATTAAAGTTGTAGAAGAAGCACAAGGATCTAAAGCACCTATTCAACGTCTTGCTGATATTATTTCTGGCTATTTTGTACCGATTGTAGTTGGCATTGCTTTACTCACATTTATTGTATGGATTACACTCGTACAAACAGGACAATTCGAACCAGCATTAGTTGCTGCAATCGCAGTACTCGTAATCGCCTGCCCTTGTGCACTTGGGTTAGCTACGCCTACTTCTATTATGGTAGGTACTGGAAAAGCTGCCGAAAACGGTATTCTTTTTAAAGGTGGCGAACATATTGAACGTACACACCAAGTCAATACTGTTGTATTAGATAAGACAGGTACAATTACAAATGGTAAACCCGTAGTCACTGATTTTGATGGTGATGATAAAGTGTTACAACTACTCGCAAGTGCAGAAAAAGGTTCTGAACATCCTTTAGCTGAATCTATTGTGAACTACGCTAAAAAGAATCACATTCCATTTTTAGAAGTAGCACATTTCGAAGCGATACCAGGTCACGGTATAAAAGCGACAATTGATGGTAAATCATTATGTGTTGGTAATCGCAAATTTATGATAGAAGAAAACATTGCAATAAACAGTGCTGAAACACAATTATCACGTTTTGAACAAGATGGAAAAACAGCGATGATGATTGCCATAGATAGCGAATTAAAAGGAACAATCGCTGTTGCAGACACTGTTAAAGCTTCAACAAGTGAAGCAATTCAGCAACTTCATGATTTAGATATTGAAGTCGTGATGCTCACTGGAGATAACGAACGTACTGCACAAGCTATTGCAAAGCAGGTAGGCATCGACACAGTAATCGCCGAGGTATTACCTGAAGAAAAAGCCTCAAAAATTGTAGAGCTACAAGATCAAGGCAAGACAGTAGCCATGGTTGGTGATGGTGTCAATGATGCGCCAGCACTTGTACAAGCAGACATTGGTATAGCAATTGGTAGCGGTACAGAAGTTGCTATCGAAGCTGCTGACGTTACAATTCTTGGCGGCGATTTATTATTAATTCCGAAAGCCATGAAAGCTAGTAAATCAACAATACGCAATATTCGTCAAAACTTATTTTGGGCATTTGGTTACAATGTAGCTGGTATACCGATTGCCGCATTAGGGTTACTCGCACCATGGGTTGCCGGCGCTGCAATGGCGTTAAGCTCTGTGAGTGTCGTCACTAATGCATTGAGACTTAAACGCATGAAATTATAATTCATTTTTGAAATAATCATGATAGAGACATTCATTATTTTAAGGAGGTGATTTGTATGACTGCAGAAACAATTAAAGTAGAAGGCATGAGTTGTGATCACTGTAAACAAGCAGTAGAGTCAGCACTTACTAACCTTGATGGTGTTACAACAGCAGATGTTAACCTTGAAGAAAATAATGTTAAAGTAGATTATGATGACAGCAAAGTCGAAATGTCTCATATGAAAGAAGCAATTGAAGACCAAGGTTATGATGTAAAATAAATGAATAGCACACAAATATAGTGGACGCCTCATCTCTGATGCGCCCACTTTTTTTTATTGTTTATATTAATTTTAATACTGAGTTAAAAACCCTTTATAATGTATTAACACGGAGGGCTGTATCACCAGTGTTCAATACTTCTAATGTTGCATTTAGTGCATCCACAATTAAATTTTCAACTGCTGCATCTGTATAAAATGCAATATGAGGAGACAGTATAACATCTTGTCGTTCAATTAATTGAGTTAAAATATCATCTTTAAGTTCAGTGCCTCTTTGATCACTAGGAAACAATCCTTTCTCACCCTCATAAGTATCAAGCGCTGCACCTTTTAACGTTCCATTATCCAAAGCTTCTATAAGTGCACTTGTCTTTACAATAGAACCACGCGCACAGTTGATAAACACAGCGCCCTTCTTAAATGCTTTGAATAAATCTTCGTCAAATAAATAGTCATTTTCTTTACTACCTGGAATATGTACAGTGACAATGTCTGCATCTTTTACAACTTCAGTCACACTATCTTTATAAGTTAAATATGTTTGGCATTGTTCATTCGGTTCAATATCATATGCCACAACTTCCGCGTCAAACCCTCGAGCAAAAATTTTTCCTACAATAGAACCAATGCGTCCCGTACCGATTACAGCGACTTTTAAATCTCTGATAGAACGTGATAATATCGCTGGTTGCCATCTGAAATCATAAGTTGCTGTTTTTTGTTGAATATCATTATAATTACGAATTAAATTAAGTGCTTGAGAAACTGTATACTCTGCAATTGAATGTGGCGAATACGAAGGTACATTTGAAATAATCAAGTTATATTTTTGAGCTAAATCCAAATCATAACTATCAAAACCTGCACTACGTTGTGCAATTTGTTTAATGCCAAAATCATGTAATTTTTTATATACTGTTTCATCTAATGGAATTTGCTGTGATAAAGATAAACCATCAAATCCTTCTACTCGATCTACTGTGTCTAAAGTAAGTAAATCTTTATCTAAATCAACCTCTACTTTGTATTTTGTTGCCCATGCTTCTATGTAGGGAATATCTTCTTCACGCACGCCAAAAAGTTTGATTTTTGTCATCTAAATTCACTCCTATTTTATTATTGATAAAGATATTTAAGCGATTGAATACGTTCTGCTGCTTCCAACAATGCTTGATCATCAAGTGCCAATGAAATACGTACATAGTTACGCCCATGTTCACCAAAAGGTATGCCAGGTGCAACAAGAATAGATTGCTCTTGTAATAAATAGTCAACAAACGTTTCACCATCGTATTCGGGCGGTGTTTTCAACCACAAGAAAATGCCACCTTTCATCGGTTCAAATGGTATATCCACTTCATTAAGTTTTGCTTCAAATTGATTTCTACGTTTTTTAAAAGTTTCATTTTGTTCTTCTAAAAAATCATCATAATGATTCAATGCATAAGTAGCTGCATCTTGTAACGCACCAAACATACCAGCGTGTGTATGTGATTGGTATTTCTTTAAGGCTTGTATTATATCTTTATTCCCTACTGCAAATCCCACTCTAAATCCTGACATGTTGTAACCTTTAGATAAGGAAAAAATTTCTACTCCCAAATCTTTCGCACCTTCAGATTGCAACATACTGGGATTCTTACCATCAAAACCAAATGCACTATATGCAAAATCATGAACAATTTTAGTTTTCGTATTTTTAAATTTTGCAACAGCTTCATCAAATACAGCCTTTGTAGCCACTGAGCCAGTTGGATTATTAGGATAAGTTAAATAAACTAGACGTGTATTAGCTAGCACTTTTTTATCTACTTTATCCCATTCAGGTAAATAATATGGTGGTTTAAGTACCAATCGCTCAGGTTGTGCATCAGCCAACATCACCCCTGCCAAATAGTCTGTATAACCAGGATCCGGTAGCAATACATTTTCTCCAGGATTAACGATACATGTTGGAAGCGCTACCAAACCATTCTTCGTTCCATATAAAATACAAACTTCATCTTCTATATCTAATTCTACTTGGTACTGCCTTTCATAAAAATCTACAATTGCTTGTTTCAAGCTATCTTTACCGTGAAATGCTACATACTTCTGATTCTCAGGAAGACGTATCGCATCAGCGAAACAATTAATAATACCTTTTGGCGTTTCGCCATCAGGGATACCGACTGCCATATTGATTAATGGTAAAGGCCCATGTTCAACCTTTTGCCCCATTGTTTTACCAAAGTAACTATCAGGAATTTGTGCTAATCTATCTGAAATTGACATTAAAAAGTCCTCCTATATAAAAAAACTATATACCCAATGAAGTGGCATATAGTTTTCACATGTCACCTATCTATCAAGTCATGTCACTTGTTGGAAGTAGCACAGTACTTACGACATAAGTCTGCTGCTGAAGTCTCATAGGGCCAAATCCCTCAACTTCTCTGGATAAGTTTTCATTTATTTAATTAGCTTTAATTTTATCAGAATATTCACCCTTGTCAATAAACTTTAAAGTATAAAAAAAGAGTGACTACTAAGAGCCACTCTTTCTTTTTATAATTAAATCATTATATTGTGTGCTTAAAATCTTACCATGCAACCCATGCGCCAGCACCTTGAGATTCGTAAACCTCAACTGCTTTATCTATTTGATCTTGAACAGACATACCAGCATGCTCACCATGACCTAATAATTGGAATAATCCGTATGCACCTGATGAAGCGTTAACTGCGTTTGCATTTCCGCCACTTTCACGTTGGATAACACCTTTCCATTGTGATGCTGATACACCAGTACGTTCTGCCATTTGTTGCGCTACTGAATCAATGCTTGATGTATTTGTAGTAGTTGTACTTGTTTGTGTAGTTTCAACTTTTGTAGTAGTTGAAGCTTTTGTAGTAGTTGAAGCTTTAGGAGCTGCAACTGGTTTTACGTCAACATTATTTGATTGTTGTTGCGTACTTACTTCGCTTGCTGATTTTTCGTTAGTATTAGTAGTTGCTTGTGTGCTAACGTCTTGAGTTGTGTTTGTAGAAACGTTAGAAGATGCAGTTTGAGCACCTGCTACATCATATTCCCATGACCATGATTGACCGTCTGAAGTGAATGTATATTCATAACCGCCTAATACAAAATCATAGTTGTATGCACCAGCGTGTAATGGTTTTTCATTTAATTCTGCAGCATTACTTTGTGGTAATTCAGCTAAATGCGCTTTGTCGATGCTTTCTTCTGAAGCGTGAGCTTGATTGTTGTCTGCTGTTGCTGCGTATCCTGTTACACCTAATGCTACTGCTAATGATGATGCTAAAATTGTCTTCTTCATAATTAAAAAATCCTCCATTTAAATCTTTTTAAGTAAAATTATATTTTCGTTAATTAAATTATCCTATGTACTTCAAGCAATTAATTTTTATGTGTTATTTTTTCGCCACAAATAATATACCATAAATTTCGTTCAATTATATTACACTTAGATAACAAAACGTTACAGATACAGCTTCTCTTTGTAATATTGAAATATAACCGTTTTGTTTTGTAACGCTCTAAACAAATAAAATATACTTTTCATATATCTCTAAATGTTATTATATTGAGCTTCACGTCAATTTTCATACTAATTTTTTATATAGTCTGAAATATTACAAAACCATCTACTGTTACCCAACTGTAAAATTAAAATTCAACATAAAAATTATAATTTTGCGCGAAACTTGCACTGATTTTTGTCAAAATAAAAAAAGACCACTGTTATGTGGCCTTTTAGATTGTCTAACTGTATTTTCAAAAAATCAATTTAACTGTTAGTTTATTACAAATCGTTACTCATTTCATATCCAAAACATATAACATTTTATGCTAAGAATTTATAAATGTTACTATCATACAGTTTTAATACCTTCATATAAAAAAGATTAATTAAGTACCCCATAATAAATGGAACTACAAAGAACGTGATAAATACTAATAATAAATTCATTAATATCGAGTCTTCCATAAATTTAAAGGCACTAATTGGCCCTACAAGCCCGATAATACCAAATCCGGCTGACTCTTTAGTACCTTCTATACCAATAAGCCCACCTACAAACCCTGTGATAAGTGCGTTTGTAAAAATCGGTAATAAAATAATAGGATGTCTTACCATATTCGGTATCATCATTTTAACGCCACCTAAGAAAATCGTTATCGGTACGCCTGGTCTATTCATTTTCATTGTGCCTGCAACAAGTACACCTTCACATGCTACGATGCCAAGCGAAGCAGAACCAGCTGCTAGACCACTTATACCTATGGCTAGAGCTGTAGCCACAGTCGATATCGGTGAAATAATTATGAAACTGAATGCAAGTGCAATAAGCATAGACATTAATATAGGTTGTAATTCTGTAAATGAATTTACTAAATTACCTATACCTGTAGTAATCATTTGTATGTATGGCAGTATGAGTACGCCTATTAATGCAGCCAAGCCTCCAACAATTGTTGGTAAAATAATTAGCGTTAAACTACCAAAACGTTCTCCTACTATTAATATAAAAAACACTGCAATTGCTGCAGTAATCATTGTATTGATTAAATCCCCAACGCCTACAAGCATCCATACACCATCTTTGAATTGTGCAACCCCACTACCAACAAATGCCGAACTTGCAACTACTGCTGTAGCTAATGGCGTTAGATTGAAGCGCATTGCAATCAATGCTCCTACAAGAAGTGGTACTGTAAATTGTATACTTTCGACAACTTGTAACATTGTTTCGAATATTGGATACTTTGGTGAAAGCAACTTAAATAATTCACCTAAAATTGCATTTGGAATCAGACCTGCAACAATCGCTATTGCTACACCTGATAATACATTATTTATAAATTGTTTCGGACTGACTTTCATCATAGCAGTTCCTCCTAAGTTGTAATAATTACTAATATATCACATTATCTTAATTTTCAGAATATTTATTTCGTATTTAATTTTTAAAAATAATCTAGTAAAACAGCAACTAAAAAAGCCCACAGATAACGATTAAGTAATCTATCGGCTATTAATTATATATTTAGTTGGTTTCTAATGATTTTTAGTTTCTTCCATAATAACTTTTATTTTTCCATTAATTCAGAAGTTATTACGAGTCCTTGTGTTTCAGTTTCAAAAAATTCTAGTTTTTGCAGTTTATTATTTTCTGGTAATAAGCGATCAAATTGTTCCCAAATCCAAAAAGCGATATTTTCAGCTGTTGTATTCATATCCGGCAATGTTTCGTTCACTAATTTTCCGTCTAAATAAGGTGCAATTTCTTTTTTATATAACTTATCAACTTCATTAAAATCCATTGCTAGACCATAATCATCAATTGCAGATAAAATTTCAATGTTGAATTTGTATAAATGATTCTCTAAATCTTTGTGAAATTTTTCAGTGAAATAAATACGATTGTTACATGTAAATTCATAATAGTTTTTTATACATACATCGTTATCTCGATATTTGAATTGTTGAGGTGGTTGCACATTATCGAAATTTGTCATTGAACTCACTCCTATTTCTCTCTTTGTATCTATATACCCTTTCTCTTTCTTCTATAATTAAAGTAATTATGTTTTTCTATATTCATTATAGGTAATTAAGTATTGTAGAGATATTTATTTATAGAAAGGATGAATGCTATGACTATTCACATTCAAAGAATTTATGATAAAGAACAAAAAGATGGTGTGCGTATACTTGTAGACCGCGTTTGGCCAAGAGGTGTATCTAAAGAGGATGCAAATTTAGATTATTGGTTAAAAGAACTTGCGCCTACATCTGAGCTAAGAAAATGGTTCGATCATGATCCTAAATTGTATGCTGCTTTCAAAGAAAAATATGAAAAAGAATTACGTGAAAATGACAATCAACAAGAAGCATTTAATGAACTTAAAGAAATCAAGTCTAATACTAAAAAAGATATTATTTTATTATTTGCAGCTAAAGATGAAGAGCATAACCAAGCTGTCGTACTGCAAGACTTGCTAAAATAAGGTGGTGTTAGAATTGACCTCATGGAATATTCATGTACAAGATGACTGTGTTCAACAATTAATTAAAAAAGATGCAACATTAGCATTACTTATTAAAAAAGTCGGCAATCTTCAAATCAATATTCGTCCTAACCCATTAAAATCTTTAATTCGCTCTATAATAGGACAACAAATCACGGTAAAAGTGGCCGCATCTATTTTCGAACAGCTAACAGATGCTATCAATGATGAATGGACAGTTGATAAACTGTCAAAAATTGAAGATACGCAAATGAAATCCTTTGGTTTATCTAAATCTAAAATTAATTATATTCATAATTTAGTAACACATATACAACATGGAAAACTAGATTTAGAAAATTTACACAAGTTAAGCAACGATGAAGTTATTCGTACGTTAACTGAAGTGAAAGGTATTGGGCAATGGACTGCCGAAGTTTTTTTATTATTTACATTACAGCGTCCAGATGTTGTCCCTGTTCATGATGTTGGTCTGCAAAGGTCAGCGCAATGGTTGTACGGTACAACTAAAGCGCAGCGAAAAGCACAGCTTGCTTTATGTTCTGAACGTTGGAAGCATTGTGCATCTATTGGTGCGTTCTATTTATGGGAAGCCATACATCAAGATTATTTAGCTTACGCTTCCATACATGACATTAATGACTAATGTGTATACAGAAAGCTTTGCTAACTGCAAAGCTTCATAATATCGACAAAGCCTACGACTTTGTTGGCATTTTTTGTGCACGTTTCCCCGGGGACAGCCTCAGCCTGTAGTCTCCAGCTAGTGCTTTTCCCGCAGGAGTCTGCCCAAATCACTGCCACTTTTTAAAATAATAATAATATAATCAATCATTGTTTGAAATTATGTAAAGACAAACGCAAATAAAATTGAATCTATAACTAAATTAGAGAAAAGATATTCCCTACATTTCCAATCATAATTGGCCATTGAAATTAATGAACAAAGATTGTCTCAAGGAAAAACATCTAAAAAAAATCAAATGCCTTTACAGCATTTGATTTGTCTACGTTCTGAGCTTTAGCAACATATTACCAAAACTTTTTATTATTTTTTATATAAACTTTTTTCGCCATCAGGTAGTTTTTCTATAAATGATTTAGGATCTTCGGCATACGTATTACCTACGCCACCATTCATTCTTTGGAAATGAAGATGAGCGCCTGTGGTTTGTTCGCCAGTATTGCCTGAAAGTGCAACGACATCGCCAGCTTGCACTTTGTCACCTACTTCAACCTTATAATCATTTAAATGCATATACCATTGATGATACTGACCATTTGCTTCCGAAATTTGTAAGACTTTCCCACCTAATTCGTTATTAAATGTGCGTGTTACCGTACCGTCTGAAGCAGCTTTTATAGGCGTATCTTCAGGTAAATGATAATCTATACCATAATGTTTACCATCAAAATTACTTCTCTCGTATTCACCAAATGTTTCTGTTTCTCTACTTCCATCAAATAACATGCTAAATGAGTTACCATTATCTTCATCAGTCTCATTACTGCTTTCTTCTGTAAAAGTTTTATTCATACTGTCTTGAATGTCGTCTATGTTAATAATGAGTAGTGTTAACGGAACTATAATAATAATAAGTAAAACAATTGTTTTTATCGTATTTTTCACTATTCAAATCACCTTTATTATATTTAAGTTGTGATATATTAGTATACTTTTTATAGTTTTGATACGCTAATCATACAGCTTGAAAACGGCTCATACTTTAGTTTGATGTCACAAAAAAGTCATCGTATATTGTTTATACAATGACTTTTTCATTCAACTTATTTCAGATTATGCTTCAATGACCCTAAAGCTATATATTATTTTAAGCACTATAACTTCCAAGCATATTTTCCATTAGTTTCCATACGCTTTCTACATCCACTGCAGTAGCGAAATAAGCATTTTTTTCTTTATGCGTAATATCATTTAAATCGACTGCCATCGTCCCATATGTAAGCGGACTTTGGTGTTCAATATCTATGTGTGTATGTTGCATCGTAAATAAGTCTGGCTGTAATAAATACAAAATTGTACAAGCATCATGTATTGGGCCACCATCCATATTAAAATGTGTTTTATATGTTGATTTGAAAAACTCTAAAAGTTCAACGACAAAATTAGCAATTTGATTGTCGATACGCTTAAATCGATTAATGACTTCATCCGTTGCCAATACTTGGTGTGTGACATCTAGCCCAAATACATTAATTGTCACTCCACTATCAAAGATTCGTTTCGCCGCTTCAGCATCTACCCAAATATTGAATTCCGCGTTAGGCGTCCAATTACCAAATGTGCCGCCGCCCATAATTGTTATAGAATCGATATATTGCGTGATGCTTGGATCTTTAATTAATGCAGTTGCTATGTTAGTTAACGGTCCTGTAGCAACAATGGTAACTGGTTCTTTACTTTGCTTTAATGTTTTAATAATGACGTCAGCAGCATGATCTGGTGTGGGTTTAAGAGATGGCACTTCAGGTAACTTCGGACCATCCAAACCAGTATTGCCATGAATTTGGGAGGCAAATGAAGCTGGCTTAATTAACGGACGTGTTGCACCAACTGAGACATTGATATCTCCTCTTCCCATAACTTCGAGCACATTCAATGCGTTCTTTGTATTTTTTTCAACAGATTGATTACCTGCCACTGTAGTTACTGCTAAGACATCAAGTGAGCTATTTTTTGCACCAGCTAAAATTAAAGCAATTGCGTCATCATGTCCTGGATCACAATCCATAATAATCTTTTTAGTCATATGCTTCACTCCAATCAAAATATTTTAGATATGTTGCTCATTTCAAATCTCAAAACTAAAACAATAGCTAATACTGAAAGTTCATTCAAAAATTCGCTATAACAAGAATCTTCTACGTAAACCTTACTGTATTCTAATCCTCCAATTCGAAATCTTGCCACATTTCTATCATACTACTTTTTAATATAGTAGTAACAATATTAACTAATCAATATTCAAACCGAAAACCATAGTAATAAACCAATTATGAAACAATGTAATTCATGTTAAAGCACGCCGTTTTATATTTATTTTTACTCATTACAAATCAAGCATATTGACATTCATGAACTAAAGCCAGATAATTTGTATAAATTATCTTATTTGCAACTTATTTAAGGAGGTGTGAAGTCAATGACCACAACACATGTTGATCCACGAATTACCAGAACAAAAAAATTATTGATGGATGCCTTTCGCGACATTGCTAAAGAAAAGAAGTTACAAACCATTACAGTGAAGGATATAACTGAACGCGCAACTGTAAACCGTGCTACATTCTATGCTCACTTTTATGATAAATATGACATTATGGACTATACATTGTCAGAAACCATTCTTAAAAATTTAAACGATAACTTAACCCTTGCTTCCGAACTTAATGAAGAAACATTATGCAAAACGTTTATCACAATTACGAGTTATATTGAAGAAACACATAATGAATGTAAATTAAATAGTGCTGCATATGGTGAAGTAGTTGAAAAGAGAGTAAAAGAAGAACTGGAAGATATTTTCTTAACGTTAATCGTACAAAAACATCCAACTGAAGATAGAGAAGCCTTAGCTACAAGTGCTCGCTTTTTATCGTGGGGGCTATATGGCACAGCTAAACATTGGTTTCATACGAGCAACACTTCTGCACTTAACTATATCGAAAAAGCACTTCCTTTGTTTATGAGTCACATATTAAAATAAATCATACAAAAAAGCCTCTAAAGCAATGCTTATTTGTTCTAGAGGCTTAAAATTTTTCAAGAAACTATTTTTTGTTTTCATTAATAAAGTCTAATACATCACCAGTTAATGCGACGCCATTATTACTTTCACCTTCTACGCCACCGTAATGTAATCCTACTACTTCATTATTCGCATTAAAGATTGCAGAACCAGAGTTACCGCCAAATGTACTCGCACCGTATGTAAGTTGCGTGCCGCTATTTGTTAATACTTCTCCCTTACTTTCCCACATTGTAGCTAACGATTTATCACCCGGATAGCCAGTTACTGTCACAGGATCACCTTTACTAACACTTGATGCATCTTGGATTGTTGCGGGTTGTACGACATCACCTACAGACTGTCCTTTATCGTTAGTATTAAAATATATAAGTACTAAGTCTTCTTGACCAGGGTAAGCTTGGACATCTTTTTCAGTAAACTCACCATACGGAAATGAACCTTCATTTTTAGCTGCAGGTGCAAATGTCATATCACCGTTTGAAAGATTAGCAACATGTTTATTTGTTAATACAGTATTTTCATCGATGACTACGCCTGTCGCTATATTGTCTCCCATATTAATGTAGCCTACTGATTGGTAATGGCCTGTAGTGGTATTTTCAATTTGTGTTCTGTCTTCATCAGGTAATATGACCCTTGGCATAACTTCTGATGACTGACTATTGGTCGTATTATCATTTTGTTGTGTTTGTGTTTGCTGATTCGTTGTATCGTTATTTTGAGTATCCGTAGCTGCAGAACTACTAAATGGTGCAATTGCAGATAACATAACTAAAGAAAAAGCTATACTACCTATCATTTTTCTTATAAACATAAATAACCCTCCATTAAAATATATTATACTATTAAAATTTAAAGAATTTTCCAAAAATAATCAAATCATAATATTAGTTTTTGAAAATATATCACCTTAATTTATAAGTTTTTTTAATAGTATATTCTTAGGTTATACCCTATCTTCTAAAATAGTATCATTTTCAAAACAACACATTTCTCTTTATGTTGTTTAAACGATACATATATAAACATGTTGTTTGCTTTATATTTCGTAACGTAATACAATGCATTTAAACAACAGGTGTTAGTTAAATAATGCTTGTTGCTTAAATAAAGTTAGGAGGGATAGACGTGACAACAATTCAAAAACACAATGGTTTCAAACGGACTTTTCAACAGGGTCATTTGACGTTAGGCTTAACGTTACCTTTTGATAATTCTGAACACATCGCATTGTCGTTGGAACATCAAGTTGATTTAGCGCAATACGCTGAAACACTTGGATTTACGAGCCTTTTTGTACGGGACAGTCCGCTTTATAGCCCACATTTAGGAAATGTAACGACAAACTACGATCCGTTTGTATTTTTAACTTATCTCAGCGCCAAGACATCAAAAATCGCTCTCGGAACATCTAGTATTGTTGCTACATTACGTCATCCAATTCATATAGCGAAAGCTGCTACTTCTCTTGACTTGATTTCAAATGAGCGATTATTATTAGGCGTTGCTACAGGAGATCGATCATTCGAATTTCCAGCTTTTAAAGTAAATACAAACCATTTAACTGAACAATTTCAAACAGCGATAACTTCTATAAACGATTTATGGAAAACACATTCACCGCAAATCTCAAATTCTATATTTGAATTATATGAGGATGCCGGTTTACAAATATTACCAAAACACAAGCATATTCCAATGTTTGCTACTGGTTATTCAAAACAAAATATGTCTTGGCTAAAGAAACACATGGATGGCTGGATGTTTTACCCACAAGATTTTCAGCAGCAAAAGAAATTATTACTAGATTGGCATCAAAATGATGTATTCAAACCTTTTATGCATCCACTTGTTATCGATTTGTCTGTGAATCCAAATGAGTTGGTTAAACCTATTAAAGGTGGTTATCGCTTAGGTAGAAATACTTTAATAAAAATATTAAAATCATATGAGCGTATAGGTACGAATCATATTATGCTCCACTTAGTTGAAAATGAAAGAACTTATAAAAATATATTAACAGAGGTTGGAAATTATATTATTCCACACTTTCCACCTCATGAATTACAGGAGGAAAAAAATTATGACACTATTAGATAGAATTAATATACTAGCAAATAAAGAAAAAGTTGAAACATTGAGCATTGAAGAAAAACAAGAACAACATGTATTAAGACAAGAATATTTACAAATGATTCGTGGACAAGTTGTTAACACATTTTCAACTTTGAAAGTCGTTGATCCTTTAGGTGAAGACATTACGCCAGATAAAGTCTATGAATTACGTGAAAACATGAATACTTTAGATTTAAATTAAATTGATAACTTTATAATAAATATTCACAAAAACGGCTGTGCACTTTCATATCAAAGCGCACAGCCGTTTAATATTTCTGAGGTTCACAAAGTGCAATTACTTATATCAATCGTTTAAAATTTGTTGCATTGAACGATCAACACTGCTCGCATACATATTTCCAAATTTGACTAAGTGTACCATTAATAAATAAAGTCTATAAAATTCTAAGCGTTTCTCCGCACCATCGCTCAATGGATAATGCTTATTATATTCATCATAAAATGATTGTGTAAAACCACCAAACACGGTAGTAATACCTAAATCAAATTCTCTATCACCATATAATGGTGCCGGATCAAATAGTGCAGGCGAACCATTTTCTAAAAACATATAATTGCCTCCCCATAAGTCTCCATGCAATAAGGAAGGTTTACTCGTATGCTTATTCAGTGCATCTATAATGACCTTACGTACACGTTTATATGTTTGAGCATCGTTATCTGTCCATAATTTCAACCGCAATAATTCATCTTTTAAATGATCCAGACGACGTTCCACAAATAATGTTATCCATGAATCTGTCCAGCTATTATCAAATGAAATATCTCCACCTTCATATGGTAAATCAAACCCAAATTTTCCTGATGATTGTTGTTGGCTATGCATTTTCGCAACAAGCTGTCCTAATTCTCTTTGGCTACCAGTTGTGCCTTCATCTAAAAAGGTTAAGAGTAAATAAGCATCTTCATTAATTTTTCCGCTTCCAATCACTTTTGGCGCAGTAATTTGCGCTTGTTCAAAAAGGTTTAAACCTGCAATTTCTGCTGCAAAGAAATCTTCATTACGATTACGTTGCACGAGTAAAAAATAAGTTTCATCTGGTGTTGTTACTTGAAATGCTTCATTCACATCTCCACCACCAACTGGAGATATAGATTCTATATGATTTAATGGAAGTTGTGCTTGCCATTCTTGTTTCATTTGTACCCCTCCATAACTATTAAGCTATAATATTGCTACTTAATTATTACCGTTTTCAACATATCTTAATCAATAATGCTTATTGTCATACTTTTTATGTGACACTTCTTAAAATTATCTTGATTTACTCTAGGCATATATTCAGTAAAATGCTACTCTATTAAAGACATCATTTTCAATATAGCCAACAATATAAATTAACTTTTGGCTTAAATACATATAAAATTCGATTAACGGAGTGATAATCTCATGTATAAACTAATCAAACCTATTTTATTTCAATATGACCCTGAAAAAGCACATGGCATGACTATTGACGCACTGAAATTCGTACAAAAACATTCTAAATTATTACCAGTCATCGAACAGTTATTTCATTATGAGCATACAGTCCTACATCAAGAAATTCATGGTATTCATTTTGACAATCCTATTGGTCTTGCAGCAGGCTTCGATAAATCTTGTGAAGTTCCTAAAGCTTTAGAGAAAGCAGGATTTGGTGCTATAGAACTCGGAGGTGTTACACCTAAACCACAGCCTGGTAATCCAAAACCACGTATGTACCGACTAGTTGAGGATAACGCTTTAATTAACCGTATGGGCTTCAACAATTTAGGTATGAACAAGGCACTTAGTAACCTACGTAAATATAGCTATCAGGTCCCTGTAGGTTTGAATGTGGGTGTGAATAAATTTACTGATTATGAATCACGTTATCAAGATTATATAAAAGTAATCGATACATTTAGAAATGATGTAACTTTTTTCACTGTGAATATTAGCTCACCTAACACTAAAAATTTACAAAGCTTCCATGACAAAGATGAATTCTCACAACTTTGTTCTGCAATCCAATCATATAAAGACAGTCACAATGTCAACGTGCCTATTTTTATCAAGCTGACTTCAGATCTTGACTTAGATAGTTTAGGTCGTATGTTGGACCCTATCGTTGAAACTTTTGATGGCATTATTTTAGCTAATACTACTCAGAAACGTGAACAGTTACATTCTGACAATCAGCATGAAACTGGTGGTTTAAGTGGTAGACCGCTATTTGAACGTAATCTAGAACTCATTTCTTATGCCTATAAACAAAAAAACGGTCAGTTCTTAATTATTGGTACTGGGGGTATATTTAATACAAGTGACGTCATTACAATGATGCGTCATGGCGCTTCGCTCGTACAACTTTATAGTGCTTTAGTATTTGAAGGACCAGGACTAACTAAAAAATTAAATAAAAACTTGGCAAAATACCTTAAAACAGAAGGTTATGAGCATATAAATGATATTATAGGGTTAGACGTATAAAATTCAGTAATTGTTTAATTTAAAATCATATTACATTATCTTTATTAGGGTATGTAAATAATAAAGGAGGCGCTATTATGTACAAGAAAATACTATTAGCTTATGACTTTGGCAACACATTCGATAACGTTCCACAAGAACTACAAAACTTAACTGCTGGCGTAGATGACGCTGAAATTACAATTTTCAATGTTATTTCTGAAGGTGACTTACAAACCTCAGTACGCTATGATGGTAAACATTTTGAAGAATTAGCGAACGAAAAAGGCAAAAAACTAGATCCATTTGTTCAAAAATTAGAAAATCTCGGTTTAAATGTTCGCGTGAGATTTAGTACAGGATACATCAAGCAATCTATTCTGCAAGAAATTGAAGAAAATAAATATGACATTATCGTCATGAGTAATAAACGTGCAAAACCAGACATTAAAAATGTTCTGGGGAATGTCACTCATAAAATTGCCAACAGCGCGAATCTTCCTGTATTAATTATAAAATAATAGGCATATAAATAAGGAAGCCTCCATCTAAATCTTGGAAGCTTCCTTTATTTTATTTAAAATGCTATGCAATTATTTTCGACTTATATTGATACTTAACCCTGTTGCTTTAAGTATCTCTCTATTACTTGTAATACACCAGATTCATCATTAGATGGTGCGCGGTGTTGAGCTATTTTTTCAAGTTCTGGGCTACATTTCGCCATAGCATAACTATGTGTGGTCAATGCTAGCATTTCTAAGTCATTATTAGCATCTCCAAAAGCTAATAATTCGTCTTGCTCTATGCCCCACTGGTTTAAAAGTGCTTGAATCGCTACACCTTTATTCACTCCAGGTAAAATAAGATCCACACTCTCAGCACCACTTGTCACGGCTCGTATTTCATGTACATATTCACTTTCCAAACCAGTTTTCACTTGATTTACGATATTGTCATCTTTGATTCTCATTGCCACTTTAACAAACTGGTCATCTTTGATATCACTAAAGTTTTCAACTTTTTCAATATCGTAGTAATAGTTAGTAATAAAATTCATAAATTCATCGCTACAATCACTTTTAACATATGCTGATTTAATCCCACTTACTATAACATCAGAGATATTATAATCCACCATAATTGTCTGCAGAATATCAAAGGTAAGTTGTTGATCAAAATGTGAAGAAGACACTAATGTATCATCAACATAAGTAACGGCGCCATTTTCTGCTACATACGTAATTTGTGCTTCCTTGCCTGGGAAATATGATCGTAATTGGGCATATTGATTACCACTTGCTACAATAAATTTGATATTACGTTTTGTTATTCCTTCAAATATTTTTTCAAAATATATTTCATCAAAGGTATGATTGGATTTAAATAACGTTCCATCTTTATCTACTGCAATTGCTTTTATCATCGGTATACATCCTTCCAAATTCGTTATCAACCCTAACAATATATGTTACTACTTACTTTACATCACAATAATATTAAATAAATGGCCATCTATGTCACTAAACAAACCACCATAAAACCCTTCTAACATCGTACCGCTCTGCAATACTTTACCACCCGCTTCTTTAACTTTATTTAATAATGCATCAACATCTTGAGACTGAGATACAGAAATAGAAACTAATGCTTCATTTGAGCCTATATTAGAAAGCTGAGATGCTTTTTTAAATTGGCTACGTTCAATAAGCATAATAATTTTATTATCGATCGTTTGAATTCCTCTCATTTTATCCAAAACAGCATCATTTTGTTGAATTTTAAAGCCAATGTCACTAAAAAATGCTTCACTTGCTTTAAGGTCTTTTACTAGTAAATTTAGCCATGCCGATTGTATATCCATTTTAACACGCCCTCTATTTTTACTCACCATATCATATCTCACTCTATAGGGGGCGTTAATCACCTACTTTAAACTATAGAACCGTTATCCACTTACATTGTGATTATTTCCTAGGTTATACTATAAAACTAAAATTAAATGAATTAATCATCGTTAATATGAGTGAGCTTACGAATATGCGATAGGTCAATCTTTTCAATCAATTGTTCATATGTGTTCAACGCCTTTTTAGTCATTGTTAATCCTTCTTCAGTTAGATAGATATACATAGCGCGTTGATCTTCAACACATTCTTGTCTAAAAACGAGCGGACAATCCATTCTTTCTATCCTAACGATTAAACGCGACATTGCACTTTGACTCAAATCTACTATTTTAATTAAATCATTCATTTTATATTTTTTTCCTGTTGCTGTAAAAATTTCGTATAGTACATAAAATTCTTTTAAACTTAAATGATATTGTTGTTTTAACGTTTTTTCTATTAATGATTCTGTGTAGTGTACATATTTTGTCATTTCAATCCAATTATTTATTTTTTGCTGTTGTTCCATATAACATCCCCCAATACTTCTCTACCATCTATATTTATTCTGCTGTTTATTTTATAGCTTTACGTTACATCATAGATTGATTGTTTTGTTAATTCCCATTTTTTATCTGCAACATTTTCAACGAACTTTGCATCATGAGAAGTGAATAAAATGATACCCCGATAAGCATTCATAAATAATTCCAATGCTTCTAATGTTTTTATATCTAAAAAATTAGTGGGTTCATCTAAGATTAACATATTAGCTTTAGTAGAAAATAACACAGCTAAAGATAATTTTGTTCTTTCACCACCACTTAGAACTTTACAGGAACGCTCAAGCGCCTCATTTAATCCTAAGTTATTTAATATAGCTCGAGCAAAGTGTTCTTGCGTATCTGTTTCTTCCATTAAAAATTGTAAAAGTGAAACATCTCGCATTGCTTCATAACTAAGTTGACGATAATAGGCCATACGCACTTTTGGTGAACAATCAATACCTTTTTCTTGATGATATATCGCTTCAAACAAAGAAGTTTTACCTACTCCATTATCACCAATAATTGCAATGTTACAACCATATGGAATTTGAAATCGTGTATCGTTAAGGAGCGGGATACCTTCGCGTGTTAATGTGAAGTTTTGAGCAATAATTGGATAATTATTATGCACTTCATAAACTTTACTTTGAGGAAATTGAAAATCATATTGCTGTTTACGTCGTTCAATTTCTTCGATTTGTTCTAATCGCTTTTCTATATGTTTCGCCTGTTTCTGTGCTGCTTTCTCGACTGTATCTTTTTGTTTAGAAGCACTATATCTGTCTGGTTTAATACTTTTGTTCTTTTGTTTAGATGTTGCTTTCCCATATTTTTGTGCTTGTTTATGCTTTTCTTCACTGGCTTTGGTTAGTCTAGCTTTCTCACTTTGATATTGTTGATACTGACGACTATGTTCAATATATTCTTGCTCTAATTGAGCATGATATTGACTATAATTCCCTTTAAATACCCTTATTGTGCCATCATTTTGTATTTCCCAAATTGTATCTACAATGTCATCTATAAGCGCTCTATTATGCGTAACCATTATTAATGTCCCATAGTAATATTTTAAAGTATCAGCTAAATAGTCAATTCCATTTTTATCCAAATGATTTGTTGGCTCATCCAATAATAAAATGGGACTATAATTTGATATAATATTAGCTAACTTATACTTTGCTTTTTCTCCACCACTCATTTTATCTGTCGTATGCATTGGTAGATTAAGTTGACTTAACACATCACCTTTTAATTGGTTAAAATCACTATCTATATCCATACTAAGTTGTTTAAAATATTGCATTTCACCATTGACTTCAATTGTACCTAAATCAGGTTTAATAGTTTGGTTTATCATATTTAATATTGTTGTTTTACCTGTACCATTTGCTCCGATTAATGCAATTTTTTCAAATTGATAAGCATGTAGCGCTTCGATTTCTATAGAACGAAAATCTATTAAATTGTGTGCTATTTGATTAAATTTAATTGTATATTCCATCATTGATATACACTCCTTATTAATAAAAGGAAGTGCACGCAAAAAAATAAGACAGGTTTCTCCTATCTCACTCACATAATATATTAATGATATCCACTATCTTTACGTGATAGTACTCTCTTAATACATTATCTTCTTATTAGGAAAAAATGACATACTTCACCCTATGAGAATGTGGCGTGAACTGTACCTTTTTGAATTTATTGTGTTTATGATTCAAAAAGGTTCTAGCGAAGTCTCATAGAAGCTGTCATTTTAATCCTCCTTGTCTTTATATATTGCATTTACTGTAACATCTTGATTATTTATTTTCAATACACATTTGAATAGATTCATCATGATAGCGGTAGTCACTTACTTTTTAATAAAAAAACATACTGGAAGGCTTTATAAATAAAAAGTCCTCGCAGTATGTTCAGCTCACTATGAATTGCTATTTAATAATTTCTCTTTTAAATCTTTACGTTCATATTCTAATGAATACGGATCATTCAACCAATAAATGCCTTCGTCTACTTTAAATGTATGATTGTTTTGTACCGCTTCAGTATTTTTCCAAATTTCTTTATTTTCAAATGATAAGTCAGACCCTTTTGCTACAGGAGTCACAACATAATCGCCAGCCATTTTAGGAAGCTCTTCTTCTGAGATATCAGCTAAATCATTTTCTTTTGTTGCTTTTTCTACTGTCTCTGGCATTTTCAACCCAAATGAGTCGTATAAAATCTCACTACCGTGACCATATGTTTTACCTAGCGCATAGATTTTTTTATCAAAATCTTTGATGATAGACACTGTTGTATCTGCTCCAATGGCATCTTTGATTTCTTTACCATCATCTTTTGTTTTTTGCTCCCAGTCTTCAACCCATTTTTTTGCTTTATCTTCTTTGCCAACAATTTTCCCTAGCTCTAGGTGCTGTTCTTTATAATCATGTTTTGCATAATCAAAGGCAACAGTTGGTGCTATTTTTTTCATTTTTTTCAAGTTTTTATCTGTATTATAAGTAATGATTAAATCTGGTTTGAGTTTCGCGACGCTTTCTACATTTTCAGCATCTACCTTCTCCACATCTTTAAATTTTTCTTTTAATACTTTACTGTCATCAACGATATTCGCAACTCCTACAATATTCGCATCAAGTTGTTTTAAACCACCTGCATATGTTGCCCCTAAAACGACAATACGCTTAGGATTTTTAGGTATTTTCACTTTATCTCCTGAGTCTTGTTTGTAAGTTGTTTTTTCGCTATCTTTTTTAGACGACTTGTCTTCTGAGCCATTGCTACACGCTGCAAGTACAAGCACCAACACTAACAAAGGTAATAATAGTTTCTTCATTGTTTTATGTCCCCTTTTTTTATCGTATTTTAAATTATACAGGAAGTTGTATTAAACACAATAATATATAAAGAATTACTATTTGAAATTCTAAATGATTGTAGATGTTATATAAATAAACAGCCACTTTCTTAATATATAGAAAGTAACTGTTTTGTATATTCATGTCGTTGATTACTAAATAAATTCTCTACATTAAAATCGTCTACAATGATGCCATTTTTCATCACAATAACTCTTTCAACCAAATGATTTAAAAAAGCAATATCATGAGAAATCATCAACATGCTTTTTTGTGTTTTCTGATGATAATCTTTTAGCACTTCTATCATTTTCTGTTCTGCAATAACATCTAAACTGGCTGTAATTTCGTCACATAGAAGCATATCTGGCTCCAACATAAGTGTACGGATTGTATTAAATCGCTGTAGTTGGCCACCACTTAATTCATCAGGTAACCTATCCAACAACTTAGAATCTAATTCCATAAATGTCATCAATGATTTCATTCTTCGACGTACATCACTTGTAACCGTACCTTTATAATATTTTATTGGCTCTGATAAAGATTTCTCCATATTAAATTTCGGATTAAAACTATCATACGCATGCTGAAATATAGGTAATAGTGTTAATCCATGTGTGAAAATTTGTCCGTCGGTCGGTTGAAGTAAACCTAGCATAAGATGTGCTAAAGTTGTTTTTCCGGAACCACTTTCACCTACGATACCAATAACTTCATCAGCTTTTATAGTCAGGTTAATATTAGTTAAAATAGGATCTTGATCGTATTTAAAGTTTATTCCTGTTAATTCAATCATAAGCATTCTCCCTTCTTAGCTGACTACGGGAATTAAATAACTCCAGGCTATAGGGTTTTATATTGTGATTTTTAAAGGCTTGAACATGATTAGAATCTATTACTTCTCCGTGACGTATCACATGAATCCAGTCACTAAAATCTAAAACGTGTGATAAATTATGGGTGATAATTAATAAAGTTACTTGATGCACTTCCGCTAAATGTTTAATTAAGTTCATTACATTATAGCCCGTTATCGCATCTAATGACGAGGTTGGTTCATCAGCGATAATGACTTCTGGATTTAACATCAGAACACTCGCAATTTGTACCCTAGCAAGTTGTCCTCCAGACAAGCTAAAGCAGTAGCGGTCCATGACTTGGTCAGGTACTAAATCTACCCATTGTAATGCTTTGATGACAAACTGCTTTGCCACTGCTTTCTTAACTTTATAGTGCATTCTGTAAATAGCCATAAGTTGTGTACCCAGTTTTGTATGATCATTAAAGCTGTGTGTATAGTCTTGAGAAATAAAACCGATATCTTTGCCTAATAAAGTATGCATATCTCTGACACTTTGGTTTTTGTAACGTAATCCATCAAATTCCATATCTAATGTACGTGGTACACGTTGAACGAGTGCTTTGGCAGTTAAACTTTTACCTGAACCACTTTCACCAACTAGGACATTCACTTTACTTTGCTTAAGTCCTAAGTTGATATTATGAATGAGCTTAGTTCCTGAATTATCTTTGATTGATAGATTGGATATCTCGAGTATATTAGTCATCCAAATCACGCTTCCCTTTTAATAATTTATCTCGTAAGGCATCACCAGCTAAATTAAATAATAAAATTGTTAGTGTAATTAAAGTTGCTGGAACAATTAACAGTAATGGATATGAGCTAATATAGTCACGTCCAGCATTAAGCATTGCTCCCCATTCAGGTGAAGGTGGTTGTGCGCCTAGCCCTAAAAAGGATAGTGATGAAATATAAAGAATAATTTTACCAAAATCAACAGTCATCAGCACAATAATAGATGGCGTAACTTGTGGTAAAAAATGTTTCCAAATAATTGTACGCGTTGGCACATTAAATAACTTAGCCATTTGTATATAGGGTTTCATCATTTCACTGCTTATTACAGAACGTGTAAGTCTTGTATATGTCATCCATTTAATTATTGTAATGGCGATGACTAAATTCCAAATACTCGGTTTAAAAAAGCTGGCAAATGCAATCATCAATACAAATTCTGGAATGCTTAGTCCAATGTCAATTAAACGCATAATCACTGTATCGACGATTCCCTTTTTGTAACCGGCTAAAAGACCAAGTGGAACACCAATAATTACCGTAACGAGTAATGTAATCAAACTAATGAGTAAAGTATACCTTGCCCCAACGATAACTCGTGATAATAAATCTCTACCATAATCATCTGTCCCTAACCAATGAGTCAGACTTGGCGTTTCCAAAGCATTACCTAAATGCACTTCTAACGCACTATTAGTTGAAACAAAAAATTGCGCTATTATAATGACGATGAGATAGAAAGAAAAACCATAGAAAATGAGATTGTGTTTATTAATATGTTTCATTACATCTCACCATCCTGACGCGCTACTTTAGTCTTTTTACGATTTTTATTGTATCGACGTTTTGGATCTAGCCATAATAACAATAAGTCACTGATTGTGTTAGCAAGAACGACAAGGAAACCGATCATAAGAACTGCACCTTGCACAACAGGATAATCCCTTGCTCTAATACTATCGACTAGGAAATGACCAATACCTGGTATACTAAATAAGTTTTCAATAACGACTGTGCCGCCAATAAGACTGCCTATAGACATACCCAATACTGTAACGACCGGTATAATAGCAGGCTTAAACAAGTCTTTCCATAAAATATAACGTTCAGACATCCCTCTGAGTCGAGCCGCTTCTACTTCTTTAGATTGGTACAGTTCTACTAAATTAGAACGCATTAATCTGACATAATAGGCACTCATACCTATGCTCAGTGCTATCACAGGTAATACGTAGCCTGCTAACGAATCTAATCCAGATGATGGAAGTAAGTTGAGTTTTTGTGCGAATACATAAATCAATAAAGTTCCTAAAAAGAATGAAGGTATACTAACAGTAAAAGATGTCACTGTGCGGATCAATGTATCAATCCAAGTATGATAGTATTTCGCTGCAATAATACCTAATGGCACTGCTACAATAAAAACGATAATGATAGTCAAAATAGCAATGAATGCTGTAGGTGGCGTATAATAAATTAATTCATTGATTACAGGCTCGCCTGTTTGATAACTCGTACCAAAATTCAACTGCACAATTTGTCCTAACCATTGAATGTATTGGATGACTACGGGTTGGTCTAAACCTAATTTTTGTTTGGTAGCTTCAATTTGTTCACTTGAAACGTTAGCTACATCTAAATGTAAAATTTTGTCGACTGGGTCTCCCGGCGTAAGTTTCATTAATATAAAAGTGATAGTAGAAAGGACAAACAATACAATGATCATTTGTCCAATTCTAGAAAGTATATTTTTTAATATCATTGTTTTTTATCCACTTTATAATCGATGAGATAGACGCCTTCAGGAGTTGCTTTTAAGTTTTCTACATCTTTACTCATACCGACGATATTATCATTATATGAAATATAGCTATTTGCTAAGTCATTGCTAGTTATATCAATAATTTCATTCGTTAAACGATGACGTTCTTTTGTATCTACTGTTTTATTAAATTGATTTATTAAAGCAGTCACTTTGTCATTATCATAATCACCTGCGTTAATCGCACCTTGTGGTTTATACGCTTGGTTGAAGAAATAACCAGTGTCTCCTCTTGGAATCGTACCAAAGCTATAAAGTGATGCATCCCACTGACTTTTATCTTTTAGGTAACCTTGGATATCATCCACATTACGTAATTTAATATCAATATTGGCTTTTTTAGCATCTGATTGGATAACTTGTGCAATTTTCGGAAGTTCTGGACGTCCATTATATGTTGAAACTGTTAATTGTAATGGATGTTCTTTTGTATAGCCTTCTTCTTCCATTATTTGCTTCGCTTTATCTATATCTTGTTTCTGCACTTGTCGATTCTCTATAAAATCTAATTTTGTATTGAAAGGTCCAGTTGCAGGTTCAGCATGACCTTTAGACACATTTTTTGCAATACTTTCACGATCTATTACTTTATCGAGTGCTTCGCGTACAGGTTGCGTCATCTTATCGCTTGTATGGTTATATAAGAGTAAGCCTGTTCTAAATCCTGAGACACTTGATACTTTTGTTTCATCACTCTCTTTTAGTGTTTTTACTTTTTCCACAGGTACATCTGTAATGACATCTGCTTTCCCAGAGTCTAAATCACTCGTACGTGCGTTACCATCTTCTTGATAAGTAACATTAATATGATCTAGTTTCGGTTTACCTTGCCAGTAGTCTTTATTCTGATCTAATTTAATTTTTTGAGATTGCTTATAATCTTTAATTTGATATGGTCCAGTACCAACAGGGGTTTTATTTACATCGCCCTTTGCTTCCGTATCATAGATCGCTGAAAATGGACTGGCAAGCTCTGAAACTAATTCAGGATATGCTTCTTTTGTCGTAATCGTAACATTTTGTCCGTCTACTTGAATGTCCTTAATAGGAAGAGATCCTTTTACCAAGTCACTTTTCTCAATACTTTCTTCCAAACTAGATTTCACTGCTTTACCAGTCACTTTTTTACCATTTTGGAATTTAATATCATCTTTTATTTTTAGATCGAGTTGAGTTGGTGACTTTTGATTATATGATTCAACTAATAATTTTTGAACTTTTCCTTCAGCGGAGGCTTTAAACAAAGATTCTGCTGCGCCAATTTTCACTGGTACATCGGTTTCATAAGGGGCGATTGAAGTTGTTTTTAAAGGTAACTCAATGTTCAAAGTGTTTCCTTTAGATTGACTTCCAGATCCACTACATCCTGCTAAAGTAATTGCTGCGGTTGCAAACAATACCACTAATCTTTTCATTTATTTTCCTTCTTTCTAAAAAACCATTCTTAAAATCAATTAGAAATTTATATTTTAAAACTTATAACAATAGAGTTAACTACACTTTCAACCAGATTAATTTAAGTTTTCATGTTATATCACTCTATTTGTTGTTCTTTCATTTGATTACCCGCAAATAGCATAATCCACGTAGCAATAATAAATGGCAATGTAAATACCGGTAAACCAAATGGTGTTAATAATGTAGTCATGCCTGCATGTAATATGACAGTTAGCAGAATGCCTAACACAATACTTATATAACGCGGAATTCTAGTACTAAATGCGACACCTAAAGCTAACACTGTAAGTATGACATTATAGCCAAACAGACCATCATTAATTTGGTCGTGATTACCACCAAGTACCGTGACTGCTGCAAAACCTATAATATTTGCAATAATTGCAAATGTACCAGCTTTTCTGGAAGCAATAAAAATACCAATAAGAATTAATATACCTGCAATCATATTTTTAAGTAAAAATATTTCACTGAAACCCGTCAAAAATGCACTTATAAAGTCGATACTATGACCAGAAAATTTAATTTCCTGAACTGTATTCGGCAAAATATTAACATCTGCGTTCACAAATTTAAATTGGAATGACATGAGTAATACAATCCAACTTACAAATACATATGGCATTGTTAACATTGGCACACCAAATGGTTTAAAAAACTCTCTAAATGCCGAACCAATAGGCATTGTTATAATAATTGCCACTAATACAATAACCACACTATACCATTCTGGTACTAAGAATAATGTTAATGCAATGGCAGTAAGTACAGGATTGAACCCGGCCAATCCCGTGTTGATTTCCTCTTCTGAATAATTCGTGCGTTTTGCAAGCAATAGGGAAATGACACTTGCACTCAAAGCCATTAGCCCCACTTTCCAATTACCTACAAAAATACCTGCTAAAACAAACAATCCTGTCCACGAATTGTTCAATAATAATACTTGCGCAATATTCTTCAATATTATCCGAATAGCGTCCACAACGTCACCTGATTTCTATATACTTTGACTTAAATAATAATATATTAATATCCACTAAATTTAAAGAGATACATATCGCCTGTAATAAAATTCTTTTTTTTTATTTTTCACGCTCACAAGGGGTTATTCTTGTAGTTAAATACTATTCGGAATATCATTATATAGCGGACATAATTAACGTACACGATATAAATAATTGAAAGGTAGTGAAGCTCGTGCATTTTACACAACGTGAACAAGATAAGTTGATGCTAGTTGTAGCAGCAGATTTAGCACGCAGACGTCAACAACGCGGTTTAAAATTAAATTATCCAGAGGCAGTAGCTATAATTAGTTTTGAACTACTTGAAGGTGCTAGAGATGGAAAATCTGTGGCAGAACTGATGAGTTATGGGAAACAAATATTAAGTGAAGATGATGTAATGGAAGGTATTGCCGATATGCTAACAGAAATGGAAATTGAAGCGACTTTCCCTGACGGAACTAAATTGATTACCGTACATCACCCAATCGTATAAAGGAGGATTTATATTATGAAACCTGGTGAAATTATAGTTAAACGTACAGAAATAGAAGTAAATAAAGGTCATAAATCCACAATACTTAATGTGAAAAATACTGGAGATCGACCAATACAAGTCGGCTCACATTATCACTTTTTTGAAGCGAATCCAGCGCTAGACTTTGACCATGAAAAAGCCTATGGTAAACGACTGGATATTCCTGCTGGTGCAGCCGTTCGTTTTGAACCGGGTGATGAGAAAGAAGTTCAACTCGTTGAATTTTCTGGCAAACGAAAAATTTATGGTTTTCACGGTGCTGTAAATGGAGCAATTCATGAGTCTCGTGTCTATAGAGATGAAGCAGACACTTCAGCTACAGAAATCGTTGAACAAGAAAATCAAGAAAACGAAAATGCTAATAAAGAAAGTGGGTATAAAGCATGAGTTTTAAAATGACGCAATCACAATATACAAGTCTTTATGGGCCAACTGTTGGTGACTCTGTAAGACTTGGAGATACAAATTTATTTGCAAGAGTAGAAAAAGATTACGCTACGTATGGCGATGAGGCGACATTTGGTGGTGGTAAATCTATCAGAGACGGCATGGCTCAAAATCCTAATGTAACACGTGATGATAAACAGGTTGCAGATTTAGTTATGACAAATGCAATGATTATCGACTACGATAAAATTATTAAAGCTGATATTGGTATTAAAAATGGCTATATTATGGCAGTCGGAAAAGCAGGTAATCCTGATATTATGGATAATGTAGATATTATTATTGGTGCTACGACTGATATTATTTCTGCAGAAGGTAAAATCGTAACTGCAGGTGGTATTGATACACACGTTCACTTTATTAACCCTGAACAGTCACAAGTTGCGCTTGAAAGTGGTATAACTACGCATATTGGTGGCGGCACTGGTGCATCTGAAGGTGCAAAAGCAACTACAGTTACTCCAGGACCGTGGCATCTACACCGCATGTTAGAAGCGGCAGAATCATTGCCATTAAATATTGGGTTCACTGGTAAAGGTCAAGCAGTCAATCACACTGCCTTAGTAGAACAAGTACATGCTGGTGCGATTGGCTTAAAAGTACATGAAGACTGGGGTGCGACACCTTCAGCATTAGACCACGCTTTGCAAGTCGCAGATGACTATGATGTTCAAATCGCACTACACGCCGATACATTAAATGAAGCTGGCTTCATGGAAGAAACAATGGCCGCAGTTAAAAACCGCGTATTACACATGTATCATACAGAAGGTGCTGGTGGTGGCCACGCGCCAGATTTAATTAAATCTGCTGCCTATCCAAACATTTTACCTTCTTCTACAAATCCAACACTTCCATACACAGTAAATACTGTAGACGAACATTTAGATATGGTTATGATTACCCACCACTTAAACGCTGCAATCCCTGAAGACATCGCATTTGCTGATTCACGTATTCGTAAAGAAACAATTGCAGCAGAGGATGTATTACATGATATTGGCGTATTTAGTATGGTAAGTTCTGATTCTCAAGCTATGGGACGTGTCGGTGAAGTTATTACACGTACTTGGCAAGTTGCACACCGTATGAAAGAACAACGTGGTGCATTAGAAGGTGACAGTAAACATAATGACAATAACCGTATCAAACGTTATATCGCTAAATATACGATTAACCCTGCCATTACACATGGTATTTCAGATTATGTTGGCTCTATTGAAGAAGGCAAACTCGCAGATATTATCATGTGGGAACCTGCTTTCTTTGGCGTAAAACCAGACGTTATCCTTAAAGGTGGCCTCATTAATACAGCCATTAATGGTGATGCTAACGGTTCTATCCCTACTTCTGAACCCTTGAAATACCGTAAAATGTACGGACAATTAGGCGGCAATATGCAAAGTACTTCAATGACTTTCGTTTCTTCAACAGCATACGAAAATGATATTGATAAAGTACTCGGCTTAAAACGTAAAGTAAGACCTGTTCGTAATATCCGTAAGTTAAGTAAAGCAGATATGAAAAACAACAATGCAACACCAAAAATAGATGTTGATCCACAAACATATGAAGTATTCGTGGACGGTGAAAAAATCACAAGTGAACCAGCTACTGAATTACCGTTAACTCAACGCTATTTCTTATTCTAGGAGGTAAAAAATGATCATCGAAGAAATTGTAGGAAATATCGCTAACATTGCTGATAGTGAAAAAGGTAAACATATAGAAAAAGTATACTTGGAAAACTCTGATTTAGTTAAACGTATTCAACGTGTAACGACAGACCATGGTAATGAAATAGGAATTCGTTTAAAACAACCTATTGATTTACAATATGGCGACATTTTATATAAAGACGACACCAATATGATTATCGTAGATGTGAATTCTGAAGATTTACTCGTTATTAAACCACGTACGCTTCAAGAAATGGGAGATATCGCGCATCAACTTGGAAACAGACATTTGCCAGCACAATTTACAGAAACTGAAATGCTTGTACAATACGACTACTTGGTAGAATCATTATTAAAAGATTTAGGGATTCCATACGAGCATGAAGATCGTAAAGTAAATAAAGCATTTAGACATATAGGTCATTCACATGACTGATCATGCACATCTACGTCTGTTTCAATTTTGTGATTCTCAATTCCCGACAGGTGCATTTAGTCATTCCTTTGGCCTTGAAACTTATATTCAACGTGACACAGTACACGACGAAGCAAGCTTTCAACAATGGCTCGCGTTATTTTTAAACGAACAATTGACATATGCAGATGGCTTAGCAATGCGACTCGTCTACGATGCGCTTAATCAAAATGATTCAGAATCTATATTGCGATTAGATAAAATTCTTTTCGTACAAAACTTACCTAAAGAAACACGCCAAGGTTCAAAACAAATGGGTAACCGCATGGTCAAACTCGCTTCTGAACTTTATGATAGTGACTGGATTGACTGGTACAATGCGCAACTAAAAGAGAAAAAAGCCAAGTTGCATCCTGCCATTTGTTTTACGATGCTCGGACATCATTTAGGAGTCGATATCGAAACAATTATTGATTATTATTTATATCAAAACGTGTCCAGTTTAACTCAAAATGCGGTACGCGCAATTCCTTTGGGACAAACTGCTGGTCAACGTATTGTACATCATATGATTCCACTTATGAAAGAGACAAGAGACTATATCATGACATTGGATGAATCCCAACTAGGTATTACTGCACCAGGATTAGAAATCAATCAAATGGAACACGAGAACGTCAATGTAAGAATTTTTATATCTTAGGAGGACAATTTTTATGACAGAGACAGTTAAAATAGGTATCGGTGGCCCTGTGGGTGCAGGGAAAACCCAGCTTATCGAGAAAATTGTTAAACGTTTAGCAAAAGACTTGAGCATTGGTGTTATCACTAATGATATATATACAAAAGAAGATGAAAAAATATTAGTTAACTCAGGTGTATTACCTGAAGATAGAATTATCGGTGTTGAAACGGGTGGATGCCCACACACAGCAATTCGTGAAGATGCGTCAATGAACTTTGCAGCAATTGATGAACTAAAAGAACGCAATGAAGATATAGAACTTATTTTCATTGAATCTGGTGGCGATAACTTAGCGGCAACTTTCAGCCCGGAACTCGTTGATTTTTCAATTTATATTATTGATGTTGCACAAGGCGAAAAAATTCCACGTAAAGGTGGACAAGGTATGATTAAATCTGACTACTTTGTAATCAATAAGACTGATTTAGCGCCTTATGTTAATGCATCATTAGAACGCATGGCAGAAGATACAAAAGCATTCCGTGGTAACCGCCCATTCACTTTTACAAATCTTAAAACCGATGAAGGCTTAGACAATGTACTTGAGTGGATTGAACAAGATGTATTTCTTAAAGGATTAGCTTAATGTCTGAGTCAAATCCACAATGGACTGGCCAATTAGATCTAACTGTTTTTAATAACGGAAAAAAATCTGTTGCGCGTGATATCTTTTTTGAAAGAGCATTAAAAGTAATGCGTCCAGTCTACTTAAACGGCTCTGATATTCCTACATTTTATATTGTGAATGTAGGTGGCGGTTATTTAGATGGCGATCGCTATAACATGAACTTTAATGTAGACACTGATGCAAAAGTGATATTAACTTCGCAAGGTGCAACAAAGATTTATAAAACGTTGAATGATCATGTGGAACAATATCAAAATTTCAATATTAAAGATAACGCTTATGCGGAATATGTAGGCGATCCAATTATCGCTTTTGAAAATGCCAAATTCTACCAACATAATACATTTAACTTGAGTTCAACAGCATCTTTATTTTATACAGATATTTTAACACCAGGATATTCTAAAGAAGGTAAAGCCTTTAGCTACACATATATGCATTTATTAAATGAAATTTATGTAGACGATGATCTCGTTGTATTTGATAATATGTTACTTGATCCAACTAAAAATAAAGTCGATGATATTGGTTACATGGAGCATTATAGCCACTTGGGTTCTTGCTATTTTATCCACCCAGATGTTAACCAAAAATTTATAGATAACGTATTCGATCAAATTAAACACTTGCAACAAGTATATGATTGTCGTTTTGGTATTACACAGTTACCAACACATGGTTTTAGCATTCGTATTTTATCTAACAAAACACAAGTAATCGAAAAGATTTTAACAACATTACAAACTTATGTTGTTAAAGAAATCTTCGATCGTGACGTTGATTTTTTAAGAAAATATTAGTTATTCTCGAGTTTGGACATAAATGCCATTCTCAAAATAAAAGGACTAATCCGTATTAAATGGATTAGTCCTTTTTATATTTAAAATTTTACGATTTTTACCGTGTCTACGGGAGTATGCATAACATCAAAGTTTCTAATGTTCTATCGATAATAAAAAAGCCTCTAAGAACTCAAGATGTTCTTAGAAACTTTTAAATATATATAAATTATTTTTTAACTACAAACGCAAACAGACACAACTTTTAAATTAGATTAAGTAACCAAACTAAACTTATCACTAATAAAACAATCGTAACGATATAGATTAATAACTTTTGTCCTTTAGTTAAAGTTTTTTCTCCATCCGTAAACAAACTAAATAACGAACCATCCTTGCCCATTAATAATGCGATAGAATAAATAAGTAAGACTAAAGATAAAATAAATAATATTAATGCAATAAATACCATAATAGTACTCCTCTAACAATACAATCTGTTTTTCTTAGTTCTATGCCTATTCATTCTATCTTAATATTCAAATTTGTAAAACAAAGCCTATATAAATAATCATATTGATTTTATTTCTATTATACTATGGTAAATCTCCTTTTTTCTCTAATCGTTTAACTTTAAATGGTGCATAAATTAATACCACAATTAATACTAATCCTAAATATCCAATGAATGGATAAAAGAATGACATTAAGTCTGTAAATCCTGCAAAACTTACTGCAAAGCCAATTAAAATAGCTACGATATAAAATATTTTAAACTGTATTGTTTCAGGAGTAGTAAAACGTGTAGCAAGTGAATAGAACATACCTAAACACGTATTAAATATCATTAAATAGATAATGATAGACATAAGAACACCTAAAATTGGAGATATATCATTTACAAGCCCTAACATCGGCATTGGTAAATCCCCTACCGTTTCAATTTTAGAAAGTATCGCAAAATGACTTATCATAATCATTATGCCTAAAACAAATCCTCCGAAGAAGCCACCGCATGCAGCTACCTTAGGATTCTTCTCACTACCACCCATAACAATTGCCATAGTTGCTCCTAAACTGATATTTAATGAAACGTAATTAACGCCTGAAATAAACCAATTCGGCACCGCTGACGTATGTTCTTTAGCTATGTCAGTGAGTTCAGTAAACGTACCTGACATAGTAAACAAGCAATAAACCGCAACAACGAGAATCGCTATAATCAATAACGGTGTAATATTACCGATAACTTTAACAACATTATCTACACGTAACATACCGAATAAAAATACTAAGAGAACCATTAATAATGTTCCAAGTACTGCTGGTATACCAAACTGTTGTTCAAAGTTCGAACCACCACCAGCAAGCATTACGACACCAAATCCAAATAAAGCGATGATGAGTACAATATCTATCACCCATGCAAGCACTTTACCAAACAATGTACCGCCAGTTAATTTATGTATTACATCATTATGACTCTGAGCTTTAAACTTACTACCTAGCCATACAAGTACCATACCAATATATGAAAATAACATTGTTGAAACAATTGCTGCAAATATACCCAACTTACCGAAACTAGTAAAATATTGTAGGATTTCTTGTCCTGAAGCAAATCCAGCACCCACAATTATACCAATTAAGGCACTACCTATTAAAAATACTTTCTTCATAGTAATCCCCTTTGTACGTAGTAATATTTTTTGTTTAAAACGTAAAATCATCATTGTAAAATAGAACGCATTACATTCCAAACCCCTTTATACACGTCTATACATAGAAAATCCGTATTGCCTTTCACAATAATGTAAACGTTTACATATTCATAGTAACTCACTTAGCTTTAATTTTCAAACCGCTGAAAATACTTATCCTTGATGGTATTTACATTATATAATACGCACTTTTCAACTAATAATAATATCATTATAGAGAAAACAAATTTTTAAACTTTTCACTATAAAACTGATACAATTATGTAGTCCAATATTAAAAAATAATTATAGGAGTGGTCTCATGGTAGAAGAATACATATATAGAAATACCGTACAACCATCTTGGATTGACCGTAATAATCATATGCATGACGCACAATATTATTCAATTTTCAGTGATGCAGTTGTTGGTTTCTTTGAATCTGTAGATTTATCAATTTCATATCGTCCCGATCAAGAGATCACGATATTTAGCATTGAAGCACATATTTCTTTTTTAAATGAATTATTACTAGATGATCAATTTTATATCAAGTTTCATATACATGACTATGATGCCAAGAGAGTGCATTTGTTTTTAACGATGTATAATGAGCAGGACGAACGTACGGCTACTTATGAAGTCATTATGATGGGCGTAAGTCACCATACAAGACGTAGCATGAATTTCCCTGAACCTGTTTATGATAAGATCAAAACATATTTTGATAGCCAACAACCCTTCGACATTCCAAAACAATTAGGTCATGTGATTGGTATTCCTAGAAAATAACTCTGTGATACATAGAAGCCTTATCTTAAAACTGAACTTAAGTCCTAATAAGCCATTATCCAATATGACATACAAAGGCTACAAAAAGTACTACATAGATATCACAACAGAACAGTTTCTTATAAAAAAGAACCTCCAAATGATTGGAGGTTCTTTTTTATAATTAATTATTTTAGGTGATCTAACGCTTTTTTTAAATCTTCCACTAAATCTTCAGTGTCTTCAATGCCAACTGAGAGACGAATTAGCCCATCTGCAATACCTTCTTTGGCACGAATGTCTTTAGGAATAGAAGCATGTGTCATTAATGCTGGTACAGAAATTAAACTTTCTACTGCGCCTAAACTTTCAGCTAATGTGAAATATTGCGATTCACGGATAATTGCTTTGGCACTTTCTATATCCTCAACTTCAAAAGCAACAACACCAGTATGTCCTTCTGATTGTGCTTCGTGGATATCATGATTTAAATGTTCAGCGATGCTTGGATGGAATACTTGTTTAACATTTTGATGTTGTTGCAACATTTCAATAATTGAAAGTGCATTACGTTGTACTTGTTCCATTCTTAGCCCTAATGTTTTAATACCACGAATTAACAAATAACTATCTTGCGGTCCCAACACGCCGCCTGTTGAATTTTGAATAAATCCAATACGCTCAGCTAGGTTCTCATCATTTGTAGCAACTAGGCCTGAAACGACATCACTATGACCACCAATGTATTTTGTAGCTGAATGCAATACGATATCAATACCCAATGTTAATGGGTTTTGGAAATATGGCGTCATAAATGTATTATCAACAACTGATATCAAATTATGTTTTTGTGCAATTTCAGCTGATTTTTTAATATCTGTTACTCGTAATAATGGATTTGAAGGTGTCTCAATATATAACATTTTTGTTTCTGGTTTAATATATTGTTCCACTTCATCTATATGCGTTGTATCTATGAAATCTGCTTTTATTCCAAAACGTGAAAACACTTTTGTTAGCGCTCTATAAGTGCCACCATAAACGTCAGAATTTATCAATAAATGATCGCCTTCATCTAATAACATAATCACTGCTGATATTGCTGCCATACCTGAACCAAATGCATAACCATATTGACCATGTTCTAAATCAGCAATTAAGCCTTCTAATGAACTACGTGTTGGATTAGCTGAACGAGAATATTCATATCCCTGTCTCATATCACCGATGTCATCTTGCATAAATGTACTTGTTTGATAAATTGGTGTAGTTACTGCACCTGTATATGGGTCTGTAGTAGATCCGCCGTGAATTAATTGTGTTTTTTTATTCATTAATGATTCTCCTCATAATTAAAGATTTTTTGTGACATGTATCGATCACTACCATCAGGAAAAATCGTTACAATAACACCACTATTGATGTGTTTTTTTACTTCTAATGCACCTTGTAAGACTGCGCCAGAGGAACTTCCTACAAGTAAACCTTCTCGTTTTGCCAATAATGCTACATTTTCAAAAGCATCTTTATCAGATACCTTAACAATATCAGAAACTAAGGATTCAGGTAAAAACTGAGGCCACTTTTCAGAACCGATACCTTCAATATCATGGGGATGTTGAGCTCCTCCACTTAATATAGAACCTTCCGGCTCAACTATGACATTCTCTACATTTAATGAAGTTAAGTGTTCTGCAACACCTGTAAATGTACCTCCTGAACCTATACCAGCCACAAAATAATCTATTTCTGGCAATGCTTCTGTAATTTCTTTGCCCAACGTTTCTAAATATGCTTTCGGGTTGTTAGCAGATTCAAATTGATTTAAATAAAGTGCGCCTGTTTGCGATTCAAATTGCTTTGCTGCTTCTTGAGCACCTTGCATGCCTAGTGCTTGCTCAGTTCTTCTAACTTCAGCACCTAAGGCTTTAATAATAGCTATTTTTTCTTCTGCAAAACCTTCAGGTGCAAAAATAACTGCATTTATATTATGATGGTTGGCTGCAATAGCTACGCCAATACCCGTATTGCCTGCTGATGCCTCTACTACAGTTCCACCTTTTTGTATTAAGTTGTTCTCTAAAACTTTTTCAATTAAATACTTCCCAAGTCTATCTTTAATACTACCGCCAGGATTGAATTGTTCTAATTTAGCATAAATTTGAACATCCTCATTACTAAAAGATTTTAATAATACCATAGGTGTATTGCCGATTAAATCATATGCAATCATCATAGTCCTCCACACACAGGTGTTTTTAATATTTTGTTTATTCCCTACTATACTGATATGAATTATAAATAGTTTCAGCCCTTTTTGCAAATTTTATAATTAAAATATTGTAAAACACTTAAAATAAATCCTTACTTTTTTAATAAGAATACTTGAATTCACTATATAGCTCTTGTATAGTATTAGTTATCAGAAAATTCAAATTTATAGGAGGATTTACATTATGAGTCAGAATTCATGGCATTTAGACACATTATCAATTCATGGCGGTCAACAAGTGGATGATTCAAAATCACGCGCAGTACCTATCCATCAAACAACGAGTTATGTATTTGATAGTACAGACCATGCACAAAAATTATTTTCGCTACAAGAAGACGGTAATATTTACACGAGAATTATGAACCCAACACAAAATGTCTTTGAAGAACGCATCACGGCTCTAGAAGGGGGCGTTGGCGCTTTAGCTACTGCTTCAGGACAAGCTGCAATACATCTCGCATTATTAAACATCGTTGAAACAGGTGATGAAATTGTTGCTTCTTCAAACTTATACGGTGGTACATATAATTTATTAAAAGTGACATTCAAAAAATTAGGTATTAAAGTCCATTTTGTAGATCCTAGCAATCCTGAAAACTTTAAAAATGCTATTACAGATAAAACGAAAGTTGTTTATGCAGAAACAATCGGCAACCCTCGTATTGATGTTCTAGATATAGAAGCTGTTGCAGATATTGCACATGATAATGGCGTTCCATTAATTGTTGACAATACATTCCCAACGCCTTATTTATTACGTCCGTTTGAGCATGGTGCTGACATAATTGTTCATTCAGCCACTAAATTTATTGGTGGCCATGGTACTTCAATCGGCGGTGTCATTGTTGATAGTGGTAAATTTAATTGGGATAACGGTAAATTCCCTGGCTTAGTAGAACCAGACCCTAGTTATCATGGTGTCTCTTATGCGAAGGATGTAGGAGAAGCTGCGTTTATCACTAAAGCACGTGTTCAATTATTACGTGATTTAGGTGCATCTGTATCACCTTTCAATGTTCATGAGTTCTTAATTGGTTTAGAAACATTACATCTACGTATGGAACGTCATTCAGAAAATGCTTTACGCATCGCACAATATTTAGAAAAACATCCAAATGTAACATGGGTAAACTATCCTGGTTTAGAAAACAATGCTTACAATGAATTAGCTCAAAAATATCTACCAGATGGACAAGGCGCTATACTTACATTTGGCGTTGATGGTTCAGTAGACGATATTGCTAATTTCGTTGAAGGATTAGATTTATTCTCACACGTAGCAAACGTTGGTGATTCTAAATCATTAATCATTCATCCTGCAAGTACAACACACTTACAATTGTCACCAGAAGAACAAAAAGCTTCAGGTGTACTACCAGAACTTGTAAGATTATCAGTTGGAACAGAAAAAGTAGAAGACATCATTTCAGATCTTGATAAAGGTTTTAAAGCGTCACTTGGAAACTAATGTTAAAAGTTTCCTTAGTGACGCTAAGAACCAAGTTCACACTCTGAAAATATAGCACGTCAAAAACGCCCAAACAAATAAAGGTTGGGCGTTTTTTAGACTGCGCGCTATTATCCCGTCACACAAACCGAAGACTCCTGCGTGTGTAAATTTTATATTTCAACTCCTATATTCTATTAATAAAGGTATTTACCTTTGTGTTTGTTAATTAATATTGGGATAATAACAATAATTGTTCAATAAGTTGGAGGTGCACGTTTGGATAATCAAAAAGATCAAATAACCATGAATGTCATATTACTTACCGGTAAAATACTTTTATCTTCTGGCGCTGAAGTATCGCGTGTTGAAGATACTATGCGTCGCATAGCAATTTGTATGGGCTATTACAATAGCCAAGGATATGTTATAAATGTGTTTATCAATTTTTCACTTAGTGAGGAACACGATACGCGCATTTTACGTATTAATAAAAATATCACCAACTTATTGAAAATATTTCAAGTTAACGCAATTTCACGAAAACTCACGAGTAATCAATTGTCTATAGAAGAAGCTTATGATCTTTTAAAAAATATAGAACGTACATCAGTAACAATTCCATTGTGGAAGAAAGGTATAGCAGCCGGCATTATCTCATTGAGCTTTTTATATTTACAAAATGGTACATGGCCAGATGCGCTTACCGCAATCATAGCTGGTGCTACAGGATTTTTAATCGTAGAGTATATGCATAGTAAGTCACTGACTATGTTTATACCTGAATTTGTAGCTTCTTTTGTAATAGGAACAATTGTTATATTTGGGTCTAAATTATTCAATGTTGATAATATGTTTGGACCTGCCATGCTTGCTTCAGTTATGCCAATTGTTCCTGGCGTGTTAATAACAACCGCAATACAAGATTTATTTGGACGTCACATGCTTATGTTTACAGCAAAATTTTTGGAAGCATTAGTTATTGCTTTTGCGATTGGTTCAGGCATAGCAATTGCGTATTCACTATTTTAAGGGGGATTCTTCATGACTATTTTAATTACATTCTTATGCAGTTTCAGCGCCTCTTATTTCTTCAACGTGATTTACGATTCGCATAAAAAGGTATTTCTTCCCGCCGGATTTGCTGGAGCCATGGGTTATATCGTCCATTTTATTTTAAGCGAGCATGGACAAATGGATACAATATACACAAGTTTATTAGGTAGTTTAACACTAGGTTTAATCAGCCATACTATGAGTCGAATATATAAAGCGCCTGTTGTATTGTTTATGATTCCTGGTATTATTCCACTTGTTCCAGGAAGCATTGCTTTCAGTGCGACACAACAGCTCGTTACGCTTAATTTTACTGACGCGACTAACACATTTATTCGTGCTATTTTGATAGCAGGTGCGATTGCTTTAGGTTTGTTGATTTCAGATCAATTATCTAAAACTTTGAACATACGAAAATACTTAGCTATTAAAAGAAATAAACTTTAAAAAGACTACACACTATTGTTATACATTTCAAAAAGGTTTATAAAAACGTTATTTGATAGTAATACAACATATGTGTAGTCTTTTATTATGATTCATTCACAAAATATAAACCCGTTAATACATTAGCTTCTAAATCACTTACTTTAATACTAATGGGACTATTTCGTACTAAATGATGTTCTTTTACATAGGTTTCTATACTTTCTTTATAAGGCAATGGACTTTGCGTCACGCCGCCGCCTAATACAATATGATAAATATTAAATACACTAAATAAATTTGTACACAGTTGTTGAGTTAAGTTTAAAACTTCCTCAATCATATGAGTTATTGTTTTGTCTTTACCTTGAACATACATTTCAATGGCTTCTTTTGTACTCACTTCTCTTTTTAGAATCCCACTCGCTTTTCTGCTAATCGCTAATCCAGAAATCTCATTTTCAACACAGCCATATTGCTTACAGACAGGACATTGGTAACTACTATCGCTTTTAATTACTGTATGGCCAATCTCACCAAAGTTCCCGTCAATGCCAGAGATTAATTGTCCCTGTTTCATATAAGCCATGCCAACGCCTGTGCTAATCGTTAAATAAATGAAATCCTCAGTTTGTGCTTTTATATACTGATGTTCTGCTAAAATTGCAGCATCCGTATCATTAACAAATCGTGGCTTAAATTCACTATTCTGTGTTATATAAGTACCCGCATTAAATCCATTATATTTTTGCAAATTGGGAGGATTTAAAAATAAGCCTTGATTATAATCACAAGGACCTGGCATCGCAATATTTAACGAAGTTTTATCGACATTTTCGAAATTCTCTACATAGTCATTCGCCAGGTTTATAATTTCTTCAAATTCCTTTTCGGGCACATCTTTATCCGTTTTAAATTTTTGACTCGCTACGATTTCTAAGTCTTCATTGATAAGGCCCACAATCGTTTTAGTTCCTCCAATATCAACACAAATTTTCAACATCAGGCACCAACTCCATCATTTATTAGTTTATCTTAATTATGTATAAAAAGAGGCACAGACAAAACTAATTTGCCTTGTGACAAATCAAATTCATCTTGCCTCTCCTTATTTATACATGGCTGACAATCATCGTCATGTCACCATTAAATTTTATCTCTGTATCTTCTGTTGTCAGTATAAAGTGCGTACCTTTGTTTAAACTATAGTCGCTTCCATCTACAGTAATTTGTCCGCTACCTTCAACAATTGAAACAAGACAATAGTCATGCGGTTTTCTATAATTTAAGTTACCAGCGATCACCCAACGTTCAACTGTGAAAAAATCATTAGACACAAATTGTGTGTACTGCTGCCCTTGGATATTTTCATGTATTGCCGTCGTGTTAGGTGAATCTTCTGAAAGATGAATTACAGCTTTACTCTGTTCTAAGTGCAAATCACGTTTATTTCCATCTTTATCTACACGATCATAATCGTATATTCTATATGTCGTATCCGAAGATTGTTGCGTTTCTAAAATCATAATACCTTTTCCTATTGCGTGTACTGTTCCAGCTGGTACATAGAAGAAATCTCCTGCTTGTACTTTTACTGTTTTAAAAAGTGTCTCAAATTGTTGTCGATCAATCATTTCGTTTAATTCATCCTGATTTTTAGCGTTAACATCATAAATAATCTCTGCATCTTCTTGTGCATCTAGAATATACCAACACTCTGTTTTGCCATATTCACCTTCATATTTTTGTGCGTATTCATCATTTGGATGGACTTGAACTGATAATTTATCGTTTGCATCTAATATTTTCGTTAATAAAGGGAATTTAGTATCACCAGTTTCACCAAATAATGCTTTATCTTCATTCCATACTGCTTCTAATGTTTTACCTTTATGTTTACCATTCTCAATTATATTCGGTCCATTAGGATGTGCTGATATCCCCCAACATTCACCCGTATATTCATTAGGAATATCATAATTGAATGATTTTAAAGCCGTACCACCCCAGATACGTTCTTGAAAAACAGGTTGTAAGAATAATGGCATATGCTCATACCTCCAATTATATTTCTTTTAGTATATCGTATATTTGTTCTGTATGTGTTGCATCGATTAAACTTTGACGAATATTATCATCCATTAGCGCTCTAGATAAACGCTGTAACAATTTCAAGTGCGTATCACTACTATCACTTGGTACTGCAATTAAGAAAACAATTTTTGGCAATGTGCCATCTAAGCTATCCCAATTCACGCCTTGCTTATTATTCATAACTGCTACGATTGGTTTTTTCACTGCATCTGACTTGGCATGAGGTATTGCCACATTCATGCCTATAGCCGTTGTCGACTCCATTTCTCGTTTTAAGACGTCTGCTTTCAGTTTTTCCATATCTGTAATGTAATCATATTTATCTAATTGATCTACAAGATGTTCAATTGCTTCGTCTCTTGTCAATTTCTTCTCTGATATTTCAATTACCTCTTGCTGAAATACTTCAATCTCATCATCTGTTGTTGATTGTTTATCTTCTTTTTCTTCAGCGCTATTTTGCGCAGTTACTTCTGAATCATTCTGACTTTGTTCTGTCATTCCTGCTTCTGTATGCGCTGCATCTCCAGCTATTGCTGGTGTTTTTCTTCTTAGTGTTAACACTGAGAACATTGTCACAACACTACCTACAATCACTGCTATAAAGAACCAGAGCACTTGGTCAATACCACCAAGCACAGCTACGATAGGTCCACCGTGTGCTACTCTGTCACCTACGCCACCAATTGCTGCAATCGCCGCTGCAATCATGGCACCTATCATATTAGAAGGTATAATACGTAAAGGATCTTGAGCAGCAAAAGGAATCGCACCTTCCGTTATACCAAATAATCCCATTGTAAATGAAGCTTTACCCATTTCTACTTCACCTTTATTAAACTTGCGTTTGTTGATAAATGTTGCAAGACCTAGACCAATAGGTGGTGTACATACTGCAACAGCAACCATACCCATGACTGCATAATTTCCTTCAGCAATCAATGCTGAACCAAATAGAAATGCAACTTTATTTACTGGTCCACCCATATCAAAAGCAATCATTGCTCCAATAATCAACGCTAAAATTACGATATTTGTTCCTTGCATACCTTTCAACCATGTCGTTAAGCCTTCAAAAATACTAGCAATCGGTGCGCCAATTAAGAAAATAAAAATGAGCCCTACGATCAGTGAAGATATTATCGGTATAATGATAATCGGCATAATTGGAGCCATTGCTTTTGGTATTTTAATATTTTTTATCCATTTTGCAATATAACCTGCTATGAAACCTGCTACGATACCGCCTAAAAAACCTGCACCTGCGTCACTACCATAAAAACTACCATCAGCAGCTATCGCACCACCAATCATCCCTGGCACAAGCCCCGGTTTATCTGCAATGCTTACAGCAATATAACCTGCCAAGATAGGAACCATAAAGCTAAATGCTAAATTACCGATATTTTCAATTGATTTCCAAAATGAATCTTCTGGTATTACTAACCCCTCAGGTGTAGCTTTACCCCCTAAAGTCAATGCAATTGCCATCAATAGTCCACCAACAACGATAAATGGAACCATAAATGAAACACCATTCATCAAATGTTGGTATATCATTTGCATGCCACTTTTTTGCTCCTCATCATCTTGATTAGAAGCACCTGTCGCATTAGCTTCATGATGTATGTGTGCATCTTTATCGATAATACGTTGAATGAGTTCTTGTGGTTTATGAATACCTTCTCGAACACTTTCATTGATTAATAATTTCCCATCAAATCGAGATAAATCTACTTGGCGATCTGCGGCAATAATAATCCCATCCGCTTCTCTAATTTCTTTCGATGTCAAAACATTTTCAGCACCAACGCCTCCCTGCGTCTCTACTTTAATGTCTATACTCATTTCTTTACCTGCTTGCTCTAATTTCTCTTGAGCCATATACGTGTGTGCTATCCCATTTGGACACGATGTTATCGCTAATATTTTCATAACGTTCATCCTCCTTACTTTTAATTGTAAACGCATTCATGAATAAATAAAAAAGAATAATTGCCGTTAGTAGTGGCAATTATTCTTTCACTAACTGAATTACTTTATCCCTTAAAATTTGATCTTCAAGCACTAACAACTGATCTACATCATTTTCAGTTAAATTGGCTATCGTATGAATAATCTTTTTCATAGCTGGAATATCTTGTTCTGCTATTGCTAAGAAAAAGACTAATTTCGCTCGATTTTGTTTCCAGCCAAAACCCTGCATGTTTTTAAAAATCACCACGTGTGATTTCAGTACCTTTTCAGGATCGCCGTGGGGAATACTAATCCCATTTCCTATAAAAGTAGAAGAAAATTTTTCTCTTTCCAAAGCACTTTGGATATATTTTTCGCTAACTGAATGGTTGTCCCCAAAAATAATTTGCGCCTGTTCAAATACATAGGATGCTTCTGTTAGCTCTTGCTTGTCTGAGTGTACATCAAATTGAATGGCTGCTAATTCATCCTGATTTAGCACAGGATTTTGCTTATGGCGTATAAATGATTGAATTTTATTAGCATCTTCATTGGAAAATAATGGAGAAACCTCCATTACTTGTAATGTATCTGGCACCTGAAGTTTATCTATAAAATGCGTCGTAATCAAAGCATCGACACCTGAAAAATCATACTGTGACACATTTTCTAATTTCAATGTATCTATCACGTGTATCCTATCATCTAAATTTGCTATTTTAGCTTCCAATAAACTTGAAATACCCAAACCATAGTAGCAAGTAATTACGATATTAAAACGATTTTTTTCATTACGATCTATTGATGATTGAAAATGTAATGCTAAAAATGCAATTTCATCTTCTACTAGATTTATTTTTGCGTCTTTAGACAAATGATTTACTGTTTCATATAATGTGTTAAAAACAAAAGGATAATGTTTTTTTATATCTTCAGTTAATGGATTGTTAATATAGACATTTTTAGCAATACGTAAGTAGGTTCTACTAAAATGTGAATAAACATTGTCACGTAATGCTTTATCTTTAGTAAAATTCACTCCAACACTTTTTTCCATTTGATATATCATTCTATCGATATAACTTTTAACGAACACTTTTTCTAAGCCTAAATCGTATTTATTAAAATAGTAACTAATAAAAAATGAAAACAATTTAGCTGTTTCATCACTTAGACCATATGCTAATTTACGATTTATTTCGTCTATGCAATGCTGTGCTATAATTTGTGATTCTTCATCTACAACCCACGAAGCGTCATTGTCATTGTTTCTTTTAAAGATAATAATAAGATGTATGAGCAATTGTCGAATTCGAATATCGGAAGTTTGTATTTGGTAATCACTTAAGTTATTTTTAATAATTTGAAATATCATTTGGATATGTGCTTCCGGTATTTCATTTAGAATGAATTGCTCTACAGTCTGGTGTTTTGTAGAGAGCTGATTTAAATGGAGAATCGCATTTCTTATATTCATTTCGTTACCATTAACTGTAATACCTTTTTTCTTAGAAATATTTACATTAATATCAAATGAGGTACACCATGATTGTATTCTCTTTAAATAGTCATTTACTTCTGATCTTGTTAAGCCAAAGTCATTTTCCAATTGATCAACAGTCATGGGTTGTTGATGCATTAGCAATTGGTACCCTATTTTCAACAGTATTTCACTTTCTTTATTCGTATATGCTGTAACGATTTCTGCTAATTGTTCCACGCTATATAAGGTACGGTTCATTTTATAACCTCGACCCTTTACACTAACAATTAGTTCTTTCACTAACTCACTATTAATATATTTAATATCACTTCGTACAGTTCTGTTGGAAACATTCAAGTAGTTCGCTATTTCGTTTGCACTTAAATAATCATTACTATTATTTAATATTAAACGAATAAGTTTAGCATGTCTTTCTTGCATAGCTGCACCGCACTTTCCACATTCTTACACGCCTTATTAGTAAGCGTTACCTATAATATCAAATACATTGTAGCTATAACTCATTATATAAGCAAGGAGTTCACTGTTTATTTAACATCACCTTAATTTCTGCTATAAATGCTTATTTTAAATAAAAAAAGAGATAGCAACTGAATTTTTCATTCATTACTATCTCTCAATTATTAATTTGTTACTTTACTAATTGTTTGTTTTATATATCGATGCGCCTCTTTGAGTTGCGCAATTTCTGTTGGACTAAGTTGAATTTCAAACCTCTGTTTAATACCTTCACGTCCCACTAATGTAGGTAGGCTAAAGGCACTCTCATTCAAACCATATTCATTACTTATTGAAGTTAACGGCATGATGCTCTGCTGGTTTAATGCAATTGCTTGTATTAAATAATTAACTACTTTCGATATCGCTACATTTGTCCATCCTTTTTTATAAAATACATCCATAGATACCTGATCTATTTCTGAAGTTATGCGCGTTTTATCTATAGGTGGAGTATCCGTCAATTGTTGAAATTCATCTAATGTCATGCCATAAATTCTAACTTTACTCCATACAGGAACTGCATGTTGCCCGTGTTCTCCAATCACAAACGCTTCAACATTCTTAGGGTCAACTTGGTAATATGACGCAATCAATGTTTTAAATCGAGATGTTTCCAAAGATGTACCAGTACCAATTATTTTATGTGAAGGATACTGAGATGCATTGCTCATATAAGTAATCGTATCTACTGGATTGGAAACTAAAATAACAATCGCATCTTGTGTCACTTGATTAATTTGTTTCATGACTCCTTCAATCATAATTCGATTACCTTTCGTAAGCAATACCCGGTCACCCTCATTAGGATCTGTTGGCACACTTGCTGTAATTACAATGAAGGAGGCTTCAGTTAAATCATTGTAATTGCCCTCGCGAATATTGATGTGGGTTGAATTAGGTAAACCTTGTGTGTGCAAACGATCCAGTGCTTCACCACTTGCTCTTTCGGTATCTGTATCAATTAATACAATATCTGAGAATAAATTTAAATTTTGGACGTCTGTAAGTACTTGGCTCCCTACTTTACCAAGCCCAATGATTCCTATTTTGGACATTTTATCCCCGCCTTATTTATAGAATATTAATATATGGTACTTTTAATTACTATATAAAATGTAACCAATTTATTGTGTTATCTATGACAACCTATTTTTCATACGGAATGACGTCTTGACCGTATTCTTTTTTAATAAAGTCTTGTGTACCTTTTGATTGTAGTACTTTAATTAACGTTTGATATTTTTTATCATCTTTATGGCCTTTTTGAACTGCGACTATATTTGCAAATGGTGATGATTTATCCTCAACTGCAATCGAATCTTTATGTGGTGTTAGTCCATTATCGATAGCATAGTTGGAATTCATAATAACTGCCGCGCCTTCTTTGCTGTTATATGTTTTTGGTAAAAATTCAGCACCTTGTTTATTATTGAATTTTAAATCCTTTTTATTTTCTACAATATCCTCAAATTTTGCATCTTCAATATTTACACCTTTTTTAATTTTAATTAAACCTTTATCAACAAAAAATGATAAGAAGCGTCCTTCTTCAGCAGGATTGTTCGATACATAAATTGTTGAGCCTTTAGGGATATCATTAATATCTTTATATTTTTTACTGTACACACCCATTGGCGTAGTTAAGACTTTTCCTACTTCTTCAATATTATAGTTATGATCTTCTTTTTCAGCTTTTAGATAAGGCACGTGTTGGAAAAAGTTTGCATCTACATCGCCTTTATCTAATAATTTATTAGGCACTTTATAGTCATTCACTGTCTTAATTTCTAATTCATAACCTTCTTCTTTCATTGCTTTTTTAGCGTGTTTTAGCACTTCGCCATGTGGTGCAGGAGACGTTGCTATCGTAATTTTTTTATCCTCACCTTCACCCTTTGAATTTCCGCACGCTGCTAATATAACTGCTAATACTAATAACGAAACTAAACTTGTAACCCTTTTCATCAAATCTCTCCTTATAATTTGTTTTAATTTACGACTAAAGCTATGTATAAAAAAATACTTTCTCTTGGTTTTCAAGAGAAAGTATCCACCTTCCCTCATCTTTGAAAGTAAAATTACTTTCTGTGAATTAGCACCATTTCAAAAACGACGGTTGCTGGGCTTCATAGGGCACATCCCTCCACCACTCTAGATAAGAGTAAATCATATGTATTTGATTGTTTTAATCCTAGCATCGCACTCATGATTAGTCAATGAGTTTTTAGAAAATTCTAAATCATTTGTTTTCATAAATATTTCCACTTCGTTCCATGTGAAACAATAATCATTCTGATAGTTAACTTTATAATTTGAGAAGCTAAAGAAAAAATAACACCTTAATTTAATATATACATCTACAATAATAATATAAAATATATATAAAAATATGCGTAATAATTTTATGAAGTGGTATATATATATTAACAAGATAGAAATAATACATAACACGAGGAGTTGCATAATAATGAGAATTTTAGTCTTAGGAGCAGGTGGTATCGGGGGCTACTTTGGTGGTCGCTTAGCTGAAGGTGGTCAAAACGTTACATTTCTAGTACGTTCAAAAAGAAAATCATATCTAGAGCGTAATGGTCTATCTATTCATAGCGAAAAGGGTGACTATCACTTTAACCCTCAACTTATTACAAGAAAAGACCGTGTGAAACCATTCGATATAGTGCTCTTGTCTTCTAAGTCTTATCATTTAGAACATGCGCTTGAAGATTTAACACCATTTGTTAACGGTAATACAGTGATTATTCCATTACTTAATGGAATCGCACATCTACCAAAGTTACAATCAACTTTCGGTGAAAATAAAATTATGGGTGGTTATTGCGTTATTGAAACGACTTTAAACCCCGTTGGTGAAATCGTTCATACAAGTCCTTTTGACAAACTCTTTTTTGGTGAATTAAATGGTGATCAAAGTGAACGTGCTGAACAAATTGCTCAAGCTTTTTCAAATACCAAAGCTGAATTTATTTTAAGTTCAAATATCCAGCAAGGTTTGTGGCATAAATATTTAATGATCACTGTACTATCAAGTCTTACTACACTCATGCATGCACCAATTGGACCAATTCGTGATAGCGTGGGAGGCGTTGATTTTATTGAGTCACTATACAATGAAGTCGCTTCAATTATGCGTACACATAGTGCGCCTATTTCGGATAATATCGTCGATCAATATATGAAATCACTGCCGAAATTATCCTATCACTTCAAAACTTCTATGCAACGAGATATGGAAAAAGGATTAAATATTGAAGCAGATCATTTACAAGGTTATTTGTTAAATTTAGCAGCATCATACCAATTAAATGCACCTCTGCTAACTACTGTTTATCAAAACCAAAAAGTATATAAGGAAATGCTTCAATAATAACTATTTAAAATCGTTGTTTATAGAACTTAATGAGTAGTTGCATAGTGCCGACAAAGTTGAAGACTTTGTCGGCACTTTTTGTACACACTTTCAGCAGGCATGAGCCATCCTATAGTATTCGGCTAGTACTTTTCCCGCGGGGTCGGCACAAATCACTGCCTTGATTCATTGATGTAACTAAATATAGGACAACAAATATATAAATGAATTAGCGAAAAAGAATTCTTCCATTTCCTTGTAAATTTAGTAAAGAAATTGATAAACAAAGATTATCTCAAGGAAAAACATCTATAAAAAATAAACCAAATGCTTTTATAGCACTTGGTTTATCTACGTTTTGAAACCTCTCATGACATAACATAATGAGTAGATTTATTATGTTATTTTTTCACTTTCATTCTTTTAAATCCTTTTATAATCAGTGGATAGAACAGCGCTAAAATAGTCATCAATGTCAATACGATACTAATTGGGGATGCCAAAAAGATATCTGCTACATTGTTATTACTCACTATTAAGCTTTTACGAAAATTCTGCTCCATATCTGAACCTACGATTGCTGCCAAAATTAAAGGCGCAGCCGGGAAATCTAATAATTTCATAACTAAGCCGATAATACCGAAAATAATTAGAATATAGAAATCAGTGATACTATAACCTAATGTATATGTACCGATAAACGCTAGCACCAAAATAATAGGATATAACACTTTGGGTGGTGTACGTAATATTTTTAACAGTAATCCTATTAAAGCAATGTTCAAAATGACTAAGAATATATTACCAATAAACATGCTA
>NZ_JBBOPU010000006.1:0-23081 GCF_038003745.1 Staphylococcus sp. FSL W8-1207
ATGCCAAGTTTTGAGAAATACAATTTATCACAAGTGAAAACTGAAAGATTTTATCAATTGCCTAAATATTTGTTTGAAGATGCATATTTTAAAAAAATGTCAGCAGAAGCCAAAATTATGTATGCATTATTAAAAGATCGCTTTGAATTATCTATACAGAACGAATGGGTAGATAAAAATAACAACATTTATTTTATTTTCAGTAATAAACATTTATGTGAATATTTAGGCTATGCTGAACAAAAAATCATAAAATTAAAAAAAGAATTAGTGAAATTTAATTTACTTACTCAAGAACGTGTAGGTCTTAACAAACCTAACAGATTATATTTATTGAAACCAAATTATGACACTGAACCGAGTCATATCAAGGAACTTCCAAATTCACAGTTCCAGAACAATGAATTTGGAAGTTCTGGAACTGTGAATTTAATTGGTCAAGAACTTCCAAATTCACAGTCTAATGATACTGACTTAAGTAATACTGATTATATAGAGACTGAGAATAATGATACGCATGATATGAATGATACATACAACAATTCAATAAGTCATGATCATTCGGATCATACAAATCATCAACAAACTGAATTTAATAATGATGCGCTTAAGTTCCAAGTCCTTGAAGAATTGCCGCAACAACTTCAAGGCTATTTAAGTAAATTTGAAATTAGAGAAATACGAATTATTAAAAGTGTATTACTCAAAGGGAAGAAATCATTTAATAATGCACATGATACCTATTATCGTTTAGAAGATGTTGAGTTTGAAATTATAAGTGTGTTGAAACGTTTTAAAGCGATGTTGCTACAAAAGAATGAAACCGTTGAAGCTATGCAAGGATATTTAATGCAATCGATTAAAGCTGAACTTGAAGAAATACACGCACTTAATATGCGTCGTCAAAACATGAAACAACATAATATCTTTAATCAGTAATTCAAATAATTTTACAGCAATCAAAGAAACCTCAAAATATTCGGTTAAGTCATCTGATTTTTTAACTGATGATGATGAAAGAAATCAAGAAATCGTGAATGATTTGGAAAAAGGTTTATATCGAAAACGTATGTTGAGTTATGGTGGTTTGCTTAAACAAAAACATAAAATTTTAAATTTAGACGATGCCGAAGATGGTAATTTAATTAATACAAGTGACGAAGATAAAATAACAGACGAAGAAGAAAAAGCACATTCAATTACTGCAATTTGGAATTTTGAAAAACAAAATTATTACTTAAAAGATTTGAAACGTTAGCTTAAAAGCTAGCGTTTTTTTATGTATTTTTGCCCCTGCGGGAACTATAGCGTTCAACCGGCATGGTTGACCAGTTTTACTATGAAAATTTTAATTTGCATGTAACTGGGCAGTGTCTTAAAAATCAACACTGGATTTACTAGAAATTTATGTATGGTTTATCTGCAAAATAAAAATCATAAAGTTTAAGAAATTCAAAATCAGTATCAGAGATATTTTGCTTTTTCATAATTTGGATTGTTTTTATAATTCTTTGGTCGTTTGGAATATCACATAGATCAGAAATTTCTTGTGATGTTTTATCAAATACGGAAAATGTAAATTCAAAGTTTATTGTCATAAAGAACACCTCTTATTTGGCTCATATTTGCGTTTTAAGAAATAAAGATGATTATACAGATATAAAACTATATAAATTTAGAGTTTGCTCTAAATACCCCCTTAAAATGCAAAATAAGTATATTGGATTATCACACGCATTTTTGAATTTAGCACGATACCATTTTGGTATGTAAGTGCGCCCTTGGATATATAAAATAAAAAGCCAACCCACATAAAAATGGATTGGCTTTTGCAAGGTAGATTATAAAAAAACTACTGTTAATAAGCGCCTTAAACGTTATAGACATATTGTAATAAGAACACGCATTTATGCCGAGAAAATCTATTTGTCGATGAGAGCCCTTAATTAGACTTAAAGCGCCAGCGGGAGAATAGCGTCAGCTATTAAATCGACCGATGGACAGCTTTAGGATTATTAAGGAGCGCAGAATCGTCGGCAAATAGAGGAATTGGAATAAAGCAATATTTATTTAGTTGTTAATTTTGAAATTAGTAAAAATATTATCCAAAATGCTACTCCGAAGCTTATAAATATACCAAAAACTTTTAAATAGTCTAAAAAAACATTTAATTTAAACCATCCACTGAGAAGTAAAATTGGATAGATTGTAACAAGCATTAGAACGAAATGAACAATGGTTTTTTGTTTCAAATTCAGCGTATTAATTTCGTATATAAAAGAGCTTAATCCTAAAATTAATATTATAAGACTTGTAATAAATGTACCTTTTGCTTGGTAATTTTTTTCTTGTAGCAATAGAATTAAGGAAATAAAACTCATTACAGTAAAGGGAATTATAGCTCTATAAAAAATTTGTAGCATCATAAAATCAACTCCGTTTTTTTGTTTTTTTAAAACGAGTGAAACGAGTTTCTTCTTGTCTTGATACTATATAGAAATAACTCGATTTTTAAATTATAGCCATAATCCTTGATGCGTAAGGGATTATGGCTCCTTTTATAGTATCTTTTTAGTTTTTATCCTTCTTAGCACGTTGTTTTTACTTTGGAGTTATAGTATCTCTTAAAACAACAAGTATAAAAAATAAACTCCAATAAATAATTGACCCTATAGTTCCAACATCAATAACAAATATTAAAACTATATACCAAATAAGATTGATTACTATAATGAAATTAAAAATGGATCTTGACTTAGGTTTTATCATTTTTATCTTCACCATCTTTTATTTGTTTTCTTGATTCATAAATATTGTAATGTGGCTTTTAAATATAAAGATAAATTAAACCAAAACTAAAATGATCAATATTAAACCCAAAATACCAAGTATCCAACCACTCTTTTTCTTTTTCAAAATTTCTGGGATAGATGCGATTGTAAATGCTATAAGAGAAAATAACATAGGTAAATCGCTATTATCCGAAAGTATAACCATATAAAAAATGGCGATAATTAATAATATAGCAACTAAGATATTAATCGCTTTAGTTAAAAAACTATATTTTTCTTCTTGTTTCAAAAAATCACTTTCGATGTTTAATATTCTTCAAAATTTTATAAGATATATAAGCAGCTAATTGCTTATATATAACTATATTCCAAGTAGAGATAGAACATATAAAATAAAGAAAAGACCAAAAAAGATCGTTAATATAACACGTTTCTCTAAAGTATATGCTAAGGACCCCATACCAAAAGCTATAGCTATTAAAATATCATTAGTTTTTCAAGAGAGCTTCCACCATAAAAATAATCAATTATTAGACGAAATATAAACAATAATATAGCTAATATTACAAATATCCCACCTAAAATTTTTAAATTACTCGTTAGTTTCGTTTCGTTATTAGTTTTGTTCATTTTATAACCTCTTTTAAAACTATCAATTTTGAAAACTAAATCTATGTTGCTAAAATTACTATCTAAATTAACTTATTAATTGTTAGTCAATATGACTCAAAAATATTTAGAATTATTTCATATGGTAAGCAATTAATGAGATTTTTTCAAAGTAATCGTAATAAATTCTTTGGTTAAAATCATATTTAGGAAATGAAACCCTATCTTGTTTATTAATTAAATTTAAATGAAGTATAAGTGTATAAAATTGATGAATGTATGTTCTATTTTCATCAGGTAAATGACAATGTTTCATAATTTTATTGTGGAGATAGTCAGTGAAATCTTGATTATATTCAGACCATTTTTTATCTATTAAATCTCTAATAGTTAAATTTAAAAAAGAAACACATTAATTATTGATCAGATGCTTTTATTTTTATATTTATCAATAACCTTTTTTAATAATTTGGAGCTTCAATTTGTTTATGTATATATTATCAAGAAACTTATATTATTAAGGGTACACCCTAAATATCATAAATCATTATCTTGCAAAAGTTGAAATAATAATTTATAGTTGATATATCAAAAAAGTTGATGTATTGTTTTAGTATTTTATAAAGGAGTTCTTAATAAGTAATAGGAGGCTGGTGTAGATGTTCAAAAATATATTATTACCCTATGATTTCGAAAATGATTTTAGTGCTATCCCTGACTATTTAGAAAAAGCCACCGATGAAGATTCAGTTGTTGTAATTTATCACGTTGTAACAGAAAATGATCTTGCAATTAATGTCAAATATTATAATAAGCATAAAAAAGATATTATTAGAGAAAAAGAAAAAAAACTTACTCCATTTTTACGTGAATTAGAAAAAAGAGATATTCAATATAAAATAGATGTAGATTTTGGGCATATTAAAGATACAATCTTAGAAAAAATTACTTCTGGAGATATAAATAATGGTGAATTTGATTTAGTAATTATGAGTAATCATAGAGTCGATTGGAATATTAAACATGTTTTAGGAGATGTTACACATAAGATTGCTAAAAGAAGTTCTGTCCCAGTACTAATTGTTAAATAAACATAAGAAGTAAGAAATTTATTAATTCAAAAAGCCTAAATACTTTCTCACAAATCGAGAGAGTATTTAGGCTTTTTTATTTTTTTAATTTTGGTTTGTGATTTTTTAGATTATTTTTTGATTAGTCGTTCTAAAAAAGATTAGACACGCATTTATGCCGAGAAAATTTATTGAAGTTGAGAAGAACCCTTAACTAAACTTGTAGACGAATGTCGGCATAGCGTGAGCTATTAAGCCGACCATTCGACAAGTTTTGGGATTGTTAAGGGTTCCGAGGCTCAACGTCAATAAAGCAATTGGAATAAAGCACCTATGATTATTTAAAAATATTAGTTATAATACATTCAAAAATATTTTTGAATGAGGTGTATGTATGATTCAAACGGTTGTCACTGCTGCTGTTCTTTATATTGCTACAGCAGTTGATTTATTAGTAATTTTATTAATATTTTTTGCTAGAGCAAAGACTAGAAAAGAATATAGAGATATTTATATTGGTCAATATGTAGGATCTGTGACATTGATTGTCGTAAGTTTATTCTTTGCCTTTGTCTTAAATTATGTTCCTGAAAAATGGATATTAGGATTATTAGGGTTAATACCGATTTATTTAGGAATTAAAGTAGCTATTTATGATGATTGTGAAGGAGAAAAGAGAGCTAAAAAAGAATTGAATGAAAAAGGATTGTCTAAATTAGTTGGTACGGTTGCAATTGTTACGATAGCAAGTTGTGGTGCTGATAATATTGGTTTATTTGTTCCGTATTTTGTGACATTAAGTGTTACTAATTTATTAATTACTTTGTTTGTCTTTTTAATTTTAATTTTCTTCTTGGTATTTACTGCACAAAAATTAGCTAATATTCCAGGAGTTGGAGAAATTGTTGAGAAATTTAGTCGTTGGATTATGGCTGTTATTTATATAGCTTTAGGTTTATTTATTATTATTGAAAATGACACTATTCAAACAATTTTAGGATTTATATTTTAATTTAGGGTGTGATTTTATATAAGTTATGAAAATGCTTGTGATGTGATCTGTGTACATGAGGATAAAGTTAACAATGCTTTAAGTTTTTTAGAAGATGATAAATCTAAGAAATTACTTAACATTTTAGAAAAAATTTGTGATGATAAGAAATTGAAAATCATATTATCTTTGATTAAAGAAGATGAGTTGTGTGTTTGTGATATTTCTTTGATATTGAAAATGAGTGTTGCTTCAACTTCACATCATTTAAGACTTTTATATAAAAATGATGTACTTGATTTTTATAAAGAGGGAAAGATGGCATATTATTTTATTAAAGACGATGAAATAAGAGAGTTTTTCTCTAAAAATCAGGAGGGTTTTTGAAACGAGTGAAACGAGTTTCTTCTTGTCTTGATACTATATAGAAATAATGTTCTTTTTAAATTATATAGTATCATTTGTAAGATTTTTAATTTAATTATTGATAAAATCATACTGGTGGTAAAAAAATTGACACTATGTGGTAGCTTGATTATATATAAGGAGAATATTTATATTGAAAACAATTCAAGAGATTGCAATAAATTTAAGCGTTTCTAACACCACAGTTAGAAACCATTTAAAAAAACTATCTCAGGATTTATCAAAATTTAAACAAAAAAACGTTTACAAAATTGATACTGAGGTAGAAAAATTTTTAAAAGATAGTATATTAAAAAATAGAAATGAAGATTTAAATAGTGAAAAGCAGGAATCTAAGGATTCAGATATGGAAACAGTTTTATTGGAAAAAAGAGCTGAAGAAATTTTTAAAGATAATGAATATCTTAAAAGCGAAATTAGTAAGAAAGATAACTTAATTGAAGATTTAACGATATTATTCAAACAGCAACAAAAATTACAATTAGATGCTAATAAAGAATTGCTTAAATATAAAAGAGAGGAATTAAAGAACAAATAAAAAAACTTTAATTTATGATATTAGTAAGCAGTATTTTATTGTTAGGTTTAAATATTGAATCTGAGCTAACCAACATAGTGTTCGAATTTTATAAATAAATAATGTGAGTAAAAAGTGACCTACATGTATTAAGAATTAATGCAGTAGGTCATTTTTTATTGGAAGTTTGTTAGTGGAGTCTGTAATGATGAAAAATGAAGTTTAACACACATTTGATGAAAGAGAGTAAATTAAGTTTTTAGAGCGTTGAAAATGAATTTATGTTGACTAAGACTTTAACCAAAGGAGTCGCGGAGGAGTCCCGGACAACAGGATAAGGAGAAACAATGCCATTGCCATGGCACCCAGCATAGCTGGGGCACTCTAAACTTATCCTTAAAGACTCTGAACGCTGATATTACAGTATTTATGCATTATGTTTAATGACGGACACAAAGGAATCGATGAAATTTTACATGGCATTTTCGTTGGAAAATTACAATGCTTTTATCCTTTGGGGCGCAAGGGATTTCGAAGCAGGGACTCTTTGGAGTCTCTAGAGACTCCCTAAAGGACTCCTTGTTTCCCTTCTAAATTAAGCAACATTTCATTCTATAATTTGTTAGTAATTACTTAGTTAAATATGGTAAAGTAAAACTAAGTAATTGCTAAGCTAATAACTTGTTAAAATAGATAAGTATTTGCTTAGTTTATTTTTTATAAAAATATTGAGTAATTACTAACTATATTATTGAATGAATAAATGAGTGATTACTTAGTTGTGGAGGGGTCAAAAATGACTAATAAAAGTCATAGAAAAGCTAAAACAATCAATATCAATTTGACTGAAGAAGAATATAAAAAGGTAAAAGCATTAGCAGAAGATAGAGATTTAAATCCAACAGCTTATACACGACTTGCGGCATTAGGTAATCGTATCAAACCTACAGTTGTCTATAACACAGATGAATATACTGAACAGTTAAAAAAAGAAAAACAAACACTTGAAATGGCTTTAGAGACAAGCGTACCAAAAGAAGACGTTGAGCTTTTAGAAGCACAATGTGAAAGTTATAAAACTTATATTGATACATTCAAGAAGTTCTTGCAGTATGTACAAGAAGATGCGGAATATATTAATTTGAACGGATATAAGAGAGATGAACAATTAAAAGCAGAAATGAAAGATGCTATTAAATCCTTTTTTGAAAACTGATTTAATTTTTCAAAGATATAAAACATACGAATATAAGTTATATTACATTTTGAAATTTTCGTTCTCATCCACACGATTAAAACCGTGGGCTTTCTCACTCGCTAAATTCTGTCATCTTCGCTAGTTATAAATTCGCTTATTTTAGATGAAGATGACGCAAAAAGAGCTAGTAATTCTATTTCTATGACTGATTTAGATAACGCAGCAAGTGAAAGTACAGACATTTCAAATACTGATATTAAAAATATAAGAAACGATGCTGTAGATGTGTAAAATTATATAGTGAAATAGAATAAGAAAATGATATTCAATAAGGACTAAAAGCTCAGCAAAGACAACTTAATAAATTTAGTACTTATAAAATTTATGAATTAACATCAATAAATAATAAGACTGGAATCAGATCAAATGACAAACCAAAATAAGAAGAATGATTTTATTATGGTAGCGCCTAGAAAAATTAAACAAATAGAAGGTATATAAAAGAAACTAAATCAGTTATATAAAAACATTAACTTTGAAGAATTGAATTATGGAGAAGTTAAAATTGATGAAAATTCAAACTTTATATTAGATAAAGAAAACGAAATAATACGTTATAAAGAAGATTATCTATCACAATAAACTACTGAGAAAATGATCAACTTATTAAAATCATATAGTGAAAATGCTCAATTTATAAAACAATTAATCAATAAAGATGATACAAACAAATTAATAACTAATGACAATAACAATAAAGATAATCAAATAAATGAAGATGTAAATACATTTATTTAAACATTAAGTGTTCAGTTAAAATATTTAACTGAACACTTTTTTATTATGGTAGCGTTAATGTATAAACATAAGTTACTACATAAAAATAATTTCAAAGGTTAATTTAAAACGAATAAATTATGTAAATAATACATGTTAAGTATTTCACAAATAGTCGTTAATTTAAATAAAATACATAAAATCCAGACTCCTTTAGGGAGTCTATAACGACTCTAAAGAGTCCCCGTTTTTAAACCTCTTGCGGGACAAGGGATGTGCCGTTCGGTAAATTCTCATAAAAATGCCGTGTAAAAATATACAAACTCTATTGTTATCGCGTTATAAATTATTATATAAACACTATCACATCAGCATTTATAGTGTTAAAGGATAAGTTTAGAGAACCCCAGCTGTGCTGGGTGCCATGGCAATGGCATTGTTCCTCCTTATCCTGTTATCAGGGAGTCTAAAAGGAGTCGCTGATATATTTAATAGGTAAGAATAAACAATATAAGTTGTTCTATTAATTACCATTAATATAATGTTATAAGTTTTATATTAATAAACTTTAAGCATCTTAATTGAGTTCGTTTATTAATAAACAACCAATTAATGTATATAAAACGTGACGCTAATTAAGAACGTTAGATATACTTTAATAAATCAAATAACTACATTTTTATTTTTGATTTATTAAATGCAATTAAACTTAGTTATAAGTTAATGCAGGAGGTTTAGTTTTTGAAATACTAATTAAATGTTATAAAAAAGAGGAATCTATACATAATATAAATTCCTCTAAAGATATTTGAAATATACGTTATTAACTTAATGCATCTTTTATATCACTTGTAGGTAAAAGAGAACTATATTAATAGTTCCCTAAATAATTTCATCAATCCGTTTCATTTGTTTTACTGCATCATTTTTAAAATTAACACTCATATATGAATGGAAACCACTTTTTATTTTTCCGATTATAGCATGTGGTTCTGTTATATTTATTTTATCCAACCAATTTAGTAATGATATATAATCAAATACATCAATATGATTAATTAATCTTTCATATCTTAAATTTCGATTTATTATTTACTAAGTGATTATTTAGTAATAAAGACCAAAAAAATAACCATTCCTAACTTTTGACCGAGTAGGTAGGATGGTTATTCATCAATTTACTGAAAAGCCATCGTGTATTACATAAATCCTAATATGCTATTTATAATATATAACCCATAACTAAAAATTAGCTGCTTTTATTCATAATGTGACCATGCAGAAAGGATAAAAACTTCCTTATCATCTTCATCAACTGTGTAAACAACTCTATGTTGATGGTTTATTCTTCTTGAATAGCGCCCTAAGTGTTTAGGTTGCAACTTTTCAAAAGATTGGCTTGGAAAATAAGGGTCTTCTTTTAACGTGTCCATAATTTTTAAGAATTGTGTTTTCAACTGTGATTGTTTAAATTTCTTTAAATCAGATTTTGCTGAATTTTTAATAGCAATACTGTAATTATCCATTTAGAGGTTATCCCAGTCTAAATCATCAACGTTAGTGTAGCCACTGTTATCCTTTTCACGCTCTCGTACTTTATCCATAGTCCCTGTTGTTTCAAGATATAACGTTTCTTGAATACTATCCCAATCTTTCTGACTTATGATTACGGCGTTATTTTCACTCTTAGAACTGCTTATAATAACGGGTTCGTGGCTATCATTAACTTGTTTAAGTAGTTCATAGAATTCTTTTCTCGCATTAGTAGGCGTTTTAATATTCATTATTAGTCACGTCCTTTCTTTATTCTATATTATAACGTACTTAAAAACGTACGTAAAGTTATGGCCTATAATGGGGTATAAGTTTGATTTTTACATAATTCAACTTATCGGAAGTGCATATGCTTGCAGATTAACAGATGGTATAATAGGGAAGTCGTCGTTCTACTTCTGTGCTGGTTTAGCATGGAAGGAGGTGACACCATGTTCAGCATCATATTTGTATCTATAGTAGCTCCTATTATAGTGGGGGTTATAATCACGTTGTTTTCATATTGGTTGAATAATCGTGATAAATAATTAAGCGACGACATAGTAATAACACCAAAAAGAGCCCGATAACTATTCCAGTAGTTATCGGGCTCGGTGTTTACCATGTTCAACACATATTTGTTATCTAAATTATAACATCATAGTGGAGAGAAATGCAAAATAAGAATAAATATATACGTAGTCTAAATAAAGAGCAATTTACTTAGCTTTGCCTCCACTTAATTCATTCACTGCTAGTATAGCTTGCGCTACGTCTTCAGCAGTGAATTCGTCACTTAAATTAGAGAAAGTGTCATTAGGATCTTTTGCTAATTCTCCCACTTTTACTAAATCCTCAAAAGAAACGTCGTGTAAATGCATATTATTTAAATTTGTTGGCATTTCTAAGAATTTATAAAAATCAATATATTTTTTAATTTCTTCATAAGGTCTATTTTCTAAAACCATTTGAACTAGAGTCCCATACGCCACTTTTTCGCCGTGTCCAAGTTTATGGATATCTCCTGATAAAGCTGTAAACCCATTGTGTATTGCATGGGCTGCAGCAAGTCCACCGTTTTCAAAACCAAGTCCTGAGAGTAAAGTGTTTGCTTCGATAATAGACTCCACTTGAGGTGTTACAATACCTTGTGCTGCAGAAAAATAGGCGCTTTTACCGTATTTAAATATTGTTTCTTCTGCTTTTTCAGCAATGGCTAAAGAAGCTAATGTTGGTTTTCCATCCACCATAGTTTTCCCTCTACGGTTTAAAGTTGCTTTAACTTCTACTAAAGTAGCTAAAGCATCGCTCATGCCCGCCGCAAACAATTTGACTGGTGCTTGGACTATAATTTGTGAATCTGCTAATACTACATTTGGGTTTTTATAGTAAAATCTGTAACCCGTAAAAACACCTTCATCTGAATAGATAACTGACAAAGCACTCGTAGGCGCATCTGTAGAAGCAGTTGTTGGGACAATAATAACAGGGGAATTAAGATCATCAGAAATTGCTTTTGCTGTATCTAATGTCTTTCCTCCTCCAACGCCAACAATCACATTTATGTTATTTTCTTTGGCTATTTGGCTAAGTCTTGCTATTTCATTTTCAGAGGCTTCCCCATTAAATTCTTCGTATTTGTAACTAATCTCGTTAGATTCAAAACTCTCATTTATGTCTTTATTTGTTAGTGACCAAACTAAACTATCTGAAATAATCAAGGGTGTATCACCTAATTTATTAACTTCATTGGCTAAACTTTTTATTTCTCCTTTTCCTTGTATATATCTACTTGGCGATTGAAAAACGTATCTTGACATAAAAACCCCTCCTTATTATTTGATATACACTTATTTTATCCCCTGTATTCGTATGTATAAATCATAAATCTTTGTAAATGTGAAAGTTTATACGTAAAACAATTACTTATTCGAATGATTTAACTTCTTTTTTTGAGCAAGACGTATTCAGGGTGTGGGTCATTTTTTTTTATTTAAATTGGAAAATAAACTTTTGTTTAAGTCAAAATTTTAATTTTACGTGTTTAACATACTTCTTTTGAGGTTATTTGAGTTTGTAAGTAGGATATTTATTATGTTTTTCTATCAAGTTAGGAGTTACTTAATATTAACGCAGTTTGAAATATTACATTACTGGAGAGGTTTTATGGATTTTATCATTACAATAGTAATAGGTGTAATCGTTGGCGTGGTATTTTCAATCTGGTTAACTAACAATAAAATTACTAATCTTATTATTAGTTTGATTTCAGCAGTAATTGGTGCATTCATTGGTCTAACAATGTTAAATTCTTCAGGCAATGCATTATCAAATTCGGCAGGCATGTTCTTTATAATTCCGACACTTGTTGGTTCTGTTTGTCTGACTTTACTTGTTTTATTTATTATCAAAACGAGCAAAGATATAGCAACAAATTAAAATAGTTTATATTGCTACAGTATATGTGAGATTGTACTAATTTTTAATAATCGCCGATTGTAAAATTAAGCTAGACACATAAGAAAAGCCACTCGTGATACACTCAAAATGAATTTCCAACCAAAGAAATCATAGGAGTGATCACGAATGACCTACACCCATCTTAGCACGGATGAATTGATAATAATAGAAGCCTATTTCCATCAAAATAGCTCTGTCACAAAGATTTCAAGACAGATGGGCCGGGCCCGTCAAACAGTGCACAATGTGGTGACTTTTCTGAAAGACGGGCACACGGCACTGGATTATTACAAGCGCTATAAGCAGAACAAGAAACGCTGTGGTAGAAAACAGACTGTACTACCCGCCGATCAACATCTCTATGTTGAAGAAAAAGTCGCTCAGGGCTGGACCCCCGATGTGATTACTGGTCGCGAGGAACACCCAATTAATTGTTCGGGACGGACACTGTACCGGCTATTCAAACGTCAGCAGTTTGATATTTCTACACTGCCGATGAAAGGCAAGCGAAAACCAAACGGTCATAAGGAACGCCGGGGCAGACAGACATTCAAACGGAACATTTCTGAAAGAGAGACGGATTATCCGGCATTCAACGAAGAATTTGGTCATCTTGAAGGCGACACGATTGTCGGTGTCCACCATAAAAGTGCCATCATTACATTGGTTGAACGCCTGTCAAAAGCCATCATCACGCTAAAACCCGAAGGCAGAACAGCGAAGGATATCGAAACCACGCTCAACACATGGTGTCATCAGGTGCCCAGAAACCTGTTCAAATCCATTACATTCGATTGTGGCAAAGAATTCTCGAATTGGCGGTCAATCAGTAATCAGAATGATCTTTCCATCTATTTCGCTGATCCGGGCACCCCTTCCCAGCGCGGGTTGAATGAACATTCCAATGGGTTATTGCGGACAGATGGATTGCCTAAGGGGATGGATTTCAATCAGGTGGACCAGCGGTTTGTTTCCTCCGTCTCTACCAGAAGGAACCATATCCCCAGAAAGTCATTGAATTATCAAACCCCGTTGGAAGTATTTATGAGTTACATGGATGTAGGTAAACTGTCTAGCTTATTTTGACAAACGAAGTAATTATAAAGTGTAAATTTAGGTGCTATTATTTCATAATTAACTCATATATAATTATTATATATGCTTAACTAAATGTTTTAGCAACAGTTGTTTAAATATTTTAATGAGTATAATATTTAAACAAAAGATTTGGGAGGAACTGCTATTTTGGAAAAAAAATTAGAACTTACATATGCTAGAGCGATATTCTGTATAGTTATTGTAATCGTACATGTCATGACAGGATTTTTAAATGATCATCATATTTCGCATGTTCAAAAAATGAGCTATAGTTTTATACAAATAGTACTACTGTTTGCTACACCGTGTTTCATTATATTATCTGAAACTTTGTTGGGCATGCGTTATTCTACTTATACACCAAAGAATTTTTTTATAAAGCGCGTTAAATTCATATTAGTACCTTATTTATTCTTTGGTTTTTTTGTTACTTTTAAATTATTTATTGATGAATCAACTAATAGTTCCTTTTGGGAGATTTTTTTTGGTATTGTCATACAGGGTAAATTTTTTGGATGGTTTGTTTTAGTTATATTTCAGTTTTATATTTTACATGCTTTATTTTATAAAATTTTAAGTAAAGCTAACCCAATATATTTACTCTTATCGTCATTTTTAATTAGTTTTGCTCACTCTTTTCTAATGTATTATAATCCGACTTACCTAGATTTATGGGATAAATATTATCCATTTTTTAATAGAACCATCATTTTTTATTGGCTTTTTTACTTTGTAGTGGGCTTTTATTTTGGAAAATACTATGAAACCATCATTTCATTCTTTAAAAATAAGATATATTGGTTTTTATTAATTTGGTTTTTATCCATTTTTTATATGGTATTTAATTTCTTTTACTTAAACGTATACCTAAACGAATCTAATCGCTTTGATTTGTTATTATTTTCATCGGTGTCTTTTGTATTTATCGTATATTTTGCAAAAGCGTTAAGTAAATTTAATCTAAATTTCATTCTTTTAATTAGTGAAATTTCATTCTTTATTTACTTATCTCATCAAATTATAGTAGATTATATTTCAAAATCATTAGCGGTCTTCGTGACACAGCCAATATTGTTCTTTGTTTTAACCACTATTTTCACCCTTGGTTTTTCTATTGGTTTAGCAATTATTTTATCTTTCATACCATATGTGCGGATTGTTGTTGGAAGAAATACACTGCAACCAATGATCATTAATAATTACCAACTTCAAAAATAAAAAATAAATAACTTTATTGGTGTCATCTATGAGACCAATAAAGCTATTTATTATAAGTTAAATGCTTTTATCATCTTTTTAGCGATTCGTTGACAAGCTTTAGTATCTTCATATATATATATCTTTCATATGTTCTTTATATCTCTTTTTCATTTCGAAATAGTGTAATTCTTCTATTAAGTCCTTCTCATTTTCTACTATATCTCCTGGTAACAAACTCTTGTTTTCTTCTAACATTTCATCACTTACCAATGCAGACGGTCTGTAGTAAATCACTTTTTTATGCATTAACGCAAAATCAAAGCCAACACTGGAATAATCTGTTATGAGTAAGTCATTATCTTTTAATAAAGAACTCACACTATATTGACCTTCATATAAAATTTTTACGTACTTATCACAAAATAAATGTGAGAACTTTTGAAAATTTCGATGTAAATAAAAACTAACTTTAATGTTATTTTCAGTTACAAAGTTTACTAACATTTCATTTTGTAATAATTGATTGTATGTTTTAAAAAAATAAGTATTTTTAAATTGTTCATCTGTATACTGATCTAGACCTTTACGCCAAGTTGGCATTATGAGAATATGATTTTTAGTTAATTTTGATGTTTTTCTATCCATAATAATATTATCAAATCTTGGAAGTCCTGTAAGAATAGTATTTTGTTCTGTATAGTTATACTTTTCAATCACTTCATATTTTTCTCTTTCTGAAGATACTACAAATAAATTTGTAAATTCATTATTTTGTGTCCGTCCATATATCCCACTCACATCTTTAGAAGCTATGACGCCATGTTGCAAAAACAATTTGTTTTTAGATTTAACTTTTTCTTCTAAAAAGTTGGTTAAGAAAGGTAATACATAATTAGGAGTGTGCGTATGGACTATAACTGTAGCACTTTCAAAAAGTTTGATATGATTTAAAGACTGATATTGTATAATGTTATCTTCATAACCTTTAAGGTTTATAATATCTGAACTATAGTCTGATACTAAATAATATACATCGAATCTATCATCATAATTGTTGATAAGAAATTGAAAGAAGATAAAACCATTATCTTGAGCTTTTTCAGGATATTCAACTATGATTATGATTGGTTTATTAATTTTAGTTTCTAAATTATTCTTTTTCATTTTTAGATAATATAAATAAGTTAGTTTTGGGACTATGAAAATCCTCGTTGATAAATTCTCGTGTTTAGTGCTGTACACTCTAATTAGTCACAAATATCTTTTGTTTCACTTGCTAATTTATCTTTTGTAATCTATTAATGGTAATAAATTCACTTTATAAAGGACAGGGTCGAATATTTTTTGATTGGAGGGGATAAAGGTGAATATTAACAGTCAAAATCCAGTTATGTCGGTTAATGTATCGATGAAAATTTTCAAAGCTCAAGCAATACCTGGAAATTTAATACTACTAAGCGATAGAATATGTTTTTAAGCCAGTGGATTGTTAAAGGGTACTGAAGTTAAAGATACTTTTTCCTTTGAAGAAATTAAAAAAATTAAAGTTGGATTTTCGATTGCTCCATTTAGAATTGTGATTATATTAAATGATGAGATAATTGGATATTTGATTAAGTGAATCGTAAAGATGCTAAAAAGTGTGCTGAGCTTTATGAAACAATTAATAGCAATTAATTCTGATTTGAGATAGTTAAATTGCTTGATATCGTTCTTATTAAACTTAATAAAATTGAAACTTTAATTTAGTACTTTATATTTTTCTGAATTCTTTAATAATCCTATATACTGTAGAACGACTCACTCCTGTTTGTTTAGCAATCTCTTCGCCTGTAAGTTTTTGTTCATCGTATAGAAATTTAATTTCTCTTTTCTTATGGTCAGGCAATGAAGGTCTGCCGCCTTTTCGCCCTCTTGCTCGTGCTGCTTCTAATCCTTTTTTTGTTCGTTCACTTAATAAGTTAGCTTCAAGTTCAGCGAATGCACTCATCATGGTAAAGAACATCTTGCCCATCGCATCTTTAGTCGATACGTTCATATCTATAATATGTAAATCAATGCTATTATCATCCAACCATTGCGATAGCTCAATTAACTGTTTTGTTGTACGTCCAAGACGATCTAGTTTATAGATAACTAGGATATCTCCTTCGCGTAAATAATCTAAACACTTATCAAGTTCTGTTCTTTTCGTTTTGCGACCGCTCGCTTTCTCGCTAAAGATACGTTCACAACCATATTCCTCAAGTGTATCAATCTGTCCATCAAGACTTTGATCTTGTGTTGATACACGTGCATAACCAATTTTAGCCATTTCAATACCACCTCTTTTAATCGTTTTATGGGCACTTATTAACGAAATCTAATTCTCGATGCAAATAAACGCGTCTCTCATCGTCTAAAAACTCATGATTTTTGATATTTATGATACATTGATTATAACACAAGTTTATAGACTTAAATATCCAAGAAAAACCTCTTAATATTAAGTTAAGAGGTTTTGTGTCAAAAACGAACGTTATTTATGATTTTTCTAATCTTTTCTTTGTATGAATTATTTTCGCTTATCTTTAAACAACCTTGAATATACAAGAATTTCTTTACTCTTAAGTGATTTATAAAAAGCGGCAAAAACATTTTACTTGATAAATAGAAAACGGCAGTAAGATAGTTTCGAATTGAAAATTATCTTACTGCCGTTTTTTTGGTATTTATGTGCCAGACTCTTTTTTAATATAGATTACTGTGTTTAGTATAACAGTTTATTTACCTTTAACTATAACTTCATCATTTTCAAGTACGATATCTACATGTTTTACTTCCGTATGCTCTAAGTAGTAATCTGTGATTTTGTCGCGTACTTCTTGTTCAACAACACGACGTAACGGACGCGCACCCATTTGTTTATCATAACCTTTGTCAATTAACCAATCTTTGACATCTTGTGTAACGTTCATTGTAATTCCTTTTTTATCTAATGTTTTTTGAACATCTTCTAATAATAAGTTAACGATGTCTTGTAATGCATCTTTATCTAAATGTTCGAATTTAACAATACCATTGAAACGGTTAAGGAATTCAGGGCGGAAGAATTTTTTCATTTCATCCATAATATCATCAAATTCTTCATTGCCGTCACCAAAGCCGGCATTAGAAGTACAAATAATAATTGTATTTTTAAAGTTAATGACATTACCTTGACCATCAGTTAAGTTACCATCATCCATAACTTGTAATAATAAAGTTAAGATTTGTGGATTCGCTTTTTCAATTTCATCAAATAAGATAACTGAATATGGATTACGTCTAACCTTCTCTGTTAATGTGTTTGAATTATCATCATAACCTACATAACCAGCAGTTGTTCCAATCATTTTAGATACAGCTGTTTGATCACTATATTCACTCATATCTAAGCGAATCAATGCCTCTTTGCTACCGAACAAATCAATTGCTAACTGCTTTGCAAGTTCTGTCTTACCTACACCTGTAGGACCTATGAAAAGGAAGCTACCAATTGGACGGTTGCCTTCATCAAATCCAGCACGATTACGACGAATTGCACGAGAAACAAGGTCAACAGCTTTATCTTGACCAATAATTTTATCTTTTAAACGCTTATTGATTTTTTTCAATCTTTCGATATCACTTGCATCCATTTGAGATACAGGAATACCAGTTAAACGTTCTATTGAGTCAGACACGTCTTTTATAGTAGCTTTAGTATTATATTTGCCATTGTTGTTTTCTAATTTATCTTCTAGTTCCTTAATTTCATTTTGGAATTTGTCAGCTTCTTTATACTCTTCATTACTCACGGCTTTACTTTTATCATCTTGTAATTGTGCAATGCGGTTTTCAGTTTCTACTTTATCTACTGCAGGACTTTGTGCTGATAAGTGAGCTGCAGTAATATCTAGTACATCAATAGCTTTATCTGGCAATAAACGTTGTGGAATATATTGAATTGATAAATCTACACAAGCTTTTAATACGTCATCTGGTAATTCAACATGGTGGTGTTCTTCAAATTTTTCACGGATACCTTTTAAAATATTAAAAGTGTCATCAGGACTTGGTTCATTAACAAGTACTTCATTAAAACGACGTGTTAATGCAGCATCTTTTAAAATATTATTCCGATATTCATCTTGTGTAGTTGCACCAATAATTGAAAATTCACCACGGCTTAATGCAGGTTTAATTATATCTGATAACCCTTTACTACCAGAATCACCGCCAGTTGAACCTGAACCAATAATTTGATGAATTTCGTCAAAGAATAATACAACATTTTTCGCTTCTTTAACAGCTTCAACTAATTTTTGGATATTTTCTTCAAAAGCGCCACGATATTGTGTGCCAGCTTCTAAGGAAGAAATATCTACTGAGATGACTTCTTTATCTTTAATAGATGCTGGTACGTTACCTTTAACAATGGCTTGTGCTAAACCTTCAACAATAGCTGTTTTACCTACACCAGCTTCACCAACTAAAATAGGGTTGTTTTTAGTACGTCTACTTAAGACTTCAGCAGTTTCTTGAATTTCTTTATCACGACCAATTACTGGATCTAATAAATCATCACGTGCTTCTTGTGTTAAATTGCGCCCAATTTGTTCCAAATAATTACTTTCATCATTTTGTCCTTGAGTGCTAGATTGTTGAAATGCACGCGCGCTTTGCTCAGCAGAATTTCCGCCTTGTTGTTGCTGTTGTCGTAATTGGGCTAATTGTTCGGGAGAAATCTCTTTACCATTGATATAATATTTTTTATTACCATTATTAACAGATTCTTGCATATCTTGGAATATTTTTCTGAAAATTGAATCAAAATCATCATTGAAAAATCCATTACTCATACATATCACCTCATAAGAAATTTTAGAAATACTTAAGACAACAATTAAATCATGAATGCTTCGAATCAATAATAAATTAATTAATTAGTTCATTTATTATATGTGTAAAGCTAATTCTTTAATGCCAATTGCTAATTAAATTTAAATTCCTACATGTATTATTCCTCTTATAGTATATTGTTAAACTTATTGAAAAAAATTTACTTTTTATAACTGTCTAGATTAAAGAATCAAAATTGAACGTTTTAAAATTTGGTATGAGTTATTGTATTTTAGTTATTAAGTTAGATTTTTAAAAAAGAAGACGTCTCCTTCATCTGTAAAATTATCAAAATTAACATCTCTTTTAAACTCTAATCTGTGAGCTAAATTTATAGAAGCTGAGTTATCTTTATCAGTTCTTATTACAAAAGGTAAAGTATTGTCTATTTCATAATGTAACCAATTTATAATTTTCATAATAGCTTCAATTGCATAGCCCTTTCCTGTTGCTTTGGGGTCCAATCTATAATACAAATTAAAGTATTCTTTATTCGCAAACTCCATTTTTTCTGCCCCGCCACTACCTATTACAGCATCACTTTCTTTTTCAATAAATATGAAATATCCATGATTATTATTGTCCCAATAATTTGCCCATGCATTCAACATTTTTTTAGTATCCTCTATTGTTTTATGCTTTCTCTTAGGAGTATATTGAGTTGCTAATTTATTAGAGTGAATCCTATATAATTCTTCAGAAAACGATAATTTCGGCTTACTCATAATTAATCTTTTACTTTCAAGCATTTCTCTGCACACACACTTTATATCTACATTAATTAATAGCTATAAGTATAACAAAAAACACATACATATTATGTATGTGCTTTAATCGTTTCAAAATCAAAATGGATATCAATAACGAACATTAATAGTATATTGATTTTATTGATTACCACTTACATCCTTGTTTAGTATATAAATGAGAAAACTCCAATACTTTTAATAAGAACAGGATATTGGAGTTTTTAATGTATTAGAGTATCTATCGATTAGTGGAATTATGTTAACAGGGGTAATAATATTTTGAAATATCCGTCTTAGTATTTATCATAAAATATTTGTTATTAAGAGCCATTCTAATGAGTTCTTTTTTATAAGGAATATGAATTGTTGGAACTACTCTCATAGCTTCTTGTAGATCGGGGAATTTTCCCCATAACTCTTTAATTTGTTGCCTGAAACTTCCTGTTTTACAGTTTATAATATGTCTTTTATCATCGTATTCTGGATAAACCACTATTATAGGTAGACCCAAAGTGTTTGCTCCATAATTTAATTCTTCTTGTAAAGCTCTACTAATTTTAGTAGTGGAACTTAAAAATAAAATTATGTTCTTTGAATCCCTTAGTCGATTTCGCAAACGAGGCTTTAAGGTTCGTTCCCAATCACTTCCGTCTCTTACATTGTAATTTTTATTATGGGAATCTAAAAATGGAAAACTGTCATCGTTAGCTTTCCAAGCTTTCAATAAATTATACGAAGAAAAATCTTTTGTAGCTGACGCTCCTAAATTACTTGGATCAAAAGGTTCACTTACATAAAATGCTGCATAATTTCCACTTTTATACGCCAATATTTTCACCCTCTTTTAATTGATAAAAATTGATGTTATCTTTTTGTAATTCTTGAATTACTACTTTCACTTTAGCAGGTTCCTTAAACTTAACTTTACTGATTTTAAACGTCCAAATTAATACTTCAAGTAATTCTTGGTCTTTAGCCTCGAAATCTGAGTGTCTTGTTATACCTGCTCCCAACAATGGCAAAACAACTGTTTGTTGATTATATAATGTGTTAACTTCATCCCAAAAATTTATTAAGCAATTAGCATATTCAGATAGTTTTAAATTTGCTTCATCTTTCTCATTGAATTTAGAAAAAGCTACAAGAAAATAATCACCATCTTTGTAAATGCTGCCTAAATTATAACTGGTAGTTTTACCACCGTTAAATCTATCAACCTTTTTTTCTTTCACCTTTTTTTTAAGCTTATCATCATCAGCTATTCTATCATCTAATTCTTTTAGTTTTTTTTCATTAGGATAAAATTTAGTTATATACTGCCCGTTTAATGATTTGGGTGAAATAATATTCCCATCTACTTTAGTATCAAAATACTCATTAAAAGCAATCACTTTAAAATCATCATCTTCTTGATTAAAAATATCTCCAATAGTAATTTCAAAATTTGAGTCATTTAAAATTAAATTAGTGCCTTTTATTGTTGAATATCTATATAAAAAAGGCACTAAAAGGTTATAACCTTTTAGTGCCTAATTAATTATATTAGCTACCAAAAAACCGGCTCCAAAACCCCTTTTTAGGTGCTTCCTCTTCCCTATTACCAGGATCACTCTTGATTTCTTCAGATGGTTTATCATTCTTTTGGAATTCATCTTCTTTTATACTTTCAATCTTTTTCTCTTCAGATATATCTGTATGTTCCACTTCTGTTTCTGATGGCTCATTTTCTTCTTGTTGTTGGTTGATATTTGGAGATTCTTTAGTAAAAGTTGCTTCTTGCGCATTGACGTTTTGTCTATCATTAGTCGTTGTATCAAAAGAATAATTAAGCTGTCGTTCTTCTTCTAATTGATGTTCTAGCTTTTGAATTTTTTTATTACTTTCCAAAGCTAAAATTTGTTGATTCTCCAATAGTTTATTCAATGTATTAACATTGCTATTCTGTTGGTCTAATTGTTTAGTCAGACTTCCAATATATTTTTCATCATTTTTAGCTCTAGTTTCGAATATTTCTATTTGTTTTTCTAATTCATTCACTTTTGTTTTTAGTGTATCAGAACTATCAATATTGCTATATACTGTATTTTCAACTTCTGGATATTTTTTATTAAAGTCTTCTTTTTTAACAGTTTCCCTATTTTCTATCGTATTTTCTTTTTTAGTTATTTTTTCTATAATTCTCAAGTAATCATCATTATTAATATAATTAACACCGTTTTCTTTTTTAAAAGAAACATTTAAGTTTTTAGCATTATTAACAATAGTTTGTTTGGTTACATTCAGTTCATCAGCAACCATTTTAATAGTTTTCATAACATCCATCCTTAGGTACTAAATTAGGTACCTAAATTTTACCACCTAACGAAGTTTTTTTCATCTTTTACCACCTAGGTTTAGTGGCTAATTTAGCACCTAAATGCCTAATTAGATACCTATACAGTATTATAACTACCTAATTAGGCACTAAAAATATTATAGGTAGTATTTTGAGGTTATAGAATAATTCTAACTATTCTTAAAACGCTTTATATACAGGTTTAAAAGTGTTAATATTATTTTATGAATATTAAAAGAGCCAATGCTATTGGCGTAGCATCGGCTCTCGGTAATAAAACGATTTGCATTCGTTTGTTTATATATTTTTTTGATACTTGTATTATATATATCTAGTCATCTAAGTGCAAGCACAAAACATGTAACTTTCGTAAAAATTGTTTTATTACCTCAATCCCAAAATAAATGGAAATGAGGTTTTTATT
>NZ_JBBOPU010000007.1:0-1716 GCF_038003745.1 Staphylococcus sp. FSL W8-1207
TGAATGGATTAGTTTAACAGCATCTAATCAATCGAACTTAGATTCTGGTAAGGGTGTAATGGAAAAATTAAAAGAGGATCCAGAATCCTTAACTATAGGTGTTGCACCAGGTTTAGGTAACAATGATTACTTAGCTTTTGTACAGGCAGCTAAGGCGTATGGCGTTGATGTAGATAAAATCGATTTCCTTGTATATAAAAGTGGAGGTGATTTACAAACTGCTTTATTAGGTGGACATGTAGATGTTGCCTCTACTTCTGTCTCTGAAGTAAAAGAACAACACCAAACTGGAAAGTTAAAAATGTTGGCAGTGACTTCTGATAAACCAGTTGAAGGTATTGAAGAGGTGCCTACATAGAAAGAACAAGGCATTGACGTTGTCTTTCCACATTGGCGTGGTGTGATGGGGCCGAAAGATATGACGCCAGAACAAATTGCCTATTGGGATAAAACTATGCAAGATGTAGTGAAATCAGATAGATGGCAAAAAATAAGAAAGAATAATGATTGGGAAAACTACTATAAAGATAGCGAAGAAAGTGAGAAATTTTTAAAAGAGCAACGTAAGAAGTATAAAGCATTAGTCAAAGATTCAGGCATGAAATAAAGGGGGAGTAATAATGTCGCGATTTGTCTTTCCAGTATTATTAATATTATTTGGTCTTATTTATCTAATGTTGACTTTAAATATACCTAAATCAAACATTGGGGACCCTAATAGTCCGATGTATTTTCCAATGTTAGTTGGTTTATTGCTTTTGATAATGAGCATTGTTTATTTCTTTCAAGAATTTAAAAAACGTCATGAAGATTTTACAGCTTTTTCACAATTACTAGAGAGAAAAACATTTATACGTATCGTCTTAACAATTGTTTTAACAGTAATATACGCTTTAATATTCGAACGTCTTGGCTTTTTAATTTCAACAATTATATTCTTAGGCGTCATTATGTTCTTAATTAACGGATATAAAAGATGGTTACAGAATATTTTAGTTACGGTGATTTTTTCTGGCATTGCATGGTACACATTCGCACAATTATTGAATGTCAGTTTACCTTAAGGAGGGTGATTAAATGGGGATTGATGCAGGTAGTTTTTTAGAAGGATTATCAACTGCGTTTCATCCGATGAACCTTTTATGGGTCCTTATCGGTGGTTTTCTAGGTACAGTGGTAGGTATGTTACCTGGATTAGGACCTGCGACTGCGGTTGCAGTACTCATACCTGTGACATTTGGTATGGAACCCGTAAGCGCATTGATTTTAATGGTTTCAATTTATTATGGTGCCATGTACGGTGGCTCGAGAAGTTCGATTTTATTAAATACACCAGGTGATGGCTCAGCCATTGCAGCTACATTCGATGGTTATCCAATGACCAAAAAAGGAGAAGCCGGTAAAGCCCTCACAATATCAGCAATTGCTTCATTAATTGGAGGTATTGTAGCAGTTATTGGTTTTATCCTTTTAGCTAAGCCATTGTCTGCCTTTGCTTTAAAATTTGGTCCACAAGAATATTTTTTACTATTCTTATTTACGCTTTCAGCTATTGTAACTTTATCATCAGGTAAGATGGTCAAGGGATTTATTGCGACAAGTATTGGTTTAATCATTAGTACGGTAGGTGTTGATTTACAAACAAGTATTTATCGCTTCACTTTTGATATTCCTCATTTAAGTGAAGGTATCAACTTCTTAGTCGTTATCATTGGG
>NZ_JBBOPU010000008.1:0-1716 GCF_038003745.1 Staphylococcus sp. FSL W8-1207
ACCAATGATAACGACTAAGAAGTTGATACCTTCACTTAAATGAGGTAAATCAAATGTGAAACGATAAATACTTGTTTGTAAATCTACCCCTACTGTACTAATGATTAAACCAATACTTGTCGCAATGAACCCCTTGACCATCTTCCCTGACGATAAAGTTACAATAGCTGAAAGCGTAAATAAGAATAATAAAAAGTACTCTTGAGGACCAAATTTCAAAGCAAAGGCAGATAACGGCTTAGCTAAAATGATAAAACCAAACACCGCAGTAATACCTCCAATTAACGAAGCTATAGCTGAGATCGTTAGGGCTTTACCCGCCTCTCCATTTTTGGTCATTGGATAACCATCGAATGTAGCTGCAATGGCTGAGCCATCACCTGGTGTATTTAACAAAATCGAACTTCTCGAGCCACCATACATGGCACCATAATAAATCGAAACCATTAAAATCAATGCGCTTACGGGTTCCATACCAAATGTCACAGGTATGAGTACTGCAACCGCAGTCGCAGGTCCTAATCCAGGTAACATACCTACCACAGTACCTAGAAAACCACCGATAAGGACCCATAAAAGGTTCATCGGATGAAACGCTGTTGATAATCCTTCTAAAAAACTACCTGCATCAATCCCCATTTAAATCACCCTCCTTAAGGTAAACTGACATTCAATAATTGTGCAAATGTGTACCATGCAATGCCAGAAAAAATCACCGTAACTAAAATATTCTGTAACCATCTTTTATATCCGTTAATTAAGAACATAATGGCACCTAAGAATATAATTGTTGAAATTAAAAAGCCAAGACGTTCGAATATTAAAGCGTATATTACTGTTAAAACAATTGTTAAGACGATACGTATAAATGTTTTCCTCTCTAGTAATTGTGAAAAGGCTGTAAAATCTTCATGACGTTTTTTGAATTCTTGAAAGAAATAAATAATACTCATTATCAAAAGCAATAAACCAACTAACATTGGAAAATACATCGGACTATTAGGATCGCCAATGTTCGATTTAGGTATATTTATAGTTAATACTAAATAAATAAGACCAAATAATATTAATAATACTGGAAAGACAAGTCGTGACATTTATACTCCCCCTTATTTCAGACCTGAATCTTCGACTAGTTTTTTATATTTCTTACGTTGTTCTTTTAAAAATTTCTCACTTTCTTCGCTATCTTTATAATAATTCTCCCAGTCGTTGTTCTTTCTTATTTTTTGCCATCTATCTGATTTCACTACATCTTGCATTGTTTCATCCCAATAGGCAATTTGTTCTGGTGTCATATCTTTCGGCCCCATGACGCCACGCCAATGTGGAAAGACGACATCAACACCTTGTTCTTCCCAAGTAGGAACCTCTTCGATGCCTTCAACCGGTTTATCAGATGTTACTGCTAACATTTTTAATTTTCCAGTTTGGTGTTGTTCTTTTACTTCAGAGACAGCAGTAGAAGCAACATCTACATGTCCACCTAATAAAGCGGTTTGCAAATCTCCTCCGCTTTTATACACTAGGAAATCGATTTTATCTATATCAACGCCATATTCCTTCGCTGCTTGTACAAAAGCTAAGTGGTCATTGTTACCTAAACCTGGTGCAACACCTATGGTTAAGGATTCTGGATCTTTTTTTAGCTTTTCCATCACTTCTTTACCAGAACTTAAATTAGATTGATTAGATGCTGTTAAACTAATCCACTCT